>NZ_JBWKJG010000010.1:0-135146 GCF_056432325.1 Streptomyces sp. NPDC045287
CGCCGAAGCCGAAGCCGTGCAGGCCCATCGTGGGCCTCTCGCCGCCGACGTGCAGGCCGGGCCGGTCGGCCTCCACCAGGAACGCCGTGAGCCCCCTGGGGCCGGGGCCGGTGCGCACGACGACGCCGTGCAGGTCCCCGACGTGGCTGTTGCCGACGAAGACCTTCCGGCCGGTCAGGACGTAGTCGTCGCCGTCGCGCACGGCACTGGCCGCCATGCCCAGCACGTGGCCGCCGGACTCCGGCTCGGTCACCGCGATCGTGGGAAGGCACTCACCGGCGGCTATCAGCGGCAGCCAGGTCTTCTTCTGCTCGTCGTTCCCGAAGTGCAGGATCTTCGCGACGCCCAACTGGGACGCCTGCACCATCGCGCCCATCGCCGCGCTCACGCGGGACAGCTCCTCGATGATGATCGTCTTGCCGAGGTGGCCGACGCCCATCCCTCCCAGGTCCGTGCCGATCGTCGCGCCCAGCCAGCCCTGGCGGGCGATGAGCCGGGACAGTTCGTGGTGCACGGAGCGGGCCGCCTCCATGGCGGGAATCCGTGGCCGGACCTCGGCCTCCGCGAAGTCTCTCACCTGCTGCCTGAGTTGGTGGTGCAGCCGACCGGCGAAATAGCCGTCCATGCGAGCCCTCCTCTGCGAAACGCCTGCTCGTGTGGGTGTTCGAGCAGGTGGTGCATCGGTAGCGCTCCCCTCCCGAGCAGGCAGACACCTCATGGTGTTGATCTCCCGGGGGCGGTTCAACACGGTCCTGAACATTGTCCGAAACAAGATCCATTGACGTTCGAAGAGGGCTGTGCATGGCGCCGGGTCGGGCGGCCGTCCCTCCGTGGGGCATTCCCCGCCTGCCCTCCTGCCACATGCCAAGGGCAAGGGTGCGGCGGCGGTGCCGGGCCGAACGTTCCGCACCAATGTGCGACCTTCCGATCGGCCGCCGGAGTGGACCGGAGGGCCGGAACACGCCGTCCTGCGCCGGACGGCGACCTCCCCGGCGCCCGGTGCCCGAAGCCGGGGGGAGGCGCTCGGATGCACGAGAGGGCGCATCCAGTGCGCGCGGCCTTCGGGGCGTGCGCCCCGGCGGCCCCGACACGCGCCTTCCGTCGAAGCGGTTAGTGATCACCGCTCGGAGTGCGGTATTGTTCTCATGCACGCCGGGCCGGGGAAACCCCAGGTCAGACGGGCATCGGGACGTGGCGCAGCTTGGTAGCGCACTTGACTGGGGGTCAAGGGGTCGCAGGTTCAAATCCTGTCGTCCCGACTCGTAAGAGTCGCAGGTCAGAGGCCGTTTCGGAGCAATCCGAAGCGGCCTTTTGATCATTCTTGGGAGCCGGTGGGGGCCGGTGCTCCCCGACCGGCGTCAGCGGGTGACGACGATCGGGGCGGGAGGGAACGCCGGGTGCAGCACGCCCGGGTGGGCGGAGAGGGCCGCGCCGGCGGCTGTGCTCTTGTGTACGCCCGGGTGCGGACCGTGCTGGGCGGTGGGCGGCGTGCCATGGCCGGCGATCTTGCGCAGGACCCGTGCCCGGGCCCCGACGCCGGTGCACCAGGTCGATCCGGCACGCCGGTTCGCCGGCGACGCGGCCATCGCCCGACGCCTCCGCCGACCCGTCCGCCCCTTGCCGAGGGGCTCGCGCGGGTGACGCCGACGACGGCGGCCGGAGCGGGCGGGCGCACCGCGTGGCCCCACGGGAGCAGCGGTCCCGCGGCCCGGCACGCGCTCGGCCCGCCCGCCGCCGCCCCCGGTGCTCGCCGACGGTCCGGGACGGTTCACGCCAGGTCGTGGGCGAGCGTACGGCCGGCGACCCGGCCGGAGAAGATGCACCCGCCGAGGAAGGTCCCTTCCAGGGCGTTGTACCCGTGTACCCCTCCGCCGCCGAATCCGGCCGCTTCTCCCGCCGCGTACAGACCGTCGAAAGTCGTCCCGTCCGGCCGCACGACCTGCGAGCCGAGGGTGGTCTGCACTCCGCCCAGTGTCTTGCGGGTGAGCAGACGCAGTCGTACGGCGACCAGTGGACCGTGGGCCGGGTCGAGCAGGCGGTGCGGAGCGGCGATCCGGACCGCTTTCTCCGGCAGGTACGCCCGTGCGTTGCGCACGGCCATCAGTTGCATGTCCTTGCCGTAGTCGTTGGCCACCTGCCGGTCGCGGGCCACCACCTCCTGCTCCACGCGCGCGTAGTCGAGGAGTGGTTCGGGCGTGAGGGCGTTCATGCCCTCCACCAACTCGGAGAGCGTACGGCTCACCAGGATGTCCTCGCCGTTCTCGATGAACGCGCGTATCGGCGCCATCGTGCTCTTCTTGAACCGTTGGAGCAGGAGCAGGCAGTTCTTGCCGGTCAGGTCGGGGTTCTGATCGGATCCCGACAGTGCGAACTCCTTGTCCACCATCGAGTGGGTCATGATGAACCACGAATGGTCGTGACCGGTCGACCTGAGGTGCCGCAGCGTCGCCAGGGACGCGTGGCTGGGGAACAGCGGCGGGGGCAGCCGCCGCCCCGTCGCGTCGAGCCACAGGGGGGACGGGCCGGGCAGGAGGCGCACCCCGTGGCCGGGCCACACGGGAGCCCAGTTCTTCATGCCCTCGTTGTAGAACCACATGCGGTCGAGGTTGACCACCGAACCGCCGGCGCGCTCAGTGATCTGCAGCATGCGTCCGTCGACGTGCGCCGGCACACCGGTGAGCATCGTCGCCGGCGCCGGGCCGAGGCGGTCGGTCGGCCAGTGGGCGCGCACGAGGTCGTGGTTGGCGCCCATGCCGCCGGAGGCGATGAGCACCGCCTGCGCACGTATCTCGAACCTCCCGGTCTCCTTCCGGGAGGAGGGCACGCCGCGCGGCTCCCGCGAGGGCTCCAGCACCGCCCCCCGCACGCCGACCGCGGCCCCGCCCTCGATGACGAGTTCGTCCACCCGGTGCCGGTACTTGAAGGTGACCAGGCCGCGCGTGGCGGCGGCGAGCACCGGTTTGCGGAACGTCCGTACCACTTCCGGTCCGCTTCCCCAGGTGTAGTGGAGCCGGGGGACGGAGTTGCCGTGACCGGTCGCGGTTCCTTCCCCCCGCTCGATCCAGCCGACGAGGGGCAGCAGGCGCAGCCCGAGCCGGTACACGTAGTCGCGCTTCTCCCCGGCGGCGAAGTCCACATAGGCCTCGGCCCACCTGCGGGCCCACCGGTCCTCGCTGTCGCGGTCGTGCCCGGCCGAGGCCAGCCAGTCGGACAGGGCCAGTTCACGGGAGTCCTTGATGCCCAGCAGGCGTTGCTCGGGGCTGTTGACCAGGAACAGGCTGCCCTCGGCCCAGAAGGCCTGGCCTCCGAGGTTGTTCTGGTTCTCCTGGTCGACGATGACCACGCGCCGTCCGGCGCGCGTCAACTCGTATGTCGCGACCAGACCGGCCAGGCCCGATCCCACCACGATCACATCGGCTTCGGTGTTCACCGTCGCAGTCCTCCTTCAGCCGCCGCCGCCCCGGTGGAGTGAGCGAGGAAGGGGCGGACGGCTTTCAGTAGTTCACCGGCGGCCTCCGCCGGCAGCAGGTGGCCGGCGCAGGGAACCAGCTTCAGACGCCCGTCGCGCAGGCGGCGTCGGACGGCGATCCCTTGCCAGAAGGGGATGAAGAGGTCCTGGAGGCCCCAGACCACCAGGGTCGGCATCGGCAGTTCGGGCAACCGCCCCAGGAGAAGGTTCTTCTGTCCCAGTGGCCCCACCGAGGAGCGCTGCGAACGCAGGGTGGTGGGCAGGGCCTCGGGTGAGGAAACGGCCTTGGTCTGGCTGGACCACCAGGGGCGCGGGATGTTCCAGGGGCGGCAGGCCCCCACCACCGCCACCGAGACCACGAGCAGGCGAGGCCCGAAGGGCAGGCGGGGGATCAGCCACTTCGTCAGATCACCCAGGGGGGTGACGGCCAGCACCACCATGGCCGGGTTGATGGCGCGCCCCATGCCGGCGGAGTCCACCAGGACGAGGGACGGCACGTGGTCCGGTCGTTGCAGGGCCATGTGGACGGCCACGGCGCCTCCGAAGGAGTGCCCCACGACCACGGGCCGCTCCGCACCGACCGCTCGGGCGAACCTCCACAGGAAGGAGGCCATCGCTTCGGGACCGGCGCTCCGGATCGGTTCGCTGTGGCCGTATCCCGGCAGGTCCACGGCGATGATCCGGTGGCTGTCGGCAAGGCCCCGGAGAATGCCGTACCACTGTTCGGAGACGCTGCCTTCGCCGTGTATCAGCAGCACCGGGTCTCCCCGCCCGGTTTCGAGGTACCGGACCGCTGTTCCATCCACGTCGGTCCAGTGCTCCGCCACTTTTTCCCTTGGTGCGGCGGCGGGTTTGTTCATTACGGTGTCCCGTCTCGTGTCGTGGGCGTGGGCGTGGCACGTTCCAGCGTGATCGAATGCCGTACCGCCGGAGGAAACGACGTGCTTTCTTCAAAGCCGGGCCACGGTGAATGGGTTGATGACCGGCGGACTGCGAGTGAAAGAGGGTCGAGCTCGGGCCGGAGCGGGCGTTTCCCGTGCGGAAGTGGGAGGGAAGTCGTGTGGCGAGATGTGAAACCACATCCCCGTGCACCCACCGCGGCGTCCATTTCCGATGGGCCGGGTGTGCGGGTGTACGGCACCCTAGTTTCGGATTGCCGGCGCCGGCAGGCGCACGGGGCGGGGCCGGAAGCGGCCCCGCCCCGTGGCGTGCACGCCTGCGCGTGCCGCGGCATCCGCGCGCGCACACCGCCGGTGCACCGCGGTGGCCGTACCGGGCACGGCCCGGCCGACGACGCACGGCAGGCGGACGCCGGCCCGCGGTGACGCGCACGCCCACCGGTCGCGCGGGGCGGCCCCGGGGCGGAGGCGCCTTCCGCTGCCGCGTCACCGCACGGCTCTCCCGGCCCGGCGTCCGGCGGACCGGTCCTCGCGAGGCGTGCACGGGGGACGCCGGACCGCGGGGCGGGCCGAGGCCCAGCGCATGCCGCACGACGGGCGGCGCGGTAGTCCGCGCGCGCGTGCGTACGGTCACCCGGCCCGTGTCACCGGTGGCCCTTGGGGTGACTCGTGGGACACGTTGTGAGGGGGCACGCGTTCCGAAGTGCATACCGACGAGTACTACTCGCCTAGCATGTGCGCCAAAGGATGCCGGTAGCCTTCTGTGCGCCCCTGCAGCAGGGTTGCCCCGAACGTACGTCTATCGTCCACTAGTGCCAATGGCCAATCATGTGTCATAGCTCGTCACCATTGTCGACCGGGTCGTGATGGGGTGGGTGGGGACCGTGTTCCGGGCGAGGAGGGGCCGCTGGACCCAAGAAACTGTTCCATCAGCCTTTTACGCCACCAAGCAGCACAAGGGGCGCCCCCGTTTCTTCGGCTGTCGGAACAAGCGAGACACGCCGATTCCTGAGTCTGGCCGGGCCGGCGGCGGACACCGGGGCGAGGAAGGCCCGAGCGGTGCGTGCGTACGGCGACCACGGGCGGATCGGGAGAGACGCCGCCCGATGTGTCGGGAGGACGTCGCGGATCCGTCGCTCTCGAATTCCGGTCCTGCGGCCGAAGGAGCTGTGGCCGCAGGCGTCGCGGCGGATGAGCCGCCGCCTCGGGTCCCGCCCGTCCCACCGGGTGAAAGGGCTTCGCACCCCGTCGTACCGTTCAGGCGTTGTCGACGGCGGGTGAACTCGGGGACCACGCGGCGCCTTCACGGCACGAAGCGTGTCCACTCGCCTGAAGGCCCATGGCCCGGAAAAAGAACGGATGGAAATCCAGAACGCGGCCGCTGGATCGACGCGGATGCGGACGGCACGCATCTTCGATGTGAAGTGATATGACGGTGGGTCCATCGAATCAAATCGATTCGGGTTAGTTCTTGCGAGGCAGGCGGCCAACCCGCCGAAATCGATATCTGCTTGCCGTTGGATGCGTCCGGAATCGGCCCATCCGGAATTGGCCAAAAACCCCTGGTGGGGCTGTTGCGGCTCGGCGACGGGTACCTATCCCCGATACAGGTCCTGAGAAGGAGACGTGAATATGGCCGTAGCACCGCGTGCGGGCCGTGAGGCCAATGAACGGCTGAGGGCCGTGATGGAAGAAGCGGGGTGTTCGAATACGGGACTTGCCCGCCGGGTCAATACCTGCGGTGCCGAGCACGGACTCGATCTGCGCTACGACAAGACGTCGGTGGCGCGGTGGCTCCGGGGCCAGCAACCTCGCGGTCGCGCCCCCGCCATCATCGCCGAGGCGCTGGAGCGCAAGCTGGGCCGTACGGTGACCGTCGACGACATAGGGATGAGCACGGGCCCGGGGCTGGCCCCCACCGTGGGACTGCGGTTCGAGCCGACGGTGGCGGGCGCCCTCCAGCAGGCGTGCGCACTGTGGCGCAGCGACACCAAGTACAGCGGTCTGGTGACCAGGGAGCGGCTGGCCACCTCCGTGCTCGTCCAGGCCAGCCGCGATTGGCTGATCGCCGAGCCGGATCCCAGTGTCGCGGTCAAGGGCGTCCCCGCGGTCGGCCCGGCGGACATCGAGGTGGTGCGGGCGACCACCGCCGCCCTGACCGACCTCGACCACAACTTCGGCAGCGGGCACATACGCCCGGTCGCCGTGCGCTACCTGGACAGCGTCGTCTCCGGGCTGCTCGCGGGCCCGTACCGGGAGTCGACCGGGCGGCTCCTGCTCGGCGCCGTCGCACGGCTGACGGAGCTCACCGCCTACATGACGGTCGACACCGGGCAGCTCGGGCTCGCCCAGCGCTATTACATACAGGCGTTGCGCCTGGCGCAGGCGGCGGACGACCGCGTCTTCGGAGGCTATGTGCTCGCGTCGGGGATGGGGCACGTGGCCCTGCTGCTCGACAACCCCGGTGAGACCGTTCAGCTCGCGAAGGTGGCCCGGGAAGGAACGCAACGACGGACCACTGCGACCTCTCGGGCGGTCTTCTACGCCGCCGAAGCCCGCGGCCACGCCCTTCTGGGAGACGCGGGTGCCTGCGAGAAGGCCGTCGACCAGGTACTCGAAGCGCTGAACGGTGACGGTCCCGACGCGCACGAGCGCCAGGAAGGGATCCCCCACGTCGACCGAGCGTACCTGGCGCAGGAGCTGGCGCACTGCTACCAGGACCTGGGCCGGCCCGAAGCCGCCGTCCGGTGGGCGCAGGAGGCCCTGCGGGAAGGCGCGCCGAAAGCCCGGCGCCGCGCTCTCAGGCTGCTGCTCCTGGCGTCGGTGGAGCTGCAGCTCGGGGAGGTGGAGCGGAGCTGCGGCACCGCGGCACAAGCCGTGGAGGTGCTGGGCGGGGTGCGCTCCGTGCAGTGCGCCAGACGCCTGGAAGCCTTCCGCGGTCGCCTGGAGGCGCTGGGGCGGCATGAGGAAGCCCACCGGCTCCGTCCGGCGGACGAGCACTGACCGGCTCCCTCCCGCCCGTGACCCCACGGTCGCCGAGCAGCCGAGGGGCTGCCGTTGCCCGACCGGCCACCAGGCCGTCGTCGACGCCGGCACCCGCCCGGGCCCCGCGGTCGGCCGGCCGCTGCCGGACAGCCGCGACGGCCGCGGGGCATGGAAGCCGCCGGTGCGAAAGGCGTCGTCGACCAGGCCACGGTGATCGCGGACGGCGGTCGTCGGGACACCGCTCCGGTCCTCCCCACCCTTGCGAACGCGGCCAGGCGGGGGCTTCCGGCCCAGAAGGAGGGACGCCACGCCTCCCCTCACGAGGTCCGCACCGCGTCGGGCACGCCTCCGCGCGGACGAGCACTTGGAAGATCCTCCGGGGCTGCCGCTCAGGGGTGATGGTGCGCTCGGCACCGCCCGCCTGCACGACCTCACCCCGCCACGCGCCGTGGGAACCGGCACATCAGCGGCGTACGACGCCGACTTCACCCGTACGCGGTCCACTGCGTGCGCGTCCACGCGTCCCCCCCCGTGCTCCCGGACAGGCCCGGCGGTGAAACCTGACGGCCCTCCTGAGCGGAGCCCCCGTACCGCGGGTACCGCGCCGTGAGCCCATGGGGCGATCGAGGTTCGGCAGCCCTTCCGGTGGGGGAGCCCCGTCGTCCTGCCGGGTCCCACGGGTGCGGCCGGAGCGGAGGTCGCCCCGCCGGTCGGGCCGGAGGAGGAACCCGCCCGCAGTCGAGCGGGTCGCGGTGCCCGACCGCGGGCGCGGACCCGTCAGGCGACCCAGCGGGCCCTGTCCGGCCTGTTGATGGCCAGGCGCTTCAGCGCCGGCGGGACGTCGTACCGGCCGGTCACCGCTTCGATCAGGACGAGGCGGTGGGGGGTGGCCGCGGCCCGGGCGAGCGCGCGGTCCAGCGCAGCCGGGGAACGGGCTTTCAGTACCAGGGGGTGGGAGACGCCGAGGGCGGCCGGTACCTTGCCCCAGCGCCACCGGGCGACGTCGTTGTACTCGGCGCGGAGGCCGTGGGTGATCCGCTCGATGGTGTAGCCGTGGTTGTTGACCAGGATCACGATCGGCTTGAGGCGGTAGCGGCTGATGGTGCCCAGTTCCTGGGCGGTGAGCTGGGCCGCACCGTCGCCGATGATCAGCACTCCGCGGCGGGAGGGGTCGGCGAGCTGTGCTCCCAGCAGCGCGGGCAGGCTGTAGCCGATGGACGCCCACATCGGTTGTGCGATGAACCGGGCTCCGCGGGGGAAGCGGCGGTCGGCGATGCCGAGCATGGAAGTGCCGTCGTCGGCGACGACCGTGTGGCCGGGACGGATGGCGTTGCCCACCGCCTCCCACAGGGAGGACTGGGTGAGTGGGCGCAGGGAGCGGTACGGCCTCGGCCCGTGGGCGAGGATCCTCCCGGGGACCACGGCCGGGAGGGCGGGGACCCGGCGTGCCGGCGCGGCCGGCCCGCGGCGTCGGGCGCCGGCGGGGCGGGCGGGGGCCATGGCGAGGTCACCGACCAGGTCCGTCAACACGCCCAGTGCCGCGGCCAGCGGCACGTCCGGGAAGGCGACGCCGTCCACCGTGGCGGTCGTGGGCCCGAGGTCGATGCCCGCGGCGGGATCGAAACGGTGCGTGAACTTGCCGGTGGTCATGTCGGCGAGCAGCACCCCGGCACGGATCAGCAGGTCGGCCCTGTCGACGGCGAGACGGACCCGCTTCTCGCTCATGGCTCCCGCGTACAGGCCGAGGAAGCCGGGGGCGCTCTCGTCGACGACGGTCTTGCCGGTGGCCAGGACCGCGTGGGGGAAGGCACCTGCCCGCAGCAGACCGGCCAGTTCGGAACGGGCCTTGAACCGGTCCACGAGGAAGTCGGCCAGCACCACGACGGTGTCCGCGGCGGCGAGCCGGGCCCGGGCCGCGGCACGGAAGGCTTCGAGGCTGCCCGGGTCGGCGGCCCACCCGCGGGGGAGCGGTGGCGGGCGGTGTGACCGGACGGTGGCCAGGGCGACATCACGGGGCACCCGGAGGTAGCCGGGGCGGCTCTCGTTCAGGCAGGCCGCCAGCACCCGGTCGATCTCGGCGAGGGCGTTGCCGGGCCGCAGGACGGCATCGGCACAGACCACCTGCCGGTGCGCGCGGGCGAACCGGTCGAAGTCCCCGTCCCCCATGGTGTGGTGGACCACCAGCCCGGCGCGTTCGGAGGCCTGCGTCGGTCCGACGACGATGTGGAGCAGCGGGACCCGCTCGGCGTAACTGCCGGCCACCCCGTTGATCGCGCTCAGCTCCCCCACGCCGAACGTGGTGAGGAGTGCTCCGAAGCCCCGCGTGCGACCGTAGCCGTCGGCCGCGTAGGCGGCGCCGAGCTCGCTCGCGGTTCCGATCCACTTCACTTTCGGGTGAGCGAGCACACGGTCCAGGACGGGGAGGTTGTAGTCACCCGCCACACCGAACAGGTGGTTCACCCCCACGCCGCTCAAGCGGTACAGGAGGTGGTCGATGACCGTCTCGCCGGTTTTGGACGACCGGGGTTTCATGGGTGCCTTCCTTTCCTCGGGTGGCCGGCCGCGCCGCACGTGCCGGGGGAGAGCGGCGCGCCGTGAGCCTTCGGGTGCGGTGTCGCGGAGCGATCGGCGGGGTTCCGCGCCGGGGTGGACCGTGGTGGGCCACCGCCCGCCGCCCTGCCGTCACCGCCGGGCGCCGTGTCCGCCGGGCCGTCACCGTGGACGCGGTTCGGCTTTCGCCGGCAGGCGTACGGGGCGGTGGCGGAGGTGCGCCGGGCCACTCGCTCCCCGCGCCCCGGGCGGAGCGCGGGCGTGCAACGGGGGGGGAAGGGCTTCGGGGCCCTTCGCGGGGACACGTCCCACACGGCGGTGGGCGCGGGGAGGCCGGGGGGTCGGGACGGGTTCGCGGCAGGACGTCGCCGGGAGGGCTCCGTGGAATCGCTGCCGCGGGCACCGGGCACCACGTGAGACGGCCCTGCCCGGTTGTGCGGTCCCGGCCGAGCACCATGATGTCGGCCATGGGAGAGACGTTGGCACGGCGTTTGGTGTCCGACCGGATGTGGGAGCTGTTCGCACCGCTGATCCCCGAGTTCGCCCCGCGGAGCCAGGGAGGCGGCACCGGCCCGCTGGACAGCCGCGACGTCTTCACGGCCGTGGTGTTCGTCCTCACCAGCGAGTGCGCCTGGCGCCGCCTGCCCTCTTCGTTCGAGGTCTCCCCGGCCACGGCGCACCGTCGCTTCGCCTCGTGGTCGAGGGCCGGGCTGTGGGGGCGGCTGCGGCAGGCGGTGCTGGAGTACGAGGAGATCGGCTGCGACCGGGAGTGGGCGATGGAGATCGTGGAGGCCGCGATGTCCCGGTGAGGTCCGCCGCCGCGGGGCCGTCGCCGCGGGCGGTTCGGAGAGGCCGTCGCCTCACCTGTCGGCATGCTCCGCCGACCTGGTGGCGGGCGCACTGCCGGGCCGCCTGTCGAGGCTGACGACGTCGAACCCGCCCTGCTCGTACTGGACCTGGATGCGGCGCTTGTCGTACTTGCCCACCGAGGTCTTCGGTATCTCCCCGACGACCGCCCACCGTTCGGGCATCATCCAGGAGTCGACGCGGCGGGCCAGGAAGTCCCGCAGCTCCTCCGGGTCGGCGCCGGTGTCCTGACGCAGCGACACGACCGCCAGGGGCCGCTCGCCCCAGCGCTCGTCGGGCACCGCGACCACCGCCGCTTCGGACACCGCGGGGTGCTCCATCAGCGTGTTCTGGAGGTGCACGCTGGAGATGAACTCGCCACCGGACTTGATGACGTCCTTGACGCGGTCGGTGAGGGTCAGGAACCCGTCCGGGGTTATCCTTCCGACGTCGCCGGTCCTCAGCCAGCCGTCCGGGGTGAAGTTCCCCTCCGGCCGTACCGGAAGGGCGCCCACGCCGCCGTGGTAGGCCGTGGTGATGTCGGGACCGCACAGCTGCAGCTCGCCCACGGACACGCCGTCGTGCGGCACGAGGGCCCCGTCCGGGTCGACGAGCCGGAAGCGGACCGATACCGGGAACCGCCCCTGGCTGACGCGGTAGGTCCACTCCTCGTCGGCGCCCACCCCTCCCGGAGGCACGGCCGCGCTCACCGCCCCGAGGGTCTCGGTCATTCCCCACCCGTGCAGGAAGTCGATGGAGTGCCGGTCCCGGTAGGCGGCCATCAGGGCGGGAGGGCACGCGGATCCCCCCACGAACACCCGGCGCAGGCTGCCGGTGTCGTACGCGTGGGTGTCCAGCTCCTCCAGCAGGGAGGCCCAGACCGTCGGCACGGCGGCGCTGAAGGTCGGCCGCCCTTGTTCGATCATGCGGGCGAGCGATGCGGTCCGGGAGTACCGGTCCGCCAGCAACAGGTCGGCGCCGGTGAGGAACGCGACGTGGGGGATGCTCCAGCCGTTCACGTGGAACATGGGCGCGATGGGGAAGAGGACGTCGCGCTGGCCGACGTCGTAGTGGCTCGGGGCCATCATCTGAAAGCAGTGCAGGTATATCGACCGGTGGCTGTAGACCACCCCTTTGGGGCGGCCGGTGGTGCCGGACGTGTAGCACATCGTCGCGGCGGTGTGCTCGTCGAGCCGCTCCTGCCAGGGGTAGTCGAGAGGACGGTCGGCGATCAGCTCCTCGTACCGGTGCACCTCACCGGCGAGCCCGGCGAGCGCCGCGCGTTCGCCGGAACCGGCGACGACGACGTGCCGCACCGCTCGGGGCAGGAGGCGCAGCACGGAGGCGAGCGCCTCGGTCAGGTCGGCGTCCACGACGATGACCTCGTCGCCCGCGTCCTTGAGGGTGTGGGCCAACTGCTCGGCCGGCATGCGCGGGTTGAGCGTGTGGAGGACGGCGCCCATCGCCGGAACCGCGAGGAACAGCTCCAGGTGGCGGGCGTTGTTCCACATGAAGGTACCGATGACGCTCTGCTCGCTCGACGGTCCGGTACCGGTGCGCACACCGAGCTGATCGCGGAGCGCGTGCGCCAGACGAGCGGCACGCTCACCCGTCTCCGCGTAGGTCCTGCGGTCGAATCCGTTTCCGTTCCACGTGGACACGGTGGAAGCGCCGTGGACCGTGGAGCCGTACTGCAGGACACGGGCGATGGTGAGCGGAGTGTCCGGCATGGTGCTGCGCATGGTGATCCTCCGGATCGGGTGTCGTGCCAGATGGAACGGATTGTCGGGCCCTCGTGAATCCGTAACGGCAAGGTATTTCCCCTCCGCTTCGCCTGTCGTCCTCCCCGCCGGTCTCGCGTGGTCGCCGACCACCGGACAAAGGACATGACTGCCACATGCCGTCGTGGTCGGTTTTTCCGCTGTTCCGCGCCCCGGCCCGCGGGCCTTCCCGGGACGTCCTCCACAAGGCCCGGCGATACCAAAAGGCGGGTGTTCGCGCGAGCGTTCCGCCCGGGACCGCGATTTCCCCGCAGTGCCCCACATGAGACACACGCCTGTTGTCGCACTGGTGGTGCGGGGGTGGGCCGGAGCCGGTACGCGCCCTGCCGTGCGCCGACTGCACCTTTGGGCGGTGAGCCGTTCCGCGGGCCACGAACACGCCTGCCGGCGGATCCGGCACGCCTCTACATTCCTTTCTCAGGAAACGGGCGAGCCGAATTCCCTGCCCGCCGCCCCCTCTGCCACCTGCCCGTCACAGGAACAGGCCCACCCCCCTGCGAAATCGAGTGCCGGTGCGATCGCCGGCCCGGCAAGGAGACACCCTGATGAGTCCGTGCGGCAGCGAGCCCTATGCCTACGACGACAACGACGTGGGGCCGGCCTCGGGAAACCGGCGCGCGAAGGTGCTCCGGCGCCTCCGCCGGGGGCGGCCGCGTCAGACGTCCCCAGCGGCCCGGTGGAGCCCGGAACCCGACGACCGGCGTTTCAGCGACCCGGCCTGGAGCTCCGACCCGAAGTACCAACGTCTTCTGCAGTACTACCTGACGTGGTCCCGATTGACCCTGGCCGCCGCCGAAGCCCCCTACCTGCCGGCGCGGCGCCGGCAGCAGTTGCAGTTCCTCGCCCAAGTCGTCACCGAGGCCCTGGCCCCCGTGAACTTCCTTCCGGGGAACCCCGCCGCGCTGCGCCGCGCCGCGGACACCCGGGGCGTGAGCCTGGTCCGCGGTTCGGGCAACCTCCTGCACGACGTGGTGCGCCGCCGGGGGCGGCCGGCCAAGATGCCGCCCGGCGCCTACCGGCTGGGAGAGGACTTGGCCGCCACCCCCGGCCGCGTCGTGTACCGCAACGAACTGATGGAGCTGATCCAGTACGAGCCCCAGACCGCAGAGGTGCACCAGGTGCCGCTGCTGTTCGTCCCCGCCTGGGTGAACAAGTTCTACATATACGACCTGGCCCCCGACCGCAGTCTCGTCGAGTGGGCGGTCCGCGAGGGCTTCACGGTGTTCGCCATCAGCCTGCGTGACCCCGAACCCGACCAGGCGGGGCTCGGACTGGACGAATACCTGCCGCAGGCCCCACTGCGCGCCCTGGATGTCGTACGGGAGATCACCGGGGCCCCCCGGGCCCATCTGGTGGGAGTGTGCGCCGGAGGGATGTTCGCGGCATCCGCGGCCGCCTGGCTGGCGGCGGGCGGCGAGGCGAGGGTGGCATCGCTGACCCTGTTGATGTCGGCACTCGACTACGCGGGTCCGGACGGCCGCGAGAAGTCGTCGGAGGCGGAGATAGACCTCCTGACCCGCATGCTCTCCAACAAGCGCGGCCTCGTCGACGGCAAGAAGATCAGCCTTCTTTTCGACCTGCTCAGGCCCAGGGAAACCATCTGGCAACCGCTCGTGTCCGGCTGGCTGATGGGCGACAGGCCGCAACCCTTCGACATCTGGGCGTGGAGCGAGGACGGAATAGACGTGCCCGACACGCTCTTCAAGCAGACCCTGCGGATCGCGGCGGACAACTCCCTGGCCCAGCGTCGATTGCGGATCGATGACAGGACCATCGATCTTTCCGCCGTCACGCAGGACGCGTTCGTGGTGGCCGGCTCCCGCGACCACATCATCCCCTGGGAAACGGTGTACCGGAGCGCCCGGCTGCTCGGCGGCGACGTCGCCTTCCACCTGGTGCCCTCGGGACACGTGGGAGGCATCATCAGTCCGCCACGCCCCAAGGCCGACTACCTCATCGGCGGGGACGGGCTTCCCCCGAGGCCCCAGGACTGGCTGGCCCGCGCCGCTTCACAGCACGAGTCCTGGTGGACGGCCTGGTCGCGGTGGCTCGGCCCCCGGTCGGGCCCGCGCGTCCCGAGCCGCACGACGGGCAGCGCGCGGTATCCGGCCCGCACCCCCGCACCCGGGCGTTACGTGCTGCCCGGTGACCGCGGGACCGCCGGCGGCCCGACCCGCGCGGCGTCCCCTCGCCGCCGCGTCCGCCGTCGCCGTGCCCGGCTCGCCCCGTCGTTCCCGCCCGCCGCCACCGGCGAGGCCGCCCATGGGTGGACGAACCCCCGCTGGAAGAACGCACCCGACCCCGAACGGCCGTCCGCGACGGCGTGAACCGCCCACCGGAACCACCGGCACGACGCAGGAAGACCCGTCTCTCCCAAGGAGAAGCACCATGCATTCCGTCGACCTCAAGGCACTCCTCACCACTCTCGGCTCGGACCCCTTCGACCACGAACGAGTCGCCCTGTTCCAGGATCCCGCCTCGGGCCTGAAAGCCATCGTGGCCCTTCACTCCACGGCCCTGGGCCCGGCCCTGGGGGGCACCCGCTTCCACGCGTACGACAGCGACGAGAAGGCTCTCGCCGACGTGCTGAAGCTTTCGCGCGGCATGTCCTACAAGAACGCCATGGCCGGACTCGACTTCGGCGGCGGCAAGGCCGTCATCATCGGGGACCCCGAACAGATCAAGTCCGAGGAACTGCTGATGTCCTACGGCAGGTTCGTGGACTCCCTCGGCGGCCGGTACGTGACGGCGTGCGACGTCGGCACGGACACGGCGGACATGGACACGATCGCCCGCACGTGCCGGTGGACCGCGACCCGCTCGCTGGAGAGCGGCGGCGGGGGAGACCCGTCGGTCTTCACCGCCCTCAGCGTGCTCCAGGGCATGCGGGCGGCAGCGCTCCACCGCTGGGGCACGCCCTCGCTCCGGGACCGGACGGTCGGAGTCGCAGGAGTGGGCAAAGTCGGCCGCCTCCTGGTGGAGCACCTCTTCGACGAGGGTGCCCGCGTGGCCGTCACCGACGTGCGCGAAAAGCCGGTGCGCCGCCTGGCGGAAGAATTCCCCCAGATCGTCGTCGCGGACGACACCGAAGCGCTGATCCAGCTCAAGGGCATGGACATCTATGCTCCCTGCGCGCTGGGCGGGGCACTGGACGAAGCCGTCGCCGCGGTGCTCACGGCCGAGGTGGTGTGCGGCGCGGCCAACAACCAGCTGGCCCGTCCCGACGTGGAGCGCCAACTCGCGGACCGGGGGATCCTCTACCTCCCGGACTACGTCGTCAACGCCGGCGGGGTGATCCAGGCCGCCGGGGATCTGCGCGGGGCCACGCCCCAGCAGAGCATGACGAAGGTGGAGCGGATCTTCGACACGACGCTGGCCGTCCTGGAACGCGCCAGGGCGGAGGACATCCTGCCCGGTGCCGCCGCCGACCGGATCGCCGAACAGCGCATCGCCACCGCCGCGGACGCGCGGACCGCGGCGGGAGGGCCGCGACCGCGGTGACCACACGGACGGAGGGGGCGTACCGGACCCGGACGGGCCCCGACCGCGGCGCCGGAGCGTACGCGTCGTCCCGTGGACGCTCCACCGTGCCGGCACCACGGCCCGACCGGTCTTTACGGTCCCGATCCCCCATCCCCGATTCCCGGAGGAGGACAACATGAGTGGCCTTCAGCAGCCGCGCCGGACTTTCCCCCCGCAGCACAGGGGGGTGCAGACACCCAGCGGCATGCCCTTTCACAAGTACGCGCCGTACGAGCCGATCGGGCTGGCCGACCGCACCTGGCCCGGCCGGCGGCTGACCGAGGCACCCCTCTGGTGCAGTGTGGACCTCCGGGACGGCAACCAGGCCCTGATCGATCCGATGGACGTCGCCCGCAAACGCGAGATGTTCGACCTCCTGGTGTCCATCGGCTTCAAGGAGATCGAGGTCGGCTACCCTGCCGCGTCCCAGGACGAACACGACTTCGTGCGGCACCTGATCGAGACCGACGCCATTCCCGACGACGTCGTCATCCAGGTCCTCACGCCGATCCGTGCCGAAGCCCTCGAACGCAGCGTCGCCGCGGTCCGCGGCGCCCGCAAGGCGATCGTGCAGTACATCATCCCGACCTCCACCGCCCAGCGCCGGGTGGTCTTCCGCGCCAGCCGCGAGGAGATGCTGGCGATGGCCCTCGCAGGCGCCCGGCAGGCAGTGCACCTGCAGGAGACGACACCGGAAACCGAGATCCTGCTGTCCTTCCTGCCCGAGTCCTTCACCCAGACCGAGCCCGACTTCGCCCTGGAGGTCTGCAACGCGGTGCAGGAGTACTGCGCCCCCCGTACCGACCGCACCCTACGGATCACCCTGCCCGCGACCGTCGAGGCGTACCCCCGCACGAGTTCGCGGACCGCGTCGAGTACATGAGCCGGGAGCTGGCGCACCGCGACCGCACCATCCTCACCGTGCACCCGCACAACGACCGCGGCAGCGCCGTCGCCGCGACCGAGCTGGCACTGCTGGCCGGCGCCGACCGCGTGGAGGGCTGCCTGTTCGGCAACGGTGAGCGCACGGGCAACGTCTGTGTGCCCACCCTGGCGATGAACCTGTTCTCCCAGGGCATCGACCCCATGCTCGACCTGCACGACTTGGACGGCATACGGCGGGTGGCGGAGAAGTGCAGCCAGCTCCCGGTCTCCAGTCGCCACCCCTGGGTGGGCGAGTTCGTGTTCACCTCCTTCGCCGGCACGCACCAGGACGCCATCGCCAAAGGTCTCCGTGCCCGTGAGGAGGAGGACGCCGACGCCTTCTGGGACGTGCCCTACCTCCCGGTCGACCCCCGCGACATCGGCGGCAGCTACCAGGCCCTGATCCGCATCAACACCCAGTCGGGCAAGGGCGGCATCGCCCACCTGCTGCGGAGCACCCAGGGCGTGGTCCTGCCCAGGAGGCTGCAGATCGACTTCGCCCACGTCATGCAAAAGCTCTGCGAGAAGCAGGGCGGTGAGGTCGGCGCGGACGAGCTCTGGCAGACCTTCGTGGACCGGTACGTCACACCGGGTACGGAGGTAGGGCGGGGAGCCGCGGCGGGCGGTCCGGAAACGACCTTCGACCTCGACCGGTGCCCCGGCGACTGGCGCGAACGGGCTCAGTACCTGCTCGCCACTCTGCTCACACCGGCCACGGTGCGGGACTTCATCGTCGACCGGCGCGAGGGCCGCGCCGACCACGTCGCCTTCTGCGAGGTCGTCCTGGGTACGGACACGCGTGCCCTGTGGGGGGTGGGCCTCCACGCGGACGAGGCGGAAGCCGTCCGGGGCGCGGTGCTGGCGACGGTCCGGCGGGCCCGGTCCGAGGAGCCGCGGACACGGAACGCCCCGGCCGCGTCCCTGAAGGCGCCCGCCCCGTGAGCGGCCCGGAGCTCCGCGCGCCCCGCACCGCGCGTCCCCTCCGCGGGGCGCGCGGGGCCCGCACGCCGCCCCGGTCACCGGGACCCTTCCGCCCGCCGCGCGCGGTGGACCGGAAGGCGCGCCGGGACGGACCGCGCGGTGGGACTCGGCGCGCGCGGACACCGCCGTACGAGCAGGCGCGCACGCCACGGGGCGAGCCCGCCCCCCGGACCCGCCCCGTACGCCTGCCGGCGCCGACGGGCCGCGCGTCACGGTGCCGTCACCCGCGTCACCCGCGTCACCGGTCGCCGGGGGAGGGCGCCGGCGTGACCCCGGGGAACGTACGGGTTCCACCGCACGGACCCGGGTCGCCTTCCGTGCGGGGAAGGTCCGGTTCCGGCTCGGGCACACCCCTCCCCCCGCGGCCCACCGGTCGTCAGCAGGTGCGGCCCGGCGCCGGGAGAACCTCCGTTCGCTTTCCGGCGGCACCGCACCCCACCGCACCCGGGCGCGCTGCGGCCCGCCCTGCACCGGACGAGACGGGAGACCACGATGAACAGAACCACTGCTGCACACGGGCGGACCGTGAGGGAACGCCGGATCGACGTGGGCGGGACATCGACCCGCTACCTCGAAGCCGGACGCGGAGACCCCGTACTGCTGATCCCCAGCGAAGGCTGTGCATCCGAACAGTGGTACGGAGTCCTCAAGGGGCTCGCGGACGGCTACCGGGTCATCGCCGTGGACCTGCCGGGCTACGGCTACAGCGAACCGGTCCCCGGCGCCGACCCGGCGGCCATGGCGGCGTTCGCGTGGAAGTTCGCCCGAGCGGTCCGTGCCGAGCGTCCCGTGGTCGTCGGCCACTCCTTCGGGGGTGCCGTGGCGGTGAACATGGCGCTGCAGCAGCCGGGCAGCGTGCCGTCCCTGGTGCTCGTGAGCCCCGCCGGTATGGGACGCGCCATCAACCCGGCGAAGCTGGTGCTGGCCCTCACACCCCTGGGCGACCTGACGAAGTGGCTGATCCCCCGTCTGCCCTTCGGGCCGCGCCTGCTCGTGACGGCGGTGGCGGCCGTGGGGTCCTGCCGCCCCTGGCGCATCCCGTCCCCCTGGTGGTCCAGCCAGGTCAAGGCCGTCTCCTCGCCCGGTGCCCTGTCCATGACACTGCGCTCGCAGCGCACCTCGGTGGGACCGCTGGGGCAGAGGAACCTCCTTCTCGGGCGACTGCCGGAACTGCCGATGCCCACGTTGGTGGCCTGGGGCCTCCAGGACGTCCTGGTGCCCTTCTGGCAGGGGATCGCCGCCCGCCGCCGTCTGCATGACGGACGGCTGAAACTGGTCCCCCGCGCCGGGCACTTGGTACCGATGGAAGCCGCCGACGAACTGCTCAGGGCCGTCCGCCCGTTCCTCGCCCACTCCACGGGCGAGGGCGTCACCAGCGGCGGACAGACACCCGTGCACATGGGGTGACGCCCGCGGAGCACGTCACCACAGGCCCCGGGCCGTCGCGGCCCGGGAACCGGCCCGGGCACCCGGGGCGACCGCCCGACCGACCGTGCGCACGGCGCCGGGGGTCAGTGCGTACGGGGCGCGGCCGGGTCGCCGAACCGGACCGCGTGGAGGGCCCCGGAGGCGGAGGGCTCCTTGGGCGGCAGGGCGGCGACGAACTCCTCGAGGGCGCGGTCGAGCCGGGGCGCGGCGTCCCCGGAGACCGGGGGGAGGCCGTCGCCGTCGACGCCGATCGAGTGGTCGAGTACGAACGCGCCGCGGACGACGTGCCGGGCGCCCAGCGCCACCAACACCGGCTGCAGGGCGTAGTGGGGGGCGAGCGCGTGTGCGAGGCTGCCGCCGGTCATCACCGGCAGCACCGTTTTCCCGGCCAGCCCGGACTGCGGCAGCACGTCGAGGAAGGTCTTCAGCAGGCCGCTGTAGGCGGCCTGGTAGACGGGGGTGGCCACGAGGACGCCGTCGGCGGCGGCCACCGCGTCCAGCGCCCGGCGCATCACGGGGTGGTCGGTCCGCCCGGCCAGCAGCTCCGCCGCCGGCAGGTCCCGGACCCTCAGGTGCGCGGTGCGGAAGCCGGCACGGGACAGGCGCTGCACCAGGTGGGCGGCGACCGCGGCGGTGCGCGAGCGCGCCGAGGGACTCGCGGATATCGCGAGCAGGGAGGTCATCGGGGGCTCCTTCGCGGGCGACGGGACGGGTACGGCCGCCGGGGGGGTCATCGGGGGACCGTGCGGGGCCGGGGCATCCGGCGGGGCCGGGCGCCCGCGCCGGCCGCCGTAGCGCAGGGTGTCGAGGCGCTCCGGCCCGGCCGCCGGCGGGGCGTCCTCCGGCGGCCGGGGGTGGTCGCGGGGTCACTGCGCGGTCCACCCGCCGTCCATGACCAGCACCGAGCCGGTGAAGAAGCCCGCCTCGTCCCCGGCGAGGTAGACCACCGCCGAGGCGGCCTCCTCGGGGGTCGCGACGCGGCCGAGCGGGTGCAGAGCGGCGAACATGTCCGCCTTCTCCTGGCTCCCCCCGACCGTGGAGCGGTACATCGGCGTGTCCACCGATGCCAGCGCCAGGGCGTTGACCCGGATGTTCTGCCCGGCGTACTCCAGCGCGGCGGCCTTCGTCAGGCCGACCACCCCGTGCTTGCCGGCCACGTAGGAGCTGATCCCGGCGCCGAATCCGACGACACCGAGCTGGGAGGCGTTGTTCACGATCACTCCGCCCCCTCTGCGCTGGAGGGCGGGGATCTCGTGCCGCATGGACAGGAACACACTGGTGAGCACCTTGCCGACGTCCTCGGACCAGGTCTCGGGCTTCTGCTCCGCGATCAGCCCGGGGGTGCCGAGCGAGCCGGCGTTGTTGAAGGCGATGTCCAGCCCGCCGAAGCGCTCCTCGGCGGTGCGCACCGCGGCGGCGACGTCCTCGTCGACGGTGACGTCGGCGCGTACGACGGCCGCGGTGCCGCCGGCGGCGGTGATCTGCCCGGCGACCCGGTCCAGGTCCGCGCGGCGGCGGGCCGCCAGGACCACGGCCGCGCCCTGGGCGGCCAGCGCCTTCGCGGCGGCCTCGCCGATACCGGAACTGGCGCCTGTCACCAGGGCCACCTTGCCCTCCAGCCGGTGCCGGAGGGCGGTGCTGTCGGAGATGTGGTGCGGGAAGTGTGCGCTCATCGGTGGCGGTGCCGCCCGGTCGGGTCGGCCCTGCTCCCTTCGGACATGGGGTCGGTGGGGAAGGGGTGACGCGTGACGCGGGTGGGAGGCCAGGACTCGCCGGTACCGGTGTGAGTGCCGGGGCCGCCGGGCCTCCCACGTCCGCCGTCGGGCGGGCCGTACCGGCCGGTGGCCGTACGGCCCCGTAAGCCCCCGTAAGCCCCCGTAAGCCCCCGTAAGCCCCCGTAAGCCCCCGTGAGCCGCGGCGCCCGCTCCGGCCGCCGGTGACCGGGGCGGACGCGCGGCTCGGGGTTCCTCCTCGCGGGGTGCCCGTACGGTACGGGCGTCAGGCCGGCGAGGTCTCCACCGCCGTCTCCGGGGACCCGGAGGCGGCCGTGGCGCGGTCCCGGTACCAGGCGTAGCAGCTCACGAGGATGCCGAGGACGGTGACCGCGGCGGCGGCGAGGTAGACGGAGCGCAGACCGGGGCCGTCGATGACCAGACCGCCCAGCCAGCCGGCCAGCGCGGCGGCGACCTGGTAGGCGGAGGCGTTCACCGCGATGGCCAGGGTCGGTGCCGAACTGGCGGTGTTCAGGACCCGGGTCTGCATGCCGGGGATGACGGAGAAGCCGAGCGCGCCGACGAAGAACACCATCACGGCGGCGGCCACGGTGCTGCCGCTGACCGCCCAGGTCAACAGCAGGCCCGCGGCGAGCAGCCCCAGCAGCGCGACCTGCGACGGCATCAGGGCCCGGTCGGACAGCCAGCCGCCGGCGAAGTTCCCGACCGCCGCGCCGACGCCGTACACGACCAGCAGCACCGCGACCGAGCCGGCGGCGAACCCGGAGACGTCGGTGAGCAGCGGCGCGAAGTAGGTGAACACCATCAGCAGGCCCATGTTGGCGACGGCGGTGATGAGGATCGCGAGCTGGACGTCCCGGCTGCGGAACACCCGCAGTTCGGCCACGGCCGAGCCCCCCGGTGTCGCGCCCGCCACGTTCGGCACCGACGGCAGCACCAGCAGCAGGCCGAGCAGGCACACGACGGCGATGACGCCGAAGGTGGCGCGCCAGCCGAAGTTGTTGCCGATGAAGGTGCCGAGCGGCGCACCGAGCATCATCGACAGGTTCATCCCGAAGGCCAGCTTGGACACGGTGGAGGCCTGCTTGCCCTCCGGGGCCGTGGACACGGCGATGACGACCGCGTTGGCGAAGAAGGTGGCGGTGATCAGCGCGGTCACGACGCGTGCCACGAACAGGACGGAGTACACGGGGGCCAGCGCCGAGGCGAGGTTCCCGATCACCACGATCACCATGAGGCCCACGATGAGCGGTTTGCGCGGGTAGCGCGCTGTGAGCGCGGTCAGCACCGGACCGCCGACGATCATTCCGATGGCGTACGCCGTGACCAGGAGTCCGGCGGAGGGGATCGACACCTCCAGGTCGTCGGCGACGTCCGGCAGGATGCCGGCGATGACGAACTCACCGGAGGTGATGCCGAACACGCACAGCATCAGGGCAACGAGCTTCAACGACATGCTGTCTCTTCTGATTCGGGGTGGACGCGACTGTCGCCCGCGGGGCCGGGCCCGACGCGCCGCGGTGGACGGCGCGTCGGGCCCCGGCCGGGGGTGCCCCGCGGGGTGCCCCTCACGGGGCGGGTGGCGGGCCGGCGTAGCGGAACGCGTACGCGGAACCCAGCGCGATCAGGTGGTCGAGGTCCGGGCCGGCGAGGTCCTCGGTGGGCAGGGTGAGCGTCTTGGCGTGCGGCAGCTCCGCTTCCAGGAAGAGGTCGAACTGCGGGCGGCGGTCCGGTTGCGGTGTGGAGTGGATGGTCAGGAAACGAGCGTTGTCCGAAGTGGTCACGAAGCCGTGCGGAACGTTCCGCGGGACGATCATCGTGCTGCCGGCCTCGGCGACCTGCTCCTCGCCGTCGCAGACCATGCGCAGGGTGCCGTCCAGGACGATGAAGACCTCGTCCTCGTAGTCGTGGACGTGCAGCGGGGTGTTGTAGCCGCGGTTGCCGGTGTGCTGGACGACGGTGAAGGAGTTCCGGGTGGCCGAGCCGGGCACGCGTATCTGCGCCAGGCCGCCGAGCAGCCACACCGCGGTCTGCTCGGACTCCGGGATCAGGCGGCCCTTCTCGTCACGGGCCATGTCCGGGAAGGTCATGGTGTTCCTTTGCGTCGGTTCGTATCGGGTCGCTTCGGGTCGGCGACGGGGCGGCTTCGGGTCGCGTCGGGTCGTGCCGGGAGGAGGGGCCGGGCGCGGCCGGTCACCCGCGGGGGACCGCCGGGGGGCCGGCGGGCGGGGGCGCCTGCCGCTCGCAGCGGGCCACGAAGGCGGCCGTGCCCTCCGGGGTCGCCAGGGCCTGCCACATCGAGACCGGGTCATGGAAGTTGCTGATGAACGCGTCGGCGACCCGCGGGTCCGCCGCGGCCCGTCGGAACAACCCCGCCACGTGCGGCTGCGGTTCGGCGAGGAAGGCGTTGCTCCACTCCACGACGTGGCGTGCGTGCTCCCACAGCCGGGCCGACGCCTCGCGGCAGAACCCCTCGTCGAACGGCCCTTCGTTGCCGGCGATGAGGCCGGCCAGCGCGAAGGCCGTGTACGAGCCGAGGTTGGCGCCCTGCGCGGTGAGCGGGTCGTTGGTGATCCAGGCGTCCCCGATGGCCAGCGCGCAGGTGCCGTCGTCCAGCCGGGTCCAGCCCCGGCGCACCACCGGTGTGATCCCGCCCTGGGCCAGTTCGCCGGGCGCGATCAGTGAGAACCCGGCCGTGTCGATGCGTTCGCGCAGCCGCGGGGCGTAGGCGGCGACCAGGTCCAGTACGTCCCGGTGGAACGCGGCGGGGTCGGCGTCGGCGTCGAAGTGCCGGGCGGCCTCCAGCGGGCCGCCGGGTATCGCCTCTATCGACAGGACGTCGGCCCGCCCGGCGGGGGAGAGGAACGGGAGCTTCAGTATCTCCCCCGCGCCGGGCAGGAAGTGGATGTCGACGGAGTGCGGCACCTCCTCGCCGATGCCGAAGTAGATCCCGGTGCACAGGACGCGCTGAGGGGCGGAGTACGGCGACCGCTCGGGGTCGGCGGGGAACAGCCGCCGCACCGACTGGTTGCCGTTGGCGACGACCAGCAGGTCGTGGCGGGGCGCGAGGTCCTCGACCGGGAAGTCCCCGATCACCAGCTCACCGCCGCGGTCGACGAACGCGGACAGCAGGTGCGGCAGGTAGATCCGGAAGTCCACCACGCTGGAGGGGGGCCGCAGGGCGCCGAGGAACTCCAGCGGCCGCGGGCCGCCGGTGTGCATGGTGACCGCCCAGTGGTGGACCTGGGCGTCCGGGAAGTCCCAGTCGAAGACGCCGAGCTCCCGCTCCCGCTCCTGGGTGGGGCCGAACCGCGCGGGGAAGTTCCGTGGCCGCCCGGCCTTGAGCCGGTCGACGTCGTGCTCCGAGTACACCGTGGCCGGCACCCCCAGCTGCTGGAGCCGCAGGGCCAGTTGCAGACCGGAGATGCCGCAGCCGATGATGCCCACGCCGCTCATTTCGCCTCCTCCTCGGCGGACCCGCCGCGCAGCCGGTCGGCGAGCCAGCCCACGGCCTCCATCGTGAACCGGGCCGCCTCCGGCGACGCCATGGCGGAGGCGGGCATCAGCATGGGGTGCCGCATGCCCGCCTCGATCAGTTCGCCGATCTTCTTCAGCACCGTCTCCCGGCTGCCGGCCAGGACCTGGTCGGCGACCACCTCGTCGGGCACCGCGGCCAGCGCCCGGGTCACCTCCTCACGGGTCAGCAGGTGCGGCAGCAGGTCGACCAGGCCCTTGTACTCCTCGCCGAAGGGGTGCGCGGCACCGTGCGCGCGCCAGGCCCGCGCTCCCGCGTGCAGGGCCAGGAACCGGATCGGGGCGGCCCGCAGCAGGTCCTGGGCGGCGGCGTCGGACTCCGCCACCACGATCGGCACGCCGCCCGAGGGGAGGACGGCGTCGGGATCCCGGCCCGCCTGCTCGGCGGCCGTGCGCACCACGGCCAGCCGCCGGGCGTACTCGTCCGGAGCCATCAGGTCGGAGGGGATCCACCCGTCGGCGTAGCGGCCGGCCAGGTTCAGCATGCGCTCGCGGTTCGCCCCCAGCCAGATCAGCGGGGTTCGGCCCGCCGGAGCGGGCAGGCCCATGAGGGCGCGGTCCAGGGTGAAGTGGCGGCCCCGGAAGTCGTGCGGGCCCTCGCCCGAGAAGAACATCCGCAGGACGCGCAGCGCCTCCTCGACCCGGCCCACCCGGTGGTCGTGCGGCACGCCGTACGGCACGAGGTTCTCCAGCGCGCCCGCCCCGATGCCGAGCACGGGTGCCCGTTCGGTGAGCTGGGCGAGGGTCAGCGCGGTCTGCGCCAGTACGGCGGGGTGCCGGCGGTGGGGGTCGGTGACCCCGATGGCGAGCCGGACCGGGCCGGCCAGCGGGGCGAAGTTGCCGAGCACGGTGGCGAAGTCGAGGCACCGGTCGGGGGTGGGCATGTCCGCGGCCAGGTAGCTGAAGTCGGTGTCCCAGGCCTGCCGGGGGAAGACGTTGATCAGGTGGTCGACCACCATGAAGGCGTCCAGCCGGGCCCGGCGCGCGACCTCCAGCAGCCCGCGTCCGGCCCCCACGTCTCCGACCGCGTCCCAGACGAGGCCGACCTTCACGCTCATGCGGCGCTCCTCACTGCTCGTGCCTCCTCGATGAACCGGGCCGTGCTCTCCGGGCTGCGCACGCACCGCCACATGGCGTCCGGGCGGTCGAGCCGGGCGACGAAGGCGTCCGCCACCCGCTGGTCGGCCGCGGCGGCGGCCATCAGCGTGCCCACCTGGGGCGGCGGGGGGCCGACGAACAGGTTCGTCCAGTCGACGACGGGCTGGGCGGTCGTCCACATCCGCTCCGAGACCGCGCGGCAGAACGCCTCGTCGTACGGCCCGGGGTGCTCCCGCAGCGCGTCCGCCAGCTGGAAGGCCAGGGCCGAGCCGAGGTTGGCGCCC
Organism: Streptomyces sp. NPDC045287; assembly: GCF_056432325.1. Lineage (NCBI taxonomy): Bacteria > Bacillati > Actinomycetota > Actinomycetes > Kitasatosporales > Streptomycetaceae > Streptomyces > Streptomyces sp. NPDC045287. Next base: position 26,035 of record NZ_JBWKJG010000010.1, read on the forward strand.
TGCGCGGTGATCGGGTCGTTGGTGATCCACGCGTCGCCCACGGCCAGCGCGTACCGGTCGTCGGCCAGCCGGGCCCAGCCGTGGCGGACCCCCGGCACCACCGCGCCCCGCATCAGGTCCACGGGCCGGGTCAGGGCGAACTCCCGCTCGTCGATCCGGGCGCGCAGGGCGGGCGCGTACGCGGCGAGCAGTTCCAGCAGTTCCCCGGCGAACCGGCCGGGATCCTCCCGGTGGTCCCGGTCCGTCACCGCGCTGAAGGGGCCGCCCGGCACCGCCTCGACGAGCACCGCGGTCACCCGCCCGGTGAACGAGTGGTACGCCGGGGCGTGGACCTCACCGGCACCGGGGACCATGTGCATGGTCATCCCGGGCTCCTCCGGGGACCGGACGCCGTGGAAGAGGCCGCCGACCAGGTGCCGCGGCGCGGAGTCGTACGGCGAGCGGGCCGGGTCGCGTGGGAAGACGTCCGTGAGCGCTCCCCGCCCGGCCGCCACGACGAGCAGCTCGTGCCGCTCGGCCAGCCGCAGCAGGTCGTCCCGGTCCGCCACCCGCTCGCGGACCCAGCTCCCGCCGCGCCGCCGGTACTCCTCCAGCAGCGCGGCGAGGTACATCCGGAAGTCGACCGAACTGGCGGGCCGGGGCAGCCGGGCGCGGAACGACGGCCCCCCCGGCGCCTCCACGCACATGTGGACCCAGGCGTTGTCGAACGTGCTCGACTCCCACGCGGTCAGACCGAGCGCCTTTTCCCGCTCCCGGGTGGAGGCGAACCTGGTGACGAAGTTCAACGGCGGCCCGCCGCGGATCTCGTCCGGCCCCTGGGCCGAGTACAAGGTGGCGTCGATGCCCGACTGCCGCAGCCGGAGGGCCAGGTGAAGACCGGATATCCCCGTGCCCACGATACCGATGCCCATGGTCTCACCCCACCCGCGCCGGGAACGGAATTCCTCCCGGGGCACTGCCGCCCGGAAATCCGGCCGTGCGGGTGGGGGAATACGGCGGAACGCGCCGGCCACCCACGGGGGTGGACGTGGAATTCGTCATGTGCGGGTACTTCCTTTCAGAGGGTCCGGGAAGCGGGGATTCGCGGTCCGTGAAGAGGAATGCGTGAGGCGACGGTTTCCGGAGGCGTGCGGCTTTGCCGGTCCACCGCCTCCTCGACCGTGGCGCGGCGCGCCGCGCGGCGTCACGGGAGGACCGGCGCCCGGGGGTGGTCCGGCCGCCGTGCCCGGCGGAGCGCTCCGGTGCCGTTCGGTGGGTCCCCGGGGCGTTCGCCGCGGGACCGCCGGGGACGGGGGACGCCGCCCGGCCGCCGCTTCCGCGCTCACGGCCGGTGCCCCCGACCAGTCGCCGTTCACACCACCTCCACGGAGCATTCGGGTACGGACACGGGCGCGGGACCGGGGGATCGGCCCGTGCGGGCGGGCGGTTCCCGGGGGATGTTCGACGATCACCGATGACCTGACAAACCGTTCGATGCTCTATGGTCGTGCGCGGTTGTCGCCGTATCGCCGGTCGGGCTCGTGCGGTCCTCCGCCGACCCTTCCGTACGCGATCCGGCGACCGCCCTCCGCGGAACGTGCCGGAGAGCGCCCTGCCGTGTGCGGGCGAATTCAGGACAGGGCAAAGGATTGGCGGACCGGTTTTCGGCCAATGCCCTCGCGCTGTACCGGAATCCCCGCAACCGGACCCGGGCTACGCCAGTTTCCCGCGAACCGGAGGGCTTGCGCAATGATCCATCGATTAGCATGCTTGATGGATGAAGACGCAACTGCAGCGGTAGGAGGCGTGGGGGATGGCCGGCGCGGAGGACCCAGCCGTTCATCAACTGCGGTCGCTGCTGGCGTTGGCCGAGGAACTGCATTTCGGCCGTGCCGCCGCGCGGCTGTACCTCACCCAGCCCGCCCTCAGCCAGCAGATCCGCACCCTGGAGCGGCGCCTGGGGGTCCAACTGTTCACCCGTACCAGCCGCAGGGTGCAACTGACCCCTCTGGGCCGCTCCCTGCTGCCGCTCGTGCGGAACGTGGTGGGGGCGGCGGACGAACTGCGCGACGCCGCTCGGCACTCGACGGCCGGGGCCGACGGGATGGTCCTGCGGATCGGACTCACCGACTGCGCCGCGACCCTGGCCGCCACGCGCAGCGTGATCGCCACGCTCACCACCCTGCACCGCGGCCTGGAGGTCGACTTCCAGGTGCTCGACCTCGTCGAGCAGCCGATGGCCCTGGCGCTGGGGAAGATCGACGCGGCGTTCGTCTACGGTCCGGTGTCCGCCGGCTTCCACGCCGAGCCGCTCACCACCGAGCCGCGCGTGGTGTGCCTGTCCTCCTCCGACCCGCTCGCACGGCGGCCGGCGCTGCGGCTGGCGGACCTCGCCGACCGCCCCATGGTCGGCCTGGCACCGGCGGTGTCCGTCGCCGAGCGACGTTTCTGGGGCATGGACCCCCGCCCCGACGGCACCCCGGTGCGCTACACCGACCACCACGCCATCCGGGTCGAGTCCCTGCTGTCCGCCGTCTCGTTCGACGGGGCCATCGCCTTCCTGCCCGCCGTCGCGGCCGAGCTGTTCCCCCGGCCCGACATCCGCTACCGCCCCGTCGCGGACCTGGCGCCGTGCACCTTCAGCGTGGTCTGGCCCGAACCGAACCGCGAGAACCCCAACATCGCCGTCCTGGCGGACGTCTGCCGCCGCCTGCGCGACCAGGGAGGGCTGCTGCCGGGGACGATCCGGGAGCCCGACGAGCCGGCGGCGCCGCGCGGGGCGGGGCGGGAGGCGCACGCCGAGCCCGCGGTGGCCCTGCCGTCCCGGTGAGCGGCCCGCGGGCGGCAGGGGACGGCCGGCCGAGTACGGCCGTCCCCGGGAGCCCGTCCGGGCAGCCCCGGGAAGTCCGTCCCGGGAGGGCGCCCGGGTACGGCGAAGGCCGTGCCGGACAGTGCCCGGCACGGCCTTCGCGCGCGTGGCGTCAGCTCAGGGACGCCAGGGCCTGGTTGAAGGTCTGCGACGGGCGCATGACCGCCGCCGCCTTCTCCGGGTCCGGCTGGTAGTAGCCGCCGATGTCGGCCGGCTGGCCCTGCACGGCGATCAGCTCCTCGACGATCGTGCCCTCCTGCTCGGTGAGGGTCTTCGCGAGCGGCGCGAACGCCTCCGCGAGCACGCTGTCATCGGTCTGCCGCGCCAGCTCCTGCGCCCAGTACAGGGCGAGGTAGAAGTGGCTGCCGCGGTTGTCGATCCCGCCGACGCGGCGGGTCGGCGACTTGTCCTCGTTGAGGAACGTCGCGGTCGCGCGGTCCAGCGTGTCGGCCAGGACCTTGGCCCGGGCGTTCCCCGTGACCTGCGAGAAGTGCTCGAAGCTGACGGCCAGCGCGAGGAACTCGCCCAGGCTGTCCCAGCGCAGGTAGTTCTCCTTGACGAGCTGCTGGACGTGCTTCGGGGCGGAGCCGCCCGCCCCCGTCTCGAACAGGCCGCCGCCGTTCATCAGCGGGACGACCGACAGCATCTTGGCGCTCGTGCCGAGCTCCAGGATCGGGAACAGGTCGGTCAGGTAGTCGCGCAGCACGTTGCCGGTGACGGAGATGGTGTTCTCGCCGCGGCGGATGCGCTCCAGGGAGAACTTGGTCGCCTCGACCGGCGCCATGATCTCGATCTGGAGGCCCTCGGTGTCGTGCTCCGGCAGGTACGCCTTGACCTTCTCGATCAGCCGCGCGTCGTGGGCGCGGCTCTCGTCCAGCCAGAACACGGCCGGGTCGCCGGTGGCGCGGGCGCGGGTGACGGCCAGCTTCACCCAGTCCTTGATCGGCGCGTCCTTGGTCTGGCACATCCGGAAGATGTCGCCGCGGTTCACGGACTGCTCCAGGACGACCTCGCCCGCCTGGTCCACGACGCGGACCGTGCCGGGCGCCGCGATCTCGAAGGTCTTGTCGTGGCTGCCGTACTCCTCGGCCTTCTGCGCCATGAGGCCGACGTTCGGGACGGAGCCCATCGTCGCCGGGTCGAAGGCGCCGTTGGCGCGGCAGTCCTCGATGACGGCCTGGTACACGCCGGAGTAGCTGCTGTCCGGGAGGACCGCGAGCGTGTCGGCCTCCTTGCCGTCCGGGCCCCACATGTGGCCGGAGGTACGGATCATGGCCGGCATGGAGGCGTCGACGATGACGTCGCTCGGCACGTGGAGGTTGGTGATGCCGCGGTCCGAGTCGACCATGGCGAGGGCCGGGCCCTCGGCGAGCTCGGCGTCGAAGGACGCCTTGATCTCCTCGCCCTGCGGCAGCGCCTCCAGGCCCTTCAGGATCGTGCCGAGGCCGTCGTTCGGGCTGAGGCCGGCGCCGGCGAGCACGTCGCCGTAGGCGGCGAAGGTCTTCGGGAAGAACGCGCGGACCACGTGGCCGAAGACGATCGGGTCCGAGACCTTCATCATCGTGGCCTTCAGGTGGACGGAGAACAGCACGCCCTCGGCCTTGGCGCGGGCGACCTGCGCGGACAGGAACTCGCGCAGCGCCTCGACGCGCATCACCGACGCGTCCACGACCTCGCCCGCCAGGACCGGCACGGACTCGCGCAGCACGGTCGTCGTGCCGTCCTCACCGGCCAGCTCGATGCGCAGGGTGCCGCCCTCGGCGATCACCGCGGACTTCTCGGTGGACCGGAAGTCGTCGGCGCCCATCGTCGCCACGTTCGTCTTGGAGTCGGCCGACCAGGCGCCCATGCGGTGCGGGTGCGCCTTGGCGTAGTTCTTGACCGAGGCGGGGGCGCGGCGGTCCGAGTTGCCCTCGCGCAGGACCGGGTTGACGGCGCTGCCCTTGACCTTGTCGTACCGGGCGCGGATGTCGCGCTCCTCGTCCGTCTTCGGGTCGTCCGGGTAGTCCGGAAGGGCGTAGCCCTTCTCCTGGAGCTCCGCGACGGCGGCCTTCAGCTGCGGGATCGACGCCGAGATGTTCGGCAGCTTGATGATGTTGGCGCCGGGCGTCTTGGCCAGCTCACCGAGCTCGGCCAGCGCGTCGTCGATGCGCTGCCCCTCCTGGAGGTGCTCCGGGAAGGAGGCGATGATCCGCCCCGCCAGCGAGATGTCGCGGGTCTCGACGCTGACGCCGGCCGTCGAGGCGTACGCCTGGACCACGGGCAGGAACGAGTACGTCGCCAGGGCCGGGGCCTCGTCAGTGTGGGTGTAGATGATGGTCGAGTCAGTCACCGGGTGCTCCGCTCCACGTCTGTAACATTGCTCGACATCAAGATATCTCGTGATCGCCTCCCGCTCGACAGACCCCCTCCCACGGATTCCGCGGCGGTTTCCCCGGAGCGGCCGTACAGGTCCGGACCAGAGTCTTGCCCTGTCCGGGCGGGCCCGCGAAGCTCGCTCCATGGACCTTGAGCTGCGGCACTTGAAGACGGTGCGGACGATCGCCGACGCGGGCAGCCTCACCAAGGCCGCCACCACGCTCGGCCTGGCCCAGCCCGCCCTCAGCGCCCAGCTGAAGCGGATCGAGCGCGTACTGGGAGGGGCCCTGTTCGAGCGGGGGCGACACGGGGTGAGGGCGACGCCCCTCGGCGAGCTCGTCCTGGAGCGGGCCAGGATCGTGCTGCCCGCGGTCAGCGAGCTCCAGCAGGACGCCGTACGGTTCGCCAGGGGTGCCACCGAGGGCACGGGCAGCCGCTTCCGGCTCGGCGGCACGCACGGCCCGCTCCTCGGCGCCCTCGTCGACCGGCTCGCCGCCGCCCACCCCGGCGCCGCCGTCACCACCCACACCTCCTGGTCCGAGCGCGAGATCGCCGCCGCCGTCACCGAGGGCCGCCTCGACTACGCCCTGATCGGCACCTGCGGCACCAGCGCCCCGCCCGGGGGCGACCGGCTGGCCTGGGCGGAGATCGCCACCGACCCCGTCTTCGTCATGCTGCCGACCGGCCACCCCCTCGCCGCCCGCGACCAGGTCGACCTCGCCGACCTCGCCGGCGCCGCCTGGGCCGACGTGCCCGGCGACGGCTGCTTCGCCGACTGCTTCCACGCGGCCTGCGCCCGCGCCGGCTTCGCCCCGTCCCGGGTGTACGAGACCGACACCGCCTCCTGCGTCCACCTGGTCCAGGTCGGGCGGGCCGTCGGGCTCTGCCGCGCCACGTTCCCCGACACGGCCGGGCTCGTGACCCGGCCGCTCGCCGGCACGCCCCTCGTGTGGCGGCACCTCATCGGCTGGCACCCGGCCGCGCCCGCCGCGCTCGCCGCGCCGTCCGTCGTCGCCCGGGCGCGCGCCGCGCACACCGAGGCGGCGGCCCGCAGCCGCAGTTACGCCGCCTGGAGGGCTTCGGCCCTCCCATAACGTCGAAGAGAGGGAAAAGCGACATCTTCTGAGGGGCATTCGGCAAGACCTACGGTTTCGGGACCCCCACCGAAACCGAGGAGAACACCAGATGCTCCACAGACACACCGGAGCCGCGTGGGCCGTCGCCGCAACGGCCGTCGGCGCGCTCGCGCTGACCGCGCTCCCCGGCGCGGCGGTCGCCGCGCCCACCCCGCCCGCCACCCCCCCTTCGGCCGCGGTGAGCATGGGCGCCGACAAGCCGTCCCCCGACGTACTCGCCGCGATGCAGCGGGACTTGGGGCTGAGCGCGCCCCAGGCCCAGCGGCGCCTGGTGAACGAGGCGGAGGCCGGCGCGGTGGCCGGCCGCCTCGGCGGCACCCTCGGCGCGGACTACGCGGGAGCCTGGGTGCGGGGCGCCGAGTCGGCGACCCTCACCGTCGCCACCACCGACCCGGCCGACGCCCCGGCGATCCGCGCGGCCGGCGCCGAGGCCAAGGTCGTCCCCCACGCGCTGGCCGCCCTCGACGCCGCCAAGGCCGCCCTCGACCGGGCCGCCGCCCGCACCGACACCCTCGACACGCCCGTCTGGTACGTCGACGTGCGCACCAACTCCGTCACCGTCCGCGCCACCAAGCGGGCCGCCGCCGAGTCGTTCCTGAGGGCCGCCGGCGTCGACCGGTCCCTCGTCCGTGTCGAGTCCTCCGCCGAGCGGCCGCGCCCGCTGTACGACATCCGGGGCGGAGACGCGTACTACATGGGCGGCGGAGGCCGCTGCTCGATCGGCTACGCCGTCACCAAGGGCACCCAGCACGGCTTCGCCACCGCCGGCCACTGCGGCCGTGCCGGCACCGCCACCAGCGGCTTCAACCAGATCGCGCTGGGTTCCTTCCAGGGGTCCAGCTTCCCCGGCCGCGACATGGCGTGGGTGGCCGCGAACAGCAACTGGCGCTCCACCCCGTACGTCAAGGGAGCGGGCGGCCAGAACGTCCAGGTCACCGGGTCGACGCAGGCCGTCGTCGGCGCGTCGATCTGCCGGTCCGGTTCCACCACCGGCTGGCACTGCGGGGCGATCCAGCAGCACAACACGAGCGTCACCTACCCGGAGGGCACCATCAGCGGCGTCACCCGCACGTCGGTGTGCGCCGAGCCCGGGGACTCCGGCGGCTCGTACATCTCCGGCAGCCAGGCCCAGGGCGTCACCTCGGGCGGCTCCGGCGACTGCCGGTCGGGCGGCACGACGTACCACCAGCCGATCAACCCGATCCTCCAGACGTACGGCCTCACCCTCACCACCACGACGGACCCCGGTGAGCCGGGGCCGGGCGACCCGCCGGAGGAACCGGGCGGCACGTGGGCGGCGGGCACCGTGTACAGCGCCGGCGACCAGGTCACGTACGGCGGCGCGACCTACCGCTGCCTCCAGTCCCACCAGGCCCAGGCCGGCTGGGAGCCGCCGAACGTGCCGGCGCTCTGGCAGCGCGTCTAGGCACGGGGACCCCACCGCGGAAACGTCACACCAGCACACCGGCCAGGGCGTCCGGACACGGACCCCGCCCGCGCCCCCGCCCCGGCACGGCGGGGAGCGCCCCTGCCCCCGGCTCCGGCCTGCCCCCGGCGCCGGGGGCGGCCTCTTCCGGCCCGCCCGCCGCCGCCCGCCGCCCCGCACAGGCCGCCGGGCCGGCCGGTGGGTGTTGCCGGAGGGCGGGGGCCGGGGGACGCTGGGGGCATGAGCCGTCCCGAGCCCCGCGTCCGGCTGCGGCGGGTGTACGAGTCCCCGGAGCCCGGCGACGGGCCGCGGGTGCTCGTCGACCGGCTGTGGCCGCGCGGGCTCTCCAAGGCCGACGCGAGGGTCGACGAGTGGCCCAGGTCCGCCACCCCGTCGACCGGGCTGCGCCGCTGGTTCCACGCCTCCGACGCCACGTCCGACGAGGTGTTCGAGGAGTTCCGGCGCCGGTACGAGGCCGAGCTCGCCGAACCCCGGGCCGCCGAGGCCCTCGACCGCGTCCGGGCCCTCACGCGGCAGGGGCCGCTCACCCTGCTGACGGCCGCCAAGGACCCGGAGCGCAGCCACGCCGCCGTCCTGCGCGACCGGCTCGGCGGCGGGTGACCGCACCGCCCCCGGCACCCCTCACCGTGCGGTTTCCGCCAGGACCACCGACGGACCGACCCGGCCGGCGCCCGGTCAGCGCCCGGTCAGCCGGGGCGCCTCCGCGACCGGGTCCACCGCCGCGCCCGCGCCCCCGCGCAGCCGCCCCGCGAGCTCCCGTGCCCACGCCGCGAGGCCGCCCACGTCGACCCCGTACGGCCCCGGAGCCCCGCTCCCGGCCCCGTACGGCCCGATCCGGTCCGCACCGCGCAGCAGCAGCCGCTCCCCGCCCGCGGCGTTGCCGCGCGCCGCGTGCGTCAGCCCGACCGCCAGTTGCGCCAGCCCCCGCCACAGCTCCCGCTCCGGCTCGCGCCCCGCGCCGGCGCACGCCTTCCACGCGTCCTCCAGCACCTCGTGCGCGTGGAACGGCCGCCCCGCGTCCAGCAGCCGCTGCGCCTCCCGCAGGCTCTCCTCGGGGGAGCGCTCCACCCCCTCGGGCTGCCGCTCCACCCCCGGCGTTCCGTACGGCAGCGGCCTCCCCAGCCCGTCCCGGGGTCGCACGCTGCGGGCGCGCCCCTCCGCGTCGCGGTCCCTCCGAGCCCTGTCCATCCGCCCATTGTCCCCGCCCGGCGCGGACGGCCCGAATCGTCTGCTCCGACCGACGCCCCGGCCACCCTCACCACTCGAACCCGCATTCGATAAAGGGTGCGCCGCCGCCCGGGCCGGGTTCACCGCCCCCCTGCGGGCCCTCACCGAGGACACCATCGCCGACCCGGCCCGCGCGGCGCTCGGCGACCGCACCGACGCCCCGTCCTGCCGGGAACTGCGGGGGGTCACCGGCGGCGACCCGTACGGGACGGTCGAGCTCCTCGCGACCGTACGGGACCGGAGGTCGGAACCCGTCGCCCGCTCCACCGGCCTCCTGCGCGGCCTGGGCGCGTCGGCACGCGGCAGCGGCCTGGTCGCCGGCCTCGCCGCCCTCGCCCTCACCCGCGCGGAACGCTCCGGCACCGGAACCGCCCTCCGAGAGGCCCTGCGCCGCGCCGCTTCACTACTCCCGACGAGGCCAGGGCCCTCCTGGCCCGCGCGGTACGCCACCCGGAGGCGTCCCCGTCCGCGTACGGGCACGCCCTCGTCCGCCACGACCACGTCCTCGGCTCCCGCGCCGAACTGGCCCGCGCCGCCGCCCTCGCCGCGGTTTGCGGCGCCGACACCCTGGCGGCCCGCGCCCACCAGCCCCTTTCGGACCTGCCCGCGCGGTGAGGTAATGTTCTCTTGCGCGCTCACCCGGCGATGGCCGGGCCGAGACGCATCGGGACGTGGCGCAGCTTGGTAGCGCACTTGACTGGGGGTCAAGGGGTCGCAGGTTCAAATCCTGTCGTCCCGACTCGAAAGAGTCGCAGGTCAGGGGCCGTTTCAGAGGAATCTGAAACGGCCCCTTGATCGTTTTGGGGCCTCTTGGGGACCAACTCGCTGACCGCGCCGGCGCGCGACGGCGACGGGGATCGTGGGGTGCGCGGCACGCCGGGGTGGGGCGTGAGCACGGCTCCGGCGGTGGTGATGAGGCCGCCGCGGGACCCGGTGAACAGGCGGGCGTCGGAGACGGGGCCGGCGGCCAGGACGCGCTGCGCTACGACGGGCCGGATCTCCTCGACGAGGGGGACCTCGCGGGTGTGCTTGCTCTTGGTCCCCTCGCCGGCCGGGCCGCCGAGGCGGGGACCGTTCGCCGTCGGACGGTGCGGGCCGTCGCGGAAGAGGGCCGGTATGCCGAGGCCGTCGGCGTGAACGAGGAATGACGGGTCGGTCACGGGTACGGGAACCGAAGTGGCCTTTCCGACCCCGGCCGGCGTCGCCCCGCCTGGAGTCCTTCCACGTCAAATGTGAGGTGAAATTGCCCCTTCGGACCGAGAGGGAATGAGATTGACTCTTCCATTATCGGACATGGTCAAATGATGGAAGATTTTGATCACTTTTGACCGAAGTACTAAGTACGACAAGAATGACTTTGCATGAGGGGGGTGAGGGGCCCGATCGCCCTGTGCGGCGCGGTACTTTCCTTTCGGGCCCCTGGTCGAGGGCCCGCCCGGGAAGGTGCGTCACCACATTCCCGAGGACGATTCAGATCGAAGGTAAATGCACCAAATGTTCGAACCGATTCGCCGAGGGCATCTGCAGCCGCCCTCCGGGCAATTTCACGGTATCAGCTCCCGTGCCTTTCCCGTGGCACTTCTCGATGGATCCGGCAGATGCGCGCCGGTCAGGCCGAGTGCCCTTCCCGCCGCGCTCGCCCCGGGGCGGACTCCGGGCCCGGACACCGACGCCGACGCGGCCGGGTCCGCCTTCGTCGTGACCGTGCTGGGCTTCACCTGACATGCCGGCGTGAACGTCACCCGGGGCCCGGTCCGGGCAGCCCGGGCATTCCGGCTCCGCGCCCTGAAGGGCGTGGAGCCCTCTCCCCGTGCCGCTGCGATGCGCGGCAATGAGTACAGGGCCGGCGAGCGGTCCCGCATGCTTGAGGAGCTCCCCATTCTCTCCACCCCTCGATCGAGTGCGCCGAAGGCCGGTGCGCGGACTCACCCCCGCGTGCAGCCGGGGCCCGCCCTCGTCGCCGCCGGCCTCGGGTTCGCCGCCTTCGCCGAACGAAACCGCCCCCGCTACACGCGCTACGCCGAGGCGCGCCTGTCCGCCGGAGCGGTGACCGTGGTGCGCGCCACCCTGGCCTACGCCCACCGGCACTGGGACTGGCTGCTGAACCAGCCCTGTCTCGCGGCCGACGTCTGGGAGGAACTCCGCCACCACATCCGCTGCGAGGCCGACGACAGCCCACCGCAGGACGCCGGGGTGGCCGCCCTGTACCACGGCCTTCCCGAGACCAGCGCCGACAGCGTGGTGCTCTGCCATCGGCTCGGCCTCTCCGTCGACGAGGCGGCCGAACTCATGGGCCTCGAACCTCCCGCGGTCGAGGCCGGCCTCGGTGTCGCCCGGCGCGCGCTGCCTCACCTCGCCGGGGAGAAGCGCCTGACGCACTCCTGAACGACACCCGCGCACGTATCCGCCGGCGTGGCACTCCGCTCCGCCACTTTTCGCCACCTTGCGCCACCCTTCACCCGTACCGGCGCTGGTGCGCTGTGTGCTGCCCTCATAGGATGGGCGAATCCACTGGGAGCGCGGCGGAAACGGCGAGGGGACACGCCCGTTGGCGAAGCAGAAGCATGTCGATCTGTCGGTGCCAAGCGCGGCGCGTATGTACGACTGGCTGCTGGGTGGCAGCAACAACTTCGAAGTCGACCGGGAAGCCTGCCGACTGCTCTTGGATATCGCGCCCACGTCACGCGAACTCGCACTGAACAACCGCTTGTTCCTCCAGCGCGTGGTCCGTGTGCTCGCCGAGGAGCACGGCATGAGGCAGTTCATCGACTTCGGATCCGGTCTGCCGACGCAGCGCAACGTGCACCAGATCGCCCAAGAGGTCGATCCCGAGGCCCACGTCGTCTACATCGACAACGACCCCGTCGTCCTGGCGCTCGGCCAGTCGTTGCTGGACGAGAACGACAACACCGCGATCCTGCCCGTCGACATGACGGACACCGACACGATCTTCGCGCACGAGGACTTCACCCGGCTCATCGACTTCACCGAGCCGGTGGCCGCCCTGTTCGTCTCCGTGCTTCACTGCCTGCCCGACAGCGCCGGCCCCAAAGAGCTCGTGGAGAGGGTCGTCGACAAGCTCCGCCCCGGCAGTTTCGTCGTCGTCTGCCAGCTCGTGAGCGACGATCCCGAGGTCCGCGACGACGTCACCGAACTCATGCGGGTCCAGACCCACGGCAACTGGGGCCGCGTCCGGGAGAAGGCGGACGTGGAGGAGATCTTCAAGAACCTCGTCGTGGAGGAGCCGGGACTCGTCGATGTGACCGACTGGCGTCCTGACTCCGAACTCCAGCAGCGTCAGCGCAGCATCGAGTGGACGGAGTACGGGGGGCTGGGGAAGGTGCCGCCCCGGGAGTAGGCGGTCGGGCCACGCGAGTTGTTACGAGTAGCGCTTGACGGCCTCGTCCAGCATGAGTCGGCTCTTGGCCGGGGACGCGCACGCTTCGCCCTGGAGACGCAGGAGCAGCTGCAAATGCCGCTCGAACTCGTTCTCCTTGGTCGGCCACGGCTTCGCACGCTCCTCGGCGCTCAGCGCGGGCTTGCTGTAGTAGTCGGCCTTCTCGTACCCCTCGACGTAGACGAAGTCGGGAAGGCCGCCGCGGCCGAACACGAGGTGGGTCATCGAGCCGGCCATCGTGCCGGCATTGCCCGCGATCATGCGGTCGAGGAGCACGAACCGGATGGTGATGTGCGGCAGGTCGGCCAGTGCGCGAAGGTGTGACATCTGCTCGCGCATCACCTCGTCGGGGCCGACCCGCCGAAGCAGAACGGACTCGTCCATGAGGAAGATGCACCGAGGTGGGTCGGGTTGTTCGAACACGCGCTTCTGGCGTTCCATGCGCTGAGTGAGACGCAGCTCCACCTCGGGGGAGTCCCACTCGCGAAGGTGCAGACCGGTGAGGATGACGCAGCGCGTGTACGCGGGCGTCTGCAGGAGACCGGAGACCAGCCGTACGTCGTACGTCGTCAGGTGGATCGCCATCGACTCCAGGCCCAGCAGCCGCCGAAGGTAATCCGGGGTGCAGTCACTGAAGCGATGCTGGAACCATTCCGGCTCCAGCGCCCGCGACAACAACGTCTCGATCTCCGCCCTCTTCGCGGGGCTCGGACGGAGGTGGTTCAACACCGACTCGACCGTCCGCCGCTCCGGGGCGGTTTCGGCCTTCTCCAGGCGGCTGATCGTCGAGTTCGATACGTGAATCGCCTTCGCGAGGGCGGTCTGTGTAAGTCCCGCTTCGTCACGCAGGTCCTTAGCCGCCAGCCCCAGCATGACCAAGGCGGCCGTGTTGGTACCGTCGGGCCCGGCGATGCGCCGAGCCCGACGGTTGATGGGAATCGGGTCCGGGGACACTGACGCTCCTTCAGAGGCTTGTCATATGCGCCATCATGACACGCCCGAGCGCGAAGTGTCGCCCGAACTCACTACCACGTAAGCCTAGTTCGTGGCCACCAGGGCGTCGAACTCGCCATCCTTGACTCCCTCGAGGAAAGCGGCGAGCTCGACGGCGGGGAAGACCAGCGCCGGTCCGTCGGGGTCGGTGGAGTTCCTCATCGCCACGCTCCCCTTGCGCAGCTGCGACAGCTCGACGCACTGGCCGTTGGCTTCGCTGACGCTGCTCTTCACCCACGGGGTGGTGATGAGGCCGGCCGCCATGCCGTTCGTGAAGTCCTGCATTCGAGACTCACCCTTCCTGTTGGATAATCCTATTAATTGATCCTTCTTGGCGGGTCCGCTGGAATCGCGCAGGCGGGAGCCCCATGCAATCCCGTCATGCAATTTCATGGCCCGGTGTGAGGGGAATGCTAGCGACCTCAAATCGAACAATGCCGTCCCACGAAAGGGTGAGGCGACCCCCGTTGTGCCGCGCTTCACCGCAAACGCCGGGGGCACGTCTCGCTCGGCGGCAACACGACGGTACGGAGCTCAGCCGTGTGGGTGAGCGGGGTGGGATCGCGCGGTGCGGGTGCGGGCTCCGGGCTCCGGGGACGAGGGATGAGGTGGTGGGGTGCTCGGTGAGCGGGAGCCGGTTGCCGTCGCGACACGGCGGTGGGCCGCCGGGGGAGAGCCGATGGGGAGACTCGCCTCGATGGGGCGGCCACCCCGCGGAACCGAAACGGCGCCGGCTCCGGAGCCCCGGGGTGTCGGTGGTGGCGTGGGTGCGGGTCGCGCGGACGGCGTGGGCCGCTCCGGGCGGGGTGAGGGGGACTCGTACGGGCTCCGAGCGGCTCGACGGCCGACCCGGACGTTCGTCCTGCGCGGGCGGTGCTTGTCGGAGCGGCACGGCCGGTCGGTGGTGACGCGGCCCAGGGCCCGTCGGCCGAACCGGCGCAACCGGAGGGGCCGGGGGCGTCGACGTACTAGAGGGAGAGCCGGTCGTCGAAGGTGTTCGGTGACGGCGTTCGGCGCGGGTCTTCCCACGGCCGGGCCGGCGGGCCGCTCCCTCGCTCGCGGGACCGGGCGACAGGATCGCCGTGGGGGCGCGCCGGAGTGCGGCCCGCCTGTCGGGAACGTGGTCGCGGGCCCCGACCGCCGGCGACTCCGCGCTCGATCGGTTCGACCGCGTCGGTCGTGCGGACGGCGTGGCGGATCCCGCTGCCGAGGCGGAGGGAGGGGACGAACGCCTACCGGGCGCCGGAGGGTGCCCTCCCGTCCAGGGGATCGGGAGGGCACCTGTTCGCTCTCCTCCGTTTTCGACGGGGGAGTGGTCAGTGGTCCGCGGAGCTGCCGCGGACCACGCAGGAGCGGTTGCTCTCCCAGCCCCAGCCGTCGCCATCGGGGTCGGAGGCGCTGCCGCCGGTGCAGTACGGGAATCCGTTCGGGGCGGTGCCGCCGGTGCCGCCGGTGCCGCTCCCTCCGGTGCTGCCGGTGCCGCCGTAGACGGTGGCCGGCTTGGAGGTCGTGGAGATGCCGTTGGCGCCGTTGAAGAAGCGGTTGCCCCAACCGGTCAGGGAGTTCGCGTTGAAGCCGCTGACCAGGTCGAGGTACTCGACTCCGCTGCCGTTGCCGCTCCAGGACCAGCCGAGGTAGCCCAGCTTCAGGGACTGCGCGGTCGCCATGATCGAGTCCTCGTGCGGGTTCCCGTCGCTGTGCTCGTCGCCGAATTCCCCGACCACGATGGGCAGTCGGTTGTTCACGAAGTGGTTCAGGTAGCCCTGCACCTCCGCGGCGGTGTCGTACACCCCGTACATGTGGACCGAGAAGATGGTGTTGCGGTCCGGGTCGGAGGCGAAGACCGAGGCGGCGTTGTTCCGCATGACGTTCGACCAGTCCTGGCCCCAGCCGGGAGCGTCCACCATCAGGGCGTGGTGGATGCCGGCACCGCGCAGCTTGCCGATCGCGCTCTTGGTGGCGTCGGTCCAGGCGCTCTGGTTGTTGTTGCCGAACGGCTCGTTGCCGATGTTGACGATGACGTAGTTCTCCTGGCCCGCCAGTGCGCTTTTGATGCTGATCCAGTAGTCCGCGGCCTTGTCCAGGGTGGTCGCGGCGGCATCTTCGCCGTAACCGGTCGTGTCGTGCACCTCGAGCACGCAGATGAGCTTGCTCGCCTTGCACTTGCCGATCAGGGACGTGACCTCGGCGGTGGTAGTCCTGGTCCACCGGTGGCCGCTGCTGAGGACGACGCGGACGGTGTTGGCGCCCTTGGCGGCGATGTCGGTGATCGAACTGGTCCGTTCCGGGTACCAGGCGTGTGCGTGGTTGACGCCGCGCATCACGAACTCGTTGCCGTTGGCCTCGTACACGCGACCGTTGCTGACGCGGATGCCGGTGGCGGCCTCGGCCTCGCCCGCCGGCCCGAACACGGGGAGCAGCAGGCCGACCAAGGCGGCGATCACAGCGCCGGCGGCCGTGCGCAGGGTGCCGCGCGGTGGCTTGTTCATGTCTCTCCTCGGAGGCATGTCAGTGGGGGATCGGCCTGCCGCGCCCTGGTGCCGCCCGCGCACGGAGACCGCCTGGGGGTGCGGGAGTCCTCCTTGCGCCCGGCCGATGGGGATGGCGGCCGGGAACGGACGGCACGGGCGACGTGGTCGCAGGGCCCCGGAAGCTCCGACGCGTCGCCCTTTGCCGGAGGTGATCGGCTAGACAACGTTGTCAGAACGTGAGGAACCCTCCAGCGGAAATGCGTGAGGGGTCCTGCCGTGATGGGGCGAGGACACCCTCTCGCGTCAGTCCGCAGGCCGGATGTCCCCCCTATGAGGCGGCTTGTGTTCGCGTCGTGTCAATAGAAGTGTCAAGAAAGTTTCGCGTCGCAACCTGATGGGGGCTCTGTTCGAGAGATAAACCGCCGCTAAACCGAATCGGCCCTGTTCCGGCGGTTGTCACCCCCGTGCTTTCCCTCTACGATCTTGCCCGATTCCGAGGGCGGAGTGGCCGCTGCCCTTCACGGGCTTGCGGGTGAGGTGCCGCAGGCTCTGTGAAGGAGTGCCCCTTTCCGGGTCCGGCGGGAGCGATGCGGGACTGTCGGCTCCGCAGTGCATTTCCGTGAGAGGTCACGGGGTGTCGGGGTCCTTGGTGTGATTGGGGCCGTGACCCCTTCACGCCGGGCGGCGACTCCTGTGTATAAGCGACCGGCCTCCGGGGCGCAGCGGTCCCCGGCCAATTCCCCCTCCTGCTCGCCTGATCGGCACCATCCCGTCGAACGGGCACGCCGTCGGTGGGTGGGCCTGTCCACGTCCTACTCGTACTGCAACGGTGTTCGCCGTGGTGGTGGGGCAGGGGGTTGTGGTGGGCGTGGGGCGTGCTGGCGCACGGTCGTGAGCTGGTTGGGCTCGGAGGCGTGGGCTTGGTGGGGCTCGGGGCGTGGGCGGTTCCCCGTGCGCCGGTTCAGCCGGGCCGAGCGGGCCGGCCACCGCCAGGAGGGGCGCGGACGGTCCCCACCGTCACTCCGATCGGCGGTCGGGTCGAAGGGGCTCGCTGCCCGTCGGCGGTGGAAGGGCTTTCCCCGCGGCGCCGCGACCCGTTGACGCTCACCGGGCAGGTCACTACTGTGCGCCCCAGATCTCCGACCTACCGACCAATGTTCGATATTTCGTCACATGGAAGCGCTTCCAGGCCCGCGTCACTCGACACGGCGGGCCGGCGGGCGCCCCGGCGGGAGCCGCGCACAGTGAAGGGGAATCGAGAAATGAATGGCAGGTACATGACATTCCTGTCTCCGGGGTGGAGGCGCGGCCGGCGTACGGGGGTGCTCGCCGCGGTGACCGCCCTGCTGGCGGCGCTCCTGTCCGGATGGGGCACGGCCGGGACGGCGCAGGCGGCCACCGTGGACCCGAACGCGTGGTACGTGCTGGTCAACCGGGGCAGCGGCAAGGCGCTGGAGGTGTCCGGCGCGGACACCGGCAACGGCGCCTCCGTCCAGCAGTGGGCCCGTCACGACGGTGCCCACCAGCGGTTCCAGTTCGTCGACTCGGGCGGTGGCTACTACCGCCTGCGGGCGCAGCACTCCGACAAGGTGCTGGACGTCTACAACTACTCCACCGCCGACGGGGCCGGCATCGTGCAGTGGAGTGACCTCAACGGCACCAACCAGCAGTTCCGGCTGGCCGATTCACCGGACGGCCACGTCCGGCTGATCAACCGCAACAGCGGCAAGGCCGTCGAGGTGCAGGGCGGCTCCACCGCGGACGGGGCCAAGGTCGTGCAGTACGCCGACTGGGGCGGGGCGAACCAGCAGTGGCAACTGGTCCGGGTCGGCAGCGGCGGCGGCTCGCTGCCGTCGACGTTCCGGTGGTCCTCCAGCGGCGTGCTGGCCGGCCCGAAGCCGGACGCCCAGCACCCGCAGGCGCTGGCGATCAAGGACTTCTCCGTCATACGCCACAACAACCAGTGGCTGACCTACGCGACCACCGCCAGCCCCTCCGGCTGGGGCCTGGTGCAGTTCAACTTCGCCGACTGGTCGCAGGCCGCCTCCGCGCCGCACACCTACCTCGACACCGCCTCGGCCATCGGCCCCGGCTACCGAGCCGCACCCCAGGTGTTCTACTTCGCGCCGCAGAACCTGTGGTACATGGTCTACCAGACCGGCCCGCCCACCTACTCCACCAGCACCAACCCCGCCGACCCGCGCTCCTGGTCCGCGCCGCGCACCTTCATCTCCCAGGAACCGCCGATCGTCACCCAGAACAAGGGCGACGGCACCTGGATCGACTTCTGGGTCATCTGCGACACGGCCAACTGCCACCTGTTCTTCAGCGACGACAACGGCCACATCTACCGCGCCCAGACGAGCCTGGCGAACTTCCCCAACGGCTTCGGGAACACGCAGATCGTGCTCTCCGACAGCAAGTTCAACCTGTTCGAGGCGACCAACGTCTACAAGGTCGCAGGCAGCAACCAGTACCTGCTCATCCAGGAGTCCATCGGCTCCACCGGCCGCCGCTACTTCCGCTCCTACACCTCCTCCACCCTCACCGGCACCTGGACCCCTCTCGCCGCCACGGAGAACGAACCCTTCGCCGGCCGCGCCAACGTCACCTTCCCCGGCGGCGCCTGGACCCAGGACATCAGCCACGGCGAGCTCGTCCGTGCGAACAACGACCAGACCCTGACCATCAATCCGTGCCGCATGCAGTACGTCTACCAGGGCATGGATCCCGGCGCCGGAGGCGACTACCTCCGCCTGCCCTGGCGGATGGGCCTGCTCACCCAGACCAACTCCACCTGCTGACCCGACCGTCGCGGACGAACCCCACACCCCGTCGGCGGACCCGTGCCGACGGGGTGCCGTCACCCTGCCGCCTCACCGCACCGGCCGGACACAGGCCCGTGGCGCTCGGGCGGTCACCACGCTCGCCCCACCCCGTGCGGACCGCTTTGCCGCCTGGGGTCGTGAACCCCACGGAGCCACCGGTGTTCGGCGGTCGCCCCGCCTCCGTGACGAGTCCGGGGGGTGCGCCTCGGTGGCCGTGCCGGGGCAGGGCGGCCGCCCGTCGCGACACGGTCGGCCGCGTGCCCGGCGTCACCGTCGGGGCCGGGTGGCAACCGGACCGCCGGCGACCTCGCCGACCGGGCCGCCACTCGGGCCGTACCCAGGGGGTTCCGCGCCCTCCCGGTGCCCGGGTGATCCTCGGGGCATCCGGGCGAGTGTCCGGTGTCCGGTGTCCGCGTCCGCTCGTACGGCGCGGGCCCCGGCCGACCGGCCGACGCGGCGTGCGCTGAGTCAGCCGGTCGGCCGGTCGGCCGTCGGCCGTCGAGCGGTGGCGCGCAGGCGGGCCCGTCAGGACGCGGCGGCCAGGACGGCGTCGGCCATCGCCCGCTCACCGGCCGCGTTGGGGTGGAACGGCGCGGCGGCGTTGGTGATGAGCGGCTCCATCCACCGGGTTCCCTGCGGCTTGCAGACGTCGTGCCCGATGGACTTGGTGTAGGTGTCGACGTACACGGCACCGCGCGCGGCGGACTGAGCGGCGATCATGGCGTTCAGGCGCTTGTGGGTGTCCCGCAGCCAGGGGGCGTCTCCCTTGGCTATCGAGACGACGGAGGGGCAGTTGGTGCCGTCGTCGGGCAGGATCGCGGGGTAGCCGGTGACCAGGATCCTGGCGTGTGGCGCGCGCTGGCGGATGCCGTCGATGGTCGCGGCGATCTTGGGAGCCGTGGCGTTGATGGTCGCGGCGAGCCGGTCGGTGCCGGTCCAGGTGTAGCTGTTCTTGCACGGCGAGCCGGAGGGGTTGAACAGGCCGAGGCTCACGCACCGGACGATGATGTCGGCGAAGCCGATGTCGTTGCCGCCGATGGTGAGGGTGACCACGTCCGTGTCGGCGTTCAGCGCGTCGAACTGCGGGGGCGCGGAGGCGTTCTGGGAGGAGGTCATGTGCACGGTGGTGGCCCCTCCGCAGGTGACGTCCTTGTGGGCGGCGGGGGCCAGCGAAGCGTTCACCAGGGCGGGGTAGTTGCGGCTGGAGCGGGCGCAGGCGGAGTCGACCTGGTCCGGGACACCGGCCGCCGAGGCGAACGAGTCGCCCAGGGCGACGTAGCGGCCGACCTGGGTCTCGGCGCCCAGGGCGGGACCGGTGCCGAGACCGGCCGTGGCCAGGGCGGCCGCGGTGGTGGTGGCAGCGGCGACGACGGTGCGGGCGCGGCGGCTCGATGGGACGAAACGCATGGCGGTGCCTCTCATGGTGGGGGCGGGGCTCCGGTCGGCGGGGACCGGGGAGCGGGCGGAACGGCGGCAGGCGGTCCCGTCCGCCTGCCGTTGACACGAGGCACTGCGCGCAGTTACTGGGGTGTGCTACTGGTACGTAATATGTGGCGGGCGTGAAAGCCCGTCAAGACGTCCGACAGCAACGAGGGGCAAGCCGCGCCCGGTCGGCGGGGCATGCGCACGGGGACGGGCCGACCGCTGGTGCCCCGTCATCCTCCGCGGGGGGAACGGCTCCGCTTCTCTGCGCCGGTCGGGCGCGCCCACCCGCGCGCCGCTCTCCGCCGACCACCCTCGGCCTGGGGTCGCGCCCGGCCAGGGAGCCGCCCCCGGCTCCGAGGCCGCCGCGGCCCGGGAGTCGTCCCCGGCCGTGGGGCCGCCGCGCCTGCTCGACCGTCCCGAGCCCGGGACGGGAAGGCCATCCGCACAATGAGGTACGGGAACGGGGTGCGGCACCGCCGTCCGCACCCCGTTCCCGCCCCGGTGTCAGAGGGGCAGCCTCGTCCGCAGCGCGCCCGCGCCGGCGGTCGCGCGTGCCGCGGCCCGCGCGGTACGGCGCGCCAGACGCGCGTCGTGCCGCAGGCCCCGGGCGCTGTGGCGGCTCCGCCACAGCAGGGACGGGGCGCCCGCGGTGTCGTCGGCGGCGATGAGCAGGCCGCCGAGCATGGAGAGGTTCTTCAGGAAGTGGATGAGTTGCTGGGAGCGTTCGGCCGGATCCTCCGCCTCCCAGAAGCGGTGCCCGGCCAGGGTCGTCGGCACCAGCGTGCCCGCGAGGGCCAGCGCGGCGAGCCGGGGCGTCCGTCCGGTCGCGAGCATCAGCCCCGCCGCCACCTGCACGGCACCGCTCAGTCGTACGATCTGCTCGGTGCGGTCGGGCAGCACCGCCACCCGTTCGGTGACGGGACGGACGACGGACTCCGCGGCGGACGCGACCTGCTCGGGTTCACGCACGGAGTTCAGGCCCCCGGCGACGAACATCGACGCGAGCAGGGGACGGCCGACCAGACGCAGCACACTCATGGCAACTCTCCGAAGGACGTCGGACGGATGGTGGTCGCCGGGTTCCCGGCGGCGGTCGGGGACATGCGCGGGACCCTCACGGGGCGGCGTGCGCCGGACGGCGCTCGCGACTGCCGGGATGGCGGTGCCGCCAGGTCCAGAACACCGCGCACGACACCAGCGCCCACCCGGACAGCACCAGGAACGGGAGCGCGTGCTGGTGCCCGGCGAAGTACACGGCCGTGTGCTGGGCGCTGACGGAGGCACCGGGCGGCAACCACTGGCCGATCGCCCCCAGCGCGGACGGCAGCAGCGGCCAGGACACCGCGCCGCCGGACGAGGGGTTGCCCAACAGCACCATCAGCCCCCACGTCGGCAGCATCGCCCAGCGTCCGATCAGCGTGTTGAACATGGTGAAGACCATGCCGCTGGCGAACATCGTCAGCGCCAGGATCAGCCAGGACTCGACGAACGGCAGATCGAGCGCACCGAGCACCCAGTCCACGGCCGCCGCGATCGTGAAGCCGCCGAGCAGCGCGTACGCGACGGTGAAGGCGATGCGCTCCGGTGGGGTGAGCGCCCGCGCGTGCACGCTCAGCTGGATGGCGCCGACGAAACCGATGATCACGGCGGCCAGCGAGATGTAGAAGATGGTCAGCCCCCGGGGGTCGCCCGGTTGCAGCGGTTTGATGTCCCGGACGGTGACCGCGACCCCGGTCCTGCGGCCCACGGCCGGGGCGGTCTCGGCCAGTACCTGGGCCACCGAGACGCCCGAGGCTCCCGAGACGTCCAGGACGACGCTGCGTCCGTCGTCGCGCACGTCGAAGATCGCGAAGACCTCCTGCTCGTCGATCGCCCGCCGGGCCCGCGCGACACTGTCGTAGGTGCGTCCCTTCACCGAGGCGTTCAGGGCCTTCTCCATGCCCTCCAGGAACGCCCGGCCCCGGTCCTGCTGGTACGCGCCGACCACGGCCGCCGGGATCGAACGCGGGGTCGGGTTGGCCATGGAGTAGGTGTACGAGCCGGCGAACAACCCGGCGGCGGCCGCGAGGATCAGCACCAGCACGACGGCCGGCAGCAGCGGCGACTGCCGGAACGCGGCCCAGCGCTGCCCGCGCGTGGGCGGCCTGCCGTGGCCGCCATGGGGCGTATCGGCCATCCCGTACACCCTCCCTTCAATCAGGCACGACCCTGACACACCCGGACGGAACCGGCACGTGATGACGGTTCATTCGAGGGTGGGGCCCGTCCACGGGGAGGCCCGCACCACCCGGACCGGGGCCACCGGTGACGCCGCTCTCCCCGGCCCGAGTCGGGCCGCGCCCCGGGTCGGCCGGCCGAACGGCTCCGGAGTCGTCTCCCTCCGCGTCCGCCAAACGTGCCCCGGTCGTCCCGGTGCGGGCGGAACCTTCCCGCGCGGCAGTGAGCTTTTCCCGCCTCGCCCTGAGCTGGTCAGGTGAAGGGCGAGGACGACGTGGACGAGCTTGGTGATTCGGGCGACCGGTCACCGTAGTGTGCGAAGGACGCGTCGGGACGTGGGGGTGGCGACGGGCTGTTCGGCGGGTGCTCGGTTCTTCAGCGGACATCATGGGTGGCCCACCCGCACGGGGGCGAGCGCGAGCAGGGCCTGGCGACCGCCGCTCAGGGGCTGCCAGCGGGAGCCGATCTCGCGGCGGTACCGCCGTAGCCGCAGGGCGAGGAAGCGAAGGGCGGAGCCAGAGACGCCGGCCTCCGGCGGGTGGACAGGCGCGCGAAGCCTCCGGTGGAGACGGTTCTCCTGGCCAGAGGTGGCGAGGCAGCAGCCGTCTGGAGCGGGAGCCGGTAGAGCAGTGCTTTGAGCCGTCACTGCACTCCATGTTGTTCGCAGAACTCAACTACGGCTGAACGTGACTTGTGTCACCATGGCCCGGAACCAACGGATGCAGGCAGGGGGGCGCATGGTTGGCATGAGCGGCACGGACCGCCGGAGAGTCTGGATCAAGCTCATTATGACGCTGGGGGTGGTGGCCTTGGCGGTGATTGGCATCTTCACCGTGGCCAACACCGTGGGGGGCAGCAGCAATACCTGTGTCGGGAGCGTCTGCGGCGACGGAAACAAGGGCAACAATGTGGGCCCCGCGCCTTCGCCGACACGGTGAACGACATGAACATCCGTGCCGTGGCCGGCTGGCTGGGTGCCAGTCTCGTCGTACTCATGTTTGTCACAGGCTGCAACAACTGCACCGGGTCGGTGTGCGGTAACCAAAACAGCGGCAACGAGGCAAACGGACGGGCGGCCGAGCCGGATGCGGTGCCGAAGCAGGAAGCTGCACAGCAGTCCCACTCGACCACGCCTGGTCCGACCGTGCCGAAACCGCCTGAGAAAGCCGAGTACATCAAAGCCGCTGACGCGATCTGTCAGAAGTGGACTCGACAGGCTGAAAAGCACACCACCGCAGACGCGGAGCTGAGCTGGGAACTCTTCACCACTCTGATTCGGCTCGGCACAAACATGGCGAACGAGTGGCACGCCCTGACGCCGCCGGCGGGCGACGCGGGTAAGGCTGACGCCTTCATCGAAAAACAATACGCGGACGTAGCGGCAATTCAGCGGGTGCGAGATTTATGGGCAGCCGGTGACACGGATCGGGCCCAAGTGGAACTGGACCAACTCGCCGACGAAAAAGTCCAAGCAGAGCGGCGAGCCAGTGCGCGAGCTTATGGTTTCCGCGTCTGTTATTGAACCGGGGGTTCGCGCTGGGCAAGCGGGGAGGTGCGGCACGGTTTTTCAGGAAATCGCCTACCGTGGTCCGTCAGATCGCAGCGGTGCCGTCTGGGTGATCCGCCGCGGCGTCCGCCGGACACCGCGGGACACCGCTGGACATCGCGGGACACCGTGGGGCGAGGGCCGGACCGGTGGTGTGGGAGTACGGCCTCCGCGGCGGCGCGCCGGGGTGCGTCGCCGCGGAGGGGAGTGGTGGTGGGACGGGTCAGGACGCGGTGGGCGTCCAGCCGCCCAGCCAGTCCGCGACCTCCTGGTCGGCGGCCTGGTCGGCGGTGAGGTGCGGGCGGTTCGTACCGGCGGCGCCCGCGCCGGGGCCGGTGTTGCGGTACTCGGCGAAGCGGGCGTCCTTCCACGAGAAGCCGCTCATGTCGGTCCACGGGGCGGTCTTGATCGCGTCGCTGAGCGTCGTGTCCCGGACGGTGACCTGCGGGTCCAGGGTCGCGTCGCCGCCGGCGTGCCAGGGGCGGCCGAGGTGGAAGCTGCGCGGGGACACGTCGCCGTTGACGACGGACCGGTTGATCAGGAAGCCCTTGCGGTTCGCGGGGGTGCTGGGCGCGGCGATGTAGCCGGCGGACGTGCCGTCCCAGCGCTTCTTCAGCGACAGCACCGACTTGTCGATCACCGCGGTCGCGCGGCCGAAGACGAAGTCGACGTTGCCGGTGACGTAGGAGTTGGTGACGTAGACGCGGCCGAGCCTGTCCTTGGCGGCGGTGTCCAGCAGCAGGGTGTCCTGGTCGCCGTTGACGATGACGCCGTCGAGGAGGACCTTGTCGGCGGCGGTGCGCAGGGCGACCGCCTGGTGGCCGCTGAGGTGCTGGTTCCTCGCCTCGTCGAAGTCGTTGGTGATGGTCAGGTTGCGGGCCTGGAAGTCGTCGGCCTCCACGGCCACGGTGGCGCTGCCGCCGGTGCCGTACGTGCCCGAGCCG
This sequence comes from Streptomyces sp. NPDC045287, assembly GCF_056432325.1. NCBI lineage: Bacteria > Bacillati > Actinomycetota > Actinomycetes > Kitasatosporales > Streptomycetaceae > Streptomyces > Streptomyces sp. NPDC045287. The sequence continues at coordinate 50,872 of NZ_JBWKJG010000010.1, forward strand.
TCCGGCTTCGGGGTGCCGGACGCGTTGCCGTAGACGATGACGGTGTCCTTGCGGCTGCCGCCCGAGCCCTGGATCGTGACGTGCGGCTTGTTCGCCGGGATCCGGACCGTCTCGCGGTACGTTCCGGGGGCGACGGAGATGACGACCCGTGAGGCGTTGTTCGCCGGGACGGCGTCGACGGCCTTCTGCACGCTGGTGAACTGGGCGCCGCTCTTGGCGACCGTGAGCGTCTGCGCGGCGGCGGCCCGGGCGACCGTGGTCGCCGCCGTGCCGATCGACGGCCTCGGCCCGGCACCCGCCCTGAGCAGCGCGGGCACGGCCTCGGCCTTGTCGAGCGTGTAGGCGTAGGACGACCGGGGGTCGAACGCCGCGCCGCCACCGCTCTCGTTGCGGCCGCTGGTGCCGGAGAAGACGTTGCCGCGCTGGACGAGCACGGCGGTGCTGTCCCGGATGACGGGGTTCCGCACGCCCCGGAAGTAGCTGTTCTCCAGGACCATCCGGGTCTTGCCGCGGGAGTAGTTGCCGTACGCCGAGGTGATGTCCGTGCCCGGCGTGTCCTCGAGGTAGTTGTTGTACAGGTGCGCGCGGGCCGCGTTGTCCGTCGAGGGGTTGCGCTGTTCGGTCTCGCGCAGCCAGTTGTGGTGGATCGTGATGTCGGTGACGACGTTCGTGGTCCAGCCGATGCCGAAGGTCTTGTTGTTGTTGCTCAGCCGGTTCCAGGACACCGTCACGTAGGTGCTGTCCTTGCGGACGTCGATGAGGCCGTCGGCCATGTGCCGCAGGTCGTTGTGGTCGATCCAGACGTGGTGGGCGCCGTCCATCTGCACGGCGTCGTAGTCGTGGTCCTTGTCGTTCCACACGCCCTGGTAGGCGTCCCGGATCGTCAGGTTCCTGATGATGACGTTGTGGACGCCGGGGCCGAGGAAGAAGCCGCCGCCCACGATGTGCCCGCTGGTCCCGGAACCGACGATCGTCTTGTCGGAGGCGACGCGGATCTCCTTGCCGACCGGGTTCATGGTGATCGTCCCGGCCACGACGATGATGTACGGCTCGGCGGCGGTCGCGTACTTCTCCAGGTCGGCGAGCGTCCGCACGGTGACGGTCCTGCCGCCCCGGCCGCCGTACGTGCCGTTCTGGCCGAGCGCGTCGACGGAGGCGAAACCGTCGGCGACGTCACCGGCCCAGGCCGGGACGGCGGCCGTCGCCGCGGACGCGGACTGCTGCTCCTCCTCGCCGAAGACGCCGAAGGCGCTTCCGTAGGCGAGGACGCCGGCGGCGGCGAGGGCGAGGGGGACGCCGGTGAGGGCCGTCCTCCGCCTGCGGTGACGCGCCCGGCCACGGGTTTCAGTCATGTACTGGCTCCGATACTGCGTGGGGGATGTGCTGCTCGCGCCGGAGGCCGAGCACGGGGCAGTCGCCGCCGACCCGCGAAAGGTTGCCCCGGTACCGGCCCGATGCCGAGCGGTCCCGCCTCCGCGCCCGCTGTCCCGGTGGGGCGGTCCGGGCGGGGCCTGGGTGGGGCGGTCCGGGTCCGCGCCGGCCGCGTCGCGGTGCCCGGTGGATCCGGGGCGCCGGTACGGGGAGGCGTACCGCCCGCGCCGGCGGCCTCGGGTCGCTCGCCGGGCCGGCCCGGGAGGGCACCCGCGCGGAGGGGGGCCGGAGGGCGGCGCGCCGCCCTGTTTCACCCGGTCCTGGGACGGTAGCCGGGAGGGAGGCCCCGGACACCGGACCGCGACCGGAACGCGCACGACGGCACCCGAACCGCGCCGGACCGCGGAGAGCCGCCCGTACGGGAGAGGAGCGCCCACGTGACCGATCCGCGCACCACCGTCGTCATCATCACCCACGACCGGCGCGACGAACTGCTCCGCACCCTCGACCGGACCGTACGGCTGCCCGAACGGCTGCCCGTGATCGTCGTGGACAACGCCTCGACGGACGGCACCGCCGAAGCCGTCGCCCGCTGCCACCCGGACGTCACCCTGCTCACCCCCGGTGCCAACCTGGGTGCCGTCGGCCGGAACCTCGCCGCGCGCCACGCCCGTACGCCGTACGTCGCCTTCTGCGACGACGAGTCCTGGTGGGAGCCCGGCTCGCCGGCCCGCGCCGCCGACCTGCTGGACCGGCACGAGCGGCTCGCCGCGGTGACGGCGCGCATCCTCGTCGAGCCGGGCGGCCGGGAGGACCCGATCGTCGCCGAGCTGCGCGACCCGCCGGTCCGGGGCCCGGACCGGCTGCCCGGTCCCGCGCTCGGGTCGTTCCTGGCGGCAGCCACCGTCATGCGCCGGGACGCCTTCCTCGCAGCGGACGGCTTCGACGAGCGGCTGTGGCTCGGCGGCGAGGAGGAACCGCTGGCCACGGACCTCGCGACGCTGGGCTGGTGGCTCGCGTACGTCTCCGATCTCACCGTCCACCACGCCCCGTCCAAGGCCCGCGACTCCACGCAGCGCCGCATCGACGGACTGCGCAACACCCTGTGGTTCTGCCGGCTGCGCCGCCCGGTCGGGCCCGCCCTGCGCAGGACCCTGTACCTGGCCCGTACGGTGCCCCGCGACCGCGCGTCGGCCAGGGCCTTCGCGGCCGCGGTGGCCGGACTGCCCTGGGTCCTGCGGGAACGGCGCGTCGTGCCCCCGCCCGTCGAGGCGCGCCTCCGGGCCCTGTCGAAGGCACAGCGCGAGTCCACGGCCCGCCGCTACGTCGGTGACGGGCGGCGGCTCCGGCCGGCGCCGAGAGGGAGGAAGACCGTGAACTGCTACGAATGCGCCCGGCCGAACCCGGCCATCGCCGTGTGCCGCTCCTGCGGCGCCGGACTCTGCCGGGACCACGTGCGGGTGCGCGGCGAGGAACTCCACGAGATCGTCGGGCCGGGACCCTCCCGGACAGCCCGGGGCCGCCGCCTCCTGTGCGGCGTCTGCGTCGGCGTACCGAGCGCCCCCGGCGGGGACGGCCCCCTTGACGGGGGCGGCGTCCTCGACGGGGGCGGCGGCGAAGGGGGCGTGCCATGACCGGCGCGGCACCGGCCGGTACCCCTGGCGGCGACGCCCGGCGGGTGCGGGACGACGCCCTGCCGGACGCCCGCGAGGAGGAGACCTGGCCCACGGGCGTGTGAGCCGGGACCGGGCTCGCGCGCCCCCGCCGTCGGCCGGGCCCGCGCGGCCGGGGAACGCGCCACGGCGACCGCGCCCGCGCGCCCGCACCGCCGGCGGCCGCGGTCCCGGTGGGCGGGTCACCTGGGCCGCCGGGGGGCCGGCAGGTCCTGCGGGAGCGGCTCCACCGGATCGTTTGGCCCGGCCACCACCCAGGCCACGCCACCCGCGAGGATCGACGGCCCGCCGTGGTGCGGCCGGCGGCGGGTCAGCCGCACGCTCACGTACGCGTCCGCCTCCGGCACGGGGATCCGCAGCGCCCTGGCCAGCTCCCGTCCCCGCCGGTTGCCGCCCACCACCAGCACGCCCTCCTCCCGGAGCGCCGCGGCCGCCTCCCGGACCAGGCGGGCGCTGTCACGGCGCCGCGTCACGGCCCGCAGCGCCGCCTCGGGCACCGGCCGCTCCCGCACCCGCCGGAACAGCTCCGCCGCACGGTCCACGACGGACGCGGGCGCCAGGACCGCGACGCGGTCCGCCTCGGGCAGGCGCAGCAGCACGTTCTCCGGCAGCGGCGCGCCGCGGTGCAGCCACAGCACCGCCATCCGCGCCTGTGCCGTGAGCGGTGACGGCGCGTCCCGGTGCACCGGCGCGACCGTCATGCCATGGCGCATCCGCAGCAGCCCGGCCGACCACCGGGCGTGCGCGTCGTCGGCCTGGACGACCAGGAAGATCTCGCCGTGCTCGGCCCGCGAGAACGACGCCCAGCCCCGACCGCCGTCCAGCGACAGCCTCAGCCGGAACGGCGCCACCGCGGGGAACAGGCGCCGCAGCTCCAGCTCCAGCCGTGGCCCGATCAGCGCCTTCTCCCGCTCGTCCAGCTCCGCCACGTCGTAACGGCCGGTGGCCTCCGGGGCGAGCACCGCGTCCAGGGACTCCCGTACGGCCGCCGCCATCACCCGCCCGTCCGGGTCGCGGTCGTTGAACACGCGGGCCAGCATGAGCAGTTCGGCGTCGTACGCGGTCAGGTCGACGTGCGGGGTGAGGACGACGCACACGACCCGGCCGTCCGCCCCGGTGACCTCACGCGGCACGAACCGTCCTGCCACGAGCCCGTCCCCGTCCCCGTGGCCGAGCCGGCCGAACACCTCGGGCGAGACGCACAGGGCGGGGTGGAAGGGGAAGTTCTCCGAGAGCGCCCGGAACTCCGCGGAGCGCAGCATGCCCAACGCGAGCCGCACGTTCAGCTCGGCCTCCGCCCGTCCTTCGTCGAACCCTTCGACGGAACCCACGTGCACGGCCAGCCGCACCGCCGGGTGCCGCCCGGCCGCCTCCAGTTCGTCCGGCAGCCGCTCCGCCAGCGTGCTGAGCAGTGCGTCGAGCGGGACGTCGGCGGGCAGGAACAGCAGGCAGCGGTCGTCCCCGACCACCAGGCGGTGGTCCGACCACCCGAGGTCGCGGCCCCCGGCCACGGAGGTCAGGGCGAGCGAAAGGGCCTCGCCCGTCGCCCGCGGATCACCGTCCGTTTCGACGGCGACGATGGTCCGGGGCTTCGGGGAACCGGGACTCGCCCCGGCCTCGTCGAGCAGCCGCCGGGCCTCCTCCCGGTCGGCCTGCGCGCCGGGGCCGTCCAGGCGCTCGAGCGCTGCCCGTGCGGCTTCCCCGGCCTCGTCGAGCCGGTCCAGCGCGACCAGCGTCCGCGCGATGCGGGTCAGGAGCAGGCCCTCGGCGCGGGAGTCCCCGCCTTCCGTCCGGTACTGGGCGAGGAGCGCCTCCTGCGCGGAGAGCAGTTCGCCGTACCGGCCGGCCGTCGCGAGCGCGTCCTCCAGCGCCAGGAGGGCACTGCGCATCAGCGGGTGGGGAACCGAGTCCGGATAGCCGCCGAGCGCCTCCAGCACCGTCCGGAGCACCTCGTCGGTCCTGCCGAGCCGGGTGAGGACCGATGCCAGGTCCAGACAGGTCGCCGCCACGCCGAAGCGGTCGTCGTCCGCGCGGAAGGCGTCGAGCGCCCGCCTCAGGGGTTCTTCGGCCTCGGTCGGCGCGCCCCTCGCCAGGGCCAGTTGCCCGGCCAGTCGGTTCACCGGACCGCGCAGGGCGTCGTCCCGGTCCCACGCGCCCCCCGGCAGCCCGTTCAACGTCGACGCGGCGTCCGCGACCGCCCCGGCGGCGTACTGCGACAGGGCCAGGGCGACCACGGCCCGGGCCGTCGGCTCCCCGGAGCGTGCGGAGGCCCTCCCGATCACGGCCCTCGCGGCTTCCTCGAACCGCGACCGGTAGGAGGCCGAGGCGCCGTGGACGTGGAGGAGCAGCAGCAGGTCGGGCACCTGCCGCGGCAGCGGGTCGGGGGCCCCGCCGGCCGAGGCGGCCAGCGCCAGCGCGTTGTCGAGCCAGACGTGCCGCGAAACCGGGTCGTCGAGGATGTCGGTGGCCCGCACCCCCAGGTTGACCACGAGGGCGGAGTCGGGGCGGTCCTCCTCGTACAGCGCGGCGGCGCGGGCGAGGTAGTGGCCGACGAGCCGCTGGAGGAGGGGGGCCGCCGCCTCGGCGCCGTACCCGTGCTCCCGGATCGTGTGGCGGCGCACCTCCTCCGGCACGCGGTACACCCCGGCGGCCCGCCGGTCCAGCAGTCCCTCGGCGGTCAGCCGGTCGAGCGCCGCGCGGGCGGCCCGGTCGCCGCCGAGGAGGGCCCACGCCTCCGTGCGGGTCAGCTGCCCGGTCGGGACGAGCACGAAGCGGCGCAGCGCCTCCCGCTCCGGGGCGGGCAGGGCCCGCAGCCGCAGGTGGAGGACGGCGGCCAGGTCCTCCTTCGGCGTCGCCCGCGTCCTGCCGGACAAACTGTCGCGGATCATCCGGGACAACTCGGCCGGGGGCGGCGCGGCACTCGAAGCGATCCAGGACCCGATGAGCCGGAGCGTGAGCGGCCACCACGCGCGGCCGGCCGGCAGCTCCCGCAGGGCGGCACGCCCCTCGTGCCCTTCCCGGTCGGCCCAGGTGGCGAGGAGGTCCGCGGCCTCCCCGTCCAGCAGGGGCGCCAGTCGGTGCTCGGGCGCCACGTCCGTCACCCGGGTCGTGGCGAGCACGGCGCAGCCGGGTACGGACGGCAGCAGGCGCTCCATCCGCGCGGGCTCGGGCACGTCGTCGAGGACGAGCAGCACACGCCGCCCGGTGACCGCCTCGGCCAGCTCGGCGGCCAGTTCCTCGGCGGAGCGCGCCTCTCCGTCGTCGGGTGCCCCCAGGGAGGTCAGCAGGCGGTGCAGCGCCGCCTCGGGCGGTACGGGGTGGTCGCTCGAACCGCGCATGTCGACGAAGTGCCGCTCACCGGCGAAGCGGTGGGCCGCCCGCAGTGCCAGTGCCGTCCGCCCCGCGCCGGGATCGTCCCGGACCGCGGTCACCCACACGACGCCCGCGGCCGGATCCGCGAGCCGGGCGACGAGGGACTCGACGGTGTGCCCCCGCTCGACGAACCTCTCGGGCGGGGGCGGGAACGCGTCGGACTCCGCGCCCGTCGCCCCGGCCCCGTCCGTCTCCCCGCCTCCGTCCGGTGCGGGCCCCTCTCCGCCGGGCACCGCCAGCCCCAGCAGTTCCAGCGTCTGCCGGGACGCCCGGGCGAACGCCTCCTGCTCGGCCGGCAACTCATGGGGCCCGGACGCGTCGTACGCCACCGAGCGCAGCCCCGGCCGGCCGTCGCCGAGGGACGCCACGTGCCGGTCGAGGGCCTGGTGGACCCGCCACGCCTCGTGCGCGGGCAGCCGCTCCCGCAGCACCGCCCTGACCTCCTCGGGCAGGACCAGCTCCAGCGGCCCGGAGTCGCCCGCGGGCTGCTCCAGCTCGAACAGCCCGCTCGTCACCGCCTCCGCCACGTCGGCGGTCGTCGCGTCGGGCACCAGTTCCCGGCGGATCACGTGGAGCAGCCGCAGGCTGAGCCGGTCGAACGGCGCGCACAGCACCGCCAGCCGCACCGCCCGGGGAGCGGCCGTGCGGAGGAAGCCCTTCGCGGCCGTACCGGGTGACAGCGACGCGGCGCGCGGCCGGGACCGGCCCGGCAACCGCCCGCCCGGCGGGACGAGGACGGCCGTACAGCCCTCGGGTGCGCCGCGCATCGCCGCCCGCGACCAGCGGTCCAGCGAGTGCGGCGACAGCGACAGCACGGGGATCGGCAGCCACGCCCCCGCGTCGTCGCGCCCCGCGCTCTCCCCCGCGCCCTCCCCGGTGGCCGCGCCGCTGCGGGCCGCGCCGTCCGGGCCGGCGAGGTCGAGCAGCGGGGGCGCCTCGTGCGGGAGGCGGCTGCGGTGGGCGCCGGGCGCGGCGGGCGTGAACCGGACCGTGGGGAGGTTCAGCCCGCCGCGCCGCCACAGCTTCGTCGGGAGCGGGTTCAGCAGCGCCATGGGCGTCGTGGCCGCCCACTCCCGCAGCAGCCGCCACACGGCCGGTGCCCGCCACGGCGCGGCCACGCAGTCGGACACGACGACGACCAGCCTCCGGCCGTCCGCCTGGCGCAGCTGGCCCGGCGCCTGCGGACGCCCGGCCCCGTCGAACAGCAGGTCCCGCACCTGGAGCGTGCGGAAGGCACCCAGACGGTCCAGGACGGTGGTGAAGTCGTCGAGGGTCTCCTCCCACACCCGCATGTTGGGGGAGCGGTCGACGACCAGCGTCAGGTCGAACCACCGTTCCGGAGCGGCCGCGAACACGGGGATCAACTCGCCGCTGCGGGCGTACCCGTCCACGGTCGCCTCGATGTCCAGCGCGCCGCGCCGTCCCTCCGGCCACGGGCGCTTCCACGGCCGCAGCGCCCGCGTCACCTCCAGGGCGCGGGGCAGGCCCGTGGCGCGAGGCGCCGCCACGGCGTGGCCGCGCAGCCGCGTACCGGCCCCGGGCAGCCGCTCGTGCAGCCCGCGCGTCCCGGCGGCGCGCGCCGCCGCGCCGGGCGCCACCGGGTCGGACGCGCGTGCCGCGGGCTGCCGCGGCGGGTCCTGCGGCCCGGCCTCCCGCGACGCGGGCGCGTCACCCCCCGGCGCGGCGGACGGCGGCGGGCCCGTCGACGGAGGATCCGCGGGGCGGTGCCGCGCCATCGTGGCCGCCAGCCAGAGGGCCTCCGCCAGCCCCGTGCCGTCGAGCCCGCCGCCCGGTCCCGGTCCGCCGCCCGCGGCCGGGTCCAGGTGGGGGGCGGCCGAGCGCAGCGCGGACAGGACCCGGCCCAGCGCGTCAGACACGGGACAACTCCCGCAGCAGCAGGTCCACGACGGCCTGCCGCCGCTCGTCGTCCGGCGCCCCGTCCCCGGTCAGCAGGTGGACGGCGTTGAGCAACTGGTCCACGGCGAGGCTCTCGCCGGCCGTGAGCCGCTCGACGAACGCGTCCACCAGCTCACCGGCCGCCTCCGACCGCGCCGCGTCGGCGCCCAGGTGCGCCGCGACGACCCTGAGCAGGGTCTCCGGTGTCGGCATCGGCATCGTGAAGCGGATGCACCGGCGCAGGAACGCGGCCGGGAAGTCCCGCTCCCCGTTGCTGGTCATCACGATGAACGGGAACTCCGTGCACTGCACCCGGCCCCGCGTCACCTCGTGGTACGCGTCGCCGCCCCACTCCCGGACGGCCACCACGTCCCTGCCGTACCGGGCCAGCTCCGGGATCTCGAACTCGCCCCGCTCCAGCACGTCCAGCAGATCGCTGGGCAGGTCCAGGTCGCTCTTGTCGATCTCGTCGATGAGCAGCGCCCGGGGCCGCCGCGCCGGCAGAAGCGCCGTGCCGAGGGGGCCCATCCGCAGGAACGGCGCGATGTCGTCGCCGCCGTCCGGCCCCTCCAGCCGTTGCGCGTGGATCCTGCCCAGGGCGTCGTACCGGTACAGGGCGTCCGCGAGGCCGCTGCGGGACGTGATGTGCCAGCGCAGCACCGGGCCCAACTCCAGCTCCGCCGCGACCTGCTCGATCACCGTGGACTTGCCCGAACCCGCCGGTCCGGTCAGCAGCAGGGGGCGGCGCAGGACCAGCGCGGCGTTCACCGCCTCCACCAGGCCCCGCGGCGGGACGAACTGCTCGTGCAGGGACCTGCGGGGGAACACCCGCCAGGGCGGTGGCGGGGCCAGCTCCACCCGCTCGCGCGGCGCGCTGCCGGTTCCCGCGTAGAAGGGCTGCCAGGTCATGCGGGACTCTCCCCATCCGTTGCGAACTGTTCGAACCACCTGCAGAAATCCAGCCACTCCGCGTCGTCCCACACCGTGCGCAGCCGGGCCAGGTGCCCGCGCCCCGACCACCCGGCGGCCGCGGTGCCGCAGCCGCTCCACCGGTCGCGGTACGCCCGGCAGAACTCGCCGGGCAGCAGGTGCCAGTGTGCGTCCAGGTAGCGGCGCGCCTCGGCCGGGACGCGGTGCGCCTCGTCCTCCGGCCACAGCACGATGGGGGAGGACGCCAGCAGCGTCTCCAGCACGTCGCCGAGGTGCGGCGGCCGGTGCTCCAGGGCGACCGCGCGCGTACGCGGCCCGCCGAGCAACCGGTCGCGGAGCTCCCGCGCCTGCCGGGTGTCGGGCTCGCCGAGCCACTCCAGCCGCGTGCCGTCGGAGCAGTCCTCCATGGCGCGGAGCGTCCTGCGCGCCCGGTCGTTGATCCACCACAGGTGGTCGGGTGGCTGGATGCGGTCGCTCCACCGCAGGACGACGTCGTGATCGGCGCCCAGCCGCATCCCGAAGTCGGTCTCCTCCGGGCGCCACTGGAGCAGCAGCGGGGCCGGCGCGGCGACCTCGACCCGGCGCAGCGGCACGTCCATCCCGGCGGCCAGCCGGGACGCCCACCGCAACGCGGCGCCCACCTGCCGCTCCACACCGGCCCGGTCCGGGCTGCACGCGAACTCCTCGCGGTCGCGCACCTCGCCGCCGTCCAGCAGCCAGGCCGCCAACGACTCCGGCCACTCGTCACCGACGGCCGCGTGCAGGCTCACCACCAGCCGCAGCCGCATGTCACGCGTCCGGTCGGCCAACCGCTCGAACGCGTCGTTCAAGTCGATCACCGCGCCCAGGGCCGCCGCCCAGTCGCGCACCGCCGGCGTCCCCGGGTCCACACCCGTCTCGTGCGCCAGCAGCGCCACGAAGTCGACGAGCGGCCCCAGCCGCCGCTTCCCCGCCACCGGTGCCCGCAGCAGCAGGTACTCGACGGCGTCGCGCAGCAGGTCCGTGCCCGACGAACCGGGCGGCGACTCCACGGGGCCGGGGCACGCCGCGGTGAACGTCCGCCGAAGGAGCCCCGACGTGAGCGGCGCGCCGGGCCAGGAGCCGAGCAGGCCGACGGTCCGCGCCGCCGCGTTCAGCGCGTCCACCACGTCGAGCGCCCACTCCCGGGCGGGGGACGGCGGGGCCGCCGCCAGCCCGTCCCGTACGGCGCCGATGTCCTGGGCCGTCGTCACCGGACCGGCGAACAGCGACTCGTCCACCGCCGCGACCGCCCGGGCCAGCTCCTCCGACCCGACCCGGCCGATCAGCGCGCCCCCGGTGGCCGCGTGCCGGGGATTGCGGGCCAGCCACAGCGGGCCGGGCCCGAACCGCGCCCCGTCGAACTCGGCCCGCAGGATCGCCTGCCCCGCCGTGCCGCCGTCGTCGCGCACGGCCTCCACGACGGCGTCCGGCGCCAGCGTCTCGCCCGCCGCGGGCAGCCCCTTCCGGAGCACCTGCACCAGCGTCCGGCTGAACCGCAGCCCGTACGCCTCCTCCGCCGCACCCGACCCCATGAGCAGGGACAGCCGCGTGTCGCCCTGCCGGATGCCGTTGGCGACGGACTTCAGGTCCGGCACCGCGTTCCCCGCGTGGCACGTGTCCACGATGGCGATGACGCCCGCCAGGCCCTGCGTCTCCAGCGCCTGCGTCAGCAGCGATCCCACGTCCACCGCCGTCAGCGGCGCCTCCGCACGCGAGTCGCTCGCCATGAAGTACAGCCCCGTCCCGGAGGCCATTCCGTGGCCGAGCAGCGCGACGACCAGCACCGCGCCCGCGTCGCCCGCGCCGAGCGCCGCCGTGCGGATCGCCGCCTCGACGTCCGCCCGCGTCACCCCGTCGCCGCACAGCAGCGTCGTCCCGCCCGGCGGGTCCTTCTCGCAGCCGCCCGCCCACGGCGCCGTCAGCGTGTCGTGCAGCGCCCGGGCCGCGTCCTCCAACTCGTCCAGCAGGCCCAGGTCAGGGCATTGCGCCCCGATCACCAGGGCGTGCCGCGGGCCGGTCATGACTCCGCGGCGGCGGTCAGGGCCTCGACGAGCGGACCCGCCACGGCGGCCTGCGCCAGGTACTTGGCGGCCGGGTGCACCCACGCGCCGTCCGAGTCGACCCGGCTGCTCACGGGACCGACCGAGGAGGCGTTCGGCACCACGACGTCCTCCAGCCGGGGCCGCGCGGCCACGATGTCGTCGCGGTCCCAGAAGTTGAGCCACCGGCCGACGCACGCCGGAGCGCTCAGCGGCTGCGGCCGTACACGGGGCAGCACCGCCGTCCGCATCCCGAGCGGCGACCCCAGGGTGATCAGCAGCGGCACCTCGCCCCCGTGCGCGTGCAGGGCCTCCAGGGCGACGACCGTACCCAGCGAGTGCGCCACCACCACCGTCGGCCCGTCGCCGTCCAGGCAGGCGGCCACCCTTCGGCGGATCCGGGCGTCCAGGGTCGCCCCGTCGTCCCCGGGCTCGCCGCGGTTGAGGTAGCGGGCGACCTGGCCGAGCATGCCCGCCGTGAGCCGGGCGCTGAGCCAGCCGCCGGTGGACCGCAGACCGGGCAGCGCCATCAGACTCGTCAGCGCGTTCACCGCGTGCCGACCGGGCGCGCCCACGCCCTGGGCGCCACCGGGCGGGGCCAGTTGCGTACGGGCGTGACGCAGCACCCGGGCCTCGCCCGGTGCCAGCGCCGGGTCCGCCAGCCGCTCGTCGACGGCTTCGAGGAGCAGCCCGGCGACCAACTCCTCGTCCTGCCGGGACGCCCGCGGCCCGGCCGCGCCGCCCGTGCCCTGCGAGCCGGGCGTGCGGAACAGGTCGCCGTAGTAGGCGAAGCGGACATCGGCGGCCCAGCCCCCCGTCAGGCCGGACAGCCTGTTGCTGTGGCCGGCCGCGCGGGCGCCGTGCGCCGCCGCGCGTAACCACTCCTCCAGATCCGCCGCGGCATCCCGGGGACCGCCGATGCCGTGGACGAACACCAGGCGAGGCTTCATCGCTCCCCCCTTCGTCGACGTCCAGATGGAGAACGATCTTTTCGTGTACGGACGAGGACCGGCAACCCCTGTGGACAACGCCTGTGGGCAACCCCGGCGGACGGCACGCCGCCACCCCACCGCGTCCGCGTCGCCCGAAGCCCCGCGCCCCGCCGACCGCCCGCCTACCCGCGCCGTGCCGCGCCGCTCAGTTCCGCGTACAGGTCCGCCCCCGACCAGCGGCGGGCCCGCCCCGGAGCGGCCGCCTCCGCCTCCCGCACCAACTCGACGAGACGCGCGTTCACCGGGGCGCGCAGGCCGTGCCGGGCGGCCAGCGCCACGATCTCCCCCTGCAACGTGTCGATCTCCGTCGGCCGGCCCCGCTCCAGGTCCTCCCACATCGACGACCGGGCCTGCGCGTCCACCCGCAACGACGCCGCCGCCACCCGCCGGAACACCGCGTCGGGCAGGCGCAGCAGACGAGGCGTCACCGACGCCGGTACGGGACCCAGCCGCGCCGGGGCCGCACCCTCCGCCCGGTACACCGCCAGCGCCTCCTCCTGGCACAGCGCCAGGCACCGCCGGTACGCCCGCGCACCCAACTGGTCGCGCAGCGGCAGCCCCGACAGGGCGTTGATCGCGTTGTTCAGGTTCATCAGCAGCTTCGCGTACTGGACGCGCCGCATGTCATCGCGCGGCTCGACCTCCAGCCCGGCCCGCCGCAACGCCGCCACCAGCGGTCCCGCGTCCGGTACGTCGTCCACCATCACCGCGCCCGCCGTGCCCTGGTGGAAGACCGCCGGGCCGGTACGCACCACGTTGTACGGGACCATGCCCGTCAGCACCGCCGTGCCCGCCGGCAGGGCGGACCGCAGCACCTCCGGGTTGCGCAGTCCGTTCTGGAAGCTCACCACCACGGTGTCCACGCCCAGATGAGGACCGATCGCCTCGGCGGCCTCGCGCGTCGCCCCCGATTTGACCGTGACCAGTACGTAGTCGGCGCCCGACACGTCCGACGCCCCGCTCGATGCCCGCAGCAGCGCCGGCGCCACCCGCACGTCCGGACGGCCGCCGCCCGTCAGCCGCAGCCCCCGCTCCCGTACGGCGTCCATCGCGGCAGGGCGGCCGACGAGCGTCACCTCGCAGCAGGCGGCGAGGGAGCCGCCCAGATGGCAACCGACGCTCCCCGCGCCGAACACGGCGATCTTCAGCGACATGCAGCCAGTGTGACCCCCGCGCGCACCGGCGTCGAGGCGTGTTCACGCCCGAGCCCGTCACACCCCGTCGGCCTCCGGGGCGGGCCGGCGGTGGGCGGGCGCCGCGGTACGCGTGTGGACGAACAGCTCCTGCCGTGCCGGAGGGGCCGCCCGGTGCTCGGGTACCGGCAGCTCGTACCGCACCGGCCGGCGGTGGTCGGCCAGTTGCCGGTCCGCGTTGTACACGCGGCCGAACTTCCAGAGCATCCGCGCGAAGTTCGTCTGCCCGCGCAGCAGGTTCCGGCCCAGCACCCCCACGGCGCCCACCGCGTTGCGCAGCCCCAGGTGCTTGCGGTTGAGGACCGCCTGGGTGCGCACCAGCTCCCGGTAGAACACCTCCAGCGGCAGCTTCGTCGGGACGACCGCGTGCTGGATGTCGAACAGCCGGTAGTCCCGCGTCGTCAGCTGCCGCGCCTCCGTGTGCCAGATCTCCGTCCCCGGATACGGCGTCATCACCGTCAGGTGCACGATCTCCGGCACCGACAGGGCGAACTCCCGCACCGCGCGGAACCGCTCCTCGTCCCACGCCGGATCCACGATCAGGTTGATGGCCACCATGATGCCCATCCGCCGGGCCGCCTCCAGGGCCCGGAAGTTGTCGTCCGGGCTGACCCGCTTCCGGTACAGGTCCAGGCCCTCGGCGTCGATGGCCTCCATGCCCAGGAACATGTACCGCAGCCCCAGCCGCGTCCAGCGTTCGAACACCTCCGGGTTGCGCAGCAGCACGTCGCTGCGGGTCTCCAGGTAGTACCGCTTCCGGATGCGGCGCCGCTCCAGGGCGGCCGCGATGCCGTCGCCGTGCTCCGGCTTGATGAACGCCACGTCGTCGACGATGAAGACGTTCGGCTCCCGGATCGACGCCATCTCCTCGGCCGCCGCCTCCGGCGACGCCTTGCGGTAGCTGCGCCCGTAGAACGTCCACGCCGAGCAGAACGAGCAGTCCCAGGGACAGCCGCGGGTGAACTCGATCGACGCGCACGGATCCAGCTCTCCGATGAAGTACCGGTTCCGTCTCCGCATCAGGTCGCGCGCGGGGCGCGGGCCGTCCAGGCTCTCCAACAGCCGGGGCGCGGGCCCCCGCCCCTCCGCCGACACGACGCCCGGTACGCTGCCGAGGCCGCCGTCGCGCGCCGCCTCCAGCAGCGGTGCCACGGCCGGCTCGCCCTCACCGCGCACGACGGCGTCCACCGCGCCCTCCGCCTGCCGCAGCACGTGTTCCGCGATGAACGACACGCTGTGACCGCCGAAGAAGACGAAGCACCCGGGGGACGCCGCCTTCGCGCGCTTGGCGATCTCGATCGCCTCCGGGACGTTCGCCAGGTAGTTGAGGGAGATCCCCAACGCCTCCGGCGCGAACGACCGCAGTTCCGCGTCGAGCACGGCCGGCGGCAGGACCTGGAGGTCCACGACGCGGACCCGGTGCCCCGCGTCCCGTGCCGCGGCCGCCACCCGTTCCAGGCCCAGCGGTTCGAGTCGGAGGAAGATCTCCGAGTACATCAGGGCACTCGGGTGGACGAGGAGCACGCGCATGTGAGTCTCCAGCCGGACGGCGACGACGATCGACGACGGTCTCTTCCCTGACGGCCTCTTCTCCGACGGCCCGTGTGCCGTCGGCTCAGGATCAGCCGCGCCTCCACACCAGGCGCACGGCGAAGTTCACCTCCGTCGTGCCCTTCGCCACGACGATGCCGCCCTCACCGCCCACCTTGAGGCCGAAGTCCACCGCCGCCTCCTCCGGCCCCAGGCGGCGGAGCGTGTCGAAGACCCGCGCCAGGGCGGGGCCCAACTGGTCGAGGGCCTCCTGGAGCGACATCTGGGCGCGCGCCGTGACCGACTCGCCGGGGAAGCCCTCCGAACCCACCGCCACCAGGCCGTCGTCGACCTCGAAGACGGCCGTGCCGTCACCGTCGTCGCCCACCTCGATCGTGATCAGCTGCGTCACGGAGCCCAGCCTCGCGCAGCCGCGGGGGCACCGCACGCCGGGCCGTCCGGAGGGACCACCCGAATCCCCCGCGAGGGTTCTCCGCCCCTACGCGCGCGAGGACCCCGTCCGGGAGAGTTCGGGGCGAGGGCCAACGCCCAGCTCCGCCCCACGCGCGCGAGGACGCCCACCTCCAGGCCCCGCCACGTGGGCACGACCTTGCTCCGCCCCTACGCGCGCGAGGACGCCGTGAAGCAGGGGCGGCGGCTTCCGCGGGGGTTCTCCGCCCCTGCGCCGCGCGAGAACCCCTTCCGGGGCCGCTCCCGCAGAACGCCTCGTTTCCACGAGAAGTGTTGTCGCCGCCGCCGCGCCCGATCTCCCGTCCGCCGGACCACAACCGGCAGCCCCTTGCAGGAGAGCGAAGAGCGGAGAGACCGTGCAGCATCCCCGAGACCCACAGGACCATCCCGGCCGTCCGCGGCAGGACCGGGAGGAGGCCCGTCACGGCCGGGCCGCGACCCGTCACGGCCGGCGCCGCCGTACCGGCCGCGGGGCCGCCGTCGCGGCGCCGCGGCGCCACGCGAAACAGCGCTGGACCTACCAGGGCGTCGGCACCGTCGTCGCCGGCACGGTCGCCGTCGCCGCGGTGGCGATCGGCACGGTCGTCCTCGGCGGTACCGGAGGGGAGGGCGGCTCCCTCGCCACCCGCACGGCCGCGCCCGCGCCGTCCCTCGGCGACCGTCCCGCGAGCACCACCGGCACCACACCCCCTACGAGCCCCGCCATACCCGCGCCCCGCCCGTCCCGGTCGGCACCGCCGTCGCCGCACGCCAGCCCCGCCGCCTCCACCCCGGCCCCGGCCCGGACCACCCCCGCCCCACCGGGCCGGCACACCACGGCCGGAACCGGGAAGCGTCCCTCCGCCGCCCCCGCGTCGCCCACCGCGCGCGTGGGCGACGCGGACCCGTACGCGGCCCGCCCCGCGCGGCCCGGCGGCGCGGTCGCCGACCACGTGCGCCGCGTCGTCGCCCTCGCCAACGCCGAACGCGCCAAGGCCGGCTGCCCCGCCCTCCGTACCGACAGCCGTCTCCAGGAGGCCGCCCAGGGCCACGCCGACGACATGGCCGCCCGCGACTACTACGCGCACGACACCCCCGAGGGGCAGGACGCGGGTGACCGGATCGGGGCCGCCGGCTACCGCTGGAGCACCTGGGCGGAGAACATCCACCGCGGCCCCGGGAACCCGGCCACCGCCGTGCGGGACTGGATGAAGAGCCCCGGTCACCGCGCGAACATCCTCAACTGCGCCTTCCGGGACATCGGCGTCGGCGTGAACCTCCGGCCCAACGGCCCCTGGTGGGTCCAGAACTTCGGCGCCACCGGCTGACGCGCCGCACCGCCGCTCACGCCGGGCCGGCCAGGGTCTGCACCCACACCGTGCCCTCCGGGCCCGGCACCGCCGCCACGCCCGTGTCCCGGTAGCGGCAGCCGAGCATGTTCTCCTGGTGGACGGAGCCGTCCATCCAGTCGTCGACGACCGCCGCCGCGTCCCGGGGCCCCCGGTGCAGGTTCTCGGCCCACGCGCCCGCGTCGTACCCGGCGTCGGCCATCCGCGCGTCCGCGTGCCGGCCCTCCGGGTCGGCGTGGGCGAAGTAGTTCCGCGCCACCATGTCGCGCGCGTGGGCCCGGGCCGCCGCCGTCAGCCGGGGGTCCAGTCGCAGCGGAGCACAGCCGGCCTCGGCGCGCCGGGCGTTCACCAACGCGGTCAGCCGCTGCGCCGCGCCCGGCCCGGCCGTCCGCGCGGCGCCCGGGGGCGGCGCCGGTGCCGCCGTCACGGAGGCGGCCGGGCTCGGGGAAGCGGTGGGCGGCGGGGAGGGCGAGGAGGTGGGCGTGGGCGTACGGGACGCGGTGGGCGTCCCGGCCGGCGACGCCGGCGCGGCGAGCCCCTTCGGGGCCGGCCCCTCCGGGACGGGCGCGGGGGCGTCGGGCGCCACCGGCCACAGCGCGGCCAGCAGCACCCCGCCGACCACCGCGCCCCCGACCGCCGCGGGCACCCGCCGGCGCGCCGCGCCTCCCGCAGGGCCGCCCGCGCCGGGTCCTCCCGTCCCCGCGCGCGTGGCACCCTCCCGTACGGCCGCGGACGCCCCGTCGGCCCCCGCCGCGCCGTTCGCCGCCGCACCGTCCGCCGTGGAGCCGTTCGCCGCCTGGCCGGGAACCGCGCCGGACGCCGCTGCGGGCGCCGCGTCGACCTGCGCGGCGGGCACCGCCGGGTACCCGGAGAGCGGAACGACCAGGGCGAGACCGGCCAGCAGCCCCTCGGCCGGTATCAGGTCCGCCCAGTGCCCACCGCAGGCGCGGCAGCCGCGGGCGTGCCGCGCGACGCGCTTGCGCCACACCGGGGCCGGACGCCCGTCCCAGTCCGCCGTCAGCCGCACCAGCGCACCGCACCGGGGCTCCGCCGCCAAGGCGCGCACCACCCCGCGCCCCGTCTCCAGACTGGCCTTCATCCGCTGCACCCGCACCGCCGCGTGCCGCGCCGGGACACCCAGCGCCTCGGCCAGCTCCGCGCGCGTGAGCCGGCCCGACGCCTCCTGCCACCACAGGGCCAGCAGCGCCCGGTCGTCCTCGTCGAGCCACCGGGTCGCCTCGGCGACCTCCCGCCGCTGGCCGGACAGGCCGAGCCGCAGGATCGTCAGGTCCACGAAGTCGCCCGCCGGATCCGGTCGCTCCACGACGCGCTCCAGCGACGTGACCGGCGCCTGCTGGCGGTCGTTCCAACGGCGGCGTATCTGGTTCATCGCTATGGCCACCAGCCAGGACCGGAACCGGGACGGCTCGCGGAGCCCGCCCAGCCCGTCCAACGCCCGGAACATGGTGTCCTGGACCACGTCGTCCACGTCCGCGTGCCCGTCCAGCGCCCGCCCCACCACGTTGTAGACCAGCGGCAGGTAGTCCTCGACGAGCCGCTCGCGCGCCCGGCCGTCACCCGCCCGCGCCGCGCTCACCAGCTCCGGTACGTGCTCGTTGTCCCTGTGCATGCCCTGCCTCGCCCCGTCGTCGCGTACGGCCCTGTCGTCGGGGGATCCGGTGGCGCGGCCCCGACAACGGAAATCAGCCGGACAGTACGCACCCGGGCCCGTCCGGTGAAATCCTCGGACGGCCTGCATGCCCGGCGGCCCGGGGCCCGGACGTCGACGAGGCCCCCGCCACGAGGGTGAAGCCGCGGCGAAGGCGGTCGCCGGACCCGCCGTCGCCCACCGTGCGGAACCCGTACGGCTCCGGCCCGTGTTCGACGGGGCCGCGCGCCGCGCGCCGGCGGCCCCACGGGTCCACGGCGGCGTGCACCCCCTTCGACGGTCCGCCGGTCGCTCGCCGACGCGTGGGTCAGCGGCGTTGCAGCCGGGCCGCACGCGCGCTGATGTCCGGCAGCTTCGCGTACAGGGCCGCGCCCGGGCAGCGAGTCGCGTAGCCGTCCATGTGGCCGCCGACGACGGGCAGCACGGCCGTCGTGCCCTCCGGGAAGCGCGACTCGTCGCTCGTCGAGACGAGGGTGACCGTGCCGCGCGGATCGGCCCCGGAGGGATCCAGCTTCCAGGCGACCAGCCGCGCGATCGCGTCGAGCATCGGCTCGGGCACCCGCGTGCCCTCCGAGAACGTGCCGATCGCCGCGATGCCGACCGTCCCCTCGTTGAACCCCTTGGTGTGGGCGCCGATCACGGGCCGGTCGACACCGCCCGCCCGGCCCTCGTAGATGGTGCCGCAGGCGTCGACGAGGAAGTTGTAGCCGATGTCGTCCCAGTCCCGGCCGTGGGCGTGCCCCGCGTACAGGTCGCGCAGCGTCGCGGGGACGCTCGCGCAGTCGTACCCGTTCGGGGTGCTCGTGTGGTGGATGACGGCGGCCCGCACCGCCGGCGCGTACCGGGCGGCGGGCGCCGTCGACACGGTCTCCGCCCGCCACGCCGTGCGGGGCACGATCATCGGCCGCGGCCCCTGGTGACGGCCCGCGCGCTGCGGGGAGGTGCCCCCGGACTCGGCGGCACCGTGCCCCCGCGGGCCCGACGACGGCCCGACGACGAGGCTCGCCGCCACGAGCGCCCCGAAGAGGGCCATCGACGTGGCGGTACGGGCCCTGCGGGTCTGCGGCAGACGCATGCTCCCGCCTCCTCCGCGCCGAACCGCCCCGGCCGTGGTCCTTCCTGCCCGTCGGCACCATCGTCGCCAACGGCGCCGCGGGCCGCTCGCCGGAGTGCTCCGTACGGGACGGCGGCTCCGGGCGGTTGTCAGTGCCGCGTCCTACGGTTTTTCCAGTGGGACCCGCGGGACAGGCCGCCGGGTCCGCCCTGGGGAGGGGTCTGCCAGTCATGTCTGCTGTGTCCGCGGAGACGACGTATCTGGAGCTGTCGCAGGACGGCGGCGGTGCGCACAAGTTCTACGAGGTGTCCGTCGACGGTCAGACGGTGACGGTGCGGTACGGACGGATCGGCGCCGCCGGCCAGACCCAGACCTCCACGTTCCCCACCGTGGAGAAGGCGCGCGCCGCCGCGGCCAAGAAGGTCGGGGAGAAGGTCCGCAAGGGGTACGCGCCGGCCGTCCCGGGCCAAAGGGCCCCGCGCGCGGTGACCCGCCGTCAGGTCGCGTCGGCCCCGTCGACGGCCCGCGCGGTCGCACCGGTGCTGTGGCGGTTCCGGACGGGCTCGGCGGCGTTCGGCATCCACGTCGACGACGACCGCTGCTGGGTCGGCAACCAGGCGGGCGACGTCTACACCCTGGACCACGACGGCGCCGTCCTCGCCCGCTTCGCCCTGCCGGACGGCGTGAAGTGCCTGGTCGCGGACGACTTCTGGATCTACGCGGGCTGTGACGACGGCCGCGTGTACGACCTGTCGTCGAAGCTGCCGTTCGCGGCGTACGACATCGCGGCGGACGTCGACATCTTCTGGCTCGACATCCACGAGGGCGTGCTGAACGTGTCGGACCGCGCCGGCCGGCTCACCGTCATCGACCACGAGGACGAGCACCAGTGGGCCCGCCGCAGCCGGGGCGAGCACGCCTGGATGGTCCGCGCCGACGACCGGGCCGTCTACCACGGCCACCAGCGGGGCGTGACGGCGTACGCGCCCGACGGCGGTGGCGAACTGTGGCACACGGCGACCCGCGGCGGCGTCCTGTTCGGCTGGCAGGAGGACACGGCGGTGTACGCGGGCACCGCGCACCACGCCGTGCAGCGGCTGTCCAAGGACGACGGCCGGATCGAGGCGACGTACGCCTGCGACAGCGCCGTGTACGCGTGCGCCACGTCACCCGGCGGGCGGTTCGTCTTCGCCGGTGACGCGGCGTCCTCCGTCTACTGCTTCGACCGGGACGGCACACGCCTGTGGAAGCTCGGCACGGGCGGTGGCTCGGCCCTGTCCATGCAGTACCACGACGAGCGGCTCTACCTGGTGACCACGGACGGCTCGCTGGTCTGCGTGGACGCGGGCGAGACGGCGATCGAGGCCGCCCAGCGCGGCACGGTCCCGGTGGCCCGCGACGTGAAGCTCGCCGCCGCCCTGCCGACGTACGCGCCGGCGACGGCCGCGGCCTCGGTGGCCGCGGTGGCGGACGCCCCCGCCGGCTCGGTCGTCGTGGAGTGCGTCCAGGACGGCGGACGGCTCCGGGTGCACGTCGTGTCCGAGGGCTACGAGCCCTCGTGGAACGTCCAGTTCCCGCGCGCGATACGGGAGCCCGGCGCACGCTACGCGGTGGACGCGCTGCACGCCGCGGCGGGCGGCTTCTACCGGGTCCGCGGCGACATCAGGCGGCTCCTGTGACCGGGGCGGGCGGCGCGTTCGAGGCCGCCACCGGGGACGGGCCCCCGCGCCCGGACCCGGCGGCGGACCCGGCGGCGGCCGAGCGGCGCGCCGCCGAGGTCCGCACGGCGTACGAGGGGCTGCTCCAGATCCGGCGGCTCACCAACACCGGGGGCGGCGACCACGGGGCCGTGCCGGCCCCGTGGGAGCGCAACCAGCCGGTGAGGGCGGTCGCGCTGGCCCTGGAGGCGGCAGGCGTCCCGCCGTCCGCGCTGGACGCCGAGGGGCGGCGCGTCAGGACCGGCTACCGCGTCGGCCCCGGCGACGGCCCGGGGCAGGTGCGGGTGGAGTGGCTGGGCCCGCCGGGCGGCGGCGCCGCCCAGGAGGAGGACACCGCCCTGGCGGGGTGCGCGCGGGCCCTGGAGCGGCTGGGCTGGGAGGCCCTGCTGTACCGGGGGCCGCGGCGACGGCGCCACCTGGAGGTCGAGCCGCTGCCCGCCCCCGACTGACCGGGGCCGGCCCACGGCCGGGACGGCCGGCGGTTCAGGCGATGGACGCCGACACGATCGCGGACACCGCGAGGTTGCAGGAGGCCGTCACCCACACCGCCGGGTGCGGCTCCGGCTCCACCAGGAGCGCGCCCAGGCGGCCCGGCGTGATCAGGTCCACCACGACGAACGCCACGGCCATCATCACCAGACCGAGCAGACCGAACACCGCGGTCGACACGAGGCCCTTGCCGAAGTCGTCGTACGTCGACCAGATGGAGGTGAACACGATGCCGCCGATGCCGAGCAGCGCCGAACTCAGCAGCAGGGCGCCGTTGCGGTTGCGCTGCTCCCAGACGAGCCGCCGGAGGTTGCCGGGGGTCAGCACGTCGACCAGGACTATGCCGAGGATCAGCAGGACCAGCCCGAGGCCGCCGTAAGCGGCGGCCCGGCCGAGTCCGTTGACGATGTCGATCATGATGAGCCGGCTCCCCGTTGCAGAAGTGATCTGAGTGATCGCGGTCAAGGCGACGCAAAATGTAGCGCACGGCCCGAGGCCACCGGCCCGCGCGGGCGGGGGACGCCCGTGACCCGTATGGCCCCGTCACCCGGCGCGCGGCGCCGACTCCCGCGCACAGTGGTACGGCACGCGAGGCGCCGCCCCGCGCTCCCGTGCCGCAGCAGTCCGACGCCGGGAGGAGCCGCATGGCGCTCGACGGGACGGCGGAGACGGGTGGTCCCGCTGCTCCGCGACCGGGTGGCCGGCCGCGCGGGTGGCCGGCCGCGCGAGGAGCCGGCGGTGCGATGCCGGGCGGCACACGGGGCCGCCGCCCACGCCGGCTCCCGCGCCCCCGCACGCGCCGACGACCGACGCCCCCATGGCCGACGACCGACGCCCAACGCCCCCCATGGCCGACGACCGACGATCGACGAAAGGCCCGGACCCCATGAGCAGCACCACCCAACGCCACCCGCTGTCGTTCCTCGTCATGACCGGCTCCCGGCGAGCCGACTCGTTCAACACGAAGCTCGCCCGGCTGGCCGTGGCCGCCGTCGAGGCCAACGGGGCGTCGGCGACCTTCGCCTCCGTCAGGGACTTCCAGGTGCCGGACTACGATGCCGACGCCGAGGCCGCCGACGGCATCCCGCCCGGGGCCGAGCGCTTCCGCAAACGGCTCCACGAGGTGGACGCACTGATCGTCGCGTCACCCGAGTACAACGCCTCCGTCCCCGGCGTCCTGAAGAACCTCATCGACTGGACGTCCCGGTTCCGTCCGCAGCCCTTCAACGAGATGCAGGTGCTGCTCCTGTCGGCGTCCCCGTCAATGGTCGGCGGCAACCGCGGCCTGTGGGCCCTGCGCGTCCCGCTGGAGCACCTCGGCGCCCGCGTCTACCCCGACATGTTCTCCCTGGCCGCCGCCCACACACAGCTCGACGACGGGGGCCGCATCGCGGACGGGACGCTCCAGGAGCGCTTCGAGGCGAACATCGTCAACTTCATGAACCTCGTCGAGGCCACCACGCACTACCCGTGCGTCAAGAAGGCCTGGGTCGAGTACCTCGGCGAACACCCGGACCCTGAGGTCGACCGCGTCCAGGCGGAGGCCAACGTCCAGGCGGAGGCGGGTTAGACGCCCACCCGGTGGGCGACGTTTGTGGGCCGCGGCGGCGGTCACCCGGACGGCACGACCGACGTGCGTCGAGACGGTCCGCGAGGGACCAGAGGGAGATGCCATGACTTCGGTGGCCGACTACGTGCTGGAACGGGTTCGCGGATGGGGCGTCGACCGCGTCTACGGGTACCCCGGTGACGGGATCAACGGCCTGCTCGGCGCCTTCGGACGGGCCGGGGACGGGCCGGAGTTCATCCAGGCGCGGCACGAGGAGGCCGCCGCGTTCATGGCGTGCGGGCACGCCAAGTTCACCGGTGAGGTCGGCTGTTGCGTCGCCACGTCCGGGCCGGGCGCGATCCACCTGCTCAACGGCCTGTACGACGCCAAACTCGACCACCAGCCCGTCGTCGCGATCGTCGGCCAGCAGCGGAGGCTGAGCCTCGGCTCCTCCTACCAACAGGAGATCGCCCTCGAACAGCTCTTCGCCGACGTGTCCGAGTACTGCCAGATGATCACGCATCCGGGGCAGGCGCGGCACGTCGTGGACCGGGCGTTCAAGACCGCGCTCACCACCCGCTCCGTCGCCACGGTCATCATCCCGGAGGACGTCCAGGAAGAGGAGGCGCAGCCCTCGCCGCCCAAGCAGCACGGCTCCGTCTACTCCAGCATCGGTTGGAGCCGCCCGCGCGTGCTGCCCGACGCGACCGAGCTCCGCAAGGCCGCCGACGTCCTCAACGAGGGCGCCAAGGTGGCCATGATCATCGGTCAGGGCGCCGCGCACGCCGAGGCCGAGGTCGTCGAGGCCGCCGAACTCCTCGGCGCCGGTGTCGCCAAGGCCCTCCTCGGCCGCGAGGTCCTCCCCGACGACCTGCCGTTCGTCACCGGCCCGATCGGCCTGCTCGGCAGCAAGGCCAGCGACGACATGATCCGCGGCTGCGACACGCTGTTCATGGTCGGCACGTCCTTCCCGTACGCCGAGTGGCTCCCCGACGAGGGCCAGGCCCGCGGCGTCGAGATCGACATCGACGGCCGCATGATCGGCATCCGCTACCCCATGGAGGCCCACCTCGTCGGTGACGTCCGCGAGACGCTCAGGGAGCTGATCCCCCTGCTGCACCGCAAGAAGGACCGCTCCTGGCGCAAGAAGATCGAGAAGGACGTCAAGGAGTGGCACCGCGTCCTCGACCGGCGCGCCCACCAGAGCTTCGACGGCAAGGTCAATCCGCAGAGCGTCGCCGCCGAACTGTCGCCGCGCCTCCCCGACCGCTGCATCCTCACCGCGGACTCCGGCTCGGGCACCAACTGGTGGGCCCGCCACCTGAAGCTCCGCAAGGGCATGCACGCCTCGCTGTCCGGCACGCTCGCGACGATGGGCCCCGCCACCCCGTACGCCATCGCCGCCCGCTTCGCCCACCCCGACCGGCCGGTGATCGCCTTCATCGGGGACGGCGCGTTCCAGATGAACGGCATGAACGAGATGATCACCGTGAAGAGGTACTGGGACCGGCTCGCGGGCGGCCCGCCGCTGGTCTTCTGCGTCTTCAACAACCAGGACCTCAACCAGGTCACCTGGGAGCAGCGCGCCCTCGCCGGAGACCCCAAGTTCCCCGGCTCCCAGGACATCCCGGACGTGCCGTACGCGCGGTACGGCGAGCTCCTCGGGCTCAAGGGCGTCTACTGCGACGATCCGAAGAAGGTCGGCGCGGCCTGGGACGAGGCCCTGCGCAGCGACCGCCCGGTCGTCCTGGAATTCAAGGTCGACGCCGACATCGCCCCCATCCCGCCGCACATCACGCTGGACCAGGGCGTGAAGGCCGCGAAGGCCGCCGTACGGGACCCCGACGGCGTCGGCATCGCCACCCGCGGCGTCCGCCAGAAGCTCACCGACCTCACCGGCCACCTGAAGGGCGGCCGCGGCTCCGCGTGACGGTTCCCACCGCCTTCCCCGCGGCCCCGAGTGACGGGCCCCCACCGCCCCGCCCCGCCGCCCGGCCCGGACGGCGGGGCAGGGCGGAGCACCCGGGTCACGGCCGGTCGTCGTGGTGCGGGGGCTCCTGGAGGAGCTGCCGCACGGCCCGGTGGGCGTCCACGAGGAGCGAACCGTGCAGCCCCATCCACTCGGGGTCGGCGGCACCCCTGCCCGCGAGGAGCCGGCGCAGCTCCTCGTGCGCGGCGCCGGCGTCCTCGACCGCCCGCCGCAGCCGGGACCGCGCCGCCCCGGAGTCCTCGGTGACGACGTGCCCGAACGCGGTCACGGCGGTCGCCAGGTGCCCGAGGAGCCGCGCGTAGTGCATCGCCACGTCCTCTTCGGGACGCGGCCTGCCGCTGCCGCCGTCGGCGGCTTCCCGCAGCGTGCGCGTCAGGTCGCGGGTGGAGCGGACGAGTTCTTCGAGCACGTACGTCGTGTGGGCGTACGGGCCCTGCCGGCGCAGGAGCCGCGTCCGGCGGCGCGCGACCGGGTTGAGGCGGGCGCTCTCCTCGGTCCTGGCCAGGGCGTCTTGCGCCTCGTCGGCGAGCTCGCCGACCCGCCGGGCCTGCTGGTCCCACGCGCGGGCGTCCCCGTGGTCCCAGGGGCCGGCCAGTCCCCGGGCGACGCGGGCCAGGCACTCCGCGGCCGCGTCGAGGGCGGTGCGCAGCGAGGCGCGGCCGTCGCGCAGGTACACCGGAGGGCGGACCAGCATGTTGACCGCCACGCCCACGGCCGCGCCCAGCAGCGACTCCAGCAGCCGGGCGACGGCCTGGCCGACACCGGGGTCACCGGCGGTGAGGGTGAACAGGGCCGCTGTGGCGCCGTAGATCCCCTGGTCCCCGAGCTTGCGCCAGTTGCCGACGAGGAGGGTGACGGGGAGCACCAGGACCATGGCCACCGTCGGGTCGTCGAGCGCCATGCCGGCCGCGGTCGCGAGGGTGGTGCCCAGGGCGATGGCCGCGAGCTGCTCCAGGCTCCGCGCCAGCGACTGGTACACCGTGGCCCGTACGAGGGCGACCGCCACCCACGGGGCGATGAAGGCCATCGGCGCGTGCAGCACCCGGCTCGCGACGACCCACGCGACCAGGGCCGCCAGCGCGGCCTTGAGCGCCTGGGCGACCAGGTCGCGCTCGCGTCCCGGCCCCGCCCGGGCGCGTCGTACCGCACGCGACACGGACCGGGTCTCGGCGCGCAGGGCTTCGGGGAGGTGGTGCCACGATTTCGCCATCCGGTGCGCGTGCCACGAACGGCCCCTCCGCACACTCCCGCATCCGTCCCCGCGCCCTGCTCCGGCCCACCCGCCCCTGCGCCCGCATCCGCCCGCACCCCCATTCGCCCCCGTTCCCCGCGCGCCCCGGCCCACCCGCGCCGCGCCCCGGCCGCACCTGCTCCCGCGCCCTGCTCCGGCCGCATCCGCCTCCGCACCGCCCTCGCGCCCCACACCCGTGTCCGCCTCCGCGCCGCTCCCCGGGCCCGGCCCCGTGGGGCGCGGGGAGCGGGGCGCGCCGTGGTGGGCGGGCGCCGTTCCGGGCAGCCGCCGTGCCCCGGGGCGTTACGGCGCGGGTCGCCGGCCGGCCGGGTGGCCGGGGGCGGTCAAGGGGCGTCCAGGGTGATGACGGCCTTGATGTCGTCGTCGTGCGCGGCGAACGCCTCCTGGAAGCGCTCCAGCGGCACCCGCCGGGTGACCAGGCCCTCCAGCCACGCCGCGTCGGCCCGGGCGAGTGCCGCCGCGGCCTGCCGGTAGTGGTCGAGGTTGGCGTTCACCGAGCCGACGACCGCGTCGTTCCCCAGCACCAGGTCGCGGTTGACCATCCCGGCGTCCACGGTGATGCGCCGGCCGGCGGGGGACACCCCGGTCAGGCACAGGACGCCGTACGGCGAGGTGCCGGACATGGCCGCGAACACGACCTGCGCGGCGCCGGTCGCCTCGATGACGACGTCCGGCCGCACGTCGTCCATCACCTCGCGGGCCCCGGCGCTGTGGTACGCCGCGCCGAGGGACCGTACGAGCGACGGCTTCGGGCCCCGCTCGACGCGGTCCAGCACGTGCGTCTCCAGGCCCCGCTCCACGCCCACCAGCGCGGCCAGCAGCCCGATGGGGCCGGCGCCCGTCACGAGGACCCGTCGCGGCTCGAACCACGAGCGGCCCCCCACCAGGTCGACCTGCTGCCACGCCTTGGCCACGACGGACATCGGCTCCAGGAGCGTCCCCACGTGCTCCAGGCGCGGATCCAGCGTGACGGCGTAGTCGCACTCCACGGTCCAGTACTCCGCGCCGTAGCCGTCGAGCTCCTTGACGCCCCGCTCCCGGTAGCGGTCGTTGCGGCACATGTCGAAGTGTCCGCGGGCACACGCCCCGCACGGTACGGGGTCCGGGCGGCGGACCACGCCGACCACCAGGTCGCCGGGGGAGAAGCCGCTCCCGGGCGGCGCCTGCTCCACCCGCCCCAGCGACTCGTGACCGGCCACCATCCAGTCCCGCCCGGCGGGCGCGGTGCCGTACTGCCCGTCGGCGATCTCCCGGTCGGTGCCGCACACCCCCAGCGCCAGGCCCCGCACCAGCAGTTCCCGCGGGCCCGGATCGGGCGGGGGGAGTTCGCGGACCTCCATGGAGGCCCGCGAGCCGGGCCGGACCGTCAGTGCGCGCATGGGCCGTCCTTCCGTTCCGCGTCGGGGGAGGGGAGTCCTGGCCGCGGCTCGCCGCCGTAGCCTCCCGCGTACGGGAGCCTCCCGTGTAGGGGAGCCTCCCGCGTACGGGACCGGCGCCGCGTCCGACGGTAGTCAAGGGTACGGAGGCCGGACGCGCCCCGCTCCCGGAAGGGCGCCGTTCCGGCGGGCCGGCAGGGCCCGCCCGACGGGGAGGACCGCCCGACCCGCCCGCCCGGCCCTCCCGGCGGGCTTCGGCCCCTACGGCGCGGCGCGGGACAGGGCCAGGCCCGATCCGATCAGACGGCGCAGCGCGATCACGGCGGCGGCCGACAGGACGCTGCCCCACGCGGGGTCCCCGGCCAACCTCACCAGCCCGGCCGCGGTCAGGAAGTCGAGCAGCACGGCCAGGGCGCTTCGGAAACGGCCCGTCAACCGCCAGGAGGCCGCCGCCGCGACGAGCCCCGCAGCGGTGATCAGCACGGCGGCGGCCTGCAGCCAGGCGTTCACCGTGGTGTCCTCCGGGCGGGCTGCTCCAGTGGGTCCGTGCCACGCGCGATCTCCGCGCTCTCCTGGGCGATCTCGCGTCCGAGGAAGTAGTTGAGCGCGGTACGGATGGCCGCGATCGCCGCCAGTTGCCCGATCTCGGTGAAGCTGGGCGCGACCGCCGTGCGCAGCACGTCACCCGCGAGCTGGAACTCGAGGCCCAGCACGAGGAAGCGCCCCAGGCTGAGCCGGATCCGGTTGAACCCGGCCACCCGGCCGCGCCCCCGTAGACCGGCCTTGACGAACTGGGCGAACGCCCAGACGGCGCCGATGAAGATGATCAGCGCCCCGGCGGACTCGACGAGCCGCACCAGGAAGCCGATGGCTTCGCGCAGGGCCGACTCGGGCAGGAGCTCCACCGACACGATCATGAAAGGCGGGTACCCGCGCGCGTCCGCGCCGATGCCACGTGTGCTCCACCCGGCCCACGCCGCCGGTACGCGGCCGGCCGGCGGCCCCGTACCTCACCGGACGGTCCTCACGACGGCCTTGTACCTCACCGGGTGGCCCGCGTGGCGGCTGCGCACCTCACGGGGCGACCCACACAACGGCCCCGCACCTCACGGGGGTGGCCTACACAACGGACCCGCACCTCACGGAGGGGCGGCCCTCACCGCGGGGCGGACCTCACCGCGGCGAGTGCCAGGGCGGTCGTCTCCTCGGGCGTGCCCTCGACGGACACCTCGGCGCCGTGCTCGTCGGGAGCCGGCGGCTCCAGGGCGTCGAACTGCGACCGCAACAGGCTCGGCGGCATGAAGTGGCCGCGCCGGGCGGTGATGCGGGCGGCGATCAGCTCGGCCGGACCGTGCAGGTGGAGGAAGAAGACGCGGGGCGACACGGCGGCGAGCCGGTCCCGGTAACGCCGCTTGAGCGCGGAGCACGTGATGACGCCGCCGCGGTCGAGGTGGCCGCGCAGCCACCCGGCGATCCGCTCCAACCAGGGCGCCCTGTCCTCGTCGGTGAGGGGCACCCCGGCCTCCATCTTCTCGATGTTCCCCGGCGGGTGGAGGTCGTCCCCCTCCTCGTACGGCACCCCCAGCTGCCGTGCCAGGGCCCGGCCGATCGTCGATTTGCCGGAGCCGGAGACCCCCGTGACGACGACCAGCGGAAATACGTGATCCGGCATGTCTCCATCCCTGTTCGGCGCCCGTGTCCCGGGCGGGTCGGGTACCCGCGCGGCACGCCTCGTACGCGACGGGATTGGGTCCGGCTGATCGGGTGACCCGCTGGGGGTACGGCACGCGACGCGAGGAGTGGCCATGACCGGAACCGAGAACCACGAGAGCCCGCTGGAACGGGTCACGGGCGAGAAGGACGTCCACCCGGAGGAGGAACGCGGGCGCGGCCGGCCGGACGACCGGCGGAAGCGCGGCGCGGAGCAGGGGGAGGAGGCGCGTGACGCGCGTCGGGACACGTCCGGGAGCGGCGGGCGGGACACCGGCGGGTAGCGGCGCGACCGCCCCGCCGGAGGGTAGCGGCGCGACCGACCCGCGGCCACCGCGTCCCGCAGCCACCGCGTCCCGGGGCCGGGTCGCGGGGCGGTCCCTCCTCGACCCGTAGCGATTGGTCTGATTCGTGCGTGTATGGCAGGGCAGTGATCTCATGTGGTCATTCCCGTTCATGACGTGAACCCGGCGCGGCGGGTCCCCTGGGTGACGTACGCGCTGATCGCCGCCAACTTCGTCGTCTTCCTGCGCACCCCCGGCATGGCCGGCTCGCTGACCGGCGAGAGCGGCCTCGCGCAGTTCTGCCGGCTGGACTCGTTCCTCGACCAGTGGGCGGCCGTGCCGAGGGAACTCGTCCACGACCGGCTGCCGGGGCTGGTCCCCACGGGCGAGGTCGGCGTGGGCCCGTCCGGCCCGGGCTGCCTGCTGGGCCCGCCCGGCTACGACAAGTCGCCGCCGCTGTCCGTCCTCACGGCGATGTTCCTGCACGGCAGCTGGCTGCACCTGCTCGGCAACATGCTGTTCCTCTGGGTCTTCGGCGACAACATCGAGGACCGGCTCGGCAGGGTGCGCTACCTGCTGTTCTACGGCCTCTGCGGCTACGCCGCCACGTACGGCTTCGCCCTGGCCGACTCCGGTTCGGCCACGCCGCTGATCGGTGCCTCGGGCGCCGTCGCCGGGGTGCTGGGCGCGTACCTGGTGCTGTACCCCAGGGCCAGGGTGTGGGTCCTCGTGCCGTTCCTGATCCTGCTGCCGCTGCGCCTGCCCGCCTGGACGGTGCTCGGACTGTGGTTCGCCCTCCAGGCCGTGTACTCGTACGGGGCGGGCGTCTCGCAGGCCGGGACCGTGGCGTACCTGGCCCACGTCGTCGGCTTCGTGGTGGGGATGCTGTGCGCCTGGCCGCTGCGCCGGGGCACTTCGCCGCCGCCGGAGCCCCGGGGGCCGCTGTGGGGGAGGCGGGCGCGGCCGGCCGGTCCCGCCCGGCCGGGGTGGTCGCGCCCGGGCTGGTGACGGCGCCCGCCGCGCGGCGCACTGGACCCGCCTCCGGCCCAGCAAGCCGGAACGTGTGTCGAGAGTGACTGGTGGCGGCCGAGTGACCTGTGTTTTTCTGCCGGGATGAACATCGAGAGCTCCGGGGCCGCCGCGGAGAGGCCGGTACGGATCCGGCAGAGGACCGAGGACGACGCCGAGAAGTGCGTGCGGGTCCTCGCGGACGTCCATCGGCGCGACGGTTACCCGGTGAACTGGCCCGACCGCCCCCGTGAGTGGCTTTCGCCCGCTCGCCCGCTGGGGGCCTGGGTCGCCGAACTGGGAGGGCGGGTCGTCGGCCACGTCGTCCTGTCCCGCGGCGGCGAGGGGGACCTGGCCCCCGGCCTGTGGGGCGAGCGGAACGGGACGAGCGCGGACCTGACCGCGGTGGTCGGCCGCCTGTTCGTCGCCCCGGGAGCCAGGGGGCACGGGATCGGAGCGCTCCTGATCGGCCGGGCCACGGAGGAGGCACGACGCCGTGACCTACAGCCGGTGCTCGACGTCGTGGCGTCCGACACCGCCGCGGCGGCCCTGTACGAGCGGTTGGGCTGGGAACGGATGGCCACGGTCGAGCAACGATGGAGCCCGTGCCGACCGGTGACCGTCCACTGCTACGCGGCGGCACCGTCTTCGGCCGCCTGGTGAAGCCTCGACACGGTGAAGCCTCGCCTTGGTGAAGCCTCGTCCCCGCCGACGAGCGGACGCGACCGCCTGATCGGTTCTGCCCGGACCGAGCGGTTCTGCCCGGACGCCGCCGCACGGGGACGCGCCTGCGGGTGCCCGGAGCCGTCGCCCGTGCGTCCGGTACCCGTTCGGCGCGGTTCGCCCCGAAGGCGTCGTGGAGGACGCGCGTGGCCACCGCGTGCCCGCCGGCCGCACCCGGGCCCGGTGGGCACGCGGCGGCACTCCCACCGGGCCCGCCGGGGCGGAGGAGGCGCGTACGGGGCGAGCGCGTCGCGCCGGGCCGGGGTCCGCGTACGGGAGGCGGCGCCCCCGACCGGGTGGGGGCGCCGCCGTGCCCGTGCGGGACGGGCGTCGGTCAGCCGGTGAAGCCGGCGGTGATGGAGGTGAACTCCCAGTTGGGGCGGTCGCGGTTGACCGACCAGAAGGCCAGGCGGCCGATGTCGTGGGAGTTGGCCCAGTCGCGGATCTGGGTCCAGATCTGGGGCGTGGTGATCTCGCCGGTGTCGCTGCTGCCGTTCATGCCGGAGATGCCGATGTGCGCGTAGGCTTCCGCGTCGGTCCAGCCGAAGACGGACTTGAGCTTGTTCTTCAGGCCCTCGGTGGCCTTGACGGTGCTGCCGTACATGTCGGCACCGCCGCCGAAGTTGAAGGGCATGATGGTGAAGTTGTCGATGTTCGCGTCGAGGGCGTGGGCCCGCTCGATGAGGCGGTTCCCCCAGGAGTTGGGGCCGGAGATGAGGGTCGGGAAGGTGAGGATCGTCCGCAGGCCCGGGTTGTTCTGCTTGACGATCTTCAGGGCGGTGAGGATGCGGTCCTGGACGGCGGCGTTCTCGAACTCGTCGGTGTTCTCGATGTCGATGTCGATCGCCTTGAGGCCGTAGGCGTCGATCACCTTCTGGTAGGCGCCCGCGAGGGCCTCGGGGGTGGAACAGTTGGGACCGAGCTTGTTGCCGCTCCAGCCGCCGATGGACGGGACGATGTCACCGCCGGCCGCGCGGATCGCCTTGATGGTGGACTCGTCCACGCCGCCGAGGAGGGGGCGCTGGCTGTCCCACGCCGGGTTGCAGCCGTTCTGGGCGAGGATGAAGGCCATCGTGAACCACTTGGTGCCGGTGGCCTTCATCACCTCGGTGGCGCTCGGCGGATTGCCCCAGCCGAGGTAGAGGTAGGGCGCGGCCTGGATGAAGCGGGGGCCGCCGCCACCGCCTCCGGTGGTGGTCACGGTCCTCGTGCCGCTGGCGGGGCCGACCTGGTCGGCGGTGTCGCGCGCGCGGACGCTGTAACCGTACGTGGTGCCGGGCGAGAGGCCGGTGTCGGTGTAGCCCGTGGTGGTGACCGTGGCGACCTTGGTGGTGCCGCGGTACACGTCGTAGTTCTTGACGCCCTTGTCGTCGGTGGCCGCCGTCCAGCTGAGCGCCACCGAGGTGTCGGTGACGGTCCCGGCGCTCGGTGTGCCGGGGGCGGACGGCGGGTTGTCGCCCGGGACGTCCGAGCCGTCGCAGGAGGCTCCGTTGAGGACGCAGTTGGTGACGTTGCCGCCGCCGGTGCCGATGCCGTTGAAGCCGAAGGAGACGCTGGCACCGGGGGCGAGGGTGCCGTTGTACGAGGCGTTCTTCGCCGTCCACCTCGTGCCGGAGTTCGTCACGGTGGCGTCCCAGACGGACGCGACGGAGGTCCCGGCGGGGAAGTCCCAGGACACCGTCCAGCCACTGATCGCGGTGGTGCCGGTGTTCTTGACGGTCCACTGGCCCGCGAAGCCGCTGCCCCAGTCCTGGGTCTTCTGGTAGGTCGCCTTCGCCTCGGCCGCCTGCGCCGGCGCGGCCAGGCCGACCAGGGCGGCGAGCGGGATGACCAGGCAGGCGAGCACTGCCGTGGTCCGTGTCCACAGACGTCTGACGGTGGGGGATCTCAAGGCGTCTCCATCGAGTGTCGGTTCCGGAGGGGGTCGGGTGGCGCGCCCGCGCGTGCGGCCACCCGTCGTTCATGAGCCTGTTGGTCATGACATGACACTCACACGCCTGGGAGGCTATTGGTGTAAACCAATCCGGTCAATAGGTCTGGACCAATAGGGCGGGGAGGGTCGGCGGGTCGGCCGCCGGTGATCCGGCGCGGGATCCCGAGCCGGGCGGGCGGTTCCGGGGCACGGCCCTGTCCGGCCCGGGCCGGGTGCTCGTCTTCGCGGGAGGCGCGCCGCTCGTGGCCGACGGCGAGGTGGCGGGCGCGGTCGGGGTCGGTGGGGGCCCGCGAGCAGGGCACCGCCGTGGCCGAGGCGGTCGCCGCGGCTTCGTGAAGACGGCCGCCGGTACGCGCGGCCCAGGACATCCGGTGTGCCCGGGCAGGCCGGACACGAGCACGGGAAGGCGCGAGGACATGGCTGGACCGATTCTCATCACCGGCGCGGGCAGCGGTTTCGGCAAGGAGGTGGCGCTGCGGCTCGCGGCGGCCGAGCACGACGTGATCGCGGGCGTGGAGATCATCGCCCAGGTCAGCACGGTACGCGCCGAAGCCCGGGAGCGGGGCGTCGACCTGCGGGTGGAGAAGCTGGACGTCACCGACCCCGGCGACCGGGAGAGGGCCGGGGCCCGGGAGGTCGAGGTCCTCCTGAACAACCGTTCGCCGACGCCCTCGACCAGGAACTCGCCGAGTTCGGCGTCACGGTCGCCACGGTCAACCCCGGCCCGTTCCTCACCGGCTTCAACGACACCATGTTCGAGACGTGGAAGGAACGGCGCGACAACACCGCCGACCGCCTCTACGACTACGCCGAACCGGCCTTCCCGCACGAGCAGTACGACCCCGAACCGGTCTACGAGCGCACCGTCCGCGTTCTGCTCGGCGACGAACGGCACTACCGCAACCTGCTGCCGACCGAGATGGAACCGCAGGTCCGCGAGCAGGTCGACGCCCAGTGGACCCGGCAGCTCAACGACGGCCGCCGCCCCGACCTCGTGCGGAAGGCGTACGACACCAGCCCCGGCACCCCGGTCCAGGACTGATCTCCTCCAGCCGTCCGGCGCCGAGCGCCGGTGGCATCGCTCCGGCCGCGGGGCGTCCCCCGCCCCGGGCGCACCTGCGACACGGCGACGGGCACGGCTGCGCACCGGGCCGCTCAAGCCCCTTGCCGGCATCTGTCGCCGCCCTGGGAGAAAGGGACCGGATCGGGGACGTGTGGACTGCCGATGATCGCTTACGCTGCGATCCCACACCGTTCGATCAGGGGGGAACATGCGCAGGAGCCACAAGGTGGCGTCGGGAGCCGTCGCAGCCGTCATCGCGGCCGGCGGGACCGTGTACGTGCTGCAGGACCGGGCGGAGAAGGCCGAGCGGGAGGAGCTGCGCGTCACCGCCGAGGCGATCTTCCAGCGCGAGGCCGATGCGGATCCGCAGTGGCGGGAGACCCCGTCACCGGCGGGTCGGGTCTGGGGCGAGGCGAAGTCGAAGGCCGTCGTGCACCACATCGAGATGCACGGCGAACGGGCCAAGGTCTGGGTCGACAGCTCCACCACGCCCTACACCACCGCCCCTTCCGGCGCCGACCCGCAGCCCACCATCCCCTACGTGTCGTCCCACGTCTTCCTCTTCGAACCGGACGGCGGCGGTTGGCGCCTGGTCGAGGACCTCACCAAGAAGGAGTTCGCCCACTGACACCCGGCCGGCCACCCCCGGCCCGCCTCCCGGTCCCACCAGCGATGGCCGGCCCGCAGAGCCTCGCGGGCCACCCGGCCGCCGCGGGCCGGCGGCGACCAGGCGCTCGACGACCTCGCGGACCCGCACCGTGGCCACCGCGGCGACACCGGTGCCGGACTCCGGCCGGGCCGCGCCCCACACCGCCGTCCAGGTGGACATCCCGGCGGGGGCGCCCCGAGCCGCACCTGGCCGAAGCGGTTGCGCGGGACCGGACCGGCCTGCCGGAACACCTTGCCACCGGGACAGCGCCGCCTCCTGACGACGCCACGGTGCCGCCGCGGAGCGAGAACTCGGTGGCGGGCCCGGACCTGCATGGACGACCATGCACCGCATGAGTGACCGACCCGCGCGATGGACCCAGGCGACCGTCCACCCCGACATGTGGACCGACCCGGACGACGACCCCCGCACCAACGAAGGTCCCGGTCCGGACGGCGAGCCGGCGACGCTGCGGGACTTCCTGACGGATTACCGCATGACCCTGCGGATGAAGTGCGAGGGCCTGAGTCCGGAGCAACTGGCCCGTCGGTCGGTTCCGCCGTCGACGATGTCGCTGCTCGGCCTGGTCCGGCACCTCGCCGAGGTGGAACGCGACTGGCGCAACTGGATCAGCGACGGCGACCCCCTGCCGAAGCTGTACGGCGAGAAGGGCGCGGACTTCGACGGAGCCGTCGCCGAGCAGGCCGTGGTCGACGCCGCGTACGCCGATCTGGAGCGCGAGCAGGCCGCGACCGACGCCGCGCTGGCCGAGCACCCGGACCTGGGCGAGCGGGTGGGGAAGGACGAGATCGCGATCCGGGAGCTGCTGGTGCACCGGATCGAGGAGTACGCCCGTCACTGCGGGCACGCCGACCTGCTGCGCGAGTGCGTCGACGGGAGGGTGGGCCAGTGACGGGGGCCGGGGTTCACACCCGCCCCCACCAGAACGTCACCTCGAAGTGAGAGCCCCGGACGGGGCCGGTCGTGCTCGCCCCGCCGACTCGGGCGCGGCTGGGGCGGCGTCTGCCCGGGCCTGGGCGGCGCGGTGGCCGTCGGAGTGATCGCCGCGCCGTGGTCGACGGGTCGTGGTCGACGGGCCCGGGGTCGTCACGGGTGCCCCGGGGCGGGCTCCGCCTGCGCGGCCCGGTCCGTGGAAGGCGGTGTGGGATCACGCGTCCGTGCGCGCAGCGCAGGCGAGCGGTGAGTTCCCGGACCGGCCGGTGGCTGGGAGCCGCCGAGCCGGCCAGAGCGAACGACGGCCGTGTGGACACCGAAGCCCTCGTCGTGAGGCTCGGACAGGTGGGGACGGCCCCCCGACCCGGCGTACGGACCGGGGCGATCGACGGGTGCTGAACGCTCGCCGGGCCCGGCAGGCCGGGGGAGGGTCAGCCGCCGACGTGGATCCCGGGGCGCCGGTCGGGGTCGGGCTCGTTGCTGCGGATGATCTCGCGCGTGACGGGGGCGGTGTCGCCGCGACCGAGGAGGAAGTAGCGGAACATGTGCTTGAGGGGGCTGCCCTCGGCCCACGCGAAGTAGCAGTGGGGCCGTACTCCGGTGGCGTCGCGCAGGGCGAGCAGGACGGCGGCGATGGCGTTGGGCGCGGCCGGGGCTTCGGCGCGCAGGATGCGGTGGCCGTCGACTTCGACCCCGCGGACGGTGAGGGTGTCGCTGAAGTCGGAGGGGTCGACCACGTCGATCTCAAGGAAGATCACGTCGGCGGGGCCGGGCACCGGGTTGGTGCCGCGCTGTTCGCGTTCCTTGGCGCTGTACTCGGCGCTGTCGCCGGCCTGGCGGCGGTTGGCGATGATGTTGATGGAGTTGTCGTGGACCAGGGTGTCGGTGACGAACCGGCGGGCGGCGGGGTCGAAGACGATGCGGTCGGCGCGCAGTTCGGTGGTGCGCGAGACGCGGGAGACCAGCGACACGGTGATGATGCCGGCGATGAAGAAGCCGGAGATGGCGATGCCGTCCGGCTTGTCGACGATGTTCGCCAGCAGGGCGTACAGCAGGACCGCGGTGAGCAGGGCGAAGCCGACGGTGGCCGCGCGTCGGCGGCGGCGGGCCATGGTGACGGTGACGGCGAAGGCGCCGGAGACCATCATGGCCAGGATGCCGGTGGCGTAGGCGCCGGCCTGGGCGTCGACGTCGGCGTCGAAGGCGAAGGTGATCAGGACGCACAGGGCGGTGTAGACGATCACGACCGGCCGGACCGCGCGCCCCCACTCCGGGGCCATGCCGTAGTCGGGCAGGTAGCGGGGGACGATGTTGATCAGTCCTGCCATGGCGGAGGCGCCGGCGAACCAGAGGATGAGGATGGTGCTGATGTCGTAGACGGTGCCGAAGGCCTCGCCGACGTGTTCGTGGGCCAGCCAGGCCAGGGCGCGGCCGTTGGCGGCGCCGCCGGGTTCGAACTCGCGCTCCGGGATGAGGACGGTGGTCACGAAGCTCGCGGACAGCAGGTACACGCTCATGACGAGGGCCGCGGTGGTCAGGAGTCTGCGTGTGTTGCGTACCCGTGCCCCCAGTCGCTGCGCCGCGTCGGCGCCGCCGGCGGCCACGAGGGGCATCATGCTGACCCCTGTCTCGAAGCCCGACAGGCCCAGCACCAGCAGCGGGAACGCGACCAGGGCGGGTGTCATCAGATCGCCGAAGCCCGCTCCGCCTCCGACGAGGGCGTCCGTCCACGCCGACAGCGCCCCGGGGGCGGTGAACACGTGGACCAGGCCGACGGCGATCACGACCGCGTTGAGCGCCAGGAAGACCGCCACGAGGGGGATGGCGACACTGACCGCTTCGCTGAACCCGAGGAGGAACACCCCGCCGAGGACCAGAAGGAGGACCACGGTGAGGGCGACCTCGTGCCCGTGCAGCGCGGCGGGGAAGAACGGGTTCTCCACCACGTGCACGGAGGCGTCCGCCGTGGACAGGGTGATCGTGATGATCCACGACGTGGCCACGAAGCCGAGCAGGACCAGGACGAACAGCTTGCCCCACCAGAAGGGCAGCAGGTCCTCCAGCATCGCCACGGACCCCGCCCCGTGCGGGCTCTCCCGGGCGACACGCCGGTACATCGGAAGCATCCCCAGCAGCGTCAGCGCCACGATCAGCAAGGTGGCCAGCGGCGAGACCGCCCCGGCCGCGAGCGCCGCGATCGCCGGCACGTAGGCCAGGCTGGAGAAGTAGTCCACCCCGGTCAGGCACATCACCTTCCACCACGCGTGGGGCTCCGTGTGCCCCTCGCCCGACGCCGGTCCCACCGGCTGCACCTGGTGGCGCAGCATCCACCGTGCCACCTTGCCGGTCGGCTGGGCCCGCACGGCGGGACTGGCCACCACTTCGGGCACGGCTGTCCTGTCGCTGTCCGCCATGTCCCCCATCAACCTTCTTCCCGATCGGAGCGTCGGGCCTCGTGCACACGTGCCCGCGAAACGTAATGATCACCGCATGGTGCGGCGCGCTGTTCCCACGACTCCGCCGGGTAGGGACATCCGTTGCCGTGAGGCACCCGGACGCCGGACTTCCCCGTACTGCCTTCTGCGTACTGTCTTCTGCATCAAGGCCGGGTGCGAACGAACACGCCGATACGAACGCTGCATGCTGCCAGAGCGGTTCACCACGCGACAGCGCGGGGTTCGCATTTCCGCTGCGGCGAATGATTTCCGTTAAAACAGCGTCAATGTTTCGCTAAGACCGCCCCGTGCGCGAGTCCGATAAGCGCGGGGCCGGTAAAGTCCGAGTCGGCGGGCCGCCCGAAGCGGTGTGCCCGGGACGGCGGGACCGTGACGCGCCGCCGGCTCCGGAGCCCCTCCACGGGTGAAGGCGCCGCGATGAAGACCTCCCGCGACGCGGGCGGCGGTGTCCCGCCGCGCCGTCCTCGCCGGTGTGCCGGCCCGCTCTGGCCCTCCCTCTCGTGGACGCCCTGACCAGCTCTTTGTGGCTGCTCGACGCTGCCGCGTGGCCCCGCTCCCCGCACCCCCGGCGCGGCCGGCCCACCGGACCCGGCCATCACCGGCCCCGGACCGCTGCCGCACCGTCGCCGTCTTCCCCGCCCGTGACGCGCGGGCCGTGCAGGCCGCCGACGGCACGGGGAAACGGCCACCGAACTTCAAGGGAAGCCCACGGTTCCGGCTGGCCTTTCGCAGCCGATGACGATGCGCGGTGACGCACGGGCGGGCACATCCTTCCACCGGACTGGGAGCGGGCAGGGACTACCGCCGCACCGGATGTACTAGCCCCCTTCCGGAGGCACGCCGACCGATTGCGGAGGCACCGATGGGGGGTAACTGGTTTTCCCGCCGATCCAGTCGCACCTGCTGATCATTCCAAAAGGAGATGCGCAGGCGCCGAAGAGGGCAAGCGCTCCTCGGAAAGGGCCAACGGGACCGCCGGCTGTTTTATTGACCCGAATCCCTTTGGGCTCCCTCACCGCCGGCTCCACCGGCTGACCGGCCCCCGTCCCGCACGGGCACGGCGGCGCCCCCACCCGGTCGGGGCGCCGTCCTCCGGAGTGCCCCGTCCGCGCGTGGACGCCGAGGCCGCGGGCGTCGTCCGTCCGCGGTCGCGGACGGCTCACCCCATCGACCGCCACGGGGCCGGGGCGCTCGCGGACCGGACGGCGACGGCGACGATCCGCCCGGATACGCTGATCCGCGGTGACCGGTGCGAGGGGGCGTGGCGAGCCAGTACTTCGACCTGGGGGACGAGCACCTCTGGAACCGTCCGGGGAAGCTTCCCGGGTGTTCCCGCGCCACGGGGAAACGTCCGAGGCGGAGCCGGGGGTTTCCTCGGGCATCGGCCCGATGGAGAACAACGAGTGCCGGATCGATCCGGCCGCCTTCGAGACCTTCGTCAACGCCCTGCCGGAACACCACCGGAGAACGAGCCACGCCCTCGCGCCGGCCCTCTTCGAAGGTTCCACCGCCATCGTGCTGGTCCTCGCGGAACGCGCCGCAACGACGGTGGTCCGGGCGCGGACCGGCACCGAACTGGAAGGTCCCCGCGAAGACGTGCGGACCCCGGCCCTCACCGGCGTGCCCACCCCTGCGGAAGGCGGGGCCCCGATCGCGGGACTGCGCGAGCGAGCCCGGGAGTCGATCCGCCCCATGCCCCGCCGGCCACAGCGGCACCGCACGATGAAACGATCCTCGCCTCCTGTCCGTCCCCCTTGAGAAAGGGCGCCCCATGACCGAACTCCTCCGCGCCGCCATCGCCGTCGACAAGTCCCTCGACGCGGGAGCGGCGGCCAACGCTTCCGCGATCGTCATGGGGCAGTTGGCCCGCCTCGACGACCGGATCTACGCGGACGACGTGCGCGACGGCGAGGGATCCCTCCACGCCGGGATCCGCTTCAACACCCTGGTGCTCTCCGGCCGGAGGAACCACTTGACGGCCCTCGCGGAGTCGGCCCGGGCCGAGGGGCTGCCCGTCGTGCTGTTCACCGCCCAGGGCCGGACACTCGACAACTCCTTCGACGCCTACCGGGCCATGGTCGCCACCGCCCGCCCGGGCGAGCTGAGCGTCTGCGCGGTCGGTGTCGTGGGGGAACACGACCTGGTCCGTTCCCTGACCAGGCGCTTCAGCGTCTACCGCGGCTGAGGCGGTGTCGGGCGGGTGGTCCCGTGCGCGCCGAGACCGTCGGGGCGCCCACCGGTGCGCGGCTCCGGCCGGACGAGGGGCGGTACGCCCGCCGGACCGCGGTCGGTTACGCCCGCCGGCCCACGGGCCGTTGCGCACCCCGAGCCGTCGGGCGTGCGGGTGCCGGTCGGCTGAGGGGCGCCCCGCGAAACACCGGTGAACGCGACCGGCGCGGAGCGGGACGAGCGGGCGGACGTCCGGTGCGCGCGACGGGACCGTGTGGGCGGGGAAGGGCCCCGCGGCGGGGCCCCGGTGCGCGTACACGGCCCTGCCGGGGGCACACGGCAGGCACCCGTCGGAGGGGTGGCCGGGCCACCCCTCCGACCGACCGTGCGGTGGACCGCCACCGCGCGTGACGCGGCGCGGGACCGCCGGGGCTCGGGACGGAAGGGACGACATGGGTACGGTCGTGCATGTGCCGCAGACGCGGGACATGGTCGGGGAGGAGCTCTCCGGGGACGAGGCGTTCACCGCGCTGCGGCGTTACGGAGGACGCGATCTCGTCCTCGACTCCTTCGCCCGCTTCCGGTACGCGGACGGCTTCAGCTTCGCCCGCTCCCTCGGCTACCAGGTGGTACTCGGCATCGTGCCGTTCACCATCGCCCTGGTCGGGGTGGCGACCACCATGCACACCGAAGGGCTCGGCCAGGTCATCGAACTGACGCTGGCCCGGATCGTGCCGGGCACCAGCGCGGACCTGGTGCGGCAGGCCCTGGCCGACACCCGGCGCAGCGCCGGGGCGGACGTCGCGGGGGCCGTGGCCATGTGGCTGGGCCTCGGCTTCGCCGTCCTCAACCTCGCCTCCGCGATGGGGCAGATCGAGCGCGGTTGCAACCGGATCTACGGCATCGAACGCGACCGCCCCTTCCTCGCCAAGTACGGCCGGGGCGTACTGCTCGCCGTGTGCGCGGGACTCCCGCTGGGCGGCGGCTTCCTGGCCGTCGTCGCCGGCCGGGACATCGGCGTGTCCGTGGTCCGGGCCCTGCACTGGCCGCCGTCACTCCTCGACTGGTGGCAGCCGCTGCACGTCCCGGTGGGAGTGCTGCTCGCGGCGCTGGCGTCGGCCGTGATCTTCCGCTGGGCGCCCCGCCGCGACCAGCCGGGCTACACATGGCTGGTGTTCGGTTCGGGCGTCCACCTGTTGCTCTGGGTGGTCGCCACCTGGCTGCTCGCCCTCTACGTCGGCGAAAGCGGCTCCTTCGGCGCCGTGTACGGGCCCCTCACCGCTTTCGTCGCCCTGCTGCTGTGGGCCAACGTGACCGGCGTCGCCCTCTTTCTCGGCGTGGCCTTCGCCGCTCAGCTCGAAGCCGCGAGGGCGGGCATCACGAAACCGGTCCACCCGGACCCCGGCCCCGGCGCCTGACGGCACGCGGCGACAGCGATCGTCGGCAAGGAAAACCGCATCCCGGGGCTCGGCTGAGGATCACGGACGCGGACGGCACACGGCCGGCCTGCTTCGGGACCAACGCCCCCGGCCCTGGCGGGCGGGTCGCCGAGTTCGAGTGCGTCACGGACGCAGACAGGCCGAGGACCGGACCCGGGTCGCCTGGGCCACTGGACTGCGACACCTGTCCCCGGGCCACACGGCCCAGAACGGGGTCCGGCCGGAGACGGCCCGGTCCGTCCCCCGCCACGCCGCGGTCGACTTGCCGGGCGCCGACCACTTGGGCGTCGACGGCACAGGAGCCGCCCGCGTGGTCTCCCGGCGCACGGCGGACTCCGTCAGGAGCCGGTGGCGGCACGCCGCAGTATCTCCGCCGCCCAGGTCTCGACCGGTGCACCTTGCTTTTTGGCGGCTGTCCGGATCGTCGCCAGGACTTCGGCCGGGAGTTCGAGCAGCAGGCGCGCTTCGGGCGACGGGCCGGCGTCCACGGGATCCGGCGCCGAGTCGGGCTCGGCCGCGGGGGATCCGGTACTGCTCACCTCGGCGCGCCTCTCGGTCTCGGTCGGCGTCACCTCACCTTGCCGCGTGCGCAGGCTGCTGCGGACCTCTCCGCGCAACTTGTTCCTGCTCCAGCCCAGTTCCTCCGCTTTCCGCAGCCAGTAGTCCTGCTCCGGCTGGTCGAGCGATACC
The DNA here is from genome assembly GCF_056432325.1 of Streptomyces sp. NPDC045287. Taxonomy (NCBI): domain Bacteria; kingdom Bacillati; phylum Actinomycetota; class Actinomycetes; order Kitasatosporales; family Streptomycetaceae; genus Streptomyces; species Streptomyces sp. NPDC045287. Next base: position 93,863 of record NZ_JBWKJG010000010.1, read on the forward strand.
ACCTCAAGGTGATGGCTGAAGCTGAGATTGTGCCGCCTGCGGGGCATCGGGAAGTTTCGCGCGACCCATGTGTAGTTACGGAGGGTCTGATAGCTGAGCGATGTCTGCTTGATGGCTTCGTAGTACCGGTCGTGAAACTGGGACTCTCCGTAGACCAGCCAGTCGGCTATCCACCAGGTGGACGAGTCCGCGAAGGAAAACAGCTTGGTGCCGACCTGCTCCCATGCATTGAGGCTCTGCTTGGAAGTGAACAACAAGCCGGACTTGTGGAACTGAACACCGATGTTCAGAGGTTTCCCGGCAGCGCTTGTAGCTGCCATCTTGTGCGTCGCTGTCCCATTTGGTCGTGTTGCGACGGAAGTAGTACGCATGGATCCCCGTATTTGCTTTTGCGCTCTGCGTATGGCCACCGAGGCGATCGTGAGGATGCCTCCCGGTGTCCGTGCACCCGCCGTGGGGCCGGAATCGGCATCGTAAGCGCACATGACGGACTGTTGGGTCAGTCGTTGTGAGGTCTTTTCTTAATCAAAACCATTTCACCGCTGGTTTTGTCTTTTATGCCGTCAATGTGCGCACTGTCGCTCTATGTCCGATCTGTCCGAGGGGTCCCGTAAGGGCTCCGCGGCTCGTCCTTGCGTAACGTGCACGTCAACCAGCATGCCGCTCCCGGCCGATCGACGCGACAGCGCGGCCCGAACCTGTCTCGCCGGCGAGACAAGCGGCGACTCCGGCCGGCGATGCGCGGCGTCAGAGGGATGCGTCCGCGGCGAACGGCCCCTGCTAAAAATGGTGACGACCCCGGAAAAGGGTGTTCTTGTTTGCCTCGCGTTTCTTCGCGCTGAACCGCCTTGTATGCGCTTGAGTCAATTGCGCAGGGCGAGTCTGAAAGTAAGCTGTTTTCGTCGGAATGGCCGATCGGTTGGGGAGGGCTTTCGTGCCCGGAATGCGTCACGCGGATGGGCGGGATGTGCCGGATGAGGATGGTGATGGTCCCGTGGGCAGGCATCATTCTCGGGTGGTTCCCGTCACGTCCGCGCAGCGGAGGATGTACTTCGCGTCGACCATGCGGCCGGACAATGCGGCTGATGTCTGGGGTGCCGTCCTCGTCGTCGCCGGTGATCTCTCCGTAGAGAGACTCGAGCGCGCGCTCAAGGTGCTGCGCGGCAGGCACGACGCGTTGCGCAGCGTTTTCCTGGAGAGTGACGGCGATGTTCTCCAGCTCGTGAAGGCCGAGGGCGAAGATGCCGCACGGCCCCTGATCGACGTCGTCGAGGCCGAGGGGGATTCGCCGGGCGAGCGCCGTGCATGGGCGGATGCGGAGGCCAGAAAGCTGCTCGACGTTCCGTTTGACATTTCGTCGGGACCGCTTTGGCGGGCGAGTGTGATACGAATATCGCCCACGCTGCACCTGCTGACCTTCGTGTTTCATCACCTCATCACCGATGATATATCCGCACAGATATTCGCCGGAGAGCTTCGTCTCGCCTATGCCGACCCGAAGGCGCCCGCTTTCGGGACGCAGGCTGCGCAGTACTCCGATTTTTTTCCGGCGGGGAACAGGGCGGAGGTGGACAGTGAAGGGCTGGACTATTGGCGTGATCGGCTGTCCGGTGCTGAGCTGACGCGGTTGCCCGAGGACGGCGGGGAACGTCCGGACGGGATCGTCGGTCACCGGCTGCCCGTCACACTTCCCGAGAACGCGGTGGCGGGATTCGAAGCCTTCTGCAGGGATCGCTCGGTCACCCTGTTCACGGGCATGCTCGCGGTGTACTTCGTTCTGCTGCAGCGTTGGGCGGGAGCGAGCGACATCACGGTCGGCACGCAGGTGGTCAACCGGCCGCACTCGGCCCTTTTCGAGACGATCGGGTTCTTCTCCAACACGGTGGCGCTGCGCTGCCAGGTGCTGCCCACGCTGACCTTCGATCAATTCCTCGGTAGGGTGAGCGAAACGGTTCACGAAGCGCTCGACTACCAGGACGTGCCGTTCGAGGCCGTGGTCGCGGCGCTGGCCCCGCAGCGGGAAGCCGACCGCAACCCCCTGTTCCAAGCCGCCATGAGCTACGGCACGGTCGACCCGAGTGACGTGTGGGCCCTTGACGGTCTCCAGGTGACGCCCATGCCGGATCCCACGGAAGTGTCGGGGACCCAATTCGACCTTTCCCTGGACGTACAACGGCTGGCGGGCGACGTCACCGTCACCGTCGAATACGACCGCCGGCGGTTTTCCGGGGCGGCCATGCAACGGTTCGCCGATGCCTACGCCAACCTGTTGGGCTCACTGAGCCGGGCCTCCGACGTCCCGCTCGGGAACATCCCGCTGCTCGACCCGGCAGCCCGTGCGGAAACGCTGGCACTCGGCGCGGGTGGCGCACCACGGGACGGCCGCGCCCCCGCGGAACCCACGTCGGCGTGGGACCTCTTCGAACGGACCTGCGCGGCCACACCCGACAGGGAGGCGGTCGTCGCGCACGGGGAGCACCTCACCTTCGCCGAACTGGCCGACCGAACCAGGACCATGGCCGCGGGACTGCGGGCCCGCGGCGTGCGGACCGGCACCGTGGTGGGGATCTGCCTGACCAGGCGCAGCGATCTGATCACCGCGATGCTCGCCACCTGGTGCGCGGGGGGTGCCTTCCTGCTGCTGGATCCGGAACACCCCGAAGCCCGCCGGCGCCTGCTCCTGGAGGAGGCGGACACCGACCTGCTCGTCGCGGACGAGGTCTTCGCCGGCGTGGAGACCGTTTCGACGGCCGTGCTCCTCGCGGACGCGGCAGGGGACGCGGCCACCGGCAGTGGCCTCACCCGTCGCCCGGCCGCCGCTCCGGCCTACCTGGCCTTCACCTCGGATGCCGCGGGACGGCCGAAGGGCGTGGTCATCGACGACGAGAGCCTGGTCGCGTTCGTCACCACCCACCTGGCGCCGATGTACGCGCGGCTTCCCGCGGACCGTCCGGTGAACATCGGTGCGCTGACCCCCCTGACCGGTGACGGGTTCGTCAACCACTGTCTCGGCATGATCGCCTTCGGGCATCGGCTGCTGTTGCTCGACGAAGAGGAGCGAACCGATCCGACCCGGCTCCTCGCCCGCGGATCGAATCCCGAGACGGCGATCGATGTCCTCGACTGCGGCAGCAGCCAGATGGAGGTCCTGGTCGATGACGGGATCCTGACGCTGCCGTACCCGCCGAAGATCGTGGTGATCGGTGGCGAGAGGGCGTCCGACCGGCTGTGGCGGCGTCTGCACGACCAGCCCGGGCTGCTGGCGTTCACCACGTACGGCCTCACCGAGTGCACGGTCGCGTCCACCGCGGCGGAGATTCGGGAACACCCGCAGCAGGTGGCCGGGCGAGCGGTCGGCACGTCCCAGATCTACATCGTCGACGACCAGTTCCAGTTGCTGCCGCCCCTGTTCGTCGGTGAGGTCTGCGTCGGCGGGATCGGCGTGGGCCAGGGATACGCGGGACGGCCCGCGGGCACCAGCGAGCGATTCGTCGCCGACCCGTTCAGCCGTGTCCCCGGGCAGCGCATGTACCGCACCGGTGACAAGGGCCGGCTGCGTCCTGACGGGCAGGTGGAGCTCTGGGGCCGCCTCGATGACCAGGTCAAGGTCCGCGGTCTGCGCGTGGAGCCGGGAGAGGTCGAGTCCGCGCTGCTCGCTCACCCCGCCGTCGCCCGCGCCGCGGTCCTCGCGACCGACCCGGGCACGCGCATGGCCCAACTGGTGGCGTACGTCGTGCCGGCCGACGACTCGGACCAGGGCGGGCCGTCACCGGCGGCCGTACGGGAATTCCTGTGCGGCAGGCTCCCCGCCGCGATGCTGCCCGACCGGGTGGTCGTCGTCGACGGCCTCCCGCTCACACCCAGCGGCAAGCCGGACCGCAAGGCACTGCTGGGCACCAAGCCGTCGAGCACGGCCCCGGCCGGAGGCCGGAGCACCCCGGCATCCGCCGGCTCCCGCGAAGAGAAGCTGTGCCGGATCGTCGCCGAGGTCATCGGTGTTCCGCGGGCGGGCCTTGAGGACAACTTCTTCGACCTCGGCGGAGATTCGCTGCTCGCCATGATCGTCATCGGTCGAGTGCGCACGGTCCTCGGCTGCGAGCTGAAGCTCCGGGTGATCTTCGAAGCGCAGTCGATCGGGGACGTCGCCGCTCAGCTCAGCACCGACGACAGCAGGCCCCGCCCCGTGCTGGGCAGGCGTGGGAACCCGTGACGGCGGCGGCGCGATCGTACTCCCGCCGCCACGGGGCGGCCGGGGCGGCCCGGGTGAGAGAAGCAGACGCATGACGAACGTGGGTGGAGAAGGCTCGATGGACTGGCTGCTGTCACAACTCCAGCGGCGCGCCGACGCCGAGGCGATGGCCGGGTACGGCGGCAGGACCACGTACGCCGAACTCGGCGAGCGGACCACCGACTGGCTGGACACGCTGGATCGACGCGGGACGGCCGCGGGCGAGATCGTGGCGGTGGTCGGAAACGCCTCGCCGTCCGTCGTCGCGCTCTTCACGGCGCTCGCCGTCCGAGGCTGCGTCGTGGTTCCGTTCGCTCCCACCGATCCGCCGAAGGAGCAGCGGGCCCGCAGGATCGCGACGGCACACGCGACCACGGTCATCGAGTTCGACGGCCCTGACGAGTGGAGCATCCGGACGGTCGCGGCACCGGAGGGGCCCCGGCCCGACCTGCTGACGAAGCTGGCCGCGTCGGGGGAGGCCGGCCTGGTGCTGTTCTCCTCGGGCTCGACGGGCGAGAGCAAGGCGGCACTGCTCTCGCTGCCGCGGCTGCTCGGCGGATTCAGGGCGTCCTCCCGCCCGCGCAGAACGCTGCAGTTCATGGCGCTCGACCACATCGGCGGAGTCAACACGCTGTTCCGCACGCTCGTCGGCGGCGGCACGGTCGTCACCGAGCCGCGGCGCACCCCGAAGCACGCGTGCGAGGCCATGGAGCGCCACCGCGTTCAGGTCCTGCCCACCACGCCGACCTTCCTCAACATGCTGCTGCTCTCCGGTGCGTACCGGGACCACGACCTGTCCTCGCTCGAACTGGTCACCTACGGCACCGAGCCGATGCGCGAGGTCACCCTCGCGCACGCCGCCGAAGTCTTCCCGCAGGTCCAGTTCAAGCAGACCTACGGCCTGACCGAGACCGGCATCCTTCCCACGCGGTCCGTCGCCTCGGACTCGCTGCAGATGGACGTCGGCGGGCACGGGTTCCGCACGGACGTGCGCGACGGAGTGCTCTGGATCAAGTCGCCGAGCAGCATGCTCGGGTATCTCAACGCGGCCAGCCCGTTCGACGAGGACGGGTGGCTCAACACCGGAGACGCGGTCGAGGTGGCCGAGGACGGTTCGCTGCGCGTCCTCGGGCGGCTCTCGGCACTGATGAACGTCGGCGGCGAGAAGGTGTCCCCGGCCGAGGTCGAGAACGTGCTGCTCCGGGCGGACAACATCCGGGACGTCGTCGTGACCGGACGCCCGAACGCCGTCACCGGGGAGATCGTCGCGGCCACGGTCGAGCTGGTCGAGCCGGAGGAGCGGCGGGAGCTGAGCAGGCGGCTGCGCCGGCTCTGCGCGGAGCATCTTCCGCCCCACAAAGTCCCGGCCGTCATCACCGTCTCGGACGGACCGTTGCACGGCCAGCGATTCAAACGAATGGGAAGTGTGCGATGAACGGCCCCGTAGAACAGCGTCCCGTGGCGGTCATCAGCGGCGGCAGCCGTGGCCTGGGGCTGGCACTCGTGACGGACTTCCTGGAGCGCGGCTACCGGGTGGAGACCTTCAGTCGCACCGAGTCCGCCGAACTGGCCGCACTGCGCGCGTCGCACGGCCCCGAGGCACTGTCCTGGTCCGCGGTCGACGGAACGGACGCCGCGGGGGTCGAGGAGTTCGTCCGCGCGGCCGTGCGCCGCCGTCGCCGCGTCGACGTGCTGGTGAACAACGCCGCGGTCGGGCTGGAGGGCCTGCTGACGCTGACCCCGCCGGCGGCGATCGACGCCGCGCTGCGGACCAACCTGACGCTGCCGGTTCTGCTCACTCGGGCCTGTCTGAAGCCGATGCTCGCCCGCCGGGACGGCGTGGTGATCAACCTGTCGTCGATCAACGCGCTGCGCGGGCAGACCGGCGTCGCGGTGTACGGCGCGGCGAAGGCCGCGCTCGACGGACTGACCCGCGGCCTGGCGCGGGAGGTCGGCCCGGCCGGCGTCCGCGTGGTCAGCGTCGCCCCCGGCTATTTCGACAGCGAGATGACCGCGGGCATCGGCCCGGACCAGCGCCGTCGCATCGTGCGGCGCACACCGCTCGGGCGGCTCGGCTCGGTGGAGGACGTGCTCGGCACCGTCCGGTTCCTCACCTCGCCTGCGGCGAGCTTCATCACCGGCCAGACCATCGCCGTCGACGGCGGCTACACCTGCTGAGCCCCGACCGCAGGGACCGGGACAAACGTGAACGGGAGTGAGATTCGAATGAACAGGCGCGAGACGGTCAAGGCCGTGCTGCTCGAGATCGTGAACGAGGTGGCCGAGCCGGTCGAGCACCTGGACGAGGACCAGTTGCTCGTCGACCAGCTCGGTCTGACGTCACTGCACCTCGCCCGGCTGATCGCCGTACTGGAACTGGAGCTGGACACCGACCCGTTCTCCGACGAGGTGCCCATCACCAGCGTGCGCACGGTCGGTGACCTGCTGGAGGCGTACGACCCGGTCGTCCTGCCCCGGCTCGGTGGCGGCGAGCCGTCATGACCCGACAGGAGCCGGGCGGGGGCCCGATCGCCATCGTCGGCATCGCCGCACGCTTCCCCGGAGCCTCGGACGTGGACGAGTTCTGGGACGCGATCCTCGCCGGACGCGAGGCGATCCGCGACCTCGACGACGAGGAACTGCTGCGCGCCGGTGTGGACCCGGAGTGGCTCAAGGACCCCGACTACGTCAAGGCGACCGCCTCGATCGACGACGTCGACCGCTTCGACGCGGCCTTCTTCGACATCTCGGGCCGCGAGGCCGCGGCCATGGACCCGCAGCACCGCGTCTTCCTGGAGACCTGCTGGCACGCCCTCGAGAACGCGGGCCTCGCCACGTCGGCCGGGGCCGGGGCCCCGGTCGGTGTCTTCGCCGGCAGCGGCGGGGTCCTCACCAGTTACCTCCCCGAGGTGCTGGAGAACGCCGGGCCGCTGGCCGACCCGACGGCCTCGCTCGAACAGCTCGGCTCCGACAAGGACTTCCTCGCCACCCGGGTCTCGTACAAGCTCAATCTGACCGGACCCAGCCTGACGGTGCAGACGGCCTGCTCCACCTCGCTGGTCGCGGTGCACCTCGCCTGCCAGAGCCTGCTGCGCGGCGAATGCGAGGCGGCCCTGGCCGGCGGCGTGAACATCCGGATCCCCACCGCCGGACACTGGCACCGACGGGGCGGCATCCTGTCGCCGGACGGCCGCTGCCGCCCGTTCGACACCGGCGCGCAGGGGACGATCTTCGGCAGCGGCGTGGGCGCCGTCGTCCTCAAGCCGCTCGCCGCCGCACTGCGCGACGGCGACACCGTCTACGCCACGATCCTCGGCACCGCGATCAACAACGACGGCGGCGGCAAGGCGAGCTACGGCGCCGCCAGCCTGCCGGGCCAGTTGGGCGCCATCCGCCAGGCGCTCGCCGTCTCCGGCGTCGATCCCGCCACGATCGGCTACATCGAGGCCCACGGCACCGGCGTGCCGCTCGGCGATCCCACCGAGATCGGGGCGCTGAAGAAGGTCTTCGGCCACGATGGGCCCTGCGCCATCGGCTCGGTGAAGGCGCTGATCGGGCACATGGAGGCCGCGTCGGGCATCGCCGGCCTGATCAAGGCCGCGCTGGCGCTGCACCACGGAGTCATCCCGCCGAGCCCCTACTTCACGGCGCCGAACCCCCGGCTGCGCCTCGACGCATCAGGTCTCTTCGTCCCCCCGGACCGGCTGCCCCTGCCCGGATCCCCGCGCCGCGCGGCGGTCAACTCCCTGGGGATCGGCGGCACCAACGCGTTCGCCGTGCTCGAGCAGGCGCCACAACGCGTACCGGAGGCCGCGCGTCCCGGGCCCGAACTCGTCACGATCACCGCGAAGTCGGCGGACGCGCTGCGCACTCTGGCGGGCACGTGGGCGGACCGCCTCCGCGAGCCCGGCGCCGTCCTGACGGACCTGGCCCACACCAGCCACGTCGGGCGCAGGCCGCTCCGACACCGGCTCAGCGTGCTCGCCGACACCGGGGAGGCGGCAGCCGAGCGGATCGAGTCGTGGCTGCACAAGGGGACCGGGCAGGTGGACGCGGGCGAAACCGCGCGGGCCAAGCCGCGGGTCGCGTTCCTGTTCCCCGGACAGAGCTCCGAGTACCCCGGAATGGCCGTGCGGCTCTACCGGGAGCACCCGGTGTTCCGCGCGGCACTGGACCGGCACGCGGCGCTCTTCCGTCGTCTCACCGGCGTCGATCCGCTCGACGTGTTCACCGACCCGGCGGCACAGACGCGCGCCGATCTGCTCCAGCCCGCGGTCTTCCTCCTCCAGGTCGCGCTCGCGGAGTTCTGGACGTCGTGCGGGGTGCGGCCGGACGCGGTTCTCGGGCACAGCCTGGGCGAGTACGCGGCCGCCTGCGTGGCCGGGGTGTTCACCGTCGAGGAAGGGCTCGAACTGGTCTGCGAGCGCGGTCGCGCCTTCGCGGCCGTGCCCGGCGGCGGCCGGATGCTCGCAGTGGGCTGCACCGACCTCGCCGAACTGGAGCGCCTGGTCGCGGCCCAGGGCGGCACCGCGTCGGTCGCCGCGTACAACGCGCCGGAGCGGGTGACCGTGTCCGGCTCGGACGCCGAGGTGAGCGCGCTGGAGAGCGCGTTCGAGCGGCGGGGCTGGCAGACGATCGCGCTCGAGACGACACACGCCTTCCACTCGCCCCTGGTCGCCCCGGCCGTCCCGGCCCTGATCGCCGCGGCGGGCCGGATCACCCACCGGCCGCACACCGTCCCGATGATCCTGAACCTCACGGGAAAACCGGCCGCCGCGGACGAGCTCGGCGCACCGTACTGGGGACGCCAGCTCACCTCGTCGGTGAGGTTCGCCGCCGGCGTGGGCGAACTGCTCGGCGCGGGATTCAACACCTTCGTCGAGGTGGGGCCCGGCCGGACGCTCACCACCGCGGGCCGCGCACAGTCCGGTGACGACGCCGTGTGGCTGCCCGGCCTGTCCGCCAGGAACCCCGACCGGGCCACGGTCCTCGCGCACCTGGCCCGGCTGGAGCGGGCCGGGGTACCCGTCGACTGGGCGGCGTACTACGCGCCGTTCCGCACGGGCAAGGCGCCCGCACCCCTGTATCCCTTCGCCCGGACCCGGCACTGGATCGCACCGGCGCCGGCCCGTGCCGACGCCGCACCGTCCGCGCAACCGGCCGGTGGCCCGCCCGAACTGAGCCGCCTCGCGCTGCCGCGGTCCGCGCAGCGGCGCTACGAGACCACGGTGGCCTCGGCGGCCCCCCGGGTACTCGCCGACCACGAGATCTCCGGCCGCCTCGTCGTGCCGGGGGCCTACCACACGGCATGCCTGGTGGAGGCGGTGGCCGCCGAGTCCGCGACCGTCGTCGAGGACCTGGTCTTCCCGCGCGCGCTGGACGTCGGAGCGGACGAACGCCGGGTCCAGCTCGTGCTCACCCCGGCCGGGGACGGCAGGTTCGTGGCGCAGTCGCTCAGTCTGGCGCGCGAGGACGCCCCCCTCGCCGACGAGTCCTGGTACGTCCACGCGGAGGGACGCGTACGGCAGGCCGACGACGCCGACACGCGACCGCGTCCGTGGGCGGATCCGTCGGACTACCGGGCCGGCCTGCCGGTCCTCGCCGCCGAGCTCTACCCGCTCTTCGAGTCGACCGGTTTCCGGTTCGGCCCGGCCTTCCAGTGGATCGAGGAGCTGCGCCTGGTCGGCGAGGACAGCACGGGCGACCTCGGCTTCCCGGCCGCCTCGCCGCGCGAGCGGACGATGGCGCTGCTCGACTCCTGCGTCCAACTGGCGATCGCGGCACGGATCGTCCGAAAGGCTCCCGAGGACGGCGTGCTGCTGCCGTTCAGGATCGAGCGGGCCGTGTTCCACCCGACGTCGAGCGCGGTGGAGTCCGGTGTCGCGCTCATTCGGCACCGGGTGGCCGAGGCGTCGCGGGCCGTGGCCGACGTCTCGCTGACCGACCACGAGGGCAATCCGCTGCTGGAGCTCTTCGGCCTGGAACTGAGGGCCGTGTCCTTCCCCTCGTCCTCGCGCGGCGAATCGGCCCGGCCGGAAACCGAAACGCAGATCTACGCCGAGGAATGGGAGCCCGTCACGGCGGTGGGCGACGCGTCGCCCGCCGCCGGACAGTGGATCGTGCTCGCCGACGGCCAGGGGCACTGGCGGCAGGCGGTCACGGCGCTGGAGGCGAGCGGAAACCGGTGCGTGATCGTCGAGGTGGGCGAGACCTTCGCACGCCGCGACGACCGCCGCTACGCCCTGGACCCCGCCGACGCGGACAGCCTGGTGCGGCTCTTCCGCGACACCGGGCCCGCGAGCATCCTGTACTGCCTGGGGCTGGACGGGCTCGGCCCGGCCGGGCAGGAGACGCGAGCCGCCTGCGGAAGCCTGCCCGCCCTGGTACGGGCCACCGAGCGCGCGGCCTGGACACCGGGCTCCGTGGTGCTGCTCACCCGCGGGGCGGTGGCCGTGCACGACTCCGGCGAGGCCAGTGACCCGTACGGCTCGATGCTGTGGGGGCTGGGCCGCAGCGCGATGCTGGAAGCGCCTCGGTTGAACGTACGGCTGCTCGACATGGACCCGCGGGACCTCTCCCGTGCGCTGCGCACGCTCCCCGAGGTGCTCGCCCCGGCCGTCGCGCCGGCGGAGGCCGCGATCCGGGACGGCCGCGTCCACCAGCCGACGCTGCGCCGCGCATCGACGCCGGCGGCACGTCCGGACCGGTTCGCCGCGGACGGGTGCTACCTGATCACCGGCGGGACCGGGGCACTGGGTCTGCGCACCGCGGCGTGGCTGGCCCGGCGCGGGGTGCGCCACGTCGTGCTCGCCTCGCGCCGCGCCCCCGAGGCGCGGATCGCGGAGCAGGTCCGCGAACTGGAGCAGTCGGGAGCGAAGGTCACGCGGGTCGGCCTGGACGTGACCGACGAGGCCGCGGTCAACCGACTGGTGGAGCGCGCGCAACAGGAGTGGGGCGGCCTCAAGGGTGTCGTCCACGCGGCGGGCTCGCTCGATGACGCGGTGCTGCCGCAACTGAGCTGGGACCGCTTCCAGGCGGTGCTCGACCCGAAGGTGACCGGCGGCTGGCACCTGCACCGCGCCACCCTGGGCATCGACCTCGACCACTTCATCCTCTTCTCCTCCACGGCCGCTCTGCTCGGTGCGCCCGGGCAGGCCCATTACGCGGCGGCCAACGCCTTCCTCGACGGGCTCGCGCACCACCGGCGGGGACGGGGACTGCCGGCCCTCAGCGTCAACTGGGGGCCGTGGGAGGCGGGCATGGTGGCGCGGCTGAGCCGGCGCCTGCAGGACCGCATCCTGGACGGCGGATTCACCCCGCTGGCGCCCGATCCGGCCTTCGCCGCACTCGACCGGCTCCTGGCCGGGCCCGGCGGCCAGTACGGCGTCTTCTCCGTGGACTGGTCCCGCTATCTGGCCCGGTTCCCCGGCGGGAGGGCCGTCGCGGCGGGCCGGGAGCCGGGGACGCGGTCCGGAGACGGAGCGGATTCGGTCAGGCGACTGCGCCGGGACTGGCCCGGCGCCACGCCCGAACGCCGCCGCGAACTGGTGCTGGAGTACCTGCGCATCATGCTGGCCACGCGGCTCGGCATGTCCGAGGCCGCGGTCGACGAGGACCTCTCCCTCCAGGAGGCCGGGCTCGATTCGCTGGTGGCGGTCGAGGTCCGTGGCCAGATCTTCCGTGACCTGGACATCGACCTGCCGCTCACGGGCCTCCTCGAAGGCAAGGCCCTGCGGCTGCTCGTCGACGAGTTGGCCGACCGGTTGGCGCGCGAAGCGCCGTCCGCGCCGCCGTCCGCGCCGGCCGCCGCCGACGCGGCACCGCCCCGCGCGGCCGACGCGGAGCCCTTCTCCCCCCAGGAGGCGGAACGGCTCCTGGCCTCTCTTGACTCGCTCACTGAGGACCAGATCCAGGCACTGCTGCCCTGGCTGGCCGATCAGGACGCCGCCGGATCGACCGAGGAGTGAATCCCATTACCGACTACGACATCCGGAAGAGGCTCGAGGCGGCCCTCCGGTCGCGTGCCCGGCAGGCGCGCACCGACCACCCGCTCTCGTACGCCCAGCGCTCGCTGCTGATGCTGCACCGGATGAACCCGGGAAGCGCGTCCTACAACGTCGCTTTCACCGCGCGGTTCACCGGCGGGTTCGACTCCGGGACGCTCTCCCGCGCGATCCGGTCGCTCGTCGGGCGGCACGAGGCCCTGCGCACCACGTTCCCCCGCGTGGGCACGGACGGCCAGGACGACACCACGGGCCGACAGACGGTGCACGGGTGGCTCGAACCCGACTTCGCCGAACTGGACGCTCGCCAGTGGAGCCGGCAGCAGGTCGAGGAGGCGGTGCGCAGCGCCTACCGCGAGCCGTTCGACCTCGTCACCGGGCCGCCGATGCGGGTACGGGCGTACCAGGTGGCGCAGGGAGAGGCCGTCGTTCTGGTGGCCGCCCACCACGTGGTGTGCGACTTCTGGTCGCTCGGCGTCATCGTGGCGGAGCTCGAGGAGCTCTACCGCGCGGAGGCCGAACGGCGCCCGCCGCGGCTGCCCGGACGCAACGTCCCGTACAGCGGGTTCGTCGCGTACCAGGACGAGTTGATCGCGGGCGAGCGAGGCGGACGGGCGCGCTCCTACTGGCACGCCCAGCTGTCCGGTCCGCTGGAGACGGCCGAGTGGCCGCGGTTCGATCTCGATCCGGCGGACGCCGACGGGGGCGGGGCGATCGTCTTCCCCTTCCCCGCCGATCTCGCCCACGGTGTGTTCGCGCTGGCCACGCAGGAGGGGGTCACGCCCTACACGGTGATGCTGACGGCCTTCCAGGCCCTCGTCAGTCGCTACACCGGACATCGGGACGTCCTGGTGGGGACACCGGTCGCCGGCCGGACCGACCCGACGATGGCCGAGTGCGTCGGAAACTTCGTCAATCCGGTCGTGCTGCGCGCCGACCTGAGCGGCGCGGTGTCCTTCCGGGAGCAGCTCGGCCGCACCCGCCGCACGGTCGCGGAGGCACTGGAGCACCAGGACTATCCGTTCGAGCTGCTCGTCAGCGAGCTGGCACCACCCCGGGTGGACGACCGCAACCCGGTCTTCCAGACGATGTTCAGCTATCAGAAGCCCAGCAGGTACCCGGCGCTCGCGGGTCTGTACGTGGCCGACGAGGGTGCGGCCCCGGTCGCCTGGGCCGGGCTGACCGCGGAGCCGTTCCGGCTGGCCCAGCAGGATGACCAGCTCGAACTCGTGCTGGAGGTCGTGCACGACGGCGACCGGCTCGTCGGGGTGCTCAAGTACCGCACGTCCGTCTTCTCCGCCGCGGCGGCCCGCCGCGCGACCGAGCACTACCTGACGCTCCTCCGGGCCGCGATCGCGGACCCCGACCGCAGCATGGCGGACCTGCCGATGCTGACCGGGGCCGACCACGGCATCAACCGGCACTCCGCTCCGGTGTCCGTCGCGCCGGCCGACAGCCTGGCGGTCCGTTTCCGGGAAGCCGCTGAGCGGCATGCCGCTCGTACGGCGGTGCGCTTCGACGGAACCCGGCTCACCTATGCCGAACTCGACGAACTCGCGGGGCGCTGGGCGGCCAAGCTGCGTGCCGAGGGGGTGGGGCCCGGCAGCCGCGTCGCCCTGCTGCTCGAACCCTCACTCGATACGGTCGTCGCCATCGTCGCGGTCCAGCGGGCACGAGCGGCCTACGTGGTCCTCGACCCGTCGTCCCCCCCGGCCCGGTGCCAGGCCGTGCTCGAGGACAGCGAAGCGCGCGTGGTGCTCACCCAGCCGTCGCTGGTCGGCATGCTGGACGGCACGGCGGTACGGACCCTGGTCATGCCGGACACCGAGTTGCCCGTGGACGGCGGCACCGGCGACCTGCCGGGCGCCGCGGACGTCGCGTACACCGTCTACACCTCCGGCTCCACGGGGACGCCCAAGGGGATCGACGTCGAGCACGGCAACGTGCTGAGCCTGCTGGAGTCCATGCGCACGTGCGTCGCCATGGACGAGACCGGGGTCGGGGCGCTCTTCCACTCGACCGGATTCGACCTGTCGGTCTGGGAGCTGTGGGGCACCCTGCTGGCCGGGGCATGCCTGGTCGTCGTGCCGTCGGCCACGTCCCGATCGCCCGATCTCCTCCACGCGCTGCTCGCGGCGGAACGGGTCACACACCTGGTCCAGACGCCCTCCGCCCTGCACGGCCTGTCGGCCGTGGTGCGGCGGAGCGGGGCACAGGACCTGGCCCTGCGGCACCTCCTCTCGTGCGGTGAGCCCCTGCCCGCGCCCCTCGCCCGGGCCGCCCTGGAGTGGTGCGGGACGCTGTGGAACATGTACGGCCCGGCCGAGACCACGGTCTGGGTCACCGCGCAGCGGGTCCGGCCCGAGGACTGCGCCGGCACCGGAGTGCCGGTCGGACTGCCCCTCGCCAACACCCGGGTCCACGTACTCGACGAGCACGGGAACCCCGTGCCGCCGGAGTTCACCGGCGAGTTGCACATCGGTGGGCAGTGCGTCGCCCGCGGCTACGTCAACCGGCCGCAACTGACCGAGGAACGCTTCCTGGACGACCCGTTCGAACCCCGGGGCAGGCTGTACCGCACCGGCGATCTGGCACGGGTCAACTCCCGAGGACTGCTGGAGGTCCTCGGGCGCACGGACAACCAGGTCAAGATCAGCGGGTTCCGGGTCGAGCTGGAAGAGGTGGAAGCGCGGCTGGACGAGGTGCCCGGGGTCAGGAGGTCGACGGCGCTGGTCCTCGGCGCGGGCGCGGGCGACAGCCGCCTCGTCGCCTGCGTGATGGTGGAGCCGGGTCACCAGGTGACGGAGAGCAGCCTCAAAGCGGAGTTGCGCTCCACGCTGCCGCCCTACATGGTGCCGACCTCGGTGGGGTTCTTCGACTCGTTCCCGCTCAACGCCAGCCAGAAGGTCGACCGTGCTCGACTGGCCGGGCAGTTCGCGAGCGCGATGGCGCGCACCGGGCCCGGCGGCGCAGTGGCGCTGAGCGCGCACGAGCGGCGGGTGGCCGGCGCCTGGCAGCAGGTGCTGCACCGCGAAGGCATCGGACGCGACGACAACTTCTTCGACCTCGGCGGCAATTCCATGCTGCTGATGCAAGTCCACCAACTGCTCGCCGACGAGGCCGCGGACGGTTCGCTGAAGGTGTCGGAGCTGTTCCGCCACCCGACCGTGGCCAGCCTGGCCGCACGCCTCGGCCGGGCCCCCTCGGCGCCTGCCGAGGGAAGCGGCCCCGGCCGGACGCCCAGCCGGCGGACACGGCTGACGGACGACACCGTCCGCGGCACGCGCCTGCGCGCACGAGAACGACACCGCCGGAACGCGGAAGGAGACAAGGGTGCCTGACGCCGTTACGTCCACCCCGGTGCCCCGGGCCAATGACGTGGCCGTGATCGGGATGTGCGGCCGGTTCCCCGGCGCCCCCGACCTGGCCGACTTCTGGAGCCGGATCCGCGCCGGAGACGACCTGCTGACCTCGTTCACCGACGCCGAGCTCGCCGCCGCCGGGGTGCCGGAGCGGCTGCTCGGCGATCCCCGCTACGTCAAGCGGGCCGCTGCCCTGCCCGACGCGTTCAGTTTCGATCACGAGTTCTTCGGCGTCACCCGACGCGAGGCCAAACTGCTCGATCCCCAGCAGCGGATCCTGCTGGAGGTCGCCTGGGAGCTGCTGGAGACCATCGGCTACTCCGGAGGGGCGGGCGACCAGTCCGTCGGAGTCTTCGCCGGTGCGTCGGTCAACACGTACCTGACCAACGTCGTGGCGCGTGCCTGCGATCCCCTGACACACGAGGGCACCGAGCTCATGCTCACCAACGACAAGGACTACCTGACCACCAGGATCTCGTACAAGCTGGGCCTCAAGGGCCCGAGCGTCAATGTGCAGACCGCCTGCTCGACGTCGTTGGTCGCGGTGCACATGGCCGTGCAGAGCCTGCTCACCGGTGACTGCGACATCGCCCTGGCCGGCGGCGTCTCGGTGATCGCCAACCAGTACCCGGGCTACGTCTTCAGCGAAGGGATGATGTTCTCCCCGGACGGCCGGTGCCGCCCGTTCGACGCCGCCGCCGAGGGCACGACCTTCGGCGACGGGGTGGGCCTGGTCGCCCTGAAGCGCCTGGCCGAGGCGATCGACGACGGAGACCGGATCCTCGCCGTGGTGAAGGGCTCGGCGATCAACAACGACGGCTCCGACAAGGTCGGTTACTCGGCGCCGAGCATCGACGGACAGCGGGCGGTGATCACCGAGGCGCAGGCGGTCGCCGAAGTGGACAGCGACACCATCTCGTACGTCGAGGCCCACGGAACCGCGACGGCCCTGGGCGACCCCATCGAATTCGCCGCGCTGAGCGAGGCGTTCGCCGAAACCGGCAGCGGCCGGGTCGGCCACTGCGCGCTCGGCTCGGTCAAGGCGAACGTCGGGCACCTCGCCGCTGCGGCAGGGATCACGGGCTTCATCAAGACGGTGCTGGCGCTGCAGCACCGGGAGATCCCGGGCCATCCGAACTTCACGAAACCGAACCCGGCCATCGACCTGGCCGACAGCCCGTTCTACATCAACACCCTGGCGACGGCCTGGCCGGCGGGCGAGACTCCCCGGCGGGCCGGCGTCAGCTCGTTCGGCATCGGCGGCACCAACGCCCATGTCGTCCTCGAAGAGGCGCCTTTGCCGCCCTCCCGGCCGACGCCGGCCGGGGGAACACGGTTGCTCGCGCTCAGCGCCAGGACGGACGGGGCGCTGCGGGAGCTGGCCGGACGGCTGGCCGACGCGCTGGAACAGGCAGACGCACCCGACCTCGCCGACGTGGCCCACACGTTGCGGACCGGCCGGCGCGGCTACGAGCACCGGTACGCCCTCGTCGCGCACGACCGTGCCACCGCCGCGGCCGGATTGCGCGCGCTCGCCGACGGCAGCGCCGCGGTCCGGCCGGCGGTGCGGAGCGCCCCGGCCGTCTCCTTCCTGTTCGGTGAGGTCACGGCCGCCGACTTCCAGGCCCTGGCCGGGGAGCTGGCCGCCGTCGCCGAAGAAGCGCAGCGGTCCATCGACAGCGCCGCCGTCTGCGCCGAGCACCCGCTGGCGGGCCGGTTGACCGCGAGCCAGGTCCTCGCGACGCTGTGGACGGAGTCCGGCGTACGGCCCGAGGCGGTCGGGGGAGCGGGCACCGGCGAGGTCCTCGCGGCCTGCTTCGGCGGGGTCCTCACCCCTGCCGACACGCTGGCGCTGCTGTCCTGGCGGGCCGGACTGCTCGACTCCCCGCCCACGATCACGCCGCGGGCCGCGCGGATTCCCCTCCTGTCGGCCGTCGTCGGCGGCGAGTTGCCGCAGTCGCGGATGCTCGACCCGTTGCACTGGACCCGGGACGTGTGGGAGGGGCAGCGGCTGGCCGAGGCATGCGCGGGCCGGACGGGGGACGGTGCGACGGTGCTGGCCATCGGAGACCTGCCCGACGGACTGCCCGGCGAGCCCGGGCCCGGCACCGAGCCGGTCCCGTCGCCCGTGGCCCGGCTGTTCTCCGAGGCGGCACGCCTGTGGACCGCGGGCGTTCCGGTGGACTGGTCGGCCTGGACCGGCGGGGAACCCCGCCGCGTCCCGCTGCCGGTGCAGCCGCTGAACCGCAGCCGTCTGCGCCTTGAGCCGCCCCCTGCTCCGGACCGGGAACCGGTCCGCGCCCGGACCCCGGCCGAATGGCTCTACACCCCGTCCTGGCGGCGGCTCGGTCCCGTGGGCGGTGCGCACGCGGCGAGTGCTCCGCCCGTCGGCCCGTGGCTGCTGTTCGCGGACTCCGGCGGGACCGGGGACGCGCTGGCCGGTGTGCTGCGGGACCGGAACGCCACTCCGGTACTCGTGCGCCACGGCGGCGCGTTCGCCCGGACCGCGGCCGACTCCTTCACCGTGGACCCCGCGGACCCCGGCGACTACGAGAAGCTGTTCGCCGCGCTCGCTGCGGACGGGCTGACCCCGGAGCGGGTCGTGCACCTGTGGTCCCTCGACATCGCGCCGGGGGGCAACGCGACCGACGACCTGGACCGTGCCTGCGACCTCGGGCTGTTCTCCGTACTCGACATCGCCGGGCGGCTCGTCCGCGACGGGGGCGGCGCGGGCGCGCACCTCGCGGTGGTGGCCCGCGACGTGCACGCCGTCACGGGTGGTGAAGCCGTCGCGCCGGCCGCGGCGATGACCGATGCCGTGCTGCACGCCCTGCCGCGGGAATACGCGGGGCTCCGCTGCCGCGGCATCGACATCGGCACCGCCGTCGTGGCGCCGGAAGCGCTCCTCGCGGAGGTCACCGCCCCGACCGCGGCTCCGGTCGCGTTCCGGCACGGGCAACGCTGGGCGCAGCATGCCGTCCCGGTCGCGGCCGACTCCGGCCTGCCGGAGCGGGCCGGCCGGCTGCGGCCCGGCGGCGTGTACCTCATCACCGGCGGTCTCGGGCGGCTGGGCCTTGCCCTCGCCGGTCACCTGGCCCGCGTCGCCGGAGCCACGCTGGTGCTCACCGGCCGGACCCCCCTCCCGCCCCCGGACGCGTTCGACCGGTGGATCGCCGAGCACGGGGCCGCCGATCCGGTCAGCCGGAAGATCGAGGCCGTCCGCGCCGTCGAACGGCTCGGTGGCACCGTCATGGCGGCATCCGTCGACGTCACCGACGCGAGGGCGATGCGGGAGCTGGTCAGCGCCGCACGGCACCGGTTCGGCCGGATCGACGGCTGGTTCCACTGCGCCGGCGCACCGCACCAGCGGGCGGACCACCGCACCGACCGGGCCGCCTGGCGGGCGGCCCTCGCCCCGGCGGTCCGCGGAGCGCTCGTGCTGGCCGAGGTCTTCGCCGACGCTCCCGCCGACTGCGGCGGCGTCATGATGTCCTCCCTGGCCTCGGTGCTCGCCGACAGCGGCTCCGCGGGGCACGCGGCCGCCTGCCGCTTCCTCGACGCGCAGGCATCGGCTGTGGACGGCCTGGTCAGCATCGGCTGGGAGGACCGGGCCCGCCCCGGCCCCGGACCGGTCGAACACGGTGCCGACGTCCTCGAACTCGTCCTGCGCGCAGACCTGCCGTCCCGGCTCGCGGTCTGCACCACCGACCTGGAGCGTCACATCCAGCGGCAGTGGACCCGCCCGGAGCCGGCGCGGCCCGCCGGCTCCGCTCCCGGACGGCCGTTGCGCGGCGACGCGTTGAAGAGCGCACTGGCGAAACTCTGGTCCCGGGCGCTGCGGACCGAGGTCGACCGCTACGACCGGAGCATCTTCGACCTGGGCGGCGACGAGCTGCTGGCGGTCAGGCTCGCCCGGCGCATCGCGGAGGAACTCGACGTACCGCTGACGACGAGGGAACTCCTTGCGCACCCGACGATCGACCGGCTGGCGGCGCGGCTGGACCCGGAACGGACGGCGGGGTGACGGGCCCGTGCCCGGCGACGTGACCCGGCCCAAAACCAGTTGCCGCAGGAGCGGCCGTGCCGGCTGACATCAACCACGAGGAGAACACCGTGGAGCCACTGCTCCAAGAGATCGTCACCATCGTCGGTGACTATTTCGACGTCCCGCCCAGCCAGTTGGACCCCGACGTTCCGCTTCCGGATCTCGGCGCGGACTCGATGGCGCTGCTCGGCATGCTACGGCTGCTGGAGGACCGGTACGGCTGCAAGATATCGCTCCGGCAGCTCTTCGACGACGTACAGACCCCGTCCGACCTGGCCGCCCACCTGACCGCGCACGCCGCGGCCGACAAGCTGCCGACGGAGCGGACGGTGCCGCCCGCCGCGCCCATCACGGACACCGCCGCCGTCGGCACGGCACCGACCCCGGTGCCCGATCCGGTGACGCCGGCGCCGGCCGTGGGCGTCCCGCCCGTCGCGGCACCGGCGGCCGGATCGCCGACGGCGGCCGTCTCGCCGGCCGTGCAGAGTCTGATCAAGGACCAACTCCTCATCATGCAGCGCCAGTTGGACCTGCTCGCGGGCGACAGGGCCGACGCGGTCGCCCCGGCCGCCGCGCCCGGGGCCGACGCTTCGACGTCCGTGCCGCGGCAGGCGCCGGCCCGGTCGGCGGTGCCACTCGGTCCCGGCGCGCGCGGCACCGCGGTCGGCCCCGTGGAGACGGCGCAGCGCACCCGCTACCTGAAGGCCCTGGCCGACCGATTCGGTGCCCGGACCAAGGGCTCGAAGGCATCCGCCCAGCGGTTCCGGCCGATCGTGGCCGACAGCCGCTCCAGCATCGGCTTCCGGCCCTCGACCAAGGAGATGGTGTACCCGATCGTCGCCGAGCGCGGGCGGGGCGCGCGGGTGTGGGACGTCGACGGCAACGAGTACGTCGACCTCACCATGGGATACGGCGTCCACCTCCTCGGGCACAACCCGCCGGCCGTCATGTCGGCCCTGCGGGAGCGGATGGAGCTCGGCTTCGGCCTCGGGCCGCGTACCCAGCTGGTCGAGGACGTCGCCGGTGCGCTGCTCGAACTCACCGGCATGGAGCGCGTCGCCTTCCTCAACACCGGCACCGAAGCGGTCATGACGGCGGTTCGCATCGCTCGGGCGGCCACCGGCCGCGACAAGATCGTGATCTTCTCCACCGGGTACCACGGCCACTTCGACGGTGCGCTCGCCGTGCCGTCCCACGAGAACGGCGTGTTCGGCACCAGACCGCTCGCGGCGGGCGTCTCACCGCGTGCGGTGGAGAACGTGTACGTGCTCGAGTTCGGCACGGACGAGGCACTCGACTTCATCAACAAGCACGGCCCGGAGCTCGCGGCGGTGATGACCGAGCCGGTGACGCTGCGCACTCCCGGCGTGCAGAACCCCGACTTCCTGCGCGAGCTGCGGGAGATCACCCGGGCGCACGGCACGAAGCTCGTCTTCGACGAGATGGTCACGGGCTTCCGCTGCCATCCGGCCGGTGTCCAGGGCCTGTACGGCATCGAGGCGGACCTGGTCACCTACGGCAAGGTGATCGGAGGCGGCATGCCGCTCGGTGTGATCGCCGGACGCGGCGGGGTCATGGACGTCATCGACGGCGGCGTCTGGAACTTCGGCGACGACTCCCGCCCGACGGTGGAATCCACCTTCTTCGCCGGTACGTTCAACCAGCATCCGCTGTCCATGGTGGCGGCGAAGGCGGTCCTCGATCACCTCCGCGAGCAGGGCCCCGGCCTGCAACGGGACCTCGACCGGAAGACCGAGACGTTCGTGGACCAGTTGAACGCCGACTTCCGTGAGCTCGACGTGCCGATCGCGGTCCGCCGCTTCTCCTCGCTCTTCCGCTTCGAGCACGACGTGAACATGGATCCGTTCTACGTCAACCTGCTCGACCGCGGCGTGTTCGTCTGGGAGCTGCGCAACTTCTTCCTGTCCACCGCGCACGAGCAGGCCGACCTCGACCACATCCGCGCCGCGGTACGTGAATCCGTCGCCGAGCTGCGGACCAACGGCATGCTCGACGACGGCCGCACCGGCGCGGCCGGTACCCGGCCGGGACCCGCGCCGCTGCGCAGCACCCTCGCGCAGCGGCAGCTGGCGGACCTCGACGAGGGCGGCGTGCCCGCCTATCAGACGTCCCTCGGGTACTGGCTCGACGGCCCGCTCGACCGCGCCGCGCTGCGCGCCGCCGTGCAGGGGCTGGTCGCGCGCCACGAGGCCCTGCGGACCACGCTCGGCGCGGACGGTGACACGCTCGTCGTCCACGACCCGACACAGACGGTGCTGAGCGACGTGCTGACCGAGCACACCTGCGAGGACGAGGACGACCTCGCAGACCTGCTGCGGACCTGGGCCGGCCGACCGCTCGACCTGGTCGACGGGCCGGTGTTCCGCGCGGTCGTGGCGCAGGTCGCACCGCAACGGCACCTGTTGCAGATGGCGGTGCACCACGCGGCGGTGGACGGCTGGTCCCTCAGCGTCCTGCTCGACGACCTCGTCGCGCTGTACAACGCCGGCTGCCGGGGGGAGAGCCCCCAACTGCCGCCGGCGGCCCAGTTCCGCGACTACCTCGCCTGGCACGAGCGGGTCGCCGCCGGTGCCCCGGCCGCCGACCACCGTGCATACTGGCTCTCCCTCCTCAAGGAGGCGCCCACGCTGGAACTGCCGGTGTCGGGACAGCCGGAGAGCTTTCCCCACCCGGCGGTACGGCACAGCGTCCTCCTCGACCCCGAGTTCTGCGGTCGGATGCGCGAGGCCGCCCGTACCGAGGGCGTCACGGTGTTCGCCTACCTGGTCGCGGCCTGGGGGGCCCTGCTGCACCGGCTGACGGGGCAGGACGACGTCGTCGTACCGGTCGCGTCGACCCGGCGCCCGCAGGAGCTGGACCAGGTGGTCGGGTACTGCTCGAACGTGCTGCCGCTGCGCCTGCGCCTGCCGGCGGACGTCCTGGCCGTGGACTATGTGGCCGAGGTCCTGACGCACCTGGTGACCGGGCTCGAAAGCCAGGACTACCCGTTCGCGGACCTGCTCACGGAATGCGCACCGCCCGGAGCGGGCCTGCGCGGCGACCTGTTCACCACGTCCATCTCGTTCTACCGCCAGGTGGCGGTACCTCCCATGGACGGGCTCGCGGTGTCGGAGGCCGGGCCGCTGCCGATCACGCACACCGGCCACCCCCTGGCGCTGTACGTCATGGACGGCACCGAGGGGTTCCGGTGTGACTTCGAGCTCGCGACCGACGTCCTCGCCCCCGACCTCATCGAGCGCATCCCGCGGTACTACCGGAATCTGCTCGACGCCATGGTCGCCGATGGCGAGCGGCCGCTGGCCGAACTGGACCACGAGGTCCACGGAAACCGGATCGGGAGCTAGCGGCTCCGGCCGCTCACCCGGCACCGGGCTGGAATTCCCCCTTCACACGGCACGACCCCCTATGAGTCCTCGGACATACGGAGACATGAATCCATGATTACGGCCGGCCTCAAGCTCACCCAGAGCGGCGGTATCGCGCTGCTCAACGACGACCGCCTCGAGTTCAACATCGAGATGCAGAAGCTCGCCAACGGTTCCCGCTACAGCAACGTGGACGAACTCGACGACCTGGTCACGATCACCTCCACCTTCGGATACCAGCTCGGAGACATCGACACGTGGGCGGTGGACGGCTGGGACGGCGCCACGGAAGGACGCGTCTCGCTGCTCAGCGGCGGCAAGCCGACCGAACTCGTCGTGGCGTCGTACCGGGAGACGGAAAGGGTGCCCGACCCGGGGCTGCCCGGCCACCGGGGCGATCTGGTCATCGGCGGCCGGACCATGGACTACGTGAGTTACGTGCACGTGGCCGGCCACCTCGCGTCGGCCTACTGCACGAGCCCGTTCGCCCGGCGCGGCGAGCCGTCGATGGTTCTGGTGTGGGACGGCGGCTGCTTCCCCCGCCTCTACTGCGTCGACGCGGACGGCCGCATCGAGCCGGGTGGCGAGGCTTTTCCGCTCATCGGGCACACGTACTCGATGGCCTCCCAGTACTGGGGGCCGTTCAAGCGCCCGAACAAGTCGACCCACGTCGACGACCTCGCCGTCGCCGGAAAGATGATGGCGTACATCGCCCTCGGCACGCCGCGGGACGACATCAAGAAGGTCTTCCGGGAGAGTTTCCACGAGCACTTCGAAGCGGACTCGCCGCGTGTGCGGGCCTACCGCCAGAAGATCATCGGATGCGGCAGCACCGGAGAGAACTCGCACGCCTACGTCCATGAATTCCTCACGGCGGTGCAGAAGGTCACCAGTGGACTCGGCGCAACCGACGTGGACGTGCTGGCGACGGTCCACGTCTTCCTCGAGGAACTGCTGATCGAAGGCGTCACCTCGAAGATCCGGGCGTGGAAGGGCAGCACCCCCTGGAACCTCTGTTTCGCCGGCGGGTGCGCGCTGAACATCAAGTGGAACAGCGCTCTGCGCGCCCACCCGATGATCAAGGCCATGTGGGTTCCCCCGTTCCCCGACGACTCGGGCGTCGCCATCGGCACGGCCTGCCTCGCCGCGGCCGACGGCCAGGGCCTGCGACCGATCGAATGGGGCACGCGGCTCGGGCCCGGCCTCGAGCCGACGCGAGACGTGCCGCGGGGGTGGACCGTGTCGCAGTGCGGACCGGAGGAACTCGCCCGGATCCTCCACACCACGGGCCAGGCCGCGGTCGTGCTCAACGGCCGCGCGGAGCTGGGGCCGCGGGCGCTCGGCGGGCGGAGCATCATCGCCCCCGCCACTGAGGAGTCGATGAAGAAGCTCCTGAACGACGCGAAGGACAGGGAGCACTACCGGCCGGTCGCGCCGATCTGCCTGGAAGAGCACGCTCCCACCGTCTTCGATCCGGGTACCCCCGACCCCTACATGCTGTTCGAGCACTGGGTCCGCCCCGAATGGATCGACCGCGTTCCGGCGATCATGCACCTGGACGGCACCGCTCGGCTGCAGACGGTCAACGAAGGCGACGACCCGAACCTTCACGCCATTCTCCGCGAGTACCACCGGATCAGCGGAATTCCGGTCCTGTGCAACACGAGCGCGAACTACAACGGCCACAGCTTCTTCCCGGACGCCGCGTCGGCGATGGAGTGGGGCCGCCTCGACCTGGTGTGGAGCGAAGGCGTCCTCTACCGTAGGGAAGATTCCACTAGTTAGGCCCTGGCCGCATTGACGGGTGTGACCGCCGCCTGACGCCCGGCGTCAGGCGGCGGCAGCCACGACCTCCCCTGTGTCTCGCCGGCGAGACACATTCCTGTGCTCCGTCGAGTGCTGCCCGGCGTTTATTAAGGCTTGCGGATCTCGCGTGCTAATCTCGCAAAGTCAATTGATTATTGGAAATTCGCGAAGTGGGTCCGGAGAAATGCAGTCGGAGGAGAGCCCTTTCATGTCCAGACCCGATGTTCCGATGCTTCTCGCGAAAAACGCCGCAGAGCGGGCCAAGCGACTGCGACCGGACGGCAACGACCAGTACGTGCAGCTCAGCGGCGAGCACGCGCACATGAACGAGGACCCGTTCACCGATCGCACGGAACGCGAACCGCACCGCGACCACGTCACGTTCGCGTTCATCGGCGGCGGTTTCGCCGGCCTGATGACCGGCGCGCACCTGAAGACGGCAGGGGTCACCGACATCAGGATCGTCGAGAGCGGAGGCGACTTCGGCGGAACGTGGTACTGGAACAGGTACCCGGGTGTTCAGTGCGACGTCGCTTCCCTGGTCTACCTGCCGTTGCTGGAGGAGACCGGGTACGTGCCCTCGGAGTGGTACGCGCACGGCCCGGAGATATTCGAGCACTGCCAGCGCATCGGCAAGCAGTACGGGCTGTACGAGAACGCCCTCTTCCACACCCGGGTGACCGGCCTGGAGTGGGACGAGACCACTCGGCTGTGGACGGTGCGGACCGACCGCGGCGACGAGTTCACCGCGCAGTTCGTGAGCTGGGGCCTCGGCCACCTGTCCGTACCGAAGCTGCCCGGCATACCCGGCATCGAGACCTTCGCGGGCCACGCCTTCCACGCCAGCAGGTGGGACTACGCCTACACCGGCGATCCGGACGGCGGACCGCTGGACAAGCTGCGCGACAAGCGCGTGGCGATCATCGGTACCGGCGCCACCGCGGTACAGTCCGTTCCCCACCTGGCGACCGCCTGCCAGGAGCTGTTCGTCTTCCAGCGCACCCCCTCCGTGGTCGACGTGCGGGACAACCGGCCGATCGACCCGGAGTGGTTCGCCGGGATGGCCACGCCGGGCTGGCAGCAGCGCTGGCTGGACAACTACGCGGCCAACATGGCCTCGGCCGAGCAGCCGGCCGAGGATTTGATCAACGACGGCTGGACCGCCCTGGCCAGGATGTGGCGCGAGGCGGAAGGCGCGTCGAGCCCGGCACCGGACGCGTCCGAGGAGATCGGCGCCGAGGTGTACGCCGATCTCGAGAAGATGAGGACGATCCACGCCCGGGTGGACGACACGGTCAAGGACCCCCGGACCGCCGCGCTCCTCAAGCCCTGGTACCACCTTCCGTGCAAGCGCATCACCTTTCACGATGAGTACCTGGACGCCTTCAACGTGCCGACGGTTCACCTGGTCGACACGGACGGGAAGGGAGTCGAGCGGATCACGCCGCGAGGTGTCGTGGTCGACGGCACCGAGTACCCGGTGGACTGCATCGTCTACGCGTCGGGCTTCGAGGTCGGCACGGCGCCCACCCGGCGTGCCGGGTTCGACCCCGCCGGCCGGGGCGGCAAGCGGCTGTCGGAGCACTGGGCCGATGGCATGCGCACCATGCACGGCATCCATGTGCACGGGTTTCCGAACGCGTTCCTCGTTCAGCAATTCACGGGCGGGGTGCGGTTCTCCAACCTGTCGCACAACTTGTCCGAGGCGGCCAAGACCGTGGCAGCCGTCGTGGCGCACGCGGTCAGCGAAGGCGTCGACGTCGTCGAGGTCACCCGGGAGGCGGAGGACTCCTGGATGGAGCAGGTGGGCGTCGATCCGGAATGGCGTGACTTCCTGGCCACCGGATGCACCCCCGGCTATATCAACAACGAAGGAACGGACCTCGGCGCACATCACCTTTTCGACGAGTTCGCGGGCGCCGATGGGCCGGGGTTCTTCCGGCTCCTTCAGCAGTGGCGTGCGGCCCGGGATTTCGACGGCCTGAAATTCGACCGGGCCGAGTGAGGCTGTCCCGCCGGCCCCGTCCGTAGACGTGTCCGTGCGTTCGTCCGTGCATCCGTCCGTGTAATCGTCCGTGTATGAGTTCTGGGAGCCCGCATGATTCCGTTGTCGTTCGCGCAGCAGCGGCTGTGGATCGTCGGCCAGTTGGAAGGGCCGAGCGCGACGTACAACATGCCGTTGGCGTTGCGTTTGTCAGGGGCGTTGGACCGGGACGCGCTGACGGCGGCACTGGGCGATGTGGTGGGACGGCACGAGAGTTTGCGGACGGTTTTCCCGGTGGTGGGCGGCGAGCCGGCCCAGCGGGTAGTGCCTGCCGACGAGGTGGTGCTGCCGTTGGTGTGGGCCGACGCGGGCGGTCGCCGGATCGCGGATGTGGTGGCTGAGGCCGCGGGGCACGTGTTCGACCTCGCGGTTGAGGTGCCGGTGCGGGTGTGGGTCTTCTCGGCGGGACCCGATGAGCACGTGCTGGTGCTGGTGCTGCACCACATCGCGTGCGACGGCTGGTCGGTGGGGCCGTTGGGCCGGGACGTGGGACTCGCCTACGCGGCGCGTGTGAAGGGAGCGGCGCCGGAGTGGGACGAGTTGCCGGTTCAGTATGCGGATTACACGTTGTGGCAGCGCGAGTTGTTGGGGACGGAGAGCGATCCGGGCAGTGTGATGGCCCGGCAGTCGGATTTCTGGCGCGGGGCGTTGGCGGGGTTGCCGGAGGAGCTGGGGCTGCCGTACGACCGGCCGCGTCCTGTGGTGGCCGGTCACCGTGGTGGTGAGGTGCCCGTGGTGGTCGGCGCGGGTGTGCACGCGCGGGTCGAGGAAGTGGCGCGGTCGGCGGGTGTGACGCCGTTCATGGTGGTGCAGGCGGCGCTGGCGGTGTTGTTGTCGCGGCTGGGGGCCGGGACGGACGTTCCGTTGGGCACGCCGGTGGCGGGGCGTGCTGACGAGGCGCTGCACGACCTGGTCGGGTTCTTCGTGAACACGTTGGTGCTGCGCACCGACGTCTCGGGGGATCCGACGTTCCGGGAGCTGCTGGCGCGGGTCCGGGAGACGGACCTGGCGGCGTTCGAGCACCAGGACCTGCCCTTCGAGCGGCTGGTGGAGATCCTCGCCCCGTCCCGCGCGGTGGCCCGCCACCCGCTGTTCCAGGTGATGCTGGCCTTCGAGACCGGTGCCGGGAGCTCCTTCGAACTGCCGGGGCTGCGGGTCGACGAACTGGAGGTGTCGGGGGGAAGGACGGCCAAGTTCGACCTGAACTTCGAGTTGCGAGGACAGTACGGTGCGGACGGGCGGCCGGCGGGGATCGAGGGGGTCGTTGAGTACGCCACCGACCTGTTCGACCACGACACGGTCCGGGAACTGGCCGGGCGCTTCAACCGGCTGCTCGAGCGGCTGGTGACCGACCCCGACCGGCCCATCGGGCGCGTGGACGTCCTGACCGACCGGGAAGGCCGGTTGCTGATCGAGGAGTGGAACGACACCGCGCACGCGGTGCCGCAGGACACCCTGCCCGCGCTCTACCGGGCCCAGGTCGCCAAGACGCCGGACGCGGTCGCGGTGGTCTGCGGTGACACGAGCCTGACCTACACCGAGCTCAACGAACGGGCCAACCGGCTGGCGCACCGGCTGGTCGCGTGGGGGGTGGGCGTCGAGGGACCGGTGGCGCTGATGCTGCGGCGGTCGGCGGACGTGATCGTGGCGGTGCTGGCCGTGGTCAAAGCCGGTGGGTTCTACGTGCCGATCCACGCCGGTTTCCCGCCGGAGCGTGCGGCGTGGGCGGTGGACGACTGCGGCGCACGCGTCGTGCTGACCGATGACGCCACGCTGCTCGCGGGGACGAGGTGCGGTGCGCGGGTGATGGTGCTGGGGGACGTGGACCTCTCCGGCGAACCGGTCAGTGACCCGGACCGGGTCGTGAGCGCCGACCAGTTGGCGTACGTCATGTTCACCTCCGGGTCCACCGGGGTTCCCAAGGGGGTGGCGGCCCGGCACCGGGACGTCACGGCGCTGGCGTTCGACCGGCGTTGGCGCGGCGGGGCGCACGGGCGCGTCCTGGTGCACTCGCCGCACGCTTTCGACGCCTCGACGTACGAGATGTGGGTGCCGCTGCTCTCCGGCGGCCGCCTGGTGATCGCGCCGCCGGGGGACCTGGACGCCCGGGTTCTGCGCCGGCTGATCGCCGAGGAGCGGATCACGGCGCTGTGGCTCACCGCGGGTGTGTTCGCGCTCATGGCGGAACAGGCCCCGGAGTGTTTCGCGGGCGTGCGCGAGGTGTGGGCCGGCGGCGACGTCCTCTCGCCGGTCGCCGTACGGCGGGTGCTGCGGGCATGCCCCGGTCTCGACGTGGTCAACGGGTACGGCCCCACCGAGACCACCACGTTCGCCACCAGCCACCGGTTGCGTTCGGCCGATGACGTCGCCGACCGGGTGCCCATCGGCCGACCGCTGGACAACATGCGGGTGTACGTGCTCGACGGCGGGTTGCGGCCGGTGCCGGTGGGCGTGGCCGGTGAGCTGTACGTGTCCGGTGCGGGGCTGGCCCGGGGGTACCTCGGCCGTCCGGGGTTGACCGCGGAGCGGTTCGTGGCCTGTCCGTTCGGTGCGCCCGGGGAGCGGATGTACCGGACCGGGGACCTGGTTCGGTGGCGGGCGGACGGGAACCTCGAGTACCTCGGCCGGGCCGACGACCAGGTGAAGATCCGGGGGTTCCGGGTCGAGTTGGGCGAGGTCGAGGCGGTGCTGGGCCGGCATCCGGAGGTCGGGCAGGTCGCGGTCGTCGCCCGGGAGGACCGGCCCGGGGACAAGCGTCTGGTGGCCTACGTGGTCCCGGCCGGTGCGGGTGCGCCGGACGCGGCGCAGGTGCGGCGGTTCGCCGGGGAGGGGCTGCCGCGGTTCATGGTGCCGACCGCGGTCGTGGTGCTGGACCGGCTGCCGCTGACGCCCAACGGGAAGCTGGACCGCAGGGCCCTGCCCGCCCCGGACTACGCGTCGGCCTCGACGCGCCGCGCCCCGACCACGGTGCGGGAAGAGCGGCTGTGTGCGGCGTTCGCCGAGGTGCTGGGGCTGCCCGCCGTGGGCGTCGACGACAACTTCTTCGACCTCGGCGGCCACTCCCTGCTCGCCATCAGCCTGGTCGCCCGCATCCGGTCCCTGCTCGGCGTCGAACTCACCCTCCGCACCCTGTTCGAAGCCCCCACCGTCGCCGCCCTGGCCGGTGCGCTGGACGGGGCCGAGCCCTCGCGTCCGGCGCTGGTGGCCGCGGCCCGTCCGGAGCCGCTGCCGCTGTCGTTCGCGCAGCAGCGGCTCTGGTTCCTCGGCGAGCTGGAGGGGCCCAGCGCGACGTACAACGTTCCGGCCGTCATCAGGTTGTCCGGGGCGCTCGACACGCGTGCGCTGGCCGCGGCGCTGCGGGATGTGCTCGGACGCCACGAGGTGCTGCGTACGCGCTTCCCGGTGTTCGACGGACAGCCGTATCAGCAGGTGGTGCCGGTCGAGGAGCTCGGCGAGGTGCTCACGGTGGTGCCGGCCGATCAGGCCGGGCCGTCCGGCGTGCCCGCGCGGGTGATGGAGGCCGTGAGGTACGGCTTCGACCTGTCCGCCGACGTGCCCTTCCGCGCCTGGCTGTTCGACGCCGGCGCGGGCGAGCAGGTGCTGGTGCTGCTCGTGCACCACATCGCCGGCGACGGCTGGTCGATGGCACCCCTGGCGCGGGACCTGTCGGTGGCGTACACGGCGCGCCGTGCCGGCCGGGCTCCGGACTGGGTGCCGCTGCCGGTGCAGTACGCGGACTACACGCGCTGGCAGCGCGAGCTGCTCGGCTCGGCGCAGGACCCGGAGAGCCTGCTGAGCAAGCAGTTGGCCCATTGGCGCCGGGCACTGGCCGGGTTGCCGGAGGAACTGTCGCTGCCGGTCGACCGCGCCCGCCCGGCGGTGGCCACGCACCGGGGCGCGAGCGTGCCGCTGGACGTTCCCGCCTCGATCCACGCGCGGGCCGCCGAGCTGGCCCGGGCCGAGGGCGTGACCGTGTTCATGGTGCTCCAGGCCGCGCTGGGCGTGGTGCTCTCCCGGCTCGGCGCCGGCCCGGACATCCCGATCGGAACCCCGACGGCCGGACGCACCGACACCGCGCTCGACGACCTCGTCGGGTTCTTCGTCAACACTCTGGTGCTGCGCACGGACCTCTCCGGCGGCCCGTCCTTCCGCGAGCTGCTGGCCCGCGTGCGCGAGCAGGCGCTCGACGCGTTCGCGCACCAGGACGTGCCCTTCGAGCGCCTGGTCGAGGAGCTGGCCCCGGCCCGCTCGATGGCCCGCCACCCGCTGTTCCAGGTGATGCTCTCCCTGCAGAACAACACCGATCCCGTGCTCGACCTGCCGGGCCTGCGCACGAGCATCCTGCCCGACGGCGACACCCCGGCGAAGTTCGACCTGAACGTCGACCTGAGTGAGCACTTCGACGACCGCGGCCGGCCCGCCGGGATGACCGGCGAGCTCACCTACGCCGTCGACCTGTTCGACCACGCGACCGTCGAGCGGATCGCCGAGCGCTTCAGCCGTGTCCTCGGCACCCTGACCGCCGATCCCGCGCAGCGGGTCGACCGGGTCTCGCTGCTGTCGGCCGCGGAACGGCAGGAGGTGCTGCACGTCTGGAACGACACCGCCCGCCCGGTCCCGCCCACGACGCTGCCCGCGCTCTTCCAGGCCCAGGCGGCCCGTACCCCCGAGGCCACCGCGGTCGTCTTCGACGACACCTCCCTGACCTACCGCGAGCTCAATGCCCGCGCCAACCGACTCGCCCACCACCTGATCGACGACGGAGTCGGCCCCGAAGACGTGGTGGCCCTGGCGCTGCCGCGGTCGACCGAACTCATCGTGGCGATGCTCGGCGTGGTCAAGGCGGGCGCGGCGTATCTGCCGATCGACGTCGACTACCCGGTGGACCGGGTGCGGTTCATGATCGAGGACTCGAAGCCGTCGTGCGTGGTGACGCTTCGGCGCACCGCGGCACGCCTGCCGGCCGACGCGCCCCTGCTGGTCCTCGACGACCCGGCCACTGAGCAGAGGCTGACCGCGGACCCGGCGTCGGACCACGACCCGACGGATGCGGACCGCACCACCCCGCTGGACCCCGCGCACCCCGCCTACGTCATCTACACCTCCGGTTCCACCGGAACCCCCAAGGGCGTGGTCATGCCGCACCGCGGCATCACCAACTTCATCACCGTCCATCGCGAATCGGTCTTCGCCGCCGCCGCCGTGTCGCCGCACGGCCGGCCCCTGCGCGTCGCCCTGACCAACTCCATATCCTTCGACGCCTGCTGGGATCAGCTCTCGGGCCTGATGGAGGGGCACGAGCTGCACGTCGTCAGCACGGAGGTGCTCTCCGACAACGGCCTGCTCGCGACGTGGCTGGACGAGCACGACGTCGACTTCCTCGAGCTGACCCCCTCCCACATGGCCTCCGCCGTGGCGGGCGGCCTGTTCGACGGCCGGCGCCGCCCCGCGCTGCTCGTGGTCGGCGGCGAGGCCGTCCCCGACGCGCTCTGGGAATGGCTCGGGTCACTGGGCGACGGCACCCGCAGCTTCAGCTTCTACGGGCCCACGGAGTGCACGGTCTACCAGGTCTTCGCCGAGCCCCGGTCCACACCGAGGCCGATCCTCGGGCGGCCCACGTTCAACATGCGGGCGTTCGTCCTCGACGACGGCCTGCAGCCGGTCGCGCCCGGCGTGACGGGGGAGTTGTACGTGGCCGGTGCCGGCCTGGCACGGGGGTACCTCGGCCGTGCGGGACTGACCGCGGAGCGGTTCGTCGCGTGCCCGTTCGGCGAGCCCGGGGAACGGATGTACCGGACCGGGGACCTGGCCCGCCGACACGCCGACGGCAGCCTGGAGTTCGCCGGCCGGGCCGACGACCAGGTCAAGATCCGAGGATTCCGGATCGAGATCGGCGAGGTCGAGGCGGCACTGGGCGGGCACCCCGGCGTCGCCCGGGCCGCCGTCGTGGTCCACGAGGCCGTCCCCGGCGACAAGCGTCTGGTCGGTTACGTGGTGCCCGGCCCGGGCCAGGGCCCGGAACGGCTCGCCCAGTTGCCCGGCCTGCTCAGGCGGCACGTCGCCGGGATCCTGCCGGAGTACCTGGTGCCGGCGGCGGTCGTGGTCCTGGACCGGTTGCCGTCGACGCCCAACGGGAAGCTGGACCGCAGGGCCCTGCCGGCGCCGGACTACGCGGCCGTCTCCACCCACCGCGCCCCGGCCACGGCGCGGGAGGAGATCCTGTGCACCGCCTTCGCCGAGGTGCTGGGCCTGCCCGCGGTCGGCGTCGACGACGACTTCTTCGCTCTCGGCGGTCACTCGCTGCTGGCGACGCGGCTGGTCGCCCGCGTCCGGGCGCTGCTCGGGGCCGAGCTCGCCATTCGCACCCTGTTCGAGAACCCCACCGTCGCCGCCCTCGCCGGTGCGCTGACCGGGGCCGAGGCCGGGCCTTCGCGCCCGGCGGTGAAGGCCGCGGTTCGCCCGGATCCGATGCCGCTCTCGTTCGCGCAGCAACGGCTGTGGATCGTCAACCAACTGGAGGGGCCGAGCGCGACGTACAACATGCCGTTGGTGCTGCGCCTGTCCGGGACACTGGACCGGGGCGCACTGGAGGCGGGGCTCCGTGACGTGGTGGGGCGGCACGAGAGCCTGCGGACGGTCTTTCCGGCACCCGACGGCGAGCCGTTCCAGCGGATCGTGCCCGCCGGCGAGGTCGTGCTGCCCCTCGTGTGGTCCGACACCGGTGCCGACCGGGTCGCGGATCTGGTGGCCGAGGCGGAGGGGCACGTGTTCGATCTGGCCGCCGAGATTCCCGTGCACGCCCGGGGGTTCTCGGTGGGCCCGGACGAGCACGTGCTGGTCCTCGTGCTGCACCACATCGCCTGTGACGGCTGGTCGGCGGGCCCCCTGGGCCGGGACCTCGCGGCTGCCTACGCCGCGCGGGTCGGCGGCACGGCGCCGAAGTGGGACGAACTGCCCGTCCAGTACGCCGACTACGCCTTGTGGCAGCGCGAACTGCTGGGCGACGCGGGCGACCCCGACAGCCTGGCGGCCCGGCAGGCGGTGTTCTGGCGCGGCGCGCTGGCGGGGCTGCCGGACGTGTTGCCCCTGCCCTTCGACCGGCCGCGTCCTGCGGTGGCCAGCCACCGTGGTGCCGAAGTGCCCGTGGCGATCGACGCGGACGCGCACGCACGGGGCGACGACCTGGCCCGCCGGACGGGCGTGACGCCGTTCATGGTGGTGCAGGCGGCGCTGTCGGTGCTGCTGTCGCGGTGGGGCGCCGGGACGGACGTCCCGCTCGGCACGCCGCTGGCCGGGCGCGGTGACGAGGCGCTGCACGACCTGGTCGGGTTCTTCGTCAACACCGTGGTCCTGCGCACCGACCTGTCGGGGGAGCCGACGTTCCGCGAGGTGCTGGAACGGGTCCGGGAGACGGACCTGGCGGTGTTCGATCACCAGGACCTGCCCTTCGAGCGGCTGGTGGAGGTCCTGGACCCGCCCCGGTCCCTGGCCCGCCACCCCCTGTTCCAGGTGAACCTGTCCTTCGACAGCGCTGCCGGCGTCTCCTTCGGCCTGCCGGGGCTGCGCGTCGACGAAGAGGTGGTCCCGGGGCGGACGTCGGCCAAGTTCGACCTGAACTTCCTGCTGCGAGGGGCGTACGGGGCGGACGGGCGGCCGGCGGGGATCGAGGGGGTCGTCGAGTACGCCACCGACCTGTTCGACCACGACACGATCCAGGCGCTGGCCGGGCGCTTCGCCCGGCTGTTCCAGGAACTGATCACCCACCCCGACCGGTCCATCGGCACCACCGAAGCCCAGGAACCGCCGCCCCTGAGAGGGCCCGGCCCCGGAAAGCGGCGGGTGCTGGTCGGCTCCCGCCCTTCGCGGGAGCAGCCCACCGGCGGAACCGCACGGGCCTGAGATTGCCCCGCACATGGTCTTCGGCGGCTGCCGAAGGAACGTACTTCGAAGGTTTCCGCTTCTCCGGAAAGTTGGGCGAACGCATGCCAGAAATCCTTGGTCATCCGGATGGAGAACCCGGCTCGACAGGAAGACGCCGATGACGCGACGCGCCGGGGCGAAGCCGCGCTCACTCTTGCGCCACCGGCACTTCGTCCTGCTGTGGACCGGCCAGTCGGCCTCGCTCCTCGGTACCCAGATCACCTACGTCGCGATGCCGCTGACCGCCGTCCTGCTGCTCGACGCGACGCCGCTGGAGGCGGGGGCGCTCGTCGCCCTCGAAACGCTGCCGTTCCTGCTGTTCGGCCTCTTCGTCGGTGTGCTGCTGGACCGCCGGGCACGCCGTTCCGTGATGATCGTCGCCGACGTCGTACGGGCCGCGGCCCTCGCCTGGATCCCCGTCGGGCACGCGCTCGGCGTGCTGAACATCGGCCAGCTCTTCGTCGTGGTCTTCGTCCTCGGCGTGATGACCGTGTTCTTCGACCTCGCGTACCAGTCCTACGTGCCCGGTCTGGTCGGCCGGGACCGGCTCCCCGAGGCGAACGGGAAGCTGGAGCTCTCGGGCTCGATGGCGCAGGTCGCCGGGCCGGGCGCGGCGGGGCTGCTGGTCTCCGCGCTCGGCGCGCCGGTGGCGCTCGCGGTGGACGCCGTGAGCTACGTCCTGTCCTTCTTCACGACGGCGGGACTTCCGGCCGACGAGGCACCGAAGCCGCAGCCCGGTGCGTCGGCCCTCTCGGTCCGCGCCGCGATCCGTGAGGGATTCGCCGTGATCTGGAGGCAGCCACTGCTGCGCTGGTTCACCACCGCCGCGGTGATCATCAACCTGTTCTCCGGCGCGCTGATGTCGGTGTTCTTCCTCTACTTGATCCGGGTGCTCGGGATGGGCTCGACGCAGGTCGGCCTGATCGTCGCGGTCGGCAGCGTGGGCGCGCTGACCGGCGCCCTCCTGGTCGGCCGGCTGACCGGACGGTTCGGCGTCGGACCGACACTGATCCTGACGATGGCGTTGCCCGGCCTCGGCTACCTCGTCCTCGCGGCCGTGCACGGCAACTCGCCGGCGGTGATCGCCGTCGTGGCGGCGGCCTCCTTCGCCGTCCAGTTCAGCGTGCCCGTCTTCAACGTGACGGTGATCAGTTTCCGGCAGGTCACCACCCCGGACGAACTGCTCGGGCGGGTGAACGCCACGGCGCGTACCTGTGCCCTGGGCGCGTACTCGCTCGGCTCGCTGCTCGGCGGCGCGCTCGCGTCCGGGGCCGGGCTGCGGACGACCGTCCTGCTGGGCGCCAGCGGGACGTTCCTGGCCGCCCTCGCCCTGCTGTGCTCGCCCGTGCGCGCGGTACGCCGCCTCGACGCGCCGCCCGCCGACACCGCTTCGACCCCCGCGCCGGTGTCCGGCGTACCCATTCAGGAGCAAACATCATGACAACGACGTCGACGTCCCCGGACGTCCCGGTGCAGGAGGAGGGCTACCAGCTCTCTCCGCAGCAGCTCGCCCGGTCGGGCCAGGCCGGGAGCACGGCGGTCCGCACGGTCCGCACCGCCGCACGCGTCCCGGTGCCGGTCCTGGAGGCCCGGATCGCGGCGGCGGTCGCCGCGCACGAGATCCTGCGCACGCGGTACACCGAGTTCGCGGGGCTTCCCACCCTCGTCCAGGTCGTGGATCCGGTCGGCCCGGTCACGGTCGAGCAGGCGGTCGCAGAACGCACGGTGCTCCGGGCCGGCGCGCTGACCGTCGAACACGCACTCGGTCCGGACGGCACGCTGCTGGTTCTCACCCTGCCGCGGCTGAGCGTCGACGACGCCTCCTGGCAGCAGCTCGTCGGCCTTCTGCTCCAGGACCCCGAGGACCTTCGGGGCACGGCCGCCGACGGCGCCGCAACCGATGACGAGACGCTCCAGTACGCCGATGTCGCCGCCTGGCTCGGCGAAGTCCTGGAGCAGTCGGCGCGGCCGCAGGAGACCGGCGACACCGGGCGGCAGCCGTCGACGCCGTCCTCCGCGCCGCCCTTCCTCCTGCCCGCCGACCTCGGGGACGGGGCCGCCGAGCCGGTGAGCGTCTCGACCGTCGTCCAGGGGCCGGCGCTGGAACGGCTGGACGCGCTCGCCGGACGGTGCGGCGTGAGCGAGTCGGCGGTGCTGCTGGCCCTGTGGCGCTCGCTGTACGACCGGTACTGCCGCGACGCCGACGACCACGTGGTCGTGCTGGCCGACGGCCGGTCCACGGACGGCCTGGAGAACGTGCTCGGCCTGCTGGAGCGCCCGGTACCGGTGCGGTTGGAGATCGCCGCGGACACCCCGGTCGCCGACGCGCTGCGGACCGCGCAGGACGCGCTCCGTTCCGTCGCGGCGATCGAGAACCAGGTCGACCCCGGGACCGTGGCAGCCCCGCACCGCGCACCGGGCGGCGCCTCGCTCTCGTACCGCCACCGCCAGGACCAGTGGGCCGATGCGATCTCGGCCGAAACATCCGCGTACGACGTGCCCGGTCCGCTCCACCTCGACTGCGTCCGCGGACCGCGAAGCGTGCACCTGACCTTCGTCGGTACCGGCGGTCGCGTCGCACGGGCCGATCTGGACCTCGTCGCGGCGGCCTTCGAGCACCAGCTCGCTGATGCGCTGTCCGGCGGCACGGACCGCGCCGTCGGCGGCCTTCGGCTCACCGCGCCGAACGCGTCGACCGCGGGCGCCGAGCCGCGCGCGCGGTACGCCCCGGTGCTCGACCGCTTCCTCCGGCAGGCGGACCGCACGCCCGCGCGACCGGCGCTGCGCTGCGGCGAGACCGTCGTGTCCTACCGGGACGCGGCGCTGCGCGCCGACGCGGTGGCACACCTGCTGCGCGAGCACGGCGTGCGGGCCGGACAGCGGGTCGCGCTGTTCGCGCCGGCCTCGACGGAGACGGTCGTCGCGATGCTCGGGGTCTGGCTCGCCGGCGCGGCGTTCGTCCCCCTCGACCCTTCGTGGCCGCGACAGCGGATCGAGATGGTCCTGGGGGAGGCCGACCCCGCGCTGCTGCTCACGCCCCTTCCGAAGGCCGATCACCCGGTCTCCGTCCGCACCGTGACCACGGCCGACGCGGCCGTGGACCCACAGCGCGCGGCGCCGTCCGGCGCACCGGCCGCGGGCGCCGCCTACGTGATCTTCACGTCCGGCACCTCGGGCCTTCCCAAGGGCGTCGTCATCGGGCACGAGCAGCTGGCGCACTACGCCGCCGCCATGGGTGAGACGCTCATGCTGTCCGAGGGCGCCGAATGCGCAGCCGTCTCCACACTCGCCGCGGACCTTGCCTATACGGCCGTCTTCCCGACCCTGGCGAGCGGCGGATGCGTCCAACTCGTCCCCGCCGAGACCGCCACGAGCCCCGCCGCTCTCATTGAGTGGTTCCGGACGCACCCCGCGGCCGCGCTGAAGCTGGTCCCCTCGCACCTCTCGGCGCTCCTGGCGGAGGCCGACGATCCGGCGGCGTTGCTGCCGAGCGAGGCGCTCGTGCTCGGCGGCGAGCTGCTGCCGCGTCCGCTGTACGAGAGGGTGCGGGAGCTCGCGCCGTCGCTGCGGGTGTACAACCACTACGGCCCGACCGAGACGACGGTGGGCGCCTCGTGCCTCGCGCCGGACGAGCCGGTCGACGCACGCTGCTCCTCGATCGCGGTGGGCGGCGGCCTGGGGGAGAACGCCCTGACGGTGGTCGACGAAGCGGGCGTCCCGCTGCCGCCCTGGTGCCCCGGCGAGGTGGTGATCAGCGGTCCCGGCGTGGGCCTCGGGTATCTCGCGCGGTTGCGCGAAGGGCTGCCGGGCTTCGGCACCGCCGAAGCCGCGGACGGCTACCGGACCGGCGACCTCGGCCGCCTCGTGCCCGGCGCGGGCGTCGAGATCCTCGGCCGGATCGACGACCAGGTGAAGCTGCGCGGATACCGCCTCCAGGTCGGTGAGATCGAGGCGCTGCTCACCGGGCGGTGCGGAGTCGGAGCCGCGGCCGTCGTGGCACGCGCCGACGACAGCGGTCTGGTGACGCACCTCGATGCCTACCTGGTCGCCACGGACGGTTCCGCCCCGCCGGTCGAGCAGGTGAGGAAAGCCGTCGGCGACTGGCTGCCGGCCGCCCTGGTGCCGACCGGCTGGCAGGTGCTGGACCGGCTTCCGCTGACCCGCAACGGCAAGCTGGACCGTCGCGCCCTCGCTCCGGTCGAGCCGCCGAAGGCCAGGGCCGGCCGACCGCGCGACTCGGTGGAACAGCGCCTGCTGGCCATCTGGTCCTCCACCCTCGACCAGGACATCTCGTCCCCGGACGCCGACTTCTTCGAGTTCGGCGGGCAGTCCCTGCGGGCGATCAAACTCATGGCCCAGATCAACAGCGCCTTCGGCTGCCGTCTGCCGATGTCCGCGGTGTTCACCGCGCCGACCGTCGCGGCGATGGCGGTCCTGGTGCGCGGCAGCGAAGCCCAGGACTCGAACCTGGTCCCGCTGCGCGCCGCTTCCGGAGCGGACGTCGGGGCCCCGATCTTCTGCGTCCACCCGGGCGGTGGCAACACGCTGAGCTACTGGGAGCTGGCCCGTGCGCTGCCGGCGGACCGGCCGGTCTTTGGCATCGAAGCCTGGGGTCTGCACGGCAGGCCGCCGCAGGAGGACTTCACCGCCATGGCCGAGGGGTACGCGGCGACCGTCGCGGCCGCCGGCGACGCCCCGCCGGTGATCATCGGCTGGTGCTTCGGCGGCCTGATGGCCTACGCCACGGCCAAGGCCCTGCGCCGCTCCGGGCACGAGGTGGCGCAGCTGATCATCGTCAACTGTGGTGTCCCCGCCGCCGACGACGGCGCACTGGCGCAGAAGCCCGCCGACTACCTCGTCCGCCGCTTCGCCTTTCACTACCAGTTGGACCTGCCGGCGGGGGAGTTCGGCGAGCGGGAACTGCTCGCGGCCATGCAGGACGTCGGGCGGCTGCCCCCGGACGCGGGCGAGGCGGAGCTGCGGAGCCTGCTGGACGTCTACACGACCAACATGACCGCCTTGGACCGCTACTTCGTGCAGCAGCGCAACAGTTTCGACCGCCCCGACTTCCCGGTGCTGCTGGTGCGGGCGGAGCCGACCGGCGAGCCGCACGACCCGGACCGCACCTGGGGCTGGGGATCGGTGGTCGGCCCGGAGCTCGGCTTCGCTTCGGTGCCCACCACCCACCACGGCATCATGCGGCAGCCCCACGTCGCCCGACTCGCCGAGCTGATCGGACGGGAGCTCGAATCGTGACCCGCGCAGGGATCCACCGCAGAGGAAATGAGGACGCAGGACATGCATGAAGCAACTCCCAAGGCGCCGGGACCCCGCTCCCTCCAGCGCGCGACGCGGCGGCCGGTGCACGTCCCGGCCGGGGACGCGGTCACCGTCGGTTTCCTGCCGGAAGCACCGTCGACGCCCGTCCTCGTCACACCGGACGGTCCCGGTGCCGACCTGCCCGGCTGGCTGCGCGCGAACCGGGACGCCGTCGAAGCGAAGCTGCTGCGGCACGGCGCGGTCCTGTTCCGCGGGTTCCACGGTGGTTCGGTGGAGAAGTTCGAGCAGGCCGCCTCGGCCGTGTGCGGCACCCTCTTCCGTGAGTACGGGGACCTCCCGCAGGAGGGCGAATCGGACCGCGTGTACAAATCGACGCCGTATCCCGAAGACCTCTCGATCCTCTTCCACAACGAGAGTTCGCATCTGCCGCAGTGGCCGATGCGCCAGTTCTTCTCCTGCATCGTGGCCCCGCACACCGGAGGCCAGACGCCGATCGTCGACTGCCGTACGGTCCTCGACCGTATGCGTCCGGAGCTGGTCGAGCTGTTCGCCACCAAGAAGCTCCGTTACGTCCGCAACTTCATCGAAGGCGTCGACGTCAGCTGGTCGCGCTTCTTCCGTACCGACGATCCGGCCGAGGTCGAGCGCAAGTGCGCGGAGGAGGGGACCGGCTTCGAGTGGACGCCGGACGGCGGCCTGCGGACCTCGCGCCAGGCCGAGGCGGTGCTGCGCCACCCGGTGACCGGCGAGGCCGTGTTCTTCAACCAGCTCGCCCTGCACCACCCGTCGTCGCTCGACCCGGAAACGCGCTCCTCGCTGCTCGCGATCTGCGGCGATCGGGGCATGCCGCGCAACGTCTTCTGGGGCGACGGCACGGTCATCGACGACGCCGTCGTGGCCGAGGTCCGCGACCTGATGGACCGTGAGTCGGTCGCGTTCTCCTGGCAGGAGGGCGACGTCCTGGTCCTCGACAACATGCTGGTCGCGCACTCGCGCAGCCCCTTCACCGGGCCGCGGAAGATCGTGGTGGCGCTCGGCGACATGACCGGCGGGCCCGTACCTTCCCCGAGTCCGGTGAGCCCCGTCTGACGGGTCACGGGACACACCGCTGGGGGCGGCCCCCCCCTGGTCCCACGGGGGGGGGGCCCCCCGGTGTAAACCGCGCGCCGGGCCCGGCCGAAACCCGGTTGGCCACCGGGGCCGGGGCGGG
>NZ_JBWKJG010000010.1:135156-269259 GCF_056432325.1 Streptomyces sp. NPDC045287
TACGGTGGACGCGCTGGCCCCTCACCCCCCCGGCCCCCACCCCCCCCCCAGACGTTTCCCCCCGGGCGCCCGTTACCCGCGACCAACGGCGGGGCGGGACCACCGCAGCCACCGGGGGGGGGCCGCCCCCAGTGTGAAACCGGCGAGCGGCTCCGGACCTAGACCGTGTTCGCCACGGGGACCGGAGCGGGCAGCGCCTTGCGGTCGTGCTTGCCGTTCGCGTTCAGCGGCATCCGCTGGAGCAGGGTGATGGTGGACGGCACCATGTAGTACGGCAGCTGGGTGCGCAGGTACTTCCGCAGAGCGACCGGGTCGGGGCTGAACCCCGGCCGCGGCTCGACGTAGCCGGCCAGACGCCGGTCGCCCGGGGTGTCCTCCCGGACGATCACGGCGGCGGCCTGGACGTCCGGGTGCTGGCCGAGTACCGACTCGACCTCCTCCAGCTCGATCCGGAACCCGCGCAGCTTGACCTGCCGGTCCACCCGGCCCAGCACCTCCACGTCGCCCGTGGGCAGCATCCGCGCCAGGTCGCCGGTGTTGTACAGGCGGGCACCCGGCCGGTCCGAGAAGGGGTGGGCGAGGAACCGCTCGGCGGTGAGCGCGGGGCGCCCCACGTAGCCGCGGGCCAGGGCCAGGCCGCCGATGTAGAGGGTGCCGTTCACTCCGACGGGCACGGGCTGGAGCCTGCTGTCGAGGACGTAGAACTCGGTGTTGGGCAGCGGGCGGCCGATCGGGACCGGCTCCTCGTCGCCGCGCTCGGGCATCGGAGTCTCGAACAGGCCGCTGTCCACGGTCGATTCGGTGATGCCGTACGAGTTGACCAGACGGGTGCCGGGAGGACACAGCTTCGCCAGGTCCCAGTAGTCCCGCATGAACCAGATGTCCGCGCCGACGGCCAGCACCTTGAAGTTGTCCAGCAGCCGCCCCTGGTCGGCCACGTAGGCGCTGAGCCGGCGGACGACGACCGGGACGAGGTCGGCGAAGTCGATCCGCTCCCGCTGGAGCAGCGCGTACAGCCGTGCCGGATCGAGCAGCGTCTCACGGTCGCACAGCACGAGCGTGCCACCGGAGCACAGCGCGCGGACCATGTCACCGGTGAACACGTCGAAGCCGATGTTCGCGGCCTGGAGGTGCCGGTGCACCACCGTGCCCAGGTGGTAGACCCGCTCCCAGGAGCGGAAGGCGCTCATCAGGGCGCCGTGGGTGAGCATCGCACCCTTGGCGCGGCCGGTCGATCCCGAGGTGTACACGAGGAAGGCCAGGTTGTCCGCGTTCGGTTCGGCGTACGGGGCCCGCGCGGCGGCGGACGGCCCGGCCTCCGCCGCGTCGACGCCCTCGGCGAGCCAGTCGTCGAAGTGGCCGACGCTCAGCCCGTCGGTGAGCCCCGGTATCGCGGCCGCCACGTCGTGGCGCGTCAGGAGCAGGCGTACGGAGGCGTCCGAGAGCACGTACCGCAGGCGGTCCACCGGGTGGTCCGGATCGAGCGGCACGTACGCGCCGCCCGCCCTGAGGATGCCGAGCAGAGCCGCCACCGAGTCGGGGCAGCGCGGTGCGCACAGCCCCACCCGGGACTCCGGGCCGACGCCGAGTGCGCGCAGCCGGTCGGCGATGATCCCGGCCCGCCGGTCGAGCTCCCGGTAGCTGATCCGGTCCTCCCCGTCCACCACCGCCACGGCGTCGGGAGTGGCGCGGGCGTGCTCCTCGAACAGGTGGTGCACACACAGGTCGGGGGAGACCTCGACGGAGATCAGGTTGTCCCGGGTCAGCACCTCGGTCCGCTCCGGTTCCGAGAGCAGCGGCAGCCGGGACAGCGGCAGATCGGGGTCGGCCACGGCGCCGGCCAGCAGCCGTTCGAAGTGACCCGCCATCCGCTCGACGGTGGCGTCGACGAACAGGTCGACGTCGAACCCCCAGTCACAGCGCAGCAGTCGACCCTCGTCGACGACACGCAGGCTCAGGTCGTACATCGCCGTGGCCCGGTTCTCGCCGCTGAACGGGCCGGTGCGCGGCCCCGGTGCGGTCCGCGCGGCGGTGTGCAGCGACAGCATCGTCCGGAACAGCGGGGCACGGCCGGGATCGCGCTCCTGCCGCACCTCCTCGACCACGCGCTCGAACGGAACGTCCTGGTGGGCGAAGTCCGCACGGCACACCT
This sequence comes from Streptomyces sp. NPDC045287, assembly GCF_056432325.1. Taxonomy (NCBI): domain Bacteria; kingdom Bacillati; phylum Actinomycetota; class Actinomycetes; order Kitasatosporales; family Streptomycetaceae; genus Streptomyces; species Streptomyces sp. NPDC045287. The sequence goes on from NZ_JBWKJG010000010.1 coordinate 137,309, forward strand.
GCCGGGTGCGCGAGAGCAGCTCCCGGAACGTCGGGTCACCGGTCAGGTCCACGCGCAGGGCCAGGGCGTTCGCCAGGCGGCCGATGAGCGATGCGGTCTCCGGCCGGTCGCGGCCCGCCACCGGCGTGCCCACCACGATGTCGTCCTGGCCCGAGTAGCGGTGCAGCAGGGCCGAGTATCCGGCGAGCAGCGTGACGAACAGGGAGGCGTCCGCGTGCTCGGCCACCTGCTTCAGTCCGGCGGTCAGGTCGGCGGACAGGGTGAAGGAGCGGGTCCCTGCCGCGTACGTCCGGACGGGCGGCCGCGAGCGGTTGCGGTCGGTCGGCACCCGCAGGGTGGGCAGCTTGCCGCGGAGCCGCTCGCGCCAGTGCGCCAGCCCCTGCCGTGCCTCCCGGTCCGCCGTGCCCTCCGTGAACCGCACGCGCTGCCAGTGGGCGTAGTCGGCGTACTGGACGGCGAGCGGCGGCAGCGGATCGACACCGCCCGCGAGGAAGGCTTCGTACAAACGGCCGACCTCGTCCGTCAGTACCGTCATCGACCCGTCGTCGCCGAGCGTCGGGTGCAGGTTGATCAACGCGACGGTCTCCTGCTCGGCGAGCGCCACCAGCGTCACCCGGAGCAGCGGGCCCCGGGCGAGGTCGAACGGCGCCTGCGCCTGTTGCGCCGCGAGCTGCCGCACCTGCTCCTCGGCGTCGTCCGCGGCGCGCAGGTCGACCCTGCGGGGCTCCCAGGCGTAGCCGTCCGCCGAGGCGATCGTCTGCACCGGCCCGTCGTCGGCGGACGTGAAGGTGGTCCGCAGGGTCTCGTGCCGTCGCACCAGGGCCTGGAAGGCCCGGGCCGCCACATCGAGGTCCACCGGGCCCGGCAGTCGCAGCGCGTACGGCGGGTGGTACGCCGTGCCGTCGAGGCCGAGCTGGTCCAGGAACCACAGGCGCTGCTGGGCGAAGGACAAAGGGGCGCCCGCGCCCGCCGGACGCTGGGTGATCCCGGTCGGCGTCGCCACGGGCTCAGAGGTGTCGTTCATGCCGTCCTGCCTTCTTGAATGCGTGGAGAGGGGTGCTATTCGGCACGGGCGCCGGCCCGTGCACGGGCCGTACGGCGGTTGGCGGCGGCCTCCTGGGCGATGGCGCGGAAGAACTGCGGATAGCTGGGGCAGGTGTGCTTCGCGTGCGCCAGCGTCAGATCGTGGCGCTGGCGCAGCCGGTTGATCGGGACGACCATGGCCGCGTGGTGCTCGATGTGCAGGTTGTTGCCGTTGGTGTACCAGGTGCTGAACCGGCTGCCGGTGATGGAACGGGTGTTGCGCAGCACGTCGGTGCTGGTGTTGTCGCACATGATGTGCTCGGGCAGTTCGACGAGGAAGTGCAGGGGCACCGCGACCAGCAGGGGGAGCAGCCACACCCACAGCACCAGTGCGCCCTGGTCGAGCGCGACCAGCGCGGCGGCCGTGAGGATCGGCAGCGCGAACAGCCGGTACTCGGCGACGACTTCGCGCTCGCGGGCCGGTGCGATCTGACCGGCCTCGTAGGTCCAGGAGCCGGTCCAGGCACGCACGATGTCCGCGACCGCACCGCCCAGCCTGCCGAAGGCCAGGGCCTCGCGGACCAGGCCCGCCCAGGTGACGGGCTGACGGGAGTCGAAGCCGAAGAACTCCGAGTCCTGGTCGGTGCCCAGGTAGCGGTGGTGCTGCAGGTGCCGGACGCGGTAGTGACTGTAGGAGACCAGCAGGGGGATGCCCAGCGGGAAGCCGGCGATCCGGTGCCAGCGGGCACGCCGGAATGCCGAGTGGTGCAGGCACTGGTGTTGCAATTCCAGCCAGTGTGCGTACATCGCGCCGATCAATATGACACCCAGCACCCGCAGTGGCCACAGCACGGGCAGCAGTGCGAGCGCCACACCGAGCGCCCAGATGAGACATGCGACAAGAAGTTTGAAGAGGAACGTCCGCTCGTCGGCGGCATTGACCTTGGTCCGTCTGAACAGGTCTTGTGGTGGCGCTGTGCTTGCGTCGGTAGTCATGTGACACCTTCCCCTGTGGCAGCTTTCTGCGAGATCGCTGCGGCGGCCGGGCGGCCGGGCAGCCGGGCAGGCGTCAGCGACTTCGGCGTGGAAGCGTTGAATGCGTGCGGAAACGGCGAGAGGGCCCCACCGGATGATCCGGGAGCCGGTGTCGCCGCGCTCCGGGTGCTGCCCGGAGCGCGACGACCAGGGTGCGGTCAGGCCGCGTCGTCGACCAGGGCGCTGAGCTTGTCGCTGAGGTCCCTGAGCACGGGGTTCTTGAAAATGATGCGGGCGGTGCGAGATATGCCGAGTTCTTCGCTCAGGATCTGCCCGAGGCGGACGGCGATGATGGAATTGCCGCCGATGTCCATGAAGTTGTCGTCGATGCCGATGCTTGTGTCGCCCAAGAGGCGCCGCACGCTGTCGACCACCAACGCGTCCATGGGGTTGCGGAACTCGCTGCCGATCACCATGTAAGCGGTACCTCTCTAACGCGGTTCATCGCCCATCTCTCTGATCAGGCTGGTCGGCCTCATGTCCGTCCAGTGCGTCGACACATAATCAAGGCAGTTCTTGCGGGTGTCCTCGCCGTGCGCCACCGTCCAGCCGGCCGGTACGTCACTGAACGCAGGCCACAGCGAATGCTGGTTCTCGTCGTTGACCAGGACCAGGAACATGCCATCTTCGTCGTCGAACGGATTTGCCACGGATTCTCCTGAGGGATCAATCAAACGGCCGGAATCGTAACAGCGGTTTTGGGGCTCGCACGGGGCGTGTCTCGCTGGCGAGACACGTGGGTTGAAACCTAGTGCACGTCCCCATCCAGGTCAGCGACTTGAACGCCGCCCCGGAACCAGCTCGATGAGAGGGTGTATGTCGGGGCGGCCTGCGTTACCTTCTGTGGCCTGTCGTCAAGAGTGACTCCCCCATAGGACCAACGTGTTCATGAGGTGAGTGGCGTAAAGCCTGGTTGTGTTGTCAGGGCGGGGATGCGGCAGGATGGAGAATGCCATTCCTCCGGCGAACGAAAGGGCAGGCGGCGATGAGCAATCAGACCGTGCGGGCCGACGTGTGGCTCCGCCGCTACCGCGAGGCCCGGCCCGGGGCGGTCAGGCTGCTGTGCTTTCCGCACGCGGGAGGCGCGGCCAACTTCTACCTCCCCTTCTCCCGGAAGCTCTCGCCCACGGTCGAGACGCTTGCCGTCCAGTACCCGGGCCGCCACGACAGGCTGGCCGAACCGCCGGCCCGCTCGATCGCCGAACTGGCCGACGGGGTGGTCGGGGCGCTGGCCGACCGGGAGGAGGGCCGGGCCGGTCCGCTGGTGCTGTTCGGACACAGCCTGGGTGCCGTGGTCGCCTTTGAGGTCGCCCGGCGCCTGGAGCGCGGACCGCTCGGCGGGCCGGCCGCGCTGATCGTCTCCGCGTGCCGCGCACCGTCCCGACTGCGGCCCGGCTCCGTCCACCTGCGCGACGACGCCGGGGTGCTGGCGGAGCTGCGGCGGCTGGGCGGCACCGCGGGAGACCTGCTGGGCGACGAGGAACTGGTGCGGATGCTCCTGCCCACCGTGCGTGCGGACTACGCGGCCCTGGCCGCCTACACGGAGCCGCGACCGGCGGTGCAGCCCCTCGCCTGCCCGATCGTGGTGATGGCCGGCGACGACGATCCCGTCGTGCCGGTCGACGACGCCTTGGCCTGGGCCCAGTTCACCACCGGCGGCTTTGCGTCCGAACTGTTCCCCGGCGGCCACTTCTACCTGACCTCATGCGCGGACCAGGTCACCGAGTCCATCCTCCGGACGGCGAAGACGCACGCCTGAACCCACCGGACGGAGGACGGGGGGCGGATCACTTCACCGGGAGGGCCCGATGGAGGCGGATCCCGCACGGTGCCGGGGAGGCGACCGCGACGGCGGCCGCCTGGCCGGCACCCACCGGGAGGTCGGTGAGGTGCCATCCCGCGACCGCGCCCCGGACGTCGTCCGCCGCGAGGTCACGGCCGAGGCCGGTCCCCAGGCCCTTGAGGTAAGCCTCCTTGCGCACCCACAGGCGGGCGAAGACCGCCGCCCGGTGCTCCGGAAGCGCAGCCGCCACCTCCTCGCGTTCCGCCGGGTGGAGCATCCTCGCGAGCTGCTCCGCGGTCCCGGGCTTCGGCACGGGTTCCGTGTCCACGCCGATCGGGGTCGGCGCGACGCCGATCAGGACCAGGTCCCGACTGTGGGACAGCGAGAACTCCAGCCGCGCAGGGCTGAGTACGGGCCGTCCGTGCGGCTCGTCGCAGCACGGGCAGGGGGCTCGGGCGAAGCGGAGGGCGGCGGGCGCCTCGCCGGTCAGTGCGGACAGGACCGTGCGGAGCGCGCCGTGGGCGAAGCCGTAGAGGACGCGGTCCCCGTCCCGGACGAAGGCGTTCATGCGCTGCCGCTCCCGCTCGTCCAGCACTGTCAGGTCCAGCGTGGTGCGCGAGGCCGCCGTCGGGGCCGGCAGCACCCACACCTGCACCTCGCCCCGGCCCTGAGCCCTGGCGTCACTGCGGAAAGTCGCTGCCGTCCCCATGGCGGTCATGTTCCCAGACGCCGAGCCGCATCCGATGGGCGCGGCCCCGCGTTCGGCCCGACCGGGCGTCCTGGACTCGGGCTCACCCAGTCCGGATCCGGCGGGACCGGGCCAACTCCGGGCAACGCCCGGGGACGACCAGCGAGGAGCCCGCGCCGCTGCCACCCTGACTCCGTCTGCCCGCGGGCCAACGGGCAGCCAGGAGGTATCGAGCCGGGTGGTCCGGTGTTCGCACGGCCGGGCGGAACGGTCGATGCGGACCCTCTGGACGCCGACGGCCCGGACGGGAGTCTCATCGTCGAGGCCCCTTCCCGACCGCGCTGCCGCACCGGGAAACTCCGGGACCTCCGACAGGGCCGAGCGTGACGGCCGTCGGCGGTGTACCGGATGCTCGTGCTCCGGTGCGGCGGGCCCTCGGCGCCGAACCGCCACAGCTGGAGGGCGTGTCCAGTCCTCCCGCCCAGTGGTGGGCCAGGAGGACCGGGTCGCCGTCCCGGCCGGTCAGGAACCAGTTCGCCTCCCAGCCCTTCGGGAGGGTGTGGCGCCGCTTCGGCGAACCGTTGCCGTCGATGGTCCAGATCCGGGTGGTCGTGGAGAGGTCCGGCTGGTCCTCCTTGGTGATGAGCAGTCTGCCGTCGGCGCTGATGGGACCCGTGCCCGCCGCCTCGTGCACGGGCAGGTGGCCGGGGAGCGCGGGTGCCCCGGTGCGTTCGGTCCACAGCCGGATCTCACCGCCCACCTCACCAGCTCTGCGGCAGTGCGCGGTTTGGGGGTCGGCTGACCGCCTTCGCGCCTGGCTCCCGGGCGGAGCGCCGGAGTGGTGATGATCACGGACGTCCTTCGAGGGGCGTTGCGTAGGCTGGTGCCGTCGTCGTGGTGGGAGGCGAAGGGAGTGGTCAAGCCCTCTCGATCCCGTCTGGCGACGTATCAGCGAAGTCGGCAAGCGGTCAGCATGAGTCCTGAAGAACCTGGGGAACGCTGCCCGCACATGCGACTCGTTGTAAGGTAGGGAAACCGCCCTTGACCTGCAAAAACGCAGGCAGGGAGCTGAGATCCGGGAGTGCCTCGATGATGCGTACGATGTTCAAGTCCAAGATCCACCGGGCCACGGTGACCCAGGCCGACCTCCACTATGTGGGATCCGTCACCGTCGACGCCGATCTGATGGACGCCGCCGACCTCCTGCCCGGTGAGCTGGTCCACATCGTCGACATCGACAACGGCGCCCGTCTGGAGACGTACGTCATCGAGGGCGAGCGCGGCTCCGGGGTCATCGGCATCAACGGCGCCGCCGCGCACCTGGTCCACCCCGGTGACTTGGTCATTCTCATCAGCTACGCCCAGGTCGACGACGCCGAGGCCCGTGCCCTCGTGCCGCGCGTCGTCCACGTCGACGCCGCCAACCGGATCGTGGAGCTGGGTTCCGACGCCTCCGCCCCGGTGCCGGGCAGCGACACCGCGCGCAGCCCGCACGCCGTACCGGCCGCCCGCTGACGCGGAGGGCGGAAGGGGGCGAGGAGGGCGGGGGAGCGGTCGCCTGCGGGTGGGCGTGAGGACGGCCGCCCCGCCGGGCGGATCCCGTACGCCACCCGGACCGCGAGCCCCGCGGACGCCGCCAGGGGACGGTCCCCGACGCGTCCCCGAACCGGACGCGGGTCTCGCGGTCGGGAGCGCCGCGGATACGGGTCCTGCGCCGGGAGCGCCGCGGACGTGGACCCCGCGGTCGGGAGCGCTGCGGCCCGGCGGTGGCTCCGTGCCGTCTCCGGTGCCCTTCACGGACGGAGCGGCATGGTTCCGGCGTGCGGGGGAACGCGCGGTACGAGAATCTCGACAGGGAGTGAAGAGATCCCGAGGGAGAGGTCATGACCGAGCCCCGACCCGACCCCGTGCCGCCCATGCCCGACCCGGCGCCCGTGCCGGAGCCGCCCGCCCCGGGGCCCGGGCCCGTCCCCGCGCCGCCGCACCCCGGGCCCGCGCCGACGCCGCCGCACCCGGCGCCCGGGCCGGTGCCCACCCCGGACCCCGTTCCGAGGCCGTCCGGCCCGGATCCGGTGCCCGACCCCGACCCGGCACCGGGCCCCGCCGGCCGCGTCTGAGAGCCCGCCGCGCCGGACCGGGACCGCGCGCCCGCGCGGGCGCCCGCGTGCGGATGCAGCGGGCTCCCCCCGCCCGCGCGCCGCCCCGATGCCACGGCTTCCGGCCATTCGAGGGGCACTCCGCGCCCCTGTGCTCTGTGCGCCCCCTTGTCACGCCTCGGCCCCGCCTCTAGCTTGGGCGGCTGCTGACCTGTGCACAGGGGGGAACCGCCATGGCCGTACGGGGACGACACCGCCGGCAGCAGCCGAGCCGTCTCAACCGCGCGTCGTTAACCGTCACGATCGGCAGCGCCCTGCCGCTGATCGGCGCCGGGACGGCCCACGCGGCGTCCGTCGACGTCTGGGAGAAGGTCGCGGCCTGCGAGTCCACCAGCCGCTGGCAGACCAACACGGGCAACGGCCACTACGGCGGGCTCCAGTTCACCCAGTCCACCTGGGAGGCGTACGGCGGCACCCGTTACGCGCCCCGCGCCGACCTGGCCACCAAGGACCAGCAGATCGCCGTCGCCGAGAAGGTGCTCGACCGCCAGGGCCCGCGTGCCTGGCCCACCTGCTCCGAACGGGCCGGGCTCACCCGCGGCGGCGAGGCGCCCGCCGTGCGGACGGAGACCCGCGGCGACCGCACCGACCGGCCCGCCACGCCGACCACCATCCCGAACCAGCGCCGCGAGAGCTACACCGTCGCCCGCGGCGACACGCTGTCCCGGATCGCCGCCGACGAGCGCGTCCCCGGCGGCTGGCAGCGGCTGTACGCGCAGAACCGCACGGTCATCGGGGAGGACCCGGACCTCATCCTCCCCGGCCAGAGACTGGCGCTCCGCGCGACGGCGCCCGCGAAGCCCGAGCCCCGCACCGGACCGGGTACGAAGGCCCCGGACAAGCCCACGGCGGCCCCCACGTCCAAGGACCGGGCCCAGCCCAAGCCCGGGACCCAGCGGAAGCCGCAGTCCGCGCCGAAGCCCACGGCCCCCCAGGCCAAGCCGAAGCCCGCGACGCAGTCCCCGCCCAAGGCCAAGCCGAGGACGCAGCCCGCCGCCAAGCCGAGGACGCAGCCCGCCGCCAAGCCCGCCGTCGCCAAGGCCCGCATCGGGGTTCTCAGCGCGCCCGTCGACTCCGCGCCCGGCACCGCGTACGGCAAGGCCGGCTCCTCCTGGTCCTCCGGCTACCACACGGGCGTCGACTTCCCGGTGCCCACCGGCACCCCCGTGAAGGCCGTCGCCTCCGGTCGCGTCGTCTCCGCCGGGTGGGCCGGGGCGTACGGCTACCAGATCGTCATCCGGCACCACGACGGCAAGTACAGCCAGTACGCGCACCTGTCCGCGCTCACCGTCCGCGAGGGACAGACCGTCAGCAGCGGCCAGCGCATCGCCCGGTCCGGTTCGACCGGCAACAGCACCGGCCCGCACCTGCACTTCGAGGTGCGCACCGGACCCGGTTACGGCTCCGACATCGACCCCCTCGCCTACCTGAGGAGGGGCGGCGTCGGCCTCTGACCGCCGAGCCGGGCACCGGCCCGGCGGGAGCGGCGCGACCCGGCCGCGCGCACCGTTACGGTGGTGCCGGGCCGAACGCCGGCGGGCGGGGGAGGGACGAGCGGGATGGAAGCGGAGGCACGGGGGCTCACCCCCGCCGAACTGCGGGCCGTGGGCGACGTCGGCGGTTTCTTCGTGCTTCCCGCCGAGCCACCGGGCCCCGGCGCGTACGCCCCGCTCGCCCGGGCGTACGCCCCCCGGCCGGCGGCCGGTGCCCCGGACCCGGGTTCCCCCCTCGCGGTACGGGTCGCCCGGGTCGCCGAGGGCCTGCGCACCCCCGAGTACCGGGTCGCCGCGTCCATGGTGCAGCTCGGGCTCGCCGCGCGCCTCTGGTCGGTGACGCTCGGCGCCGCCGCCCTGCACGGCGTCTTCCCGGACGTGTCGCCCGCGACGTTGCACTGGGACCCGACGCGCTCCACGCCCGACGAGCTGTGGTGGTCGGGCACCGCCACCCGCCCCGGCACCGCGCGGGAGCTGCGGCGGGTCGTCCAGGACGGCCACCTCGCCCCGCTCGGCGACGCCCTGCGGGCCGCCGGGCCCGTGTCGCCGCGGCTGCTGTGGGGCAACGCGGGCTCGGCGCTCGGCGGCGCCGTACGCGAGCTCACCCGCTGGGCGCGCCGCCACGGCCGCGTCGACGCGGCCGAGCGGGCCGCCGCGCTCGCCGCCGCGCTGCTCGACCATCCGGACCTGGCCGGAACCCTCCAGGGGCCCGCGCTCCGGCGCCGCACCTGCTGCCTGTACTACCGCTGCCCGGGCGGCGGACTGTGCGGCGACTGCGTCTTCGACGCACCGCCGCGGAGCACCGCGGCCGGCCCGGGTTTGGCGGGTGGGGCGTCGGCTCCGTAAAGTGCCACTTTTGGAACGTGGCAAACGAGTGATCGAGGAACGGCAGCGGCCATGACGGTGACAGAAGACAACCAGGCGTACGGGCCGGGCATCGACCCCGAGCGTCTGGCCGTCTGCCTGAGCGTGCTCGAGGAGCTCGACAAGCTGGAGATCGACCACCCGGACGCGATCGCCGTCCGGCGCGCGACGGCCGGTGTCTACCGGACCGTCAAGCAGCGCCGCCGGCAGGAGCGCCGGGCCGCGAAGACGGCGCACGACCGGGCGGTCACCGAGGCCACCGCGACGGGCTCCGCCGAGCGCATCGACGACGAGACGCAGGGCCTGCTGCCCAGCTCCTCCGCCGCGGGCGAGATCGCGGGCGTCCTGCAGCGCCCCCGGTCCTGCTACATCTGCAAGGACCGGTACGTGCGGGTCGACGCGTTCTACCACCAGCTGTGCCCGTCGTGCGCGGTGGAGAACCGCGCCCGCCGCGACGCCCGCACCGACCTTACGGGTCGCCGGGCGCTGCTCACCGGCGGCCGTGCCAAGATCGGCATGTACATCGCTCTGAGGCTCCTGCGCGACGGCGCGCACACCACGGTGACGACGCGCTTCCCCAACGACGCGATCCGCCGCTTCAAGGCGCAGCCGGACAGCGACGAGTGGATCCACCGGCTGAAGATCGTCGGGATCGACCTGCGCGACCCGGCGCAGGTCGTCGCCCTCGCGGACTCCGTCGCCGCGGCCGGTCCGCTCGACATCCTGATCAACAACGCGGCGCAGACCGTGCGCCGGTCCCGCCGGGCGTACAGCGAGCTGGTCGCCGCCGAGTCGGCCCCGCTGCCCGCCGGAGAGCTGCCCGCCGCGGAGGTCATCGGCACGTTCGGCAGCGGCGCCGTCGAGAGCGTGGCCGCCCTGCCCTCCGCGCGGAGCGGCGACGGGCTCACCGCGCAGGACGTCACGGACCTGGCGCTGGTGAGCGGCTCGGCGACCCCGGCGAGGATCGCCGCCGGCACGGCCATCGACGCGGGCGGCCTGGTGCCCGACCTGGCGCCGGTGAACAGCTGGATCCAGACCGTCGAGCAGGTCGACCCGGTCGAGCTGCTGGAGGTCCAGCTCTGCAACTCGACGGCGCCGTTCATCCTGATCAGCCGTCTGCGCCCGGCGATGGCCGCCTCCACGGCCCGGCGCAAGTACGTGGTGAACGTCTCCGCCATGGAGGGCGTCTTCAGCCGTGGCTACAAGGGCGCGGGGCACCCGCACACCAACATGGCGAAGGCCGCGCTCAACATGCTGACGCGCACCAGCGCCCAGGAGATGTTCGAGGCGGACGGCATCCTCATGACGGCCGTCGACACGGGCTGGATCACCGACGAGCGGCCGCACCCGGACAAGATGCGGCTGGCGGAGGCCGGCTTCCACGCCCCGCTCGACCTGGTCGACGGCGCGGCGCGGGTCTACGACCCGATCGTCCGCGGCGAGGCCGGCGAGGACCTGTACGGCTGCTTCCTGAAGGACTACGCGCCCGGCAAGTGGTAGGGGCCGGCGCTCCGCACACCCGATGTGATGACACGGAGTGCCCCGGATGGGGCACTCCGGGCCATTGTGTCCGGATGTCGACAGTGTGATGCGTTCCATCGAGCGGCACCGTGCTCATTTGGTTACTCTGAGGCGAACGGTCGGCCGACCGGGATCCACGAACTCCCTGGCGCCGACCGCGGGACCGGCCTGCCACCGAGGGGCCGCGGCCCCGCCCGGAGACCGGCGCCACCGCGACCGAACGGCAACACACGTCCCATAGGTTCGCGACACGAAGGAGTGCGCGGTGACACCAGAAGCGACCACGCAGGAGCAGCCGGCGGAACCCCCTGCCCGGTCCACCCGTCCGGGCGAGCTCGGCAGCCTGGAGGTGTGGGCCCGCTCGGCCCCGATCCGCCTCGCCGGGTACGAGGACGACCTCGCGGAGCCGCACATCCTGCGCGGCATCGACTGAGCCGGACCGGCCGGCCCGCAGGGCCCCGCCCCGTGTCCCCGCCGCGACGGCGGCGGGGACACGGGGTCCGTCCGCCCGGTGCCGACACGGGAGAGCACACCGGACGGGGCTGCCTCGACGGGCAGACCGCCGGGCCGAACGTCATCGGCATCCGCTCGGCCCGGCTCACTGTCGCTGAAACGTAGCGGAGAGCCCCCGGGCCCACCAGCTTTGACCAAGGATTCACCCGGCGCGTCAGTTCCGGGGCCGGCGGGGCGCCCCTTCCAGCCGCGTCGGCGGCAGGAAGTCCCGCACGAGGGTCCGGTGCCACCACGCGCCCGTGGACCGCAGTTCCCGCCAGGTCGTGAAGCGGTACCGGTACAGCCGTGCCCTGACCAGCGCCGGGGGCGCGTCGGGGAACGGGTTGTGGCGCAGCAGCCGCAGCGTGTCCCGGTCCCCTTCGAGGAGCCGCTCCACGAACGGCCCGAACCACCCCGCCGCGTACGCCGGGGAGAGCGCCGCGAACCACATCAGCCAGTCGAGCCGCAGGTGGTACGGGGCGAACTGGCGCGGCATCCGCCGCACGTCGCCGGGCTTGCCCTTGAACTCGTAGGCGCGCCACACGGTCCCGGCGTGCGCCACCGGCTCGTCGGTGCCCTCGACGACGATCTCGTACCGGACCCGGCCCACCGTGCCGAAGGCGCCGTACGTGTTGACCAGGTGCAGCGGGTCGAAGGAGCGGTTCATCGCCTGGTGCCGGGAGAGCAGGTTGCGCACGGGGCGCACGCTCAGCGCCAGCACCAGGACGGTCAGGGCGACGACCAGGAGGGCATACCACAGCGGTGGCCGCGGCAGGTCGGGCGGGGCGGCGACGAGGGTGCCGTCGACGGCGGACAGGGCGAGGACGATGGTGAGCCAGTTCAGCCAGGAGAAGTTCCCGGACAGGACCAGCCACAGCTGGGTCAGCGCGATCAGCCCGGCCGCGGTGGTCGCCACGGGCTGCGGGGTGAACAGAAGGAAGGGGACGGCCAACTGTGCCACGTGGTTGGCGGCCGTCTCCACGCGGTGGAGGGGGCGCGGCAGGTGGTGGAAGAACCAGCTCAGCGGGGACGGCATCGGCTGGGTCTCGTGGTGGTAGTACAGGCAGGTCAGGTCGCGCCAGCACCGGTCGCCGCGCAGTTTGATCAGCCCCGCGCCGAACTCGACGCGGAACAGCAGCCACCGCAGCAGCCACATCACCAGCACGGGCGGCGCGGTCTCGTCGTTGCCGAGGAAGACCGCGAGGAAGCCGGCCTCCAGCAGCAGCGACTCCCAGCCGAAGCCGTACCAGGTCTGACCGACGTTCACGATCGACAGATACAGCCCCCACAGCGCCGCCCACATCAGCATCGACACGGCCAGGGGCACGGCGTCCCCCGCGCCGGCGGCCAGCGCCAGGGCGAGGGCAGCGCCCGTCCAGGCGCAGAGCGCGAAGAACCGGTCGGAGTAGTGCAGGCGGAACAGGCTGGGCGCCCGGCGCGCGGGCACCCTCCGGAGGTACTCCGGCACGGGGGTCATGCCCCGCTCGCCGATCAGCGCCCGGAACTGGAGCGCGGCGCACAGGAACGCGACCAGGTAGAGGCCGGCGAGGCCCCGCTGGAAGAGCAGGCGGCCCAGCCAGTGGTCGGACGAGGCGAACCAGGCGAACGACTCCATCCCCTCCAGTATCAGCCGCGCGCGATCCGGCGCACCGTCCGGCCGAGGCGGCGCGCGTACCACCGCTGGGCGACGGGGACGAGCGGCCCGGCCATCCGCGCGTACCAGCGGGCGGGGCGGCTGAAGGCGGTGACCGTGAACCAGACCGAGCCGTCGGGCAGCTGCTCGACGACGAACGCCTCCTCGCCGCTCTCGGGGTGCCCGGTGAGGGTGCCGTACGCGAAACCGGTGCGCCCCTCCTCGTACGCCGTCCACACGACCTCGCACGGCACGCCGTACTCCAGCGGCCCGACGCCCACGCAGACCCGGACGCGCACGCCGGGTGCCGCCCGGACCGCTTCGGACCGCAGGCGGGCGCCGGAGGCGCGGTGCATCCGCCAGGTGGTGACGGCGGCGCCCGCCGCCTCGAAGACGTCCCGGCCGTGGCCGATCGGGGTGCGGTGGCGCAGGTGGTGGTAGCCGTCCGGGAGGGCGGGGGAGCGGGTCGCGCCGACGTCCGGGTAGGTGAAGCGGAGCGGGGGCGCGGCGGTGGTGCGGCCGGGGCCGCGGACGAACCGGGTCATGCGGGGACCTCCTCGTGGTCCGGAGCGGTGGTGGGGGGTCGGGGGGCCGCCAGGCGGCGCCAGGCCAGGAGCGAGCAGAGCGCGAAGCCCAGGGCGTTGGCGAGGCCGTGGGTGGCGGCCATCCACGCCAGGCTCGGGTGGGGCAGCCCGGTCGCCTCGCCGACTGCCCAGCTCAGGGCCAGCAGCATGGTCGCCGCCAGCACGCCGGCGGAGACGGCCAGCAGCGCCCCGGTGAGCCGGTCGCCGGTGCCGGAGCGCACGTCCCGCCAGGTGAGCAGGGCGACGGCCCACATCCCGGCGGTCAGCACGACGGTCCCGGCCAGCTCGGTCCAGTCGTTGACGAAGTACCCCAGGAGTACCAGGAAGGTGCCGAGGGGGACGCTCAGGGCGGCGAACGGGCCCAGCGGACGGCCGGGGGCGGCGCGGTGCACCAGTCCCGCGACGAGCGCGGCGGCGAACCCGGCGAAGTGGAAGTGCGGCACGGTCAGGTCCAGGATCTCCGGATCGAACCCGAACAGCCGGTGCCCCCACCGCTCGGCGACCAGCGCGGTCGCGGCGACGGCGGGGCTCACCAGGGCGGTGCACAGGGCCACCTCGGCGGGCGCGAGGGAGCGCGTCGCGGCGAGGCGGAGCGGCGCGGCGAGCGCCGGCAGGAGGGTGCCCGCCGCGTAGCAGCAGGCGAGGGCGGTGGCGAGGGCGCCGCGCGGCAGCCACAGCGACACCGCACCCGGTACGGCGAACAGCGGCCAGAGCCGGGCGGCGGCGGCCGTCCCGGGTGCGGGCGCCAGCCGCAGCCCCATCGGGACGACCACGAGCATGCCGAGCATCACGACCAGATCCACCAGGACCGTCACCGCGACGCACCCCCTCCCGCGCTTTGAACGCGTTCAATAATGATGTGCGGAGCGTAGCGCTACGACTTGAACGTGTTCAAGTCGGCTGCCCGGGCCCTCGGGAGGCGGACCTCCGGTTGCGGCCCGCCCCCGGGTCCGGCAGACATGGAAGGACTTGTCCGGTCAGATCGGTGGAGAGGCGGGAGGTTCGCGTGCGTCCACCCTCACGCCGCCCCTCGGCGCGTTCCCGGCGTCCCCTCGCCGCGGCCTCCCTCGCCGTCCTCGCCGGGCTGCTCGCCGCCGGCTGCGGCGACGGCCGCCCCGCCGCCCGCGCCACCGCCGCGGCCGACTCCGTACCCCTCCTCCAGCCGGCCGCCGAACCCGGACCGCACCCCTTCACCCCCTCCACCGCCCTCACCGCCGACCGCGCCGCCGCGCCCCGCCCGCCGTCCCCCACCGCGTCCGGCGGCCCGTCCGGGGCCGCCGCCCGGCCGCCGCGGACCGTCGACGGCGCCACCCCCGGCCTGTACGGCGGCACGCACTCGCTGCCCAGTTGCGACGTGGACCAGCAGGCGCGGTTCCTCACCGCCGACGAGGACAAGGCCCGCGCCTTCGCCCAGGCCGCCGGGGTCACCCCGGGCGGGCTCGGCGCCTGGGTGCGCGGCCTCACGCCCGTGATGCTGCGTGCCGACACCCGCGTCACCGGCCACGGCTACCGCGACGGCACAGCAGCCCCGTACCAGGCCGTCCTCCAGGCGGGCACCGCGGTCCTCGTCGACCGGTACGGCGCGCCCCGCGTCCGCTGCGCCGCGGGCAACCCGCTGCGGGTTCCCGCGGACGTGCGGCCGACCGCCGGGTACCGGGGCGACCCCTGGCCCGGGTTCCGTCCCGAGCGGGTCGTGCTGGTAGGCCCCGCGCGGCGGGCCCTCGACAGCCTCCTCCTCGTGAACGTCCTCAACGGCACCTGGCTCGAACGCGGGGCCGGCACCCGGGGGGAGAAGGACCGCGAGCCCGCCGTGCCCCCGGCGTACGACCCCGGCGACCGGCACGTCGCGGACGGACCCGTACCGGACGGCGACCGGGCGGAGGCGGGCGCGCCCGCCTCCCCGCGGGAGCCGTCCGCCGGCCGGATCCCGGCACCGCCGCCGGCCCTGACGCGGACGCCGCCGCCCGGCCGGCCGTCCGGGCCCCCCGCTCCCGACCCCGTGGCTCCCGACCCCGTGGTGCCCGACGCGCCGACCCGGGGCGGGGGCGTGCCCGACGGGCCGCCGTCCGACGGGCCCGCCGGGTCCGGCGAGCCCCCGTCCGACGAGTCCGCCGGGTTGGAGGGGCCCGTGCCGGACGAACCCCTGCCGGACGCGCCGCCCGAGGGCGACGCCCTGTACGGCCCGCTCCCGGACCCGGTGGCCGCCGAGGAGTGAGGGGAGGGGCGCCCCGTCCTCTCGTACGACTTCTCATCAGTCGATAAACCCGACAAATGATGGCAGAGTGGCTCCATGGTTGATCCGGCAGCGGATGCCCTGTCGCTTCCCGAGGACTGGCCCGCCCACCCGGATCTGAGTCTGTCCCTCAACCGCATGGGCAGCTTCGACTGGGACCTCGACACCGGGCTGATGCACATGGACGAGGTCGCCCTCGCCGTGTTCGAGATGGACCCGGACGAGTACGACGGGCGGCCCGGGAGCCTGGGGCGGAGGGTCCCGCCCAGCGAGTCCGTGCGCCTCGACGGCATGGTGGCGCAGGCCCTCAAGAACGGCAGCACGCACTACGGCGCGTACTTCCGCATCCGCACCCGCGACGGCGGCCTCCGCTGGACCCACACCCAGGGGTTCATCCGCCGCGACGAGAACGGTCGCCCCCACCGGATCATCGGCATCGTCCGCGACGCCACCCAGGAGCTGGCCGAGTCCACCAGCCGGCGGGAGGTCGACATCGAACGCCGCCGCCAGACCAGCGTCGTGGAGTCGACCACCGCCGCCCTCGCCCACGCCCGCACCGTCCAGGACGTCATCGACGTGCTGAGGGACTCCCACGGCCTGGAGCACCTCGGCGCGACCAGCGTCGTCATGGGCCTCCTGGAAGCCGGCCGCATCCACCTGGTCGCCGACGGCCCCGAGGGCTCCTTCGTCCCCGGCACCCGCTACACGCGCGTGGACGAGGAGTACCCCATGAGCGAAGTCGTCCGGACCCTCGCCCCCCGCTTCATCGAGTCGCCCGAGGACTTCGCCGACTCGTACCCGGTCCTCTGGCCGCACATCACCCACCTCGGGATCACCGCCGCCGCGTACCTGCCCCTCATCGCCCAGGCCCGGCCCATCGGCGCGATAGGGCTGCTGTACAGCCAGAAGAAGGGCTTCACGCCCGACGAGCGCAACGTCCTCATCGCCCTCGGCAGCAGCATCGCCCAGAGCCTCCAGCGCGCCATGCTGTTCGAACAGGAGCACGACCTCGCCGAGGGCCTCCAGCAGGCCATGCTCCCGCGCCGCATCCCCGACGTCCCCGGCGCGCAGATCGCCGTCCGGTACCGGGCCGCCCGGCTCGGCCGGGACATCGGCGGCGACTGGTACGACGTGATCCCGCTCCCCGGTGGCCGCGTCGGCGCCGTCATCGGCGACGTCCAGGGCCACGACACCCACGCCGCCGCCGTCATGGGCCAGCTCCGGATCGTCCTGCGCGCGTACGCCGCCGAGGGCCACACCCCCGCCACCGTCATGGCCCGCGCGTCGGTCTTCCTCCGCGAACTGGACACGGACCGCTTCGCCACCTGTACCTACATGGAGGTCGACCTGGCGACCGGCGTCGTCCAGGCCGTCCGGGCCGGCCACGTCGACCCCCTGCTGCGCGACACGGACGGCGACTGCCGGCGGGTGCCCGTGCAGGGCGCTCTGCCCCTCGGGCTCTCCGCCGAGTTCGGCGTGCTCGACTACCCGGTCAGCGTCCTCGAACTCGATCCCGGGCAGACCCTCGTCCTGTACACCGACGGCCTCGTCGAGCAGCCCGGCGCCGACCTCGACGAGGGCATGCAGTGGCTCACCGCCTTCGTCCGCAACGGGCCCGCCGACCTCCAGACACTCGCCGACCAGCTCTGCGACGTGGTGGACGAGCGGGGCGGCGACGACGACGTGGCGGTCCTGCTGCTGCGCCGCCGGGGCGGCTACACCCCGCAGGCGGGCGGCAGGCTCCAGCAGCACGTCGCCCAGAACGACCCCGAGGCGCTGCGCTCCGCCCGCCACATGATCCGTGCGGCCGTCCGGGCCTGGGGCGGACGGGAGCGGTCCGACGAGATCGAGCTGGCCGCCGACGAAATGATCACCAACGCGCTGCTGCACACCGACGGCGGGGCCATCCTCACCCTGCGGATGCTCACCGGGCACGAACGGCGCCTCCGCGTCGAGGTGGAGGACCGCTCCAGCGTCCTGCCGCGCCGCCGCGACGCGGACACGAGCGGCGTGTCGGGGCGCGGCCTGCTGCTCGTGGACCGGCTGGCCGACGTCTGGGGCGTCGAGTCGCGTGGCAGCGGGAAGTGCGTGTGGTGCGAGTTCGCCCTGCCGGACCGGCCTGGGAACGCTCACGAGATCCGGCGAGACATCGGATCAGTCGGCCCGGGCCGTGAAGCCAGGAGCCCCATGTGACGGGAGTGGCGGGACACGGGAGGTCTTGACGCCTGCCATCCCTCGGATGAATAGTGCGGTCGGCGGTCCTGCTGCGGACGCCGACCGACCGGTACGGGAGTGGGGGAGGGGCATGCGGCGCGGCACGCTCGGGCGGAGCGGGGTCACGGTCACCGAGCTGTCGTTCGGGGCGGCCGGGATCGGCAACCTCTACACGCCGGTCACCCCGGAGGGGGCCGCCGCCGCGGTCGACGCCGCCTGGGAGGCGGGCATCCGCCACTTCGACACGGCCCCGCACTACGGCCTCGGCCTCTCCGAGCGGCGCCTGGGCGAAGCCCTGCGCGACCGCCCCCGCGACGCGTACACCGTCGCCACCAAGGCCGGGCGGCTCCTCGTCCCGTACGACGGCGACCCCGCCGGCGACGACCTGGCGCACGGTTTCGCCGTCCCCGCCACGCACCGGCGCGTGTGGGACTTCAGCGCCGACGGGGTGCGCCGCAGCATCGAGGAGAGCCTCGTACGGCTCGGCCTCGACCGGGTCGACGTCGTCCACCTCCACGACCCCGACGACCACGAGGAGGCCGCGTTCCGCGAGGCGTACCCGGCGCTGGAGCGGCTGCGCGCGGAAGGCGTCGTCCGCGCCATCGGCGTCGGCATGAACAGCACGGCCATGCTCACCCGCTTCGTGCGGGACACCGACGTGGACGTCGTGCTGTGCGCCGGGCGCCTCACCCTGCTCGACCAGTCCGCCCTCGACGCGCTCCTCCCGGAGGCCGCCGCGCGCGGCCGGAGCGTCCTCGCCGCCGGGGTCTTCAACTCCGGCCTCCTCGCCGACCCCCGGCCGGGCGCCCGCTACGACTACCGCGCCGCGCCCCTCGCCCTCCTCGAACGGGCCCTGCACACCGAGGCCGTCACCGGACGGCACGGGGTACCGCTCCGCGCCGCCGCCCTGCGCTACCCGCTGCGGCACCCCGCCGTCGCCTCCGTGCTCCTGGGCTGCCGGTCCGCCGACGAGGTCCGCGACGCGGTCGCCCACCACCGCCACCCCGTGCCCGACGCCGTCTGGGACGACCTGCGCGCCGAGGGGCTCCTGCCGTGACCGCCGGTCTCGTCGACGCCCACCACCACGTCTGGGACCTCGCCGTACGCGACCAGCCGTGGCTCGACGGGCCCGGCACGGCCCCGCTGCGGCGCACCTTCACCGCCGACGACCTGGCGCCCGCGGCCCGCGCGGCCGGCGTCCGCACCACCGTCGTCGTCCAGACCGTCACCGTCCCCGGCGAGACGGGGGAGCTCCTCGCCCTCGCCGACCGCCACCCCCTCGTGGGCGCCGTCGTCGGCTGGACCGACCTCACCGCGCCCGACGTCGCCGACCGGCTCGCCGCGCTGCGCGCCCTGCCCGGCGGGCACCGCCTCGCCGGCATCCGCCACCAGGTCCAGGAGGAGCCGGACCCGGACTGGTTGCTCCGCCCCGCCGTGCTGCGCGGCCTCGCCGCCGTCGCCGCCGCGGGACTCGTCTACGACCTGGTCGTCCGCCCCCCTCACCTGCCCGCCGCCACCCGCGCCGCCGCCCTGCTGCCCGGACTGACCTTCGTCCTCGACCACCTCGGCAAACCGCCCGTCGCGTCCGGCGCGCTCGAACCGTGGTCCGGGCACGTCCGCGCCCTCGCCGCGCTCCCCAACACCGTCTGCAAGCTCTCCGGCCTCGTCACCGAGGCCGACCACGCCACCTGGACCACCGCGGACCTCCGCCCGTACGCCGACACGGTCCTCGACGCCTTCGGCCCCGCCCGGCTGATGTTCGGCTCCGACTGGCCCGTGTGCCTCCTCGCCGCCCGGTACGACGAGGTCGTCACCGCCGCCCGCGACCTCACCGCCCGGCTCTCGCCCGCCGAGCGCGCCGCCGTGTTCGCCGACACCGCCACCCGCGTCTACGGCCTGCCGGCCCCGCCGGCCTGACCGCCCGGCGGCCGTTTCCCGCCCGACGGACGCCCGCCTACACTCCGCTGCATGCTGCGCGTACTGGCCGTCGACGACGAGAAGCCCGCCCTGGAGGAGCTGCTGTACCTGCTGCGCTCCGACCCCCGGGTCCGCAGCGCGGAGGGCGCCACCGACGCGACGGAGGCGCTGCGCCGCATCGGCCGGGCCCTGGAGGCGGGACCGGACGGCGAGGACGCCATCGACGTGGTCTTCCTCGACATCCACATGGCCGGGCTGACCGGACTGGACGTCGCACGGCTGCTCGCCGGGTTCGCCAGGCCGCCGCTCGTCGTGTTCGTCACCGCCCACGAGGGGTTCGCCGTGCAGGCGTTCGACCTGAAGGCGGTCGACTACGTCCTCAAGCCCGTCCGCAAGGAGCGCCTCGCGGAGGCCGTCCGCCGGGCCAGCGACCTGTCCGGGCCCGCCCCGGCCGCCCAGGCGGTGGCCGAGCAGATCCCCGTGGAGCTGGGCGGCGTCACCCGGTTCGTCCCGGTCGACGACATCGCGTACGTCGAGGCGCAGGGCGACTACGCGCGCCTGCACACCGACGGGGGCAGCCACCTCGTCCGCATCCCGCTCTCCACGCTGGAGGAGCGCTGGGCGGCACGCGGCTTCGTCCGCATCCACCGCAGCCACCTCGTCGCGCTCGGCCGCATCGACGAGCTGCGGCTGGACGGCGGTGCCACGACGGTGCGGGTGGGCAGCGCCGAACTGTCCGTCAGCCGCCGCCACGCCCGCCAGTTGCGCGAGCTGCTGATGCGGCACGTCCGCGGCTAGCCCCGGGTCACCGGGTCACCGGGGCACCGGCCGCGGGGGCGCCGGCCGCCGGCCCCCGGGTCGCCGGCCTCCGGGCCGCACGCGCGGAGCCGACCGTTCGACGCGCGGATCGCGCCGTTCACCGACGCCCCGCCGGTACGGCCCCACCGGCGGGCGGTACCGCGCCTACCCTTGATCATCCGGAGCTGGGAGGGGGCGGCGGAGTGCCGGAACTCGAAGCGGAGATCGACGCGCTGCGGCGCGAGCTGAGGGCCCTGCGCGCCCTGCCCGCGCCGGACCCGGCCCGCCCCGAGGAGCTCGCCGCGCTCCTCGCCGGGGCCAGGAGCGCCGCCGGGCGCTGGGCGGACGTGCTGGACGAACTCCGCGGGACGGCGCGGGGCCTGGTCGGCCCGCGCGCCGCCGCCGCCCTGGAACTGGCGTTCCGCAGGGCCGAGGAGTCGTACGTGGAGCTGGAGATCGCGCTCGGCGACATCACCCGGGCGGAGTAGGCGACCCGCAGGTCACGGGTAGGACAATCCGCCTACCCGTACGGGAGGGATCTGCGTAAACTCCACCCCCCGAGCCCCCGGGGACCTCCTGAAAAGTCCTCCGGGCCACCACCGCACCGCCGACCCCCGGACACCGATGCCCCCAGAGCCGCAGCCCGCGCCGCGCCGTCCCCGGCGCGAGACCGTCACCGGAGTGCCCCGCTCCGGCCGCCGGCCGCCGGGCCACGCGCCCGCCCGCTCCGAGATCAGCGAGCAGACCACCCTGGGCCACACCTACGTCCGGTCCCTGATGCGCAGCCAGCTCCGCGCCGCGCTCAGGGCCCTCGCCGCCCTCGCCCTGCTCGTCGGCTCCCTGCCGCTGCTCCTCACCCTTCCCGCCGCGCTCGCCCCCGGCGGGGCCGCCCCGTCCTCCGAGCCGTTCCTCTGGGCGGCGCTCGGCGTCGCCGTCCACCCGGTCCTGTGGCTCGTCGCCCGCTGGTACGTGCGCCGGGCCGAGCGCAACGAGCGCGACTTCACCGGCCTCGTCGAAGGCAGGTGAGCCGGGCCGGTGAACCAGAACTACGCGATGGCGGCGGTCGCCGTCGTCGTCGCCGCCACCGTCCTCATCGGCTCCCTCGGCCTGCGCATCTCCCGCACCACCTCCGACTTCTACGTCGCCTCGCGGACGGTCAAGCCGGCCCTCAACGCCGCCGCCATCAGCGGCGAGTACCTCTCGGCGGCCTCCTTCCTCGGCATCGCGGGCCTGGTCCTCCTCCAAGGCCCCGACATGCTCTGGTACCCGGTCGGCTACACCGCCGGCTACCTCGTCCTGCTGGTCCTCGTCGCCGCCCCGCTGCGCCGCTCCGGCGCGTACACGCTCTCCGACTTCGCCGAGGCCCGCCTGGAGTCGCCGTACGTCCGCCGCCTCGCCAGCCTCTTCGTCGTCGGCATCGGCTGGCTCTACCTGCTGCCGCAACTCCAGGGCGCGGGCCTCACCCTGGAGGTCCTCACCGGCGCGCCCGACTGGTTCGGCGGCCTCCTCGTCGCCCTCGTCGTCACCGGCGCCGTCGCCGCGGGCGGCATGCGCAGCATCACCTTCGTCCAGGCGTTCCAGTACGGGCTCAAGCTGACCGCGCTGCTCGTCCCCGCGCTCTTCCTGGTCACCGCCTGGGCCGCGGACGACGCGCCGCGCGCCCGGTTCGACGCGCCCGCCGTCTTCCGCGAGCACACCTCCGTCCGCGTCGACGACACGGTCCGCCTCTCCCTCGACGCCCCGCTGACCGTCACCGTCTCCGGCACGGTCGACACGACCGCGTACGACGGGCGGCGGACCACCCTCGGGGAGGGCCTGCACCGCGTCGAGGCCGGAACCGTCCTCGGCTTCCCGTCCGGCGTCCCCGTCCCCGAGCGCGTCCCCGACCCGGGCGACCCGCTCGGCTGGTCCGGCTCCCTGTCCGGCGAGCCCGACGGGCAGCGGCTCTACGCGACGTACGGGCTGATCCTCGCCACCTTCCTCGGCACCATGGGCCTGCCGCACGTCGCCGTGCGGTTCTACACCAGCCCCCACGGGCGCGCCGCGCGCCGCACCACCCTCGTCGTCCTCGGCCTGGTCGGCGCGTTCTACCTGCTGCCGCCCGTGTACGGGGCGCTCGGTCGGATCTACGCGCCCGAACTGGCCCTGACCGGCGACGCCGACGCGGCCGTGCTGGTCCTGCCGGACAGGCTCGTCGGCGGCCTGGCCGGGGAGCTGCTGGGGGCGCTGCTGGCGGGCGGCGCGTTCGCCGCGTTCCTGTCGACGGCGTCCGGGCTGACCATGTCGGTCGCCGGTGTCCTCAGCCAGGACGTGCTGCCGTCACGGGGCGTGCGCCACTTCCGGCTGGCGACCCCCATCGCCATGGCCGTGCCGCTCGGGCTGAGCCTCGTCGCGTCGAACGTGCCGGTCGCCGACGCGGTGGGCCTCGCCTTCGCGGTGTCCGCCTCCTCCTTCTGCCCGCTGCTCGTCCTGGGCATCTGGTGGCGGCGCCTCACCCCGCCGGGCGCCGTCGCCGGGCTCCTCGCGGGCGGGGGCGCCGCGCTCACGGCCGTCATGGCGACCCGTGCCGGACTCGCCCCGGACGGCTGGCCGCACACCCTGATGGCCTGGCCGGCCGTGTGGTCCGTACCGCTCGGCTTCCTCACCATGGTCTGCGTGTCGCTGGCCACCCCCCGCCACATCCCGCCCGGCACCCCGGCGACCCTCGCCCGGCTGCACCTGCCCGAAGGGTTGATCGGCCGCCCCCAGCCCGAGGGGGCCCAGCGGTGACCGGGACGCTCCTCGCCGCGCTCGCCACCGCCGGGACGCTGCTGCTCGCCGCCGGATTCGCCCTGGGTCGGCTCGCCGCCCGGCGCGAGGGGCGCGACGGCCTCGACCTGGGCACGCCCGTCGAACGCGCCACGTTCCACACCCTGCACACGGCGTCCCTCGCCGCCCCGCCCCTGCGCGCCGGGCTCACCGAGGACACCGCCCGCAAGGCCGCCCGCCGGCTGCGCCCCCTCCTCGGCACCGAGGCCCTCGCCCTCACCGACCGCACGGCCGTCCTCGCCTGGGACGGCACCGGCGGCCACCACGCCGAGCAGGTCATGGAGCACGTCGCGGGGGTCCTCGCGTCGGGCCGCGGGCAGAGCGTGCGAGCCGGGTGCGCCGACCCCGGCTGCCCCCTGCGCTGGGCCGTCATCGCCCCGCTCACCGGCGAGGAGGGCGTCGTCGGCGCGCTCGTCGCGTACGGGTCGCGCGAGTCCGCCGTCCTCGTGCGGGCCGCGACGGAGGTCGCCCGCTGGGTCTCCGTGCAACTCGAACTGGCCGAGCTCGACCTGTCCCGGACGCGGCTCATCGAGGCGGAGATCCGCGCCCTGCGCGCCCAGATATCCCCGCACTTCGTCTACAACTCGCTCGCCGCGATCGCGTCGTTCGTCCGCACCGACCCGGAGCGGGCGCGGGAGCTGCTGCTGGAGTTCGCGGACTTCACCCGGTACTCGTTCCGCCGGCACGGCGACTTCGCCCAGCTGGCCGACGAACTGCGCTCCATCGAGCAGTACCTGGCGCTCGCCGGGGCCCGCTTCGGCGACCGGCTCCAGGTGACGCTCCAGGTGGCGCCGGAGGTGCTGCCGGTGACGCTGCCGTTCCTGTGCCTCCAGCCGCTGGTGGAGAACGCCGTCAAGCACGGCCTGGAGGACTCCCGCAGGACGTGCCGGATCACCATCGCCGCCCGGGACGCGGGCGCCGAGGCCGTCGTGACCATCGAGGACGACGGCGTCGGCATGGACCCGGACGTGCTGCGCGCCATCCTCGCGGGCGAGCGCCCGCAGTCGTCCGGCATCGGCCTGCCCAACGTCGACGAGCGGCTGCGCCAGGTGTACGGCGACGCGTACGGCCTGGTGGTGGAGACGGGCATCGACGCGGGCATGAAGGTCACCGTCCGCGTCCCCAAGTACCGGGCGGGCGTCCACCGCGACGCGCCCTAGCGGCCCGGCGCCCCTACAGCGCCGTCCACGGCGTGTCCGGGGACGCGCGGCGGCGCTGCCGGTCGGCGCCCGTGCCGTGGGCCAGCACCCGCTCCACCAGATCCCGCACCTCCGCCTCGTCGCCGCTCGCCTCCAGCGCCGGGCGCACCCGGTCGAGCAGGGCCCGCACCGCCTCGGCCGCCGGGACGCGGTCGCCGGTCACCGGGTGCAGGGCGGGGCCGCGCACCCCGTACCGGGCCGCCGTCCACAGGGCGGCGCCCGCCGCGTGGTCGGGCAGCCGCGGCGCGGGCCGGCCCCGTACGACGGCGTCGAGCGCGGTGGTCACCAGGGCGCGGGTGAGCCCGGCCTGGAGCACGGCCTCGTCCACGCTGGGCGTGACGTCCGCGACCCGCACCTCCACGGTCGGCAGGTGGTTCGAGGGGCGCGCGAACCAGTACGCGTTGGTGGCGCGGGACGGCAGCACGCCCGTGCGGCGCAGGGCGGCGACCGTCCGGTCGTACTGCTCGGCGGAGGCGAAGCGGGGCGGGATCTGGTGGGTGGGCCAGCGGGACAGGACGAGCGCGCGCCAGCTCGCGTGACCGGTGTCCGCGCCCTGGTGATAGGGGGAGTTGGCGGAGAGCGCGAGCAGGACCGGCAGCCAGGGCCGCAGGTGGTTGAGGACGGCCACGGCGGACTCCCGGTCGGGCACGCCGACGTGGACGTGGCAGCCGCAGGTCTCCGTCTCGTCGGTGAGCCGCCCGTACAGCCGGGCCATCTGCCGGTAGTGACGGGTCGGGGTGACGGTGCGGGCCGGCGCGGCCATCGGCGCCGTGCCGCTGGCGAGCGGGCGGAGACCGGTCTTGCGGGCCGCCCGGCCCAGCCGGTCCCGGGCCGCGGCCAGCTCGGCGCGCAGCCCCGCCAGGTCGGTGCACACGGCGGTCGCCGTCTCCACCATCGTCGTCAGCAGCTCGCGCTGGAGCGCCCGCCCCGGCCCGCCGTCCGGCCGGTGCCGCGCCCGGTCGGCGTCCAGGACGTCACCGCCGCCGCCCACCGGATTGCCGCCGACCGCGTCGAGCAGGAGGAACTCCTCCTCGACGCCCAGGGTCACCTCGCCAGCCGCGGGCACCGCGACCATCAGGACCACCACCACTTCCGCCCCAGCCGTACGGACACGCGCTCGGTGCGGCGCCGGCAGGCACCGGCGGCCCCCCACAGGATGACCGGCGCGGTCGCCCTCGGCAACGGCGCGTTTCGGGCACTTCGGGACCCGCGCGGCCGTCCCGGTTCAGTACAGGTGGAGCGCCAGGTGGCAGAGCGGCAGGCCGAGCTGCCACGACGGCAGCCACGCCCGCGCCGACTCGTCCACCGCGACCCCGGCCGCCGAGGGCGCCGGCAGCGCTCCCAGGTCCGCCGCGAACAACTGGGTCTCCTCCAGCAGCCGCCAGGTCTCCAGCGCCAGGGCCACCCCCGGCTCGCCCTCGCCCTCGCGCTCCCGCCGCGCGGCCAGCCGCTCCCGCACCCACTCCGGCCAGGGGTGGTCGTACGAGGTGCGGTCCAGCCACTCCTCCACCTGCTCCTCCGGCCCCGCGCCGTCGCTGAGGTAGACCGTCAGCGCGAGCGTCCGGCGGCCCGCCACGTACTCCAGGGAGCCGGTCTCCACCAGCCCGCCCTTCCGCAGCAGCTCGTCGGCCAGGTACTCGGCACACAGCCAGTCCATCGGGACGGCCAGGCCGCCCCCGCCGGTGCCGTTCGTGCTCTCGGGCCGCAACGTTCCCACCTTCTCCCGGACGTTCTCGCGCGCGTCACTCGGCCACGCACCCCTAGACGACGAGCCTCCACCGAAAGGCCGGGCGAGAGGCCGCTCTTTGCACAACTTCACGGTGTGGTTTCGCATACGTTCCCGTCCGTGCCGTTACGCCTGGGAAGGAACGCATCCGATGGGCCCCCGGAGACGGGCGGGCTCAGGCGCCGGACCGCCCGGCGGACGGCAGCCGGCCCCTGTCGGCGCCCCTGCCGGCGCCCGGGAACGCCCGGCTGTACCCCGGCAGGCACCGTCCGAGCGCCCGCAGCGCGTAGTACGACCGCGACTTGACCGTCCCCGCCGGTATGCCGAGCTCCTCGGCCGCCTCGTTGACCGTCAGCCCGTCGAAGTAGATCCGCTCCAGCACGGCGCGGTGCGCGGGGCTCAGCCCGGCCACCGCCGCCCGGATGTCGAGCGCCGCGACCGCGGACTCGGTGGGGTCGGCCGGGTCGGGGGTGGTGGCGAGGACCCCGTCCCCGATCTCCGTCGGGCGCGCCATGCGGGAGCGCCGCGCGTCGATCGCCAACCGCCGGCCGACCGTGAACAGCCAGGGCCGCATCGACTCGTACGGCGCCTCGAACGCCTCGGGGTGCTGCCACGCCCGGACCAGCGTCTCCTGCAGCAGGTCCTCGGCTCGCTGCTGGTCGCCGTAGGTGAGCCCGAGGAGGAAGCTCAGCAGCGCCGGTCCGTGTTCCCGCTGGAGCTCCTCCAAGGCCCGCTCGTCGGTGGTCGTCGTGGCCGTCGTCATCGTTCACATCCCTTCCCGCCGGCTCCAGGACCCACGAGCGGTATCCGAACGCATCCGGGCCCGTCCGGACAGGCGGCGCACCGAGGTCTGCGACGAGCGGTCGCACCGAGCGGCGAGTGGTGCGCCGAACGGTCGGCGCGAGGACATGAGGCCAATGAGGCGAATTTATCGTACTTATGCCACTGAATTATTGACTGTTCCTTATGCCCGGTTGTGGATTCGGAGAGGCCCCCTTCCCCTGACTTCCCCCGGCTTCCCTCGCCTTCCCTCCCCTTTCCTCTGTCTTCCCCCGCCCCGAACCCCAGGGAGCCCCCATGCCCCACCGGACGACGCGGCGCACGACCCGCCGGACGGCCCTCGCCGCCACCGCCCTGCTCGGCGCCGCCGCGGCGGCCTGCACGGCCGCCCCGCGGCTCCCGGCCCTCCCGCTCCCCGCGTCCCCGGCCACCGGTGGCCGCGCCGCCCCCGCGGCCAGGCCCTTCACGCTCGCCGCCACCGGCGACGTCCTCCCGCACGCCTCGGTCATCCGGGCGGCCCGCGCCGACGCGAACGGCGCCGGATACGACTTCCGGCCCATGTTCGCCGGGGTCGCCCCCGTCATCTCCGCGGCCGACCTCGCCCTCTGCCACATGGAGACCGTGTACGGCGAGGACGGCGGCCCCTTCACCGGCTACCCGTCCTTCACGTCCCCGCCCCAGATCGCCGACGCCCTGCGCGCCACCGGCTACGACTCCTGCTCCACCGCCTCCAACCACACCCTCGACGACGGCCCCGAGGGCATCCGCCGCACCCTCGACCACCTCGACCGGGTCGGCGTCGCACACGCCGGCTCCGCCCGCACCGCCGAGGAGGCCACCACCCCCACCCTGCTGGAGGCCGGCGGCGCCCGGGTCGCCCACCTCGCCTACACGTACGGCACGAACGGCGCCCCCGTCCCCGCCGACCGGCCCTGGTCCGTCAACCTCATCGACGAGAGCCGCGTCCTGAGCGACGCCCGCGCCGCCCGCGAGGCCGGCGCGGACGTCGTCGTCATCAGCCTCCACTGGGGCACCGAGTGGCAGACCGCGCCCGACCGCCTGCAGCTCACCCTCGGCCGCGCCCTCACCGCGGCCACCACCGACGGCCGCCCCGACGTCGACCTCGTCCTCGGCACCCACGCCCACGTCCCCCAGGCGTACGAGAAGGTCAACGGCACCTGGGTCGTCTACGGCATGGGCGACCAGGTCGCCGGGGCCATGGTCAACCACTCCGGCGCCCACGACCCGCGCGGCAACGAGGGGACCATCGCCCGCTTCACCTTCACCCCGCCCCGCACCCCCGGCGGCCGCTGGGAGGTCACGCGGGCCGAGTTCGTCCCGCAGTGGTTCGACACCGCCGCCCACCGCGTCGTCGACCTGAACGCCGCCGTCGCGTCCGGGAACACCGCGCTCGCCCCCGTACGGGACCGCATCACCCGTGTCGTCCTCAGCCGCGGCGCGGGCGCCCAGGGCCTCGTCCGGGCCCCGTGACCGGCTGCCCGGCCGCTCGTCCCAACGGGTGCTTTCGCCCCGCGCGCCCGGTGTCGCGCACCTGTTCCGCGGGTCGCCCGTGCGGAGCATTGGTCATGAAAAAAGACCAGATGCCTTCCGGGCGGCGGATGGTGCTGCGCATCGCCGCCGCGCTCGGGGCCACCACCACCGTCGGTCTCTTCAGCCTGGACCGGGCGGGCGCGCCCGGCACCACCGCGCCGCCCGCGCGCCTCTCACCGCCGCGCGCGCCGCGGCCCCCGGCACCCGCCCCCGCCGGGGGACCCGCCGCGAGCCGACCCGTGGCGTCCTCCCCGTACCGGCTCCACCCCATGACCTCGTACGCCCCGCCCCGCTTCCGGCGTGCCCTGCCGCCGGTGCGGCAGCGGCCGTTCCTGCGGGTCTCCGGCGCCGGCAACACGATGGTCCTCACCTTCGACGACGGGCCCGACCCCCGCTACACCCCGGACATCCTGAGCACCCTGCGCCACTACGGGGTGCGGGCCATGTTCTTCGTCTGCGGCGAGATGGCCGTCCACCACCCCGACCTGCTGCGGGAGATGGTCGACGACGGGCACGTCGTCGGCAACCACTCCTGGTCGCACCCCCTGGTCCCGAAGCTGCCGCCCTCCCGCATCCGCGACGAGCTGGGCTCGACGAGCGAGGTGATCGAGCAGTCGGCCGGCTCGGCCCCCCTGTGGTACCGCGCCCCGTACGGCGCCTGGAACCGCCTCTCCTTCGAGATCGGCGCCGAACTCGGCATGGAGCCGCTCGCCTGGACCGTCGACACCCTCGACTGGCAGGAGCCCGGCACGGCGACCATCGTGCGACGCGTCCTGGACGGGGCCGCGCCCGGCGTCGTCGTGCTCTCCCACGACGCGGGCGGCGACCGCTCGCAGACCGTGCGCGCCCTGCGGACGTACCTGCCGAGGCTGCTCGACGAGGGGTACCACCTCACCGTGCCGCGCCGGTGACGCGGGCCGCAAAGCCGCCGCCCCCGCCCGCCGCGGCGGGGGCGGCGGCGCTCAGCGGGTGGCGACCAGCCGGGCGAAGACCACCACGTTGCCGTCGTAGCCCCCGGCCCGCGAGTACTCCCCGCCGCAGGTGATGACCCGCAGCTCGGGATGGCCGGTGTCGCCGTAGACGCGTACGCCGGGGAAGTCCTCCTTCTCGTACACCTCGACGCCGTACACCTGGAACACGGCCACGCGGCCGTCGTACCGGGTCACCTCCACCCGGTCGCCCGGCTTCAGCGTGCCCAGCGAGTAGAAGACCGCGGGCCCCGACTCGTTGTCGACGTGCCCGACGATGACCGACGTGCCGGACTGTCCCGGCGAGATGCCGTTCTGGTACCAGCCCGCGAGGTTCGGGTCCTGCGGCGGGGGCGCGCTGATCCAGCCCTCGCCGTCCAGGCCCACGTCGATGATCGGCGCGTCCACCTTCAGCGCCTCGATCCGCACCCGGGACGCGGGCGCGTACTCCAGCGGGCGCAGCCCCGCCGACGGTTTCGGCGCCGCCACCGTGCGCCCCCGCTCCACCGACACCGCGCCGGCCGGCTGGGGCGGCCCCGACGACGCGTCGACCCCGTTCCGCATCATGGCGAGGCCGGTGAGCATGACGAGCGCCAGCGCGCCCCACGGTCGGCGTCCCCTGATCACGTCCCAGGCACTTCGGTCCGCGACGCCTCTGCGCTCCAGGCCCATGCTTCTCCCTTCGTGGCCTCTTCCCGCACGGTAAGCGCGGACCGCGGACCCGGCGATCACAGAGCGGCGAACGGGTGGCGGTGCGGCAGACGGGTGATGACCCGTCCGAGTCATCTACGGGATCCGCCTGACGGGGCGTGACCTGCGGATCCGTCAGACAAGGGCCCCGCTTTCCGGGCGTGTCGCCTCACCGGGGTGGCGCACCGCCGAAATGCGAGGTTCGAAATGTCCGGTGAGGGTTCGTCATGGGAGGCGCATCCGTCGATTTCCCGGAGCGCCGCTTCGGGGCGTCTTCCGCTGGAGGTTCAACGATGCGTGCTTCACGCGCCCTCGCGGTGGCCGCCACCGCCTGCGCGGTGATCGGGTTCGCGGCCCCGCTCGCCAACGCCACCAAAGGACCGACGAACGTCACGGTCTCCCCGACCCAGGTGCACCAGGGCGGCAGCCTGGCGGTCAGCGCCATGGGGTGCGGCCACGGCGGCACCGTCTCGTCCAACGCGTTCCCCAAGACGGCC
The DNA here is from genome assembly GCF_056432325.1 of Streptomyces sp. NPDC045287. NCBI lineage: Bacteria > Bacillati > Actinomycetota > Actinomycetes > Kitasatosporales > Streptomycetaceae > Streptomyces > Streptomyces sp. NPDC045287. The sequence continues at coordinate 167,962 of NZ_JBWKJG010000010.1, forward strand.
CTCACGGTCAACGCCTCGGGCCACTCCGCCGCCACGCCGCGGATCTATGACCACGCCACGCCGGGCAGGTACAACCTCGCGGTCAGGTGCAGCGACAGCCCACGGGTCGCCACCGCGTCCTTCACCGTCATCCGTGGCCGCGGTACGGACGGCGGCCTGGGCGGCTCCCTGGCCCCCAGTTCCACCGAGGTGGCCGTCGGGGCGTCGCTCGTCGGCACCGCGGCCCTCGGCGGCGCCGTGTTCGTCAACCGTCGCCGCCGCCCGAGCAGCGGAAAGGCCTGACCGGCCGAACCTCCCGGTCGGCCGACTACGCCCGTCGCCCCGAGTCCCGGCCGGGACTCGGGGCGACGGGCGCAGCCGCGCGGCGCGAGGGGGCGTCAGTGGCGGCGGCCCGCGGTCCTGCGGCGCACCACGTAGACCGCGCCCGCGCCCGCCGCGGCGACCAGCGCCCCGCCCGCGGCCAGCTCGCCGGCGTCCCAGGTGCCCACGCTGCCGCCCAGGCCGCCCCGGACACCCGAGGGGGCGACGGTGACGGTGGTCGTCCGGGTCACGGTCGGCACCGCGGTCGAGCCGGTCCTCGCGGGCGCGATGGTCAGCCGCGCCGAGCCGGGCGAACCCCCGGCGCAGGTGAAGGACACCGTGTAGACCGTGCCCCGACGGGCGTCCCAGTCGACGGTGGCGACGGTCGAGCCGCCCGCCGGGATGGTCGCGGTGTCGAAGACGCCCGACGAGGCCATGGCGGTGCCCGGGCAGCCGGGCGCGGACAGCACGACGCGGCCGCCCGGGTTGACGGTCGAGGGGGAGACGACGAACCGGTCCGCCGCGGTCGCGGGAGGAGCGGTGAGGGCGAGAGCCGCCGCTCCGAGCAGAGCGGCGGAAGCGGCACCTATCGCACGCATGGAATGAGTCCTCCGGTCCCGAGGGGCACTGCGGAACCGACTTCCGCACAAGCTGTGACATGACCCTCTATGACCGGAACGCTAGAAGCGCCTTACCACACCCGCGACTCCGGACGGGCGAATGGGGCATTCGTTCACCCGTCCGGCTCGCATCCGTGTCCCGCTCAGTTGCCCAGATGCGGAAAGTGGTGCAGGAACGGCTCCGTCGTCGCCGACACGCCGCGCCCGAACGGCGCGTCGATCGCCCAGATCAGGAAGAGCAGGAACGCGATCAGCGCGCTGTACAGCCCCGCCAGCAGCAACTCCCGGAACGTCCGCCGGATCTGCAGCGCGAAGATCAACCCCACCGCGATCAGCGCCCCCGTGACCAGCCCGAACCAGACCACGCCCGGCATCGTCTCGCCCGCCGTGGCGGCCCGCGCGCTGCGCGCGTCGTCGGCCGCCGCCACCTGGTCGACCAGCGGTTGGTACGCCTCCGCCTCGTGCGCGTCGGCCGGCCGGTGGCCGGCGACCGCGCGCCGCACCCGGTGCAGCAGCGCGTCGCCCTCCGCGGTGACCTCGCCCCGCTCGGCCATGGCCCGCCATTCGGGGCCGATCACGTGGCGTACGTACGCGTCGACGTCGGCGGCGATCCGCCCCCGCACGTCGGCGGGCCACACCTCCGAACGCGCCACCACCTCGTGGAGCGCCTGCGCCTCCTGGCGGACGCTCTCCTGGGCGGCGCCGCGGCCCTCCCAGACGCCGGCGATGGCGAGCCCGAGGACGATCGCGTAGACCACGCCGATCATCATCGTCATGTACTCCATGACGTCCGGCGTCTCGGTCGGGTCGTCGTCCTCGCCGACCCGGCGGTTGTTGATGACGGCGATCGTGAGGACGACCGCGCACGCGGCGGCCATCGCAAGGGCGAGAACAAGCCATTCCGACACGGGGATTCCCTCTCTGTCTCAGCGGGAGCGGGGGCGCAGGGCGACCGCGGCGAATACGGCGGGCACCGTGAGGAGGAGCATCACCGACACCATGGACGGCCCGTCCTCCGCCTTCTGTCGCCGCGCGCTCCGGTAACCGGGCGGCGGAAGCGGCGGGGAGGCGGGCACCGCCGACGGACGCGGCGCAGGTGGGGGAGGCGGCGGCGCGGGTACGGCGGGCGCCGGGGGAGAGGGCACCGGCGACGATCGCACCCCCGGTGGGACCGCCGGGGGCGCGCTCGTCGCCGGCGGCGCGGGCGGGGGAGGCGGCGGCGCCGGCCTCGGGGTCGGCGGCTGCCCCAGCGTCGGCGACGGCGTCGCACCGGGCGTCGGTGTCGCCGACGGCGCAGGCGAGGGTGAGGGTGAGGCCGACGGTGAGGGTGAGGCCGAGGGCGTCGGCGAAGGCGCCGGGGAGGGGGTGCAGCGCGAGCCGCCCGCGACGGCCACCACCTCCGCACGGCCGCCGGGGCCGGTCGACGCGTACGCGCAGCTGTGCGCCGACACCGGCGTCGACACGGCGGGGGAGAGCGCGAGCGGCCAGGCGAGCGCCACGCTCGCCAACACCCGTGCGACAAAGGTTCCGTACACGCCGATGAGCATGGTCGGACCGACGGCGCACCGCGCGGGGAAGCGTGCCCATTCGCCTGATGGTGGAGACCGCTCGAACGCCTGTCGCCACCACGCTCCGGACGAACTCCCTTATATGCCTTCCACGTTGGCCCCCCGTACCCGTACCCGTGCCCGTACCCGTGCCCGTGTCCGCGTCGGCCCGGCGTCGTGACGCGGCGCCCCACCCGCTCCGGCGCCGGGCGGCTCACCGCTGCCGGCCGGCCGATGCACCGCTGCGCGCCGGTTCGCCGGGGCTCCGCCCGTCCCCCGAGGGGCCGCCCGCACCGGCGGACGACCCGGGGCGGCCGGTCGTGGTGCCCGGTACCCCGTGCCGCCCCGCGGGAAGCCGGTCGGGGCGCCCCGGTAGAGTCCCCCACGCGCGACTCCGGCCCGGGCTGCGACCGACCGGTAGGCGCACGTGCCAGTGGCCTGTGACCAAGAACGGACCGCATTTTTCCGTTTCCCCTCGCCCTCCAGGCGGGCGATCAGTAGCCTCGGCTCGAACACCGGCCCCCACCAAGGCCGAACACTGTGGCGACTGTTGGAGATTCGATGGACCGTCCCGCCTGGGCCCCGCCGGGCATCGACCTTTCGGTGCCGAGCGTGTCCCGCATCTACGACTACTACCTGGGCGGCTCCCACAACTTCGAAGTCGACCGCGAGGCCGCCCGCAGGGCCATGGAGTTCCTGCCGGGCCTGCCCAAGATCATGCAGGCCAACCGGGCGTTCATGCGCCGCGCCGTACGCCATGCCGTCGGCGAGGGCATCGCGCAGTTCCTCGACATAGGCTCCGGCATCCCGACGTTCGGCAACGTCCACGAGGTCGCCCAGCAGGCCGACCCCGAGGCGCGCGTCGTGTACGTCGACCACGACCCGGTCGCCGTCGCCCACAGCAAGGCCGTGCTCGACGGGAACGACCGCGCCGACATCGCCGCCGCCGACCTCCGCAAGCCGCAGGACGTCCTCCGCAGCCCCGAGGTGGCCCGGCTCCTCGACCTGGACCGACCCGTGGCGCTGCTGCTCGTCGCCGTCCTGCACTTCCTGGAGGACTCCGACCAGCCGTACGAGGCGGTCGCCGAGCTCCGCGACGCCCTGGCGCCCGGCAGTCTCATCATCCTCACCCACGCGTCGTTCGAGGGCATCCCCGTGCCGCAGGAGCAGGCCGGCGGCACCGTCGGCGTGTACCGCGACATCCGCAACCCGCTGGTGATGCGCTCCCGCGACGAGGTCGCCCGGTTCTTCGACGGCTGCGAGATGGTCGACCCCGGGCTCGTGGCGATGCCGCACTGGCGGCCCGACACCCCGCCCGAGCAGGAGGACCCCTACGCCTTCTCGGGTTTCGCCGGGGTGGGGCGCAAGGGGTGAACACGCCGGCGCAGGCGTCGGGTTCCACGGCGGAACCCGACGGCCTGGAGGACAGACTCCAGCGGTTCGCGACGATATGGAGCCGGGCCATCTTCCCGGTCACGGCCACGTCGATGACCCGCACCGAATTCGAACAGCACCTGCTGCCGCTCGCCCGGCGGCTCAGCGCCGCGCTGCGCGCCCGGCCCTTCGACGTGGCGCCCGCCCAGTCGGTCGGCGCCGCCCTGGTCGCCGCGCACTGCACGGACCCGGACGCCCTGAGCCGTACGCTCGGCGTCGTCGACTCGTACCTGGTGCTCTACTGCGGCACCGGCGCCGACACGCCCGTCGACGACCTGCGGGCCCGCTGCGCCCGCCTCCAGCACGCCCTGGCCGCCGGGTTCGCCCGGGCGCTGCGCGAGCGGACCCTCAGCGAGCAGGAGGCCATCGCCCGGTCCGCGCTCGCCGCCCGGGCCTTCGCCGAACAGGCCCTCCACGCCACGGAGGCCCGCTTCCGCGCCGTCTTCGAGGACGCGGCCATCGGCATAGGAATCGCCGACCTGGAGGGCAACGTCCTCGACGTCAACGGCGCCCTCACCCGGATGTTCGGCGGCCTGGAGCAGGTCGTCCGCGGCCGCAAGGTCACCGAGTGGGTCCACCCCGAGGACGCCCCGCACGTCTGGAACCTGTACGGGGAGCTGGTGCGCGGCGAACGCGACCACTTCCGCGTGGAGAAGCCGTTCTACCGCTCCGACGGCACCGTCCTGTGGACCAACCTGACGGTCTCCCTGCTCCGCGACCCCGAGGGCCGTCCCCAGTACCAGCTCGCCCTCATGGAGGACACGACCGAGCGGCGGCTGCTGAACCTGCGCCTGCGCTACGAGGCCACCCACGACGCGCTGACCGGGCTGCCCAACCGCAGCCTGTTCTCCGAGCGCCTGGAGAAGGCCCTCGCGGCCGGCGAGGACACCCGCTTCGGCCTCTGCTACCTCGACCTCGACGGCTTCAAGGCCATCAACGACAGCCTCGGCCACGCCGCCGGCGACCGGCTCCTCGTCGAGGTCGCGGACCGCCTGGAGTCCTGCGCGACCGCGCCCGGCGAGATGGTCGCGCGGCTCGGCGGCGACGAGTTCGTGGCGCTCACCACCGGCCCGGACGTCACCGCGCGGGACGCCGAGGAGCTCGCCTGCCGGATCCTGGGCGCCCTGTCCACCCCGATCAGCCTGGACGGCCGCGAGATCACCGTGCGCGGCAGCATCGGCATCGTCGAGGGCCGCGCCGGCGAACGCGGCCCGGCGGACGTGCTGCGCAGCGCCGACATCACCATGTACCGGGCCAAGTCGGCGGGCGGCAACCGGTACGAGCGGGCCGACCCGGAGGCCGACGCCCGCGCCATCACCCGGCACGGCCTGACGACCGCGCTGCCCGCCGCCCTGGACCGCGGCGAGTTCTTCATCGAGTACCAGCCGCTCGTCCACCTCGGCGACGGCACCGTGCACGGTGCGGAGGCCCTGGTCCGCTGGTGCCACCCGCAGCACGGCGTGCTCGGCCCCGACCGGTTCATCCCGCTCGCCGAGCACACCGGCCTCATCGTGCCGCTCGGCCGCTGGGTCCTGGAGGAGGCGGTACGGCAGGCCAGGTTCTGGAAGCACCGCCACGCCGACGGCGGCCCGCTGCGCATCAACGTCAACCTGTCGCCCACCCAGCTCCACCACCCGGGTCTGGTCGGCGAGATCACCGACATCCTGGAGCGCTCCGGCCTCGCCCCCCGCGCCCTGTGCCTGGAGGTCACCGAGTCGGCCCTGATCGGCGCCGAGGAAGACCTCCTCAAGCCGCTGCGGCACCTGGCCGAGATGGGCGTCGACATCGCGCTCGACGACTTCGGCACGGGTTACTCGAACCTGGCCAACCTGCGCCGCCTCCCCGTGAGCGTCCTGAAGCTCGACCGCTCCTTCACCCGCGGGATGCAGCAGCACCCGGCCGACCCGGTCGACATGAAGATCGTGGAGGGCATCGTCTCCCTGGCCCACAGCCTGGAGCTCGCCGTCACCGTCGAGGGGGTGGAGACCGCGGCGCAGGCCGCACAGCTGCGCGCCCTGGGCTGCGACACGGCCCAGGGCTGGTACTACGCCCGGCCCGGCGCCCCGGACCGCATCCACTCGCTGCTCCTCGCCGACGCGGTGTAGCGGGCCCCGCGCGGCCGGCCGCTCAGCCCCCCGAGGTCGACCGCAGCAGCACCCGCTGCAGCTCGCGGGCGGCGCGCGGCGGTGCGACGTCGCTCCGGTGCGCGAGCGCGATGGTCCGCCGCAGCCCCGGCGGCGCGAGCGCCGTGACCCGCAGGTCCCGTCCCGCCCGCGCCGCCACCATGCTCGGCACGACCGCCACGCCCAGCCCGGCCCGTACGAACCCGAGCACCGCGTCCATCTCGCCGCCCTCGACCGTGAACGACGGCTCGAACCCCTCCGCCCGGCACGCCGCGACCGTCAGCTCCCGCAGGTCGTACCCGTGCCGGAACATCACCATCGGCCGCCCCTCCAGGTCCGCGATCCGCACCGGCCGCCGCGGCGCCGGGTCCGCCGCCGACGACACGACCACCAGGTCCTCCTGGAGCAGCTCCACCGTGGTCAGCGCGGGCGACGGCGTCGGCAGCGGCAGCACCACCAGCGCGAGGTCCAGCGCCCCGCGGGCCAGCTCCCGCACCAGGTCGTGGGAGCCGCCCTCCTCGATGAGGAGCCTGATCCCCGGGTACAGGTCGTGGAAGGCCCGCAGCACCTCGGGCAGCAGGCCCGTGCACAGGCTCGGCGTCGCCCCCAGCCGCACCCGCCCGCGCCGCAGCTGGGCCAGCTCCTGCACCTCGTGCCGCGCCGTGTCCGCGTCGGCCAGGATGCGCCGGGCCAGCGGCAGCAGCGCCTCGCCGGCGTCCGTCAGCGCGATGTTGCCGCGCGCCCGGCTGAACAGCTCGGCGCCCAGCTCCTTCTCCAGCGCCCGGATCTGCTGCGACAGCGACGGCTGCGAGACGTGGACCCGCTCGGCGGCCCGGGTGAAGTGCCGCGTCTCCGCGACGGCCACGAAGTACACGAGCTGCTGGAACTGCATGCTCCCAGCATAAGCGGCTGTGATAGGGAAAGACTATGGAGATCAGCCGGACCATGTCTTGGACCTCTGGGGCCTTCCGGCCCTAGCGTCCGGTCACATGGCTCTGGCAACGCGGACGCACCCCTCGGGAACGGAGCGGCACCCCTCCCCCCGGCGCCCTCCCCGGCGCACCCTCCTCGGATCGACCGTCGGCAAGAAGGCGGTCATGGCCGTCAGCGGCCTGATCCTCCTCGGCTACCTCGTCGCCCACGTCATGGGCAACCTCAAGGTCTTCTTCGGTCCCGACGAGTTCAACGCCTACGGCCACTGGCTGCGCACCATGGGCGCCCCGGTCCTCCACCACGGGTGGGGGCTGTGGATCGTCCGGGTGGGCCTGCTCGCCGCCGTGATCGCCCACGGCGTGTCGGCGTACCAGCTCAGCCGGCTCGACCGGAAGGCCCGCCCCACCCGCTACGTCCACAAGCGCCGGCGCGCGAGCTACGCGACCCGCACCATGCGCTGGGGCGGCGTCATCATCGCCCTGTTCGTCGTCTGGCACCTGCTCGACCTGACGACGCTCACCGTCAACGAGAACGCGCAGCCCGGCCACCCGTACGAGAACGTCGTCGCGACCTTCTCGACCTGGTACGGCAACGTCATCTACCTCGTCGCCATGCTCGCGGTCGGCCTGCACGTCCGGCACGGATTCTGGAGCGCCGCCCAGACCCTCGGCGCGGGCAGCGCGCGCCGCGACCGCGCCCTGAAGGCCGCCGCCACCACGCTCGCCCTGGTCCTCACGGCGGGCTTCGTCGCCGTACCCGTCGCCGTCATGACCGGAGTCGTGAGCTGACATGAACCCCTACACCTCGTACGCGACCGGCGAGCCGATCGCCGACACCAAGGCCCCCAAGGGCCCCATCGCCGAGCGCTGGGACACCCGCCGCTTCGAGGCGAAGCTGGTCAACCCGGCCAACCGCCGCAAGCACACCGTCATCGTCGTCGGCACCGGCCTCGCCGGCGGCTCCGCCGGCGCGACCCTCGCCGAACAGGGCTACCACGTCGTCCAGTTCTGCTACCAGGACTCCCCGCGCCGCGCCCACTCCATCGCCGCGCAGGGCGGCATCAACGCCGCCAAGAACTACCGCAACGACGGCGACTCCGTCCACCGCCTCTTCTACGACACGGTCAAGGGCGGCGACTTCCGGGCCCGCGAGTCCAACGTCCACCGCCTGGCGCAGATCTCCGTCCAGATCATCGACCAGTGCGTCGCCCAGGGCGTCCCCTTCGCCCGCGAGTACGGCGGCCTCCTCGACACCCGCTCCTTCGGCGGCGTCCAGGTCTCCCGCACCTTCTACGCCCGCGGCCAGACGGGCCAGCAACTGCTCCTCGGTGCGTACCAGGCGCTGTCCCGGCAGATCGCCGCCGGCAACGTCGAGATGCACCCGCGCACCGAGATGCTCGACCTCGTCGTCGTCGACGGGCGGGCGCGCGGCATCGTCGCCCGGAACCTGGTCACCGGCGAGATCACCACCCACGTCGCGGACGCGGTGGTCCTGGCGTCCGGCGGCTACGGCAACGTCTTCTACCTGTCGACGAACGCCATGAACTCCAACGCGACCGCGATCTGGCGGGCCCACCGTCGCGGCGCGTACTTCGCCAACCCCTGCTTCACCCAGATCCACCCCACCTGCATCCCGCGCACCGGCGACCACCAGTCGAAGCTGACCCTGATGAGCGAGTCGCTCCGCAACGACGGCCGGATCTGGGTCCCCAGGGCGCCGGGCGACACCCGCCCGCCGAACGAGATCCCCGAGGACGAGCGGGACTACTACCTGGAGCGGATCTACCCGTCGTTCGGCAACCTCGTCCCGCGCGACATCGCCTCCCGCGCCGCGAAGAACGTCTGCGACGAGGGCCGGGGGGTGGGCCCCGGCGGGCAGAACCGGAGAGGCGGAGCCGCAGGCTCCCCCGTCGAGGGCGGGGGCGGGCGACGGGAGGGCGTCTACCTGGACTTCGCCGACGCCATCCGGCGCATGGGCCGCAAGAAGGTCGAGGAGAAGTACGGCAACCTCTTCGACATGTACGAGCGGATCACCGCGGAGAACCCGTACGAGGTCCCGATGCGGATCTACCCCGCCGTGCACTACACGATGGGCGGCCTGTGGGTCGACTACGACCTCCAGACCACCGTCCCCGGCCTGTTCGCGATCGGCGAGGCGAACTTCTCCGACCACGGCGCCAACCGGCTCGGCGCGTCCGCGCTGATGCAGGGCCTCGCGGACGGCTACTTCGTCCTGCCGTCCACCATCAACGACTACCTCGCCCGCGTCCCCGCCCTCGAACCCGTCACCGGCGACCACCCGGCGGTGGCCGGGGCGGTCGCGGAGACCGAGGACCGGCTGCGGCGGCTGCTCGCCGTCGACGGCGACCGCACCCCGGACTCCTTCCACCGGGAGCTCGGCGAGCTGATGTGGGACCGCTGCGGCATGGCCCGCTCCGACCGGGGCCTGCGCGAGGCCCTGGACCGGATCCCGGAGATCCGCGAGGAGTTCTGGCGGCGCGTCAGGGTCCCCGGGACCGGCGAGGAGCTCAACCAGTCCCTGGAGAAGGCCAACCGCGTCGTCGACTACCTCGAACTCGCCGAGCTGATGTGCCTCGACGCGCTGCACCGCACCGAGTCCTGCGGCGGCCACTTCCGCGAGGAGTCCCAGACCCCGGACGGCGAGGCCGCCCGCAAGGACGAGGAGTTCTCGTACGCGGCGGCCTGGGAGTTCACCGGGACGGGCCGGGCCCCCGTCCTCCACAAGGAAGACCTCGTCTTCGAGTACGTCCACCCCACCCAGCGGAGCTACGCATGAGGCTCACCCTGCGCGTCTGGCGCCAGAAGAACATCGACGCCCCCGGCGCCATGGCCACGTACGAGGTCGACGGGATCTCCCCGGACATGTCGTTCCTGGAGATGCTCGACACCCTCAACGAGGAACTGATCCTGCGCGGCGAGGAGCCCGTGGCCTTCGACCACGACTGCCGCGAGGGCATCTGCGGGGCGTGCAGCCTCGTCATCAACGGCGACGCCCACGGCCCGGAGCGCACCACCACCTGCCAGCTCCACATGCGGTCGTTCCGGGACGGCGACACGATCGACGTCGAGCCGTGGCGGGCCGCCGCGTTCCCGGTCGTCAAGGACCTCGTCGTGGACCGGTCGGCGTTCGACCGGATCATCCAGGCCGGCGGGTACATCAGCGCCCCGACCGGCTCCGCCCCCGAGGCGCACGCCACACCCGTGCCGAAGGCCGACGCCGACCGCGCCTTCGAGCACGCCGAGTGCATCGGCTGCGGCGCCTGCGTGGCGGCCTGCCCCAACGGCTCGGCGATGCTGTTCACCTCGGCGAAGGTCAACCACCTCAACGTCCTGCCGCAGGGCGCGCCCGAGCGGGAGAGCCGGGTGCTGGACATGGTGGCGCAGATGGACGCGGAGGGGTTCGGCGGCTGCACGCTGACCGGCGAGTGCGCCACGGCGTGCCCGAAGGGCATCCCGCTGCCGTCCATCTCCGCCATGAACAAGGAGTGGCTGCGGGCCGCGCGGCGCCGGGCGCTCTGAGGACGCCTCCGCCCCGCGGCACCCGCCGCGGAGCCGGCCCCGGGGCGGAAGGACCTCCGTACGGCGGTCGCGCTCCGCGGGGGGTCCTGCCGAGGAACGGCCGCGCGGCCGCGCCCCGGCAGGACCCCCGGGGCCCGGTCCTTCCCCGTTCACGGCGAGTCCCCCTTCACCGGCCGCCCGCGGCCGAACGGCCCTCCCTCCGGCCGCGCCCTCCCGGCGGGCACGGCTCCCGCCGGGGCCGTCGACCACAGTCCGGCACCCGGCCGCGGCGTCCCTTCGGGCCCCGCGCGGCACCACCCCGCCGCGGCCCCCGCGGGCCCACCGGCGCGCCCGACCGGGAGCGGGTGACGATTCCAGGCCATCGCCCGAGACCCTCCGAAAAACGACGCAGCAGGTGTCAGTGGGTCCTGTTAGCCTCCTGCGGCGCCTGTGATCCGCAGGCGCCCCAGGGGAGGGAAACCATGAGAACAGCGAGAAGCGGAGCGCGCCGGAGAGGGGCCCGGGGCCTCGTCGTGGGGGGCTTGGCCGCCGCCCTGCTGGCCGCGCCCGGCACGGCCTGGGCCGCTGCCGACCTGCCGCCGCACCAGCCGCTCGTCCAGGACCTGCGGACCGGGATCCAGCCGTGTGCCGCGGGCGAGGACCGGCCGTACGTCGACGCCCCGCCCGCGCTCAGCGCCGTGCTGCACGACCCGGAGGAGGACGACCGGCCGGGCGAGGGCAACGTGGTCAGGGGCGAGTTCGAGGCGTGGTGGACGGACGCGGCCGGAACCGAACAGCGCCGGACGTACACGACGTACGAGACGCTGTCGGGAACGCGGCAGACCTGGCAGGCACCGGAGGACGTCCCGGCGAACACGGTGGTCTCGTGGCACGTGCGCGCCGTCGACGGCACGGCGGTCTCGAACTGGAGCGACGAGGGCGACGGCTCCCTCTGCCAGTTCGTCCACGACGACACCAGCCCGCAGGAACCGGTCGTCACCTCTGCCGACTACCCGGACGAGAGGTACCACGACGGCGTCGGCGTGTACGCCGGCTTCACCGCGGACTCCCCGTCGGACGACGTCGTCGCGTACCGCTACGAATTCATCGGCGGCCGGTCCCTCACCGTCCGCCCCGACGAACCGGGCGGCCCCGCCACGATCCGCCACCTGCCGCTGAGGCCCGGCCCGGACCGGCTCAGCGTCCAGGCGGTCGACCGGGCCGGCCGCGTCAGCGGGGCCGCCACGTACTCGTTCATGGTCGAGGCCGGCCGCGCCCCCGTCGCCCACTGGACCCTGTCCGACGCGCCCGGGTCCACCACCGCCGCCGCCCGGTCCGGGCCCGCCGCCCGCGCCGGCTCCGGCGTGGCCTTCGGCGCCGACGCCCCCTGGGGCACGTCGGTCACCTCCGTGGCCGCCCTCGACGGCGGCGACCAGGGCTTCCTCAGCCCGGACGCCCCGGTCCTCGGCCTCGACGGGACCTTCGCCGTCAGCGCCTGGGCGCGCCCCGCGAGCACGGACCGGAACATGACCGTCGCAAGCCAGGACGCGGGCGGCGCCGCCGGGTTCACGCTGGGCGTGCGCACCGGGGACGACGGGCCCCTCTGGTCCTTCACCGCCGGTGGCGCGCACGTCGGCGGCGGCACCCCGAAGACCGGTGAATGGGCCCACGTGCTCGGCCTGTACGACGCGGAGACCGGCCACGCGCGGCTGTACGTCAACGGTCAGGAGGTCGGCACCGAGGCCGGAGCCGAGCCTTCCGGGACCGCCGGCGCCTTCCAGATCGGCCGCGCCCGCGACGGCGACGGCTACCACGACCACTGGCACGGCGAGATCGGCGACGTCCGGGCCCACGACCGGGTCGTGGTACCCGACGAGATCACCGAACTCGCCCACCGCAAGCCCGCTCCGCTCGGCCACTGGTCCCTGGAGAACGCCGCGGGCGGCACCAGCCCGGAGCGGAGCGGCGGGAAGCCGCTGGCCCTCGGCCCCGGCGCGACGATCCACCGCGGACCGGACGGCTCCTGCATCCCGGGCCTCGACCCCGACTGCCCCGACGTGCCCTACGCACTCGTCGGCGACGGCCACCTGCAGTTGGACGGCGCGACCGGGTACGCGACGACCGGTACCGCCGTCGTGGACACCGAGGACAGCTTCACCGTCGGTGCGGTCGTGCGCCTCGCCGACTCCGAACCGGCCCACCCGATGACCGTGCTGTCCCAGGCCGGTGAGCACACGGACGTCTTCAAGGTGCGCTACGACCCGTCCGCGTCGGCCTGGCAACTGGTGGTGCCGCAGCGTGACGAGGCGGGCGCGGCGGAGACGGTGGTGTCCCAGATCGCCGCCGCGGACGGCGGCCAGGGCCAGGGCCACCGCCTGGCCGTCGTCTACGACGCCACCACCGACCAGGTCAAGCTCTACCTCGACGGCTACACCAGCGAGGCCGCGACCGCGACCCTCCCCGACGGCCTGCGGAGCTCCGGCGCCCTGCAGATCGGCCGGGCGAAGGCCGGTGACGGCTGGGGCGAGTACCTGCGCGGCGACGTCGACGAGGTGCAGGCGTACGCAGGAGCGCTGCGCGACCGTGACGTCCTCCAGTTGGGCCGGGGCACCGTCCCCTGCCTCTGCTGAGCGGAGCCGCCCGGTCGATCGCCCCGGGGCCCGCCTTCCGCACTCGTGCGGGAAGGCGGGCCCCGTCGTGTTTCCGGCCCCGTCGTGTTTCCGGCCCCGTCGTGTTTCCGGCCCCGTCGTGTTTCCGGCCCCGTCGTGTTTCCGGCCCCGTCGTGTTTCCGGCCCCGGGCCGGCGGCTCCGCACAGCCCTGCCCGGGCTTTCCGCCTGCCCTGTGCCGTCCGGAGCCGCGTCCTCCGCCGCTCCGGCTCCTCGGCGGTTGTCGGGACCCGGAGGCGGCACACGCCACCGGCCCGCGGGCCGTCCGGCGTGCCGTACCCGCCGCAGGCGTCCGTGACGGGGGCGGCCCACGCGCGCGGGCCACCTCCGCCCGCGCGGCGCGGTCCGTGCGTCAGTCGGCCAGGAGCGCGGCGGCGTGGTGGCGTGCCTGCTCCAGCCAGGACGCGCGGGTCCCGTCGGAGGAGTCGGTGACCGTCCGGAAGACCACCCGGCGGACGTCGGTGACGCCGACGTACGGCAGGACGCACGCCGACCAGATCCTGTGCAGCGGGTCCCCGAACTCGGACTCCTCGCGGTCGGCCGGAGTGTCGGAGGTGTTCAGCACGAGGGCCCGGCCGGCCTTCAGCAGCCCTTCGGGCTCTCCCTCCGCGGCTCCCAGCTTGTAGGCGACACCGGGCACGAGGACGCGCTGCACCCAGCCCGCGAGGACGGCGGGCGGCATGCCCCACCAGTTCGGGTGGACGAACACCAGGGCGTCGAGGGTGGCCACCTCCGCCCGGTGCAGCGCCACCTGCGGATCGAGGGTGCCCGTGGCGGCCTGGACCGTCTCCGTCTCGTCGGCGGACAACCCGGGCGCGAACCCCTCGGCGCACAGGTCGTGCGCGAGGACCTCGCCCCCGAGGTCGCGCAGGTGTCGCACCACGGTGTCGAACACCGCGTGGTTGAAGCTTCCCGGACGTGGGTGCGCGAGGTAGACCCCTATGCGCGGCATTCATCCCCCAAAAGGACATCGGCGGTCGTCGACCGGGCGGGAACCCGCGCCGGGCCCCACCCAGTTGATCATCATGGCGGGTGGGGCACCGTTCGCGGAACCGGTCGACGGGATCCGGGCGGAACCGCCGCCCGCCGTGGCTCGCCGTCCCGCGCGGGCGTCCTCCCGCGGTCCCCACGGCGGCCGGCACCCGTCAGGGACGGCCGTGTTCCGCGACGGGCGTCCCGCGCCCGGGCCGCAGGCCACCGGCCGGCTCCTCCGTCCGGGGCGGCGGCCACAGGCCCGCGAGGCGCGCCAGGCGGCGGAAGGAGTCGCGCAGCGCCGTCCGGTCGTACGTGCTCGTCGTCACCAGCAGCTCGTCCGCGCCGGTCTCCGCCGCGATCCGCTCCAGCGCCGACCGCACCCGCTCCTCCGTGCCGTGGACGTGTCCGCGCAGCCCCGACTCGAAGTGCTCCCGCTGCCGTGCCGTCATCGGCCGCGCGGCCACCGCCCCGGGCGGGGGGAGCGGGGGGAACGAGCCGTGCGTCCGCGCGTACGCCATCGACCAGGACTCCGGCAGCAGCAGCCGTGCCGCCTCCTCCTCCGTCCCGGCCACCGCGACCGTGCCCGCCACCACCACGTACGGCTCCGGCGCCCACGGGGACGGGCGGAAGCCGGTACGGTACCGGTCGATCGCCGCGAGCAACTTCGGGCGGTCCTTCAGGTCGCCGATGACCAGCGGCAGTCCGGCCGCCGCCGCGATCCCCGCTCCCGCGCCGGTCGCCAGCACGAACGGCGGCACCCGCAGCCCCTCCGCCGGCAGGGCCCGCACCCCCGGGTGGGCCTCCGGCGCCCCCCGGAACCAGCCCAGCAGCTCGTCCAGCCGCGCGGCGAAGTCCCCGGCGTCCTCCTTGCCCCGCCCCAGCGCCCGCCGCACCCCGTCGGTGAACCCCACCGAACGGCCCACCCCCATGTCGATCCGGCCGGGGAACAGCGACTCCAGCACCCCGAACTGCTCGGCCACCACGATCGGCTGGTGGTTCGGCAGCATCACCCCGCCGGTCCCCACCCGTATGGACGAGGTCGCCGCGGCCACGGCGGCCGCCAGGACCGTCGGCGCCGAACCGGCCACCCCGGGCACGCCGTGGTGCTCGGACACCCAGGTCGGTAGTACACCCTGCTACCACCCGGGATGCGGGCCGAACCTGCAGGTCAGAGGCTGGTCGTATGTACGCAGGCAGCACGGACGACAGGCCGGAGGTCGACCTCCTGCTGAGGAAGTCCAAGGTTGTCCGGGAAGGGGAGCAGGCCCTGTCCATCCGGGCGCAGGAGGACCGGGGTCGCCAGTGGGCTGACCAGGAGGGATACCGGGTCCGCAAGGTCTGGAAGGAGAACCTGTCCGCGTGGTCCGACATCCAGCGGCCGAAGTACGACGCCGCCATGGACGCCGTGCTGAACGGAGAGGTGCCCGCCCTGTGGGTGTACGCGCTGGACCGATTCACCCGGAAGGGCGTAGAGGCCATCGTGCCGATCCTCGGCCGCGCCCGTGTGATCTTCGACTACGAACAGCTGGACAGCTCCATCGAGCGTGATCGCCGCTGGATCATCCAGCGGGCCGAGGACGCCCGCGAGTACTCCCAGCGGCTCAGCTACACCGTACGGACGACGAAGGCTCGACAGCAGCGCGAGGGGAAGTGGCTGAACCAGGCCCCGTACGGCCTGACGGTCGACCCCGTCACCCGCAAGTTGTCGCCGGACACCACTCGGCGCAAGGGAGAGAAGTTGTCGCCCTGGGCGGTCATTGTGTGGATCTTCGACAGCATCGCCGGGGGTACGTCGTCGCGCGCGCTGGCGAAAAGGTTCAACGCGGAGGCCATCCCGTCTCCATCCGGGAAGACGTGGCGAGCGAACACCATTGGCCGGATCGTTCACCACCCCGCCTACTGCGGGTGGCTCACCGTGGCGTCCGGCAACGGACACAAGCCCGCCAAGTACCTGGACGACAAGGGAAAACCGGTCCGCTGTGTCGAGCCGGACACGGTGCCGAAGATGATTCCGGAGGAGACCGCCGACAAGGCGCGTGCAGTCCTTGCCGGACACGCCGTGCGGCCCGCAGAACGTCCCGAGGGCCGCCGCTGGTACCCGCTCGCCGGCCTGCTCTACTGCGCGTCGTGCAACCTGCGCATGGTGGCCGACGGTCCCAACTACCGATGTCAGCTCAAGCCGCAGGGCGGTGCCTGTGCGGAACCCGCGTCCGTGTACCGCAGCGCCATTGAACGGTACGTGTTCGGGGAGTGGGCGGCACGCCTGGGACGGTTGGAACTGGGCGACCCTCTCATGGTCGTGGTGGCAGCGCGCTGGCAGGCCCTCACAGCCCCGCAAGAGACTGAGGGAATCCGTGAGGCCGTGGCCGCCGTGAAGGCCGCTGAGGCAGCGCTCGACCAGTTCCATGCGGACGACCGCGCAGGCTTCTACAAGGGCCGGTCAGCGCGCTACAGGATGCCCGCCAAGCAAGAGGCGGAAGAACGGCTCACCGCCGCCGAGGAGCGGCTGGCGGAGCTGCGCGGACCCTCCATCGACCTGACGGCGTTCGACGATCCCAAGCTGTTCCGGGACATGTGGGAGGCTGCCAGTGAGAGCGACAGGGGAGACCTGTTGCGGCTGGCAATCGACCGTGTGACCGTCCGCAAGGCCAGCGAAGCGGAGTACGGCCGACCGTTCAATGGCGAGACCCGCGCAGTCATCCATTGGGCCACTGTGGACGACGAAGACGCGGCCCGCCTGACCCGCTGAGGGGCGGTCCGGCGGTCGGACGGGGCCCAACGTGCGCGGAATATACATCGCGATCGCCGGTTAGCGTAACCGGCGATTTTGTGGACCATAGACACCGTTCGAACCGGTTGTTCGGCGGTGGACCGGAAGCGGACGACGCTGTCCTGACGTATGCCCCTCTCACCTACGGACGCGAGTCCGGAGAAGGCACTGTGCGTCTAGCGGCGTCGCCTGACTCGTGCTCGATGCCCTTCCTGGCCCCTGTCGGAGCTGTGCCGCAGCGCCGTGCCGGCTGCGTGGCGACCTGCTGATGTTGTCAGGCCGTCCGTTCGCGATTCCCTGCCGAAAAGGAACTACTCGGCCCGGGCTGTCGAAAACTGTTGGATGAACAAGAAGAACCCCATCACCCGTATACGAGCGCACGGCCGCTGTCTCACGAAGGAAACGTATGGCTCACTTGCTACAGAGTTCTGGTTCGGATTTGGAGGCTCCGGATGAGGCGCCAGATCTTCCTCGCATGTCCGGAGGTCGTCCCGTAGGGCGGTTCAGTGTTGCGGGTCGGCAAGGCGGAAAGCCCATTGCAGTATCGGCGTGGCGCGTCACGACTGAGGACCGGGCGGTGGCTGAAGCTTTGGGCGGGCTTCTGGGAGGCATACCGCAGCTGTTGGAAACCGGCGACGAACATGCCCTTGAGGTCCAGACACGTTGTGATCGCGTCCGTATCCTGTTGGAAGACAGTGGGGCGATCTCGTTTCGCATGGTGATGCGGGGAGCGCGTGGAACTCTCCATGTCTGCGACGGAACCCGGTTCTTGGAGCCGTCCGGGGTACGTGGATCGCTGTGTGGTTGTCCGGCAGGCCTGGCCGACCGCAAGGCAGCAGCCCAGGCTGGTCGTGGACCGATGCCGGAGGTCCTCATCCGCTTCCGGCTGGCGGATCTTCCCGAGTTGGGTGTGTTCTGTCTCGTATCGAATTCATGGGAACTTGCTACCGAGCTGCCTGCGGTGGCCGCTGCTCTGGAGGTGGCGGCTACACCGGCCTTGGGTGTGCTGCGGTACGAGCTGGTGGAGTTCACCACGCACTCCGGGATAGCCGTGAGCTTCCGGCGTCCAGTAGTGGAGGTCGACAGGGCCCTTGTCCAGGACTCAGTACAGCTTGCGGCGTGACGTCGATTCGTCGGCCGGAGGCTCCGTGCGGGTGGGGCCGTAAAGCCACTGATGGGGTCATACGGTCACCGACTCGCAGCGACGTCTCGAGTCCCGGTCGCGAGATGGTCCACACCCAATAGCCCCGGCTCCGGAGGCCGTCGGCCTTTCCGGCGTTTCCCCAGGTCAAAGGGCTTCCTGGCGGGGCGTTAAGGGATCGGTCCCAGGTATGTCCCAGGGGGGTGAATTGACCCAAATCGGTGTTCTGAGAGAATCGTCCACTCTCGTGAGGCGGGGGGCATCCCTGGAAATAATCCCAGCACTGACGGCGTTCCCGCTCGGCAATCGCGAGAGTGGGGGTGTCTGGCTCTGAAGCTGTTCGATACGACGAACGGCGTGACCGAGGTCACGCCGCGTCTGGCCGAGGCCGAGGCTGATGTGCAGGCGCTCGTCGAGAGCGCGATGGAGCCGATGCTCGGCGTCCGCTACCTGGCGACCGAGTACAGCACCGGCCCCGTCCATGGCGGGCGCATCGATTCGCTCGGGCTGGATGAGAACCGTTCTCCGGTGATCGTCGAGTACAAGCGGGCGACCGACCCCGGTGTCCTGTCGCAGGGCCTGTACTACATGGCGTGGCTGATGGACCACCGGGACGAGTTCCAGGCACTGGTTCGCGAGCGCCTCGGGGTGACCGCGGCCTCGGCGGTGCTGTGGAGCGCTCCACGGCTGATCTGCATCGCCGGCGACTTCACGCGGTACGACCTGCACGCGGTGCGCGAACATCGCCGGTCGATCGATCTTGTGCGGTACCGGCTGTTCGGCGAGCACCACATCGCGCTGGAGACGGTCGCCTCGGTCGCTGCCCAGGGCAGGTCGGCCCCCCAGCGCGCCGGTACTGGCGGCGGGCAACGGCAGGTGCCCCGTCGGCAGGCCGACGCCATGACGGAGTTGGCGGCGGTCGTCGACGAGGTCCTGCGTGGGCTGGGCGAGGACGTGACGAAGGTGCCGCGCAAGCAGTACGACGCGTACCAGCGGCTGCGGAACTTCGCCTGCGTCACCGGACGGCAGGACAAGCTCCTCGTCTACCTCAAGGCCGCGCCTGCGAACGTCGACCTCGTGGAGGGCTTCACCCGGGACGTGACAGGGCTGGGGCACCACGGCACGGGGGACCTGGAGGTCCAGCTGCGCTCGGAGAAGGACGTGGAGCGGGCGCTGGAGCTGTTCCGGCTGTCGTACGCGGCGGCGTAGCGGTCGGCAGGGCGTGGATGTCGCGGTCGGAGGTGCCTTTCGACGAAGGATCGGGGAAGTGGCGGTGGTGTCGTCCATCCTCCGCATGGATCCCCGGTTTCGGAAACCGGGGATCCTCGCCTATATTCCGCCCGCGCGGGCGCCGGGCGGCTCACCAGCCTGAGGGCTTGGTGGGGCCGAGGGTGCGGGTGACGGTGATCTCGATGACGACCCGGTTGGGGTTGACCCGCGGGGTCTTGTACCGCTCGGTGTACCGGCGCTCGGCGTCGGCGACGGAGGCGGGGTCGTCCTTGATGACCGCGGTGCCTTCGAGGATGGGCCACCGCCGGCCCTCCGCCTGACTGACGGCGACGCGGGCTTCAGTGCCGGCGGCCAGGGCGGCGCGGATGTTGCGGACCTTCTTGTTGCCGCCGTCGGTGATGACGCGGGCGATCCGTGTCTCGGGGTCGTACGTGACGCCGACAGGAGTGGTGCGAGGGGAACCGTCGGGCCGAAGGGTGGTCAGGAAGCAGGTTCTGCGCTCCTACCAGAACGTGTCCCCGTCGGTGGGCAGGGCGTCGGTGTCCAACGGACGGTCTCCTCGGTGCGAGCGGCTTCGGCACGATGGCCCGGGCGCCGGAACGGCGCCGGGCCGCTTCGACCGTAACGCGGAGCGGCCCCAGCCCCGGCGCCGGGTTCCCTCCGTGTGAGAGCGGGGAGGATCAGGCCCCGGTGTCGCCGGGCTTCGAGGGCGTGCGCCGGTGCCGGCCCCGTCCCTCGCCGAGGGCCGGCCGGTCCCACTCCGGCGGTCGAGCAGGCTCCGGCGGAGGCGGATACAGCAGAGCCTGTGCTTTGGCCAAATTCGCCACGATCGCGAGCGACACCCAGGCCAGGCCCGTCGTACTCCTCGATCGCGCGGGGTGCCGACGGAGCGAGGTGGCTGCTCCCGAAGCGGGCCATCGGCCACAGGAAGGGCGCGACGGCGCCCTCTCCGTTCCGCGAGACGCTCCTCGCGGCGCCGCTCCTACTTGGCCAGCGGGTCCTCGGGGTCGCTCTATCGGCTTCTGTGACCAAGCGGGCCGGGCAGGGGCGAGCATGTCGATGTTCGACATCATTGAGAAGGCGAAGGACGCCGTGAGCGTGGTCGCGCTCTACTCGGTGGTGGAGCTGATCGAGCGGGGGTCGAAGCCGCGCACGGTGCGGTAGTAACCGACGAAGCTCGGGTGACCGGGGCCGGGACCTCGGGGAGGGTCTCTGGAAGCGCCCGGTCGGTCGGCCCTGGTCCAGCGGCTGACAGAGCCGGGGGGATTTCGTTTCGGGTTATATCGTACGGCGTGGTCCTGTCCCGGAGACGGCGGTAGGCGACTGGGGCGAACCGGTCTCGGGCACCGGGCGATGAGTGGTGTCTTCTTTTCCGCGGCGTGTCCGGGTGGCGGTCGGGTTCGTGGCTGTACCAGCCGCATGGGCCGCACAGTTGCTGTGCAGCCCACGGGGTTGGGTGTTGTGCGGGTCAGATGCTGATGGCGCCGGTGGTGAGGGCGAAGGCGATGTAGGCGAGGGAGACGAGGATTCCCCAGCGCAGGGCGTGCCGCTGGAAGTCGCCGAGCTCTGCCTTGACGAGGCCGAGGAGGACCCAGAGGGGCGCGCTGGTGGGACCCATCATGTGGAGGATCTGGCCGATGGCGCCGGCGCGGGCGATCTCGTTGGGGCTGATGCCGTAGTGGGAGGCGGACTCGGCGAGGACCGGGACGACGCCGAACCAGTAGGCGTCGTTGGACATGAAGAAGCCGAGCGGCAGGGCGAGGACGGCGGTGACCAGCGGGATGAGGTTGCCCATGCCGTCGGGGACGACGGCGAGGGCGGCGTTCGCCATGGCCTTGATCATGCCGGAGTCGGTCATGATGCCGGTGAAGACGCCGGCGGCGAGGACGAGGATGACGACGGGGACGGCGTTGGCGGCCTGCCGCTTGATGAGTTCCTGCTGGTCGGCGATGACGCGGATGTTGACGAGGAGCGCGATGACGAAGCCGACCATGAACAGGACGAGGAGGTCGGCGACCTCCAGGACGAGCAGGACCATGAGGACGGCGGTGAGGGCGGCGTTGAACCACATGCGCCAGTCGGCCTTGACGGGCTCGAAGGCGTTGCCGGAGACGATCTCCAGCTTGTAGGCGTTGAGCTTCTCGTTGTCGATCTTGCGGCGTTCGCGCAGGCCGAGCCAGTAGGCGACGGCGATGATGGCCAGGCTGGTGAGGGCCATGGGGCCGATCATGTGGACGAAGTACTCGGTGGCGCTCAGGTGCAGGACGCTGATGCCGCGGGTGGCGGCGCCGCCCCAGGGGGTGGTGCCGGAGACGGTGCCGAGCGCCATGGCGGCGAGGGTGGCGAGGATGAGCGGGTTCATGCCCAGGCGCCGGTAGATCGGCAGGAACGCCGAGCAGACGATCATGTAGCTGGTGGTGCCGTCGCCGTCGAGCGCGATGCAGATGGAGAGCACGGCGGTGCCGACGACGATGCGGACCGGGTCGCCCTTGGTGGCTCGGATGATGGCCTGGCAGACGGGATCGAAGAGCTTCATCTCCATCATCAGGCCGAAGTAGAGGACGGCGAACAGCAGCAGGGCGGCGGTGGGGGCGACCGTTTCGAGGCCGCTCATGATCATGTCGCCGAGCTGGGTTCCTTTGCCGGCTATGAGGGCGGCGGCGATTGGCGTGAGCATGATGGCGGTGAAGGCGGAGAGGTACTTCCGCATCACCAGCAGCATGAAGCTGGCCAGGGTGGCGAAGCCGAGGGCGGCGAGCATCGTTGCTCCTTGGGACAGGGCTTTGGGGGCCGCCGGCGTGGGGGCGGCCCGGTGCGGCGCGGGGTGGGGCGTGTCAGGTCGGGAAGTGACCAGGCAGGCACGCCGCGGTTCTCGGCTCGCGCTTCTGGTCGGTCATCGTACGTGCGGCTCCTGTACGGCTGGGGCTCGGTGTGCACGGGCAGGCGGGCTTGACCTGGTGTGATGCATCAGGGGGCGGGCCTGGCGTGGCCGGAATCACCAGCGGGACGTACCGGGGGTGGACGGCTCTTCGGAACCGGACAACCGGTTTACCGGATTGCCGGTAGGTAACTAGAATCCAGCCATCACGTCAATACCGAGAAGAGGATTTCGATGGCCGAACTCGCCAGGATCACGGTCGAGCCGCGTGAACCGATGGCCTCGGAGGTCTCCCGCCGACTGATCGACTACCTGATGTCCGGCGAGGTGCAGCCCGGCGACCGCATCCCCTCGGAACGGCAGCTGACCGAGATGCTCGGCGTGAACCGGCCGACCGTGCGCGAGGCGATCAAGTCACTGGGCTTCCTGGGCCTGCTGGAGATCCGCCAGTCCAGTGGGACCTACTTCCGCGGCGCCGACTCCGACGTGCTCTACCGGCTCTTCGAGCTGGGCCTGGTCCTGGGCGAGCGGGGCGCGCGGGACATGGTCCAGGCGCGCGCCGAGCTGGAGGTCGTCGTCGCCGGCCTTGCCGCCGAAGCCCGCGACGAGGCGGGCGTGGAGCTGCTGCGTACCCGCCTCGCGGCCATGCGGGACTGTTCCGATGAGGAGTTCCCCGAGGCGGACACGGCCTTCCATGCCGCGCTCGGCGAGATGGCCGGCAACGCGGTGCTGCGGGACATGCTCAAGGGTATGCGGGCGATGATCCAGCGCGGCTGGGTCGAGCGCACTGGCGCCGTGCGGTCCCGTGAGGTCGCCTACGCCGACCACGTCCCGATCTTCGAGGCCGTCGCGAAGGGCGACTCGGAAGCGGCCCGTGCCGCCATGGCCCGGCACATGGGCGGTGCCTCGCGCCGTCTGATGGAAGCCCTCGAACAGCGCGAGTCCTGATCCGGCCCCGGCCGCCGGGGCTTTCCTGGCGGTCCGGGGTGATCCGCATCCTCAACCGGTTGACCGGTTGACCGGTTGGTCCTACAGTGGCGGCGCGGCAACGCAACATCCCGCTGCCCAGCCCACCCCCGAGGCCCATCCGTCCTGCTGGCGAAGGCCGTCCCCGCCCCCGGACACGGAGCGGGCGCGGGGGGCCGGGGCCCCTGCCGGCCCCGTTACCGGAAAAGGAATGAACCCCGGTGATCGAACCCCGACCCCTGGTCGCCATGATCCACGCCGTGCCGGCCGGAGCCCGCATCGCGCAGGAGGCGTTCGCCCGAGAGTTTCCCCAGGCCACCGTCTGGAACGTCCTCGACGACCGTCTCCTGGACGACGCACGCGACGCCGGCGGCCTCACCGACGCCCTCAGACGCCGCATGCTCCGCCTGATCGAGCACACCATGGACGGCGGAGCGCAGGGCCTGCTGCTGACCTGCTCCTCCTACGGCGAGGTCGTCGACACCGCCCGCGCCCTGTGGCCGGCACCGGTACTCAAGTCCGACGAGGCCATGTTCAAGGCCGCGCTCGCCGGCCCCTACGAGCGCATCGCCGTCGTCGCCTCCACGCCGCCGGCCGTCCCGGCCGCCCTCGCCCAGCTCGAAGCCCTCATCCCCGCCGTGCGGCCGGGCCGCCCGGTCGAGATCGTCACCGCCCTGAGCGAGGCCGCCGCGGCCGAGCGCGACCCGGCCGCCACCGCCGGGCACCTCGCCGGGGCCCTGCGGGCCTCCGGCGGCACCGACGCCGACGTGGTGCTGCTCGCCCAGTACTCCCTGTCCCCGGCCCGCGACCACCTGGCCGCACAGATCGGGCTGCCCGTCCTCGACGGCGCCGGAGCCGCCGCCCGCGAGCTGCGCGACCTCCTGACCGCCACCCCGGCCCCGGCCCGTACAGGCGGCACGCCGTGACCCGCCGGCTGCCCTGGCCGCTCGCCTACACCGTCTCCGCCGACGACTGCACGGCACCGATGCCGCTGGGCTACGCCGCCCCGCTTTCCGAAGCCGTGCGCGATCTGGCCGAACTCGGCTACGACGGCGTCGAGGTCCAGGTCCGCGACAGCACCGCCCGCGACGCCGACGGTCTGGTCCGCACCGTCGAGGCCGGCGGGATGAAGGTCTACGGGATCGGCACCGGCCCCATCGCCGCGCAGGACGGGCTGACGCTCACCGACCCGGCACCGGACGTACGCCGCCACGCCCTCGACCGGCTGCTCGGCGCCGCCCGCCTGGCCGGCGCGATCGGCGTGCCGATCACGCTCGGACAAACCCGTGGCACCTTCCTGCCCGGCCTGGAGGATCTCCAGCGGACCTGGGCCGAGCAGGCCGTCGCACGGCTTGCCGAGGAGGCCGCCGCCAACGGCACACGGCTTCTGATCGAACCCCAGTCCCGCGCCAACACCTCGCTGTGGCACACCCCCCAGCAGGCCCTCGACGTGATCGACTCCCTCGCGATCCTGGCCGGACTCGTCCTGGACACCCACCACCTGGAGGCCGAGGGAACCGACCCGCTCCAGGCCGTCACCGAGCACGCGCCGCTCACCGGCGCCGTGCAGCTCGCGAGTCCGCTCACCCGCGGCCCGCTTCAGGTCGGCGACCACCGCATCGTCCCCCTGCTCCAGGCCCTCGCGGCGAGCGGGTTCACCGGCTGGCTGACGCTGGAACACACCCAGGACGGCGACAGCCGCAAGGCCGCCGCCCGGTCCTGGACCGCGCTCACCGACGCCGCCACCCACCTGACCTGACCGCCGCCCGCGAAGACCCTCACCTTCCCGTTTTGAAAGGAACCCCCCCCATGAGCACCACCACCTACCGCCTTGGCGTCCTCCAGGGCGACGGTATCGGCCCCGAGATCGTCCCCTCCTCCGTGGAGATCGCCACCGCCGCGGCCCAGGCCGCCGGCGCCTCCATCGACTGGGTCACCCTCCCGCTCGGCGCCGAGGCGATCACCAGCCACGGCAACCCCGTCCCCGACGAGACCAAGGCCGCCCTGGCCGATCTGGACGGCTGGTACCTCGGCCCGCACGACTCCGTCAGCTACCCCGAGCCGCACAAGTCCGCGCTCAACCCCTCGGGCACCCTGCGCAAGCACTTCCAGCTCTTCGCCAACATCCGCCCCGCCAAGTCCTTCCCCGGCGCCAAGGCCGTGTGCGACAACGCCGACCTGGTCATCGTCCGCGAGAACACCGAAGGCTTCTACGCCGACCGCAACACCTTCGCCGGCACCGGCGAGTTCATGCCCACCCCCGACACCGCGATCATGCTGGGCATCATCACCCGCGAGGCCACCGAGCGCGTCGCCCGCGTCGCCTTCGACCTGGCCCGCTCCCGCCGCAAGAAGCTCACCATCGTCCACAAGGCCAACGTCCTCAAGCTCACCACCGGCCTGTTCCGCACCGTGTGCCAGGAAGTCGCCCAGGACTACCCCGACGTCCAGGTCGACGACTTCCACATCGACGCCATGACCGTCCACCTGGTCCGCCGCGCCCAGGACTTCGACGTCATCGTCACCGAGAACATGTTCGGCGACATCCTCTCCGACCTCGCCGGCGAGATCTCCGGCTCGCTGGGCACCGCGCCGTCCATCAACGCCTCCGCCACCACCGCCATGGCCCAGGCGTCCCACGGCTCCGCCCCCGACATCGCCGGTCGCGACATCGCCAACCCCGTGGCCATGATCCTGTCCGGCGCCATGCTCTTCCAGTGGCTCGGCGCCAAGCACGGCGACGACGCGCTCATCAACACCGCGCAGGTCATCGAGCAGGCCGTTGCCGACACCATCGCCGCAGGCACCTCCACCCGCGACCTCGGCGGCACCGCCTCCACCACCGAGTTCACCGCCGCCGTCATCAAGGCCATCGGCTCCCGCCAGAACTGACCCCGCAGACCGTCCGGGACGGGAAGCCCCGACCCTTCCCGTCCCGGACCCTGCCTCCGCTCCACCGCACGCCCAAGGAGAAGCCCGACCATGACCCTGCGCATCGGCTGCATAGCCGACGACTTCACCGGCGGCACCGACGTCGCCGCCGCCTTCCGGCGGGCCGGCCTGCGCACTGCCCTGGTCTTCGGCACCCCGGACGCGGCCACCACCCTCCCGCCGAACTGCGACGCCGCCGTCGTCGCCCTCAAGTCCCGCTCCACCCCGGCCGCCGAAGCCGTCGCCGACTCCACCACCGCCCAGAACTGGCTCTGGGCCCAGGGCGCCGCACAGATCTACTTCAAGTACTGCTCCACCTTCGACTCCACCCCGCACGGCAACATCGGCCCCGTCACCGACGCCCTCCTGGACGCCGCGGGCGCCACCGTCACCCTGCACACCCCGGCCTCCCCCGCCAACGGCCGCACCGTCTACCAGGGTCACCTCTTCGTCCACGACCAGCTGCTGTCCGACTCGCCGCTGCGCCACCATCCGCTCAACCCCATGACGGACCCCTCCCTGCTCCGTCTTCTCACCCCTCAGACCACCCACCCGGTCGCGCTCGTCGACTGGGCGACCGTCCGCTCGGGCCCCGCCGCCGTCCGCGACGCCCTGCTCACCCACCAGCGCAACGGCGTCCGTCACGTCATCGCCGACGCACTCACCGACGACGACCTCGCCGTCCTCGGTGCCGCCGCCCTCGAACTCCCCGTCGTCGCCGGTGCCGCCGGACTCGCCGAAGGGCTCGGCCACGCCTACCACGCCACCGGCGCCGCCACCCCCGTCCCCCTGCCTGTCGGCGGACGCGCTGCGGTCCTGGCCGGCAGCTGCTCGGCCCGCACGCTGGAACAGATCGCCCAGTTCTACGCCGCCGGTCTGCCCTCCCTCCACCTCGACGTCCTCGCCGCCGCCACCGGCCGCGACGTCGTCACCGATGCCCTCACCTGGTACGACGCACAGGACCCCGCCGCCCCCGTCCTGATCTACGCCTCCGCTTCCCCTGAGGAGCTCGCCGCCGTCCAGGCCCAGCTTGGCGTCGCCGAAGCAGCCGCCCAGGTCGAGGAACTTCTCGGCACTCTCGCCGTCCACCTCGTCGACCGCGGCGTCAGCCGCCTCCTCGTAGCCGGCGGCGAGACCTCCGGAGCCGTCACCACCGCCCTAGGCGTCCGCGCGGTCCTCGTCGGGGACGAAGCCGACCCCGGCGTTCCCTGGACCACCGCCGACACGAAGAACGGCCCGCTCGCCCTCATGCTCAAGTCCGGCAACTTCGGCGCCCCGGACCTGTTCACCCGCGCCCTCGCCACCCCGGCGGGCGACCGGTGAGCGCCTACGAAGACGAGCAGGTCGCCCGCGAACTCATCGTCCGCACTGCCCGCTCCTTGTTCACCCGCGGGCTCACCCACGGCTCCACCGGCAACCTCTCCGTACGCCTCGCCGACGGCACCCTGCTGCTGACCCCCACCGGTTCCAGCCTCGGCACCCTCACCGAGACCGGCCTGTCCCGCACCGACGTCCACGGCCGCCACCTCGACGGCCCGCGCCCCACCAAGGAAGCCTTCCTGCACGCCGCGTTCTACCGCGCCCGCCCCGCCGCCCACGCGGTCGTACACCTGCACTCCACCTACGCAGCCGCCGTCTCCTGCCTCGCCGTACCCGACACAGGCGACGTCCTGCCGCCGCTGACCGCGTACTACGCCATGCGCGTCGGCCGCCTGCCCCTCCTGCCCTACCACGCCCCCGGCGACCCCGCCCTCGAACCGCTCGCCGAGCACACCGCGCGCACCCACCACGCCGTCCTGCTCGCCAACCACGGCCCGATCGTCGCCGGAACCTCCCTCGAACAGGCCGCCGACGCCATCGAGGAACTCGAAGAGACCGCCAAACTCCACCTCCTGCTCCAGGGGCACACCACCCGCCCCCTCACCCCCGAGCAGGCTGCCGCGCTCGCACCCCCAACCGCTTGACGGCCGGAAGAGGAAACGCGAGCGCGGCAGCCCTTCTTCTCCACGAGAGGCCACCCGTGCCCGGACCCATCACACCCGTCCCCACCGCCGACTTGGTCGACCAGCACGGCACCGACCTGCGCGTCTGCGACCTGCAATTCCGCCAGTTCGGCGGCCACCGCAGCTTCGCCGGCCCCGTCCGCACCGTCACCTGCCACGAGGACAACGGCCTGCTCCGCGACCTCCTGCGCACCCCCGGCAACGGCCACGTCCTCGTCGTCGACGGCCGCGGCTCCCTGCGCACCGCCCTCGTCGGCGACCTCATCGCCGGCGCCGCCCACGAAAACGGCTGGGCCGGCCTCGTCCTGCACGGCGCCGTCCGCGACAGCGCCACCCTCGCCGGACTCCCGCTCGGCATCAAAGCCCTCGGCACCACACCCCGCAAGAGCGCCAAGGACTCCACCGGAGCCATCGACCTCCCCGTCACCTTCGGCGGCATCACCATCCACGCCGGCGACATCCTGCACGCCGACGACGACGGCATCGCCCTCCTGCCCACCCCCGCCTGACCACCGACCACCCCACCGAGATAAGGCAACACGTGGTTCTGAAAACCTTCGGCTGGTCATTCGCGATCACCGCACTCGGCCTGGTCGCCGCGGTTTTTTATGGGGGGTGGGAGGCGTTCGGGATCGTCGCGATCCTCTGCATCCTCGAGATCTCGCTCTCTTTCGACAATGCGGTGGTCAACGCGGGCATCCTGAAGAAGATGAATGCCTTCTGGCAGAAGATCTTCCTCACCATCGGCATTCTGATCGCCGTCTTCGGAATGCGACTGGTCTTCCCCGTCGTGATCGTCGCGGTGAGCGCCAAGATCGGCCCGATCGAGGCCGTCGACCTGGCGTTCAACGACGCCGACCGCTACCAGGAGCTCGTCACCGACGCGCATCCGTCGATCGCCGCCTTCGGTGGCATGTTCCTTCTGATGATCTTCCTCGACTTCATCTTCGGGGACCGTGACATCAACTGGCTCGGCTGGCTGGAGCGCCCGCTGGCCAAGCTCGGCAAGGTCGACATGCTGTCGGTCTGTATCGCCCTGATCGTCCTGCTCGTCGCCTCGATGACCGTCGCGACCCAGGCCCACCAGCACGGCGGCATGCACGTCGACAAGACGCAGACGGTGCTGATCTCCGGCATCGCCGGCCTCATCACGTACCTGGTCGTCGGCGGTCTCTCCGGCTTCTTCGAGGGCAAGCTCGAAGAGGAGGAGCGCGAGCACGAGGCCGAGGAAGAGGCCAGGCGCAGCGGCAAGAAGGTCTCCGCGATCCAGCTGGCCGGCAAGGCCGCCTTCTTCATGTTCCTGTACCTGGAGGTCCTCGACGCCTCCTTCTCCTTCGACGGGGTCATCGGCGCCTTCGCCGTCACCAACGACATCGTCCTGATGGCGCTCGGCCTCGGCGTCGGCGCCATGTACGTCCGGTCTCTCACGGTCTACCTGGTCAAGCAGGGCACCCTGGACGACTACGTCTACCTGGAGCACGGCGCCCACTACGCCATCGGCGCCCTCGCCGTCCTCCTCCTCGTCACCATCCGGTACGAGATCAACGAGGTCATCACCGGCCTCATCGGCGTCGTCCTGATCGCCTGGTCCTTCTGGTCCTCCGTCCGCCGCAACCGCGCGCTGGCGGCCGCCGAAGGCTGACCCGGGCTGCCCAGGCGACAGGCCTGCCCCAAAACCACCGCAGTCCCGTGTGAACACCGGGCCTGGCGGTCACGAAGCTGGTGCGTAGTGCACGCTGATGTTCCGCGAGTCTGGCGCCTACCTTCAGCGCGTCGGCCTCGTGGAGGCATCCCTCGTTCGCCTTGCGCCTTCCGTCCTCCGGAATGCCGTCAGACATTCCGGAGGACGGGCGAGGGTGACAACGGTAGAGCGCCGGTTCCCTCTGGACGTCTGCGGCGAGGGCGGCACAGGGCGACAGCATTTACTGTGTTGACGAGTCAGTGTAGTTTTGGGTGGCGGCAGTGCGACCGGAAACTGACGGGACCGACGGGTGCCAGTGAAGTCCATCATCCCGGGCGGGCTTTTGCCCGACCCGAGCCTTCCCGTCAGCCGTCGCCGACTGTCAGGAGGCTGCGTGGCGGTCAGGCACACTGGCCACTACCCCGTAGGGCGAAGACGTAAGAGAGATCATGGGACGCACAGCAGGGCGAGGGGCCGAAGACACGAAGCGGTTGCTCCTGGATGCCGCGAGGGATGTCGTCGTGGCGCAGGGAGCCCGGGCGACCCTTGACGACGTCGCCGCCGCAGCAGGGGTGACTCGCGGAGCGGTGATCTATCACTACAGCTCGAAGAACGCGCTGTGGGTCGCACTGGCCCGCGATGTACTCGAGCAGTTCCGGCGGACGGTGCAGGAGCTCCTTGAGGACGGCCAGGCGCCTGGACGCCTGGCAAGGGCCTTCATTCGCGCGTCACTGGAAGGGGATGCGATCGAGGCTGTCGGCGAGCGGCTCTTCCTTTTGGCTGCTCTTGCTGTCACCCCCGGCGTGTCCGAGATCGTGGCCGAAGACGGGTACCGCTGGAAGGCCGAAATGGCTGAGGACGGGATTTCCGTCGGGGCGCGGACCGTCATTCTCAACGCTGTCGACGGTGCCGGCCTGATGGCCGGGTGGGGGCTGAAGTACGACCGTGCCGAGCTCGTCGCCTTGCGAGCGGAGCTGGAGCGCCTCACCACCCCGGGTTCCTAGTGCTCCTGCGACATGGGCAGGCATCCGTGTGCTGCTCCCTCTTGTGGCTGGCCTGCTGTCGCGAGTCCGTGCGGGCAGACCGGCCGATGCGACGCGTGCCCCCTTCGCTGACTGGAGCTGCCGAGGCAAGAGAGGGGGCGCGTCAGCGACGACGGAGGCTCCGCTGGAACCTTCCCGTTCAGCGCGACGCCGCTCCGTGAAGGTTCTCGGCAGGGCGCCGTGGTTTTGGCATCCAGGTCCCCGGCCCTCGCAGCCTTCACGGGCATAGCTGTCGACCGCAGCCGGTCGGCGACCGGCCGCACTGGCGGATTCCCGTTTTCGGCAGTACACCCAGCGCGCCGAGACTGCTGGGCGCTGCTCTGCGAGCTGCGTACGGCACATCGAGCCGCGGCGGGCTGTCGCGTTCGAGGAACCGCCTGCCGCAGCCCAATTCTGCCCTGCCCGTTGAGTCCATGCGCTCCCAGACGCGGACCCGCCCGCTGGCGGGCCGCCTTGACGCGCCGGGAAGCCCTCCTGGACGTCGTGCACAGATCCGGTCTCCAGGGGCAGCACGTGCCCTTCGCGCTCGGCTACGCGTGCCCCGGTCTCGACTGCATGGCCAGGTCCGGCCTGATCACCCGATGCCCCGAGCAGTCATGGCGGGCGAACTCAATCCGGCATCAACGACGCGCCCCCGGCTGGTCCGAGGGGGCTGTGTCGCCGACCGGGCCTCATGAAGAGGCCGATCACCGCGTCTGCTCTTCCCCTTGATGGCCGCCCGCGGCGATCGCTCCCGCGCGGAGCCCCACCCGCTTGAAACTGCACTGACGTGTCAGTACAGTATTGGTGATGGGACAAGCGGCTGATCAGTCGCGAGGAACGGAGCGCAATCATGAACACTCCCCCCACCCGCCAAGTCGACGTCGTCATCGTCGGTGCCGGGCTCGCAGGACTCACGGCCGCGGACCAGCTCTCCCGAGCCGGGTACGACGTCGTCGTCGTCGAGGGCCGTGACCGCGTCGGCGGACGGATCCATACGGTCGAGGTCGCGGGCGTCCCCGTCGATGCCGGAGCGACCTGGGTCGCACCGCATCACGCGGCGGTACGCGATCTCGTGAGCCGGTTTGGCTGCGAGTTCGTGCCCCAGTTCCACCAGGGCAAGGGAGTCATGTCCTTCGGGGGCAAGCGCAAGATCGAGAGCGCCACTTCCATGGCACCCTGGGGAATGCTCGACATCACGCGGATCCTGAACGACCTGCAGAAGATGGTCGACGACCTTCCCGTCTCGGCTCCCTGGAAGCACCCCCAGGCCGCGCAGCTCGATTCGATGTCGCTCGGCGAATGGCTCACCGCGAAGCATGCCCTGAAGGACACCCGGAAATTCCTGACCATGTTCAGCCTGGTGCAGTGGGGTGCGCCCGTCAGCGACGTGTCGCTCTTCAACGCCCTGCGCTACATCAAGAACCTGGGCGGTATCGAGTTCATGCTCACCGTCGAGGGCGGCGACCAGCAGGACCGAGTGCTGGGAACGACGCACTCGCTGGTCAGCAAGCTCGCCGACACGCTGGAAGACCGGGTGATCGTCAACTCCCCGGTCGAGCGCATCACCACGGTCGGCGACCGCGTGACGGTCGAGACCAGCAGGCACGCCATCGAAGCCCGGTACGTCATCGTGACGGCGTCCCCCACCCACCGTTCGACGATCAAGTTCACGCCCGCACTCCCGCAGCGTCATTACGGACTCTCCCGCAGCTGGCGGCTTGGCGCGCTCAGCAAGGCCTTCGTCGCTTACGACCGCCCCTTCTGGAGGAGCGAAGGGCTGTCAGGGGAGGGGATGTCCGACAATGAGACCGTCTTCCTCACCTTCGACGTCAGTCCCAGCGCCGATGGCCCCGGCATCCTCATGGTGTTCTGCGACGCACGCGGTTTCGACGCGTACGACGAGGACGAGCGCCGTCGCCGTGTCGTCAAGCACCTCGTCCACATGTTCGGGGAGCGTGCGCGGCACGCGGTCGACTACACCGACTTCTCCTGGGGCAACGACGTCTTCGCTGCGGGCGGGCCCAACCCGGCAGTCGGACCGAAGGCATGGACGACCTTCGGCCCGTACCTGCGCGAGCCGGTCGGCCTGGTGCACTGGGCCGGCAGCGAGACAGCCGACGAGACCTCGGGCAGCATGAACGGCGCGATGCTGTCCGGCCAGCGTGCAGCAAGCGAGGTGGCGGCCCGCCTCGAAGCAGGGCAGTAGCGACACCCACCCGCATCGGTCCTCAACGGCGGGACCTGGCCTTCGACCATACGCACGGCGCCGGGTACGGCCCCGCAGGCCTGGTTCCACACGGCAGCTCTTCGAACAGGGCGGTGGCTGGAGACAGCCACCGCCTGGTCGGCCATATACCCAGCCTGCTCGCTCAGCACGCTCCGGCGTGGCAGCCACGCCCCCAAAAGCCGCCCACGTGCCCGGCGTTTCGTCTCGGCTCCGCGCCCACGTCCACCAAGCCGGCCCAGGCGCCGCACCCGCCGTGCCCCTCCCACAGCGACCCCGCAGTCACGAATCTGCACGCACGAGGAGACACTCCTTGAACACCCACACACCCCGAGCCCTTATCGTCGGCATGGGCATCGGTGGCCTCGCCACCGCCATGCGCCTCAATGAGATCGGCTGGGAGCCCGTCATCGTCGAGCGCGCGCCCGCACGCCGTGCCGCCGGCTACTTCATCGGCCTCTTCGAGACCGGCCGCGCCACCGCACAGCGCATGGGCGTCCTCGACGCCATCGGCAACCGCACCGACCCCACCAGCGTCACCTACGACGTGGAACGCGACGGACGCCGGCGCCCCGGCATGGGGTACGGCGACCTGCCCGGAGGCCCTCGCCTGATCCTGCGCGGCGACATCGAGACCGCCCTCTACAACACCGTCGCCCCCCGCACCGAAATCCGCTACGGCACCACACCCACGGCCTTCGACGAACACTCCACGGGAGTCGACGTCACCTTGCGCACCACCGGTGAGGACGCCTCGGAGACCACCGAGCACTTCGACCTCGTGGTCGGCGCCGACGGCCTGCGCTCGACCGTCCGCCGCCTCGTGTTCGGCCCCGACAGCCGGTTCATGCGCCCGCTGCACCACATCGTCGCAGCCACCACCATGAAGGAACCCGTCCCCGGCTACCGGCCCCAGGACGGCATCGTCCTCGCCGAACCCGGACGCTCCGTGTGGACCTTCCCCTTCACCGACCACCATCCCGGCCTGCTGTTCAACTACCGCACCGACGACGAGGACGCCCAGTTCCGCCGCCCGCCCATCGAGTCTCTGCGCGCCGCCTTCGGACCCGAGCCCACCGGCCCCGTCCTCGGCCACCTGCTCCGGCAGTTCGAGCAGGCCGACGACTACATCTTCGACTCCGCCCACCAGATCGAAATGGACACCTGGCACACCGACCGGATCGTCCTGCTCGGCGACGCCGCCTGGTGCCTGACCCTGTACTCCGGCATGGGCGCCTCCACCGCAATGGCCGGCGCCGACCTGCTGGGCACCCTGCTCCAGCGCAACCCCGGCAACACCCCCCGCGCCCTGCGCGAATGGGACCAGAAACTGCGCCCCTTCATGGCACTCCAACAGAAGTCCGCCCGCACCGAGGGCCTGCCGACATTCGTCCCCCAGACCCGCAAGGACAAAATCGTACGCACCGCCATGCAGAAGGTGCTGACCAACCGCGTCGGCAAGAAGGTCATGACGGCCATGATGGACAAGGCGTTCAAGGAGATGTCCATCGACATCGCCGCCGTCTGACAGCCCCTACCACGAGACCGCGGGCTTCGCCGCCATGAAGGCGATCGAGGTCGCCGGCCGCGACGCCTTCGGGCTCGATAAGCTCCCTCGTCGACGTCGCGCTGATGTCACGAACAGAAGTCAGACTTCGCTTCGTTCGCCGGAGCCAAGAGTAGTTCCACGAACCCCACCAGTCATCGCACCGTTGGCTTCGAGGAGCCGATCGAAACGGCTCAGGTCGTCCAGTTGGACAATCTGTTGCTGTGCCAGGTCGACCGATTTCGGGTCAGGAATTTCCGAGAAAGCCCGCCTGGTAGTAGCGGCCCCTTACTGGGCCCGCTGTGGCTTTCCGGTCCTGGGGTGCATTCTCGGGTCAGCCTCCGGCTCGTGAGGTCGATCATCACTACGCGAACCAGGGCCTCAGAGCAGTGGGATGGGCGTCTTGGTCTGGGGGTTGAGTCAGCCGGTTGGGTCGACCGGGCGAGGACTCGCCCTCGTTCAAGTCCCGTTCCGCGCAGAGGTGTCCACCGCCGTGTGCACCTTGCGGTGCTTCAAGCCGTTCGCTTTCACGTGTGACCCTTTGGGCCATACCTCCATTCCGGTCAAGGTCCCGGTTCCGATAGGTTGGACTCTATGAATGCGGAGAATGATAAGCAGGGGAAAGTCGCCGTGACGGTGACCGCTGATTCCGCTTTGGGGGACGAGGGGGTGGCGGAGCGAAAACTGGGCTCGCGGGCCCCCGGGTTCATCCGGAAGTCAAGTTTGCTCCGCCTGGGCTGGCAGGTCGGAATCTTCGTCGTTGGCCTCGCCGTAATTGGGGCTGGTGTCGCGATGCTGGTGCTGCCCGGCCCGGGCTGGCTGGTGATCTTCGGTGGCATGGCCATCTGGGCGACCGAGTTCGCCTGGGCGCAGATTGTCCTACGCTGGAGCCGGCGTAAGGTCACCGAAACCGCCCAGCGCGCACTCGATCCTAAGGTGCGGCGGCGCAATATGATTCTCACCACGGCGGGGCTCATGATCGTCACGGCGCTGGCAGGAATCTACCTCTGGAAGTTCGGCATAGTTGTACCGTGGAAAATCAAGCAGTGATTCAGTAAGGGTCCGGCGGTGCCGCTGGCAAGGGAGAGTGTCTATTTTTCGTCTAATCACCTGGTTTCGAAGTCGCGAGTTGTGAGGTGAGGCGTCTTCCGTTGCCGGTTGCGGTGCTCGACTTCGGTGAGACACGCAGCAGGTCTGAGGTGGGGTAACTAAGACTTGTCCCGTAAAGGATCACAGAGGAAGGCGTCGCAGCCGGTTGTCGACCGGCTGCAGAGTCAGTCGAGGTCGGTCGCCCATGCTGCCAGCGTGGCGAAGTCGTCGATGATAAGGCCGCGTCGTGGGTCGATCCGGTGCAGTAGGGCGGGGCCGTCGTGGTGTTCCTTCACCCAGGTACGGTCTGCCTCTGTGATTTCGTCGTCGACCCAGGCGAACGCACGGCCCTTCACCCAGGCGACGATCTCGGGCGTCTTCCGGAACACACCGCCCCTGGGCTCGGGCCGCGGCGAGGGCCAGGGGATGGAGGGCAGTTCGGGCAGTCCCAAGACTGGCGCGACGAAGATGTTGGCTTCTTCCTCCCACGTTGTCGCCCACACCAGGTCGAAGGGAAGTGCGTCCAGTGCCGGGCCGTGACCCGGGTTGAGCTAGACCCGCAGCGGCTTCACGGGCTTGTGCGGCAGCCCCCATTCAGTCAGCCGGCGCCGCTCGGCGGCCTCCGACCGAGGGTCAGCAGGCGGTACGTCTGATAGCCCTCGGGCCGACGGTGCGGCTTCGCGGCATACGGGTTCAGCGGTCCGTCCACTTCCACCAGCAGCACTGGGTGCACCAGCTCATCCCCTTGGTTCTGCGTGCGTGGAACCGTACCGGCCGGTGACGAGGGCGCCCAACAGAATTCTGGCAACTGATCTTCGCAATCCTGGGCTCCGGGGTAGTGGGACGACCTTGACGTGGCTGGTGCGTTTACGGCGTCGCAGCCGTCCTGGATAGGCCCGGTCACGGGGCTGAGCCAGCGCTGCTTCGGCAAGTTCGTGCGTCGGCCGGATCGGCGGCACCCTGGAGGGCACGGTCGGCCAGCCACAACACGAACGGGCGCACTGCGGCGCCTGCGGCCTTCCGGGCCGGGCTCAAGATGTACTGGACGCCTACGGAAACCCCCCTCGCCTAGCCGGTTAGCAGGGTGTCCGCGGCTCGTTCCCCTTCGAAGGCGACCTTCCTTTGTTGATCCCAGTCCTGATTGTGATCACCGCCGTGATGGCCGGCTGGTCTCTCCTCGCGGGGCGGCTGGAGCGACTGCACGTACGGGCATCGCTGGTGCTGGTGCTCGCAGGCGTGGCCACCGGCTTGTTCACACACAGCGAGATCGCCGTCGCACTGAATTCCAAGATCGCCCAGCACGTGGCCGAGATCATCCTGGCGGTGCTGCTGTTCGTGGACGCCACCGAGCTGCGGGGCGGGCGGCTGTTCGGCCGAGACCCGGGCTCCGCCGCCCGCCTGCTGCTGGTGGCCCTGCCGCTCAGCCTCGGCGCGACAGTCCTGCTGGGCGGCCTGCTGCTGCCCGAGCTGCCGGGCGCGGTGCTGCTGCTGATCGCCTGCGTCGTCATCCCCACCGACTTCGCTCCGGCCGAAAGTCTTGTCCGCGACCGGCGGATCCCGGCGCGGGTGCGCAACGTGCTCAACGTGGAGAGCGGGTACAACGACGGCATCGTCTCACCGATCTTCCTGTTCGCGCTGGTGCTCGCCGGGTCCACGACCGAGAAGCGCATACCGTTGCAGGCACTGGCCACCACCGTGCCGTTCGCGGTCAAGGCCCTCGTCATCGGGACCCTGGTCGGCGCGCTACTCGCCTGGTTGATGAACCTCGCCCAGCGTGCGAACTTCATGACCGGCCAGTCCCGGCGGATCATCGGGCTGGTCATCCCGCTGCTGACCTACACCTCGACGGTCGCGGTACACGGCAACGGCTTCGTCGCCGCGTTCGTGGCCGGTGTCGCCTTCCGCTACGTCCGGCAGGCCCGCCAGCGCCACGGCGGCGCGGCACCGGCCGGCTCCGACCTCCAGCTGGTCGAGGACACCAGTGCCCTGATGACCATGGTCATGTGGTTCTTCTTCGGCAACGCGGTGGTGCTCACCTTCGTCGTCGGCCTCGACTGGTCGGTCCTGCTGCTGTGCGCGGCCGCGCTCACCGTGCTGCGGATCGTGCCGGTCCTCCTGGCCCTGCTCGGCTCCCGGCTCGGTTGGCGCGACCGGCTGCTGGTCGGCGCGCTCGGACCACGCGGCACCACCTCGATCGTGTTCGGCCTGCTCGCCTTCAACACCATCCCGGACGGACCGGGCGCCAACAGCGCGCTGGAAGCTACGGTTCTCGTTGTACTCGGCAGCCTTCTGCTACACGGCGGCGGGTCGATGGCCATCCCCCGCCTGCTGCGCGCCAAGCCGCGACAGCGCACAGTCCTCACTCCCGGTACCGAGCCCGCGGCAAAGACCACCCCCCATCACGCCTCTTCCAGCGCTGGCGAAGCGGTGGCGCCCGGGGCCGCCGAGCCCGTAGCCGGAACGGCCGAGGACGGCGGCCGGGCCACCCGTCGCCCGGCGGCCGACCCGCCCCACGAGTGAGGCCGCCTGGTCGCCGGCCTTCCCCGTGACGGGCACCGCCACTCGCTCCCGTTCGGGACGCGGGGGATCAGCTGGGGTTCCAGCTTGAGGTGGTGTGGATCCACCTGGGCCAGCTCGTAGTCGACGCGGCGGTGAACGCGGCCTGCTGGTGCGAGACCGATCATGCCCCCCATGACATCGACGCCCTGAGAGTCGTGGTCGGCGAGCTCGTAACCGGAGAATTCCGTGCCGGCGCTGAGCCTCTGGCCGGCTGGCTTGGCGATCCTCACGACGCCGACCACTGGCGTGCCCAAGCGCGACTGTCTGCCTGACGGATCCGCTGAGGAATCCGTCGGGCGCTTCATGCCTTCAGCGATGCGTGCACCGGCAGATGGGTGAAGCCGCGGACGACTCCTGTCGGCCGACGGACTGCCGGCCCTGCGGGACGCAGGTGTGGCATTCGGTTTGCCAGAGCTCGTAGAGC
The DNA here is from genome assembly GCF_056432325.1 of Streptomyces sp. NPDC045287. Classification (NCBI taxonomy): domain Bacteria; kingdom Bacillati; phylum Actinomycetota; class Actinomycetes; order Kitasatosporales; family Streptomycetaceae; genus Streptomyces; species Streptomyces sp. NPDC045287. The sequence continues at coordinate 206,546 of NZ_JBWKJG010000010.1, forward strand.
GATCTCAGCTGTCAAACGGGCCCATGAGGTGGCGAGCGTCATGTCGCCGTCAGCGGCGAGGTGACTGGGCTCGGCCCGACGGGTGAGATCGAAGCGGTCAGGGGCGTGAAACCGGGCAGGGTCGCGTTGGGCAGCGGCGAGCATGACGAGCAGTCCGCTGCCCGGTGGAACAGTGTGGCCTGCCACCTGCACACGTTCGCCGGCGACACGGAGGGCGAATTGGCGGGGAGGATCAAAGCGCAGGGTCTCTTCGATCGCCTCACCTGCAAGCTGCGGCGCCGTCCGGAGCGTCTGCCATTGCTCCTGGTGGGCGCCAAGTGCAGCAACCGCGTTACTGATCAAACAGACTGCTGTATCCAAACCGGAGACGGCCAACGTCGCGCACACTCCGTCGACTTCTACGAGAGTCAGCTGCCCCGTGGTAGCGCCTGGCATCCCTGGCGTACCCGGGTTCGCTCCCTCCTGGGGATCCTGCCGGTGAATGTGATCAAGCAGGCGGGGTACGTCGTCCCTCGTCTGGTTGCCGTGGCGCGGAACGCTCAGTCTGCTGATCAGGTCGTCACCCGGACTTTGCTGTCGTTCGAGTTCCAGCCGGATGACCAGAGCGGCCAGGTCCTCCTTCGCGTCGTACAGTGCTTCGGCTTCGGCGCTGGAGGGCGCAGTGTGGAGTGGTCGCCCCAAGGTGTGGCAGATCTGTGTGAAGCGAGCCGAGTGGGCTGCTGGAACGCCAAGCAGCTCGCCGAGGCAGGCAACGGCCAGTGGGAAGGCGAAGTGGTCGACGACGTCCAGAAAGCCGGCCTCGGCGCGGCGGCGAAGCAGGCCGTGGGCGACGGCTTCGATTCGAGGCAGCGACGGGTGAAGTACCGGCCGCAGCAGGGGAGAGGCGACTGCCTGGGCCTGATCGGAGGCAGTCGCCCGGATTCCGGGGAGGTCGCCGACGAGAGCCGCCGCCTGCAGAATGGGCGCACGTTCGATGAGGTGAGCGGATGCCTCCGGCGCCTGGAGGTGCGGGTTGTGGAGAACTTCACTGCAGGCGTCGTACGACATGACAGCCCTCAGCCCTGTGCGACTGTGGTGGATGGGCCCGTGAGCGCGCATGTGCTCGTACAGCGCGTAGGGGTCGCCGCGGAAGCCTGGTGCGAGGAGCTTCGCCACAGGGTCACCGGTGCGTGCCAGGAACCACCACCGTAGGCGGTGAGGGCCGGTGTGAAAGTGCGTGATCTGGGTGGGACGGTCGCTCATCGTGTTCCCCTCAATGGGGTGCTGGATCCGTTTGTGGTTCACGATTGGGGCTTGGTGGCCGGCCACGGCTAGGGGTGGGTGTGCAGGCGCTGTCGATGGAGCCATTTCGGTACTCCCGGAGCGTTCAGGAAGCCTTCCGCCCGGGCCGCTGCCAGTCCTATGCGGGGCAGGTCGGAGGCCTTTCCGAAGAGCAGGAAGCGGGGTTTCCACTGCGGGCGATACTTCGCGTTGGCACGGTAGAGAGACTCGATCTGCCACCAGCGGGAGAAGAAGCTCAGCAGCGATCGCCACAGCCGCAGGACAGGTCCGGCGCCGAGCCGGGCTCCGCGTTCGAACACGGAGCGGAACATCGCGAAGTTCAGCGATACACGGGTGATGCCGATCTCGCCGGCGTGCAGCAGCATTTCGATGACCATGAACTCCATCAGGCCGTTGTCGCCGTCGCGGTCGCGGCGCATCAGGTCGAGGGAGAGTCCCTCAGGGCCCCACGGGACGAAGGACAGCAGTGCCCGCAGCTCGCCGTCGGAGTCGTGGCATTCGAGCATCACGCACCGCCCGTCCTGCGGCGTTCCGAGCCGTCCCAGGGCCATGCTGAAGCCGCGCTCGGTGGTGCCGTCGCGCCAGTGGTCCGCCCGCTGGACGAGGTGCTGCATCTCGTCGGGGGCGATGTCCTGGTGACGTCGGATGCGTACGGTGTATCCGGCCCGCCTCACACGGTTGTGCGCCTGCCTGACCGTGCGCATGGCACGGCCCTCCAGGGTGAATGCGGCGGCTTCGACGATCGCCTCGTCACCCAGTTCGAGCGCGTCCAGTCCGTGCCGGGCGTAGATGATGCCTGCTTCCTCGCTCGCCCCCATGACCGCGGGCGTCCAGCCGTGCGCGTGGGCTTCGGCGAGCCACGGCGCGATGGCTCCCGGCCAGGCTTCCGGGTCACCGATCGGGTCCCCGGATGCCAGGGATACGCCGCCCACCACGCGGTAGGCCACGGCCGCCTTCTGCGTCGGTGACCACATCACGCTCTTGTCCTGGCGCAGGGAGAAGTAGCCGAGGGAGTCGCGCCCTCCGTGCAGTTCCAGCAGGGCGCGCAGCCGTGTGTCGTCATCCTCGGTGAGCGGGTCGACGGTGCGACGGGCCCGGAACGCGGCGTAGGCGATGGCGATGACGAGCGCGGTGCCCAGGGTGTTGATGGTGACGTCGGTCCAGTGAGGCACCGCGATGGTCGGGAAGCGTGATTCGTCCGCGGTGATGGTGACCAGTTGCAGACTTCCGTACAGCCAGCGCTCTACGAGCGTGGGTGCGTTGGACGCCTGGTTGGTGACGGTCACCAGCAGCAGGGCGAGCAGCGACGAGGCCAGCAGGCCCCCGGCGGCCACCACGGCGGCGAGCTTGGGGTTGGAGCGGTCTCCCTTGGCGGAGAACTCCCGTCGGCCCATCAACAGGGCGGTGAAGAACGTGGTGGTGAGGAGCGCGGAGATCCAGTTCTGGGGGTGCTGGCGCATCTGAGGGAAGAACATGGCAACACAGACGAACACCATGAACAGCCCGCTGAGCGCCAGGTTCAGAATCCAGGCGGCTCGTTTGCGGCGCCGCATCGTCACCGCGAGGAACGCGGTGATCACACCGGAGGCGAAGCCGGTGGACAGCAGGTAGGGCGTGAACAGGTTCTGCTGGTTGTGCTGACGCACGTCCTGGCCGAGGGAAACCCACAGGACGCTGAGGAAGTTGATGAAGGTGACGATCCGCAGGTACCACACAGCGTAGGCGGCCGCGCGCTGCGAGAGCGAAGGCTTGTGGGCTAGGGCTGTCTGTTGCTGTGGGGTGCGGTCGCTCATCGTCACTTCCAGGGCGTGCTGTCAGGGTCAGGCCACGGGGCGGCGGTCCGCTGCGGCGTGCAGGGCTATCTCGGCGGCCAGGTACGGCGCGGTGCCGCGCATGAGGTGCTCGGGCGGTCGGCCAGGGGACCTGTCCGATCCCTGGGAGGGGGCTGGGGAAGGGCTGCGAAGGCAGCATCTGCCGCCGCGGGAGCCGGGGAATGCAGACCCCGGCTCCCGGGTCTGTCTGTCGGCATGGTCTGCGGCAGCAGATGCTGTTCTCGTGGTGCTCGTCGTCCTCAGTGCTCGACGGGCTCGTTGGCCAGCTTCTGGCCGCGCAGCAGGAACCAGGCGACAGCAGAGGCCAGAAGCAGCAGACCGGCGCCGACCGCGGCGGCGAGTGCCATGCCGTCGACGAACGACTCGCGTGCCGTCTCCAGCAGCGCCGCGGCGGCGTCGGCCGGCATGTGCGCGGCCGACACGACGGCTCCGGCCAGGGATTCGTGGGCGGCTTCCGGGGTTCCGGCCGGTCCTGTGAAGTCCTGGTAGATGTTGGTGACGACGGACCCCAGCAGGGCGATGCCCAATGCGGTGCCCAGTTCGTACGCGGTCTCCGAGACCGCGGAGGCAGCACCGGCCTGCTCCTTCGGCACGGCGGTCAGGACGATGTCCGAGGTGACGGTGAACGACAGCCCCGCGCCGAAGCCCACGATCAGCAGAGTCGTGCCGATCAAGGGGTAGCCGGTGGACTGGGTGATCGTGGTCAGCGCGGCCAGGGACAGGCCGATGACGGCGAGGCCGCTGGAGACGACCGCGCGCACGGAGAAGCGTCGCGCCGCCGCACCGGCGATCAGGCCGGCCACGACCGCGCCCGCGGCGGCTGGCAGCTCGGCGATGCCCGCTTCGATGGGCCGCCGGTCCTGGACCAGCTGAAGGTACTGGGACAGGAAGAACAGCAGACCGGACAGCCCGAGGATGGTCAGCATGTTCGCCAGAACGGCACCGCTGAAGCCGCTGTTGCGGAACAGCCGGACATCCACCAGCGGCACAGGCAGAGTGCGCTGGCGCCGGACGAACCCGTAGAGAGCGGCCGCACCGAGCACACCCGCCGCGACGGAGGGCAGGGCGAACCCGTCAGCGGCCACTTCCTTGATCGCATACACGACACCGACCATGCCGACCAGCGACAGGAAGACACTCGGCAGGTCCCAGGGCCCGGGAGAGGGGTTACGCGACTCCGGCAGCGTCTTGATCCCGACGACGACCAGCAGCGCCATCACCGGCAGGTTGATCAGGAAGACCGAGCCCCACCAGAAGTGCTCCAGCAGCACCCCGCCGACGATCGGGCCGACCGCCATGCCCGCCGAGGCGGCGGCGCTCCAGATACCGATGGCAAGACTGCGCTCCCGCGGGTCCTGGAAGAGGTTGCGGATCAGCGCCAGGGTGGACGGCATCAAAGTGGCGCCGGCGACACCGAGCAGCGCCCGGGCGACGATCATCATCTCGGGGGTGTTCGCGTAGGCGTTCAGTACCGAGACCAGCCCGAACGCTGTCGCTCCGATGAGCAGCAGCCGCTTTCGGCCGATACGGTCGCCCAGACTGCCCATGGAGATGAGCAGGCCGGCGATCACGAACGAGTAGGCGTCGCCGATCCACAACAGCTGAGTGCCGGAAGGCTGGAGGTCTTCGCTGAGGTAGGGGGTGGCCAGACCGAGAACGGTGGCGTCCACCGCGATGAGAAGCACGGCCAGGACCAGGACGCCCAGGGCGATCCAGCGTCCCGGAGCGCGTTGTGTGCTGTCCTGTTCGCCAGCCTGCAGGGAGTGGGTCATGTCGCGTCCCTCCGCGTCGCGCCGCCGAGCAGCAGCTCGACGATCATGTGGGTGATGTCGTTGCGGGCCACCCGGCCTTCGGTGACAGCCCAGCTGCCGGCGGTCAGCAGGCCGTAGAAGGCCTCGGTGAGCCATACGGCACTCAGGTCGATGCGGAACGCACCGCTTTCCTGGCCGCGGCGAAACAGGGCGGTGAGCCGCCCGTCGATGCGCGACCAGCCCTCGTTCTGCTCGTCTCCCTCGAAGAGCTGGCTCTCGGAGTAAAGGAAAGAGACGAGGCCCACGCAGGGCTCCATCGCACGGACCAAGCGGCGTACCGCCTGATCAGCCGCGTCCTCCTCCAGACGCGCTGCGTCCAGTGCCGCCTCACACTCGGCGAGGCCGAAGTCCTCCAAGGCTCGTACAAGAGCGTCACGGCCGGGGAAATACCGGTTCAGGGTCGCGCGGCTGATGCCGGCGGCTCGGGCAACCTCCTCCGTGGTCGCCGTGGCCTTGCGTGCCAGTACATCAGCCGCAGCCCGTAGTACATGATCACGATCAAAGCTCATGAGTCAACACTAACTCACGCGAGACATTCATGTCTCACGTGCGACATGAATGCCTCCCCCGGTCAGGTGGCGTGAGCAGCCCGCACGATCTGCGCCGCTGCGATCGGGGCCTGCGTGGGATCCGGCAGGTGCTTGCCGACCCGGCTCGGGTGACGCGTGGATTCGCGTCATCGGATGCGACGGCTCCGCACCCGGGGTCCTTTCGCTCATGCGGCCGCCAGCCGTCACGTACGTGCGCGCTGTGCTCTCGCGAGGTCTGGTGCTCACGACCGCCCGCCTTTCGTCCTTTGTGTCGCATTTGCATCCGCCCCGGCATGCCTTGGCGGGGGCTGCACCTCCGGTCGAGGCCTCCCGCCGACGTTGACACGCCGTTACCCTCGCCATTTACTGTACTGACAAGTCAGACTAGTTTTGGAGGAGTGTATGGCATCCGAGGCCGTGGGGCCGGTTCGCCGGCGGGCCCTTGTGGTGGGCTGCGGAATGGCTGGGTGCGCAGCGGCGTGGTGGTTGGCGCATGAGGGATGGGAGGTCGTGCTCGTCGACAAGGAAGTCGAGCCGTACCCGAGCAGCTACCTACTGCAGTTGGACGCCCAGGCGACGCGGGTCCTGCGGCTCATGGGTGGCGAGGAGATCATCGACCAGGTGACCTTCGCGGCGCCGGCGATGTCGGTGCGGTGGGGTACGCGCAAGGTCCGCGAACTCAAGATCGACGGCGACAGCGAGTGGCGCCTCGCCCGCCGCTCGGTGCTGTTGTCGAGGCTGTTTGCGCACCTTCCGGCCACGGTTCAGAAGAGGCTGGGCGTCGGCCTCGAGGCGCTGGAGCACCGTAGCGACGACGTCCTGGCCAGGTTCAGCGACGGTTCGACGGAGTCGTTCGACATGGTGGTCGGGGCGGACGGGCTGCACTCGACGGTGCGCCGGCTGACGTTGGCGTCCGAAGCGCACAGTGTGTACCGCAATGGCCTGACGCACGTGTGGATCAACGCCGACGCGCCCCTGCCCGACGGGCGTGCGGTGATCGCGTCCCGCGAGGGGATGCTGTCGCTGATCTACCCGTTCCTGGACACCGGCCAGACGTCGGTCATGGCGGTTGTTCCCGTGCCGGCCTCGGCCAGACCCGACGAGCCGATGCTGGTCGAGCGGGTCTGTGACATGGTCGAACGCCTGGGCCCGGACCTGCGCGCGGTCGCAGCCGCGGCGCGGCAGTCCGCGGACACCAAACTGACCCGGTTCTCGCAGGTGCGGCTGCCACGCTGGTACACCCGCCGCGTCGTGCTCCTCGGCGACTCCGCGCACTGCATCGACCCGGTGTCCGGCATGGGGGCGCACGCCTCGTTGCCGGGCGCTAAGGTGCTGGCCGAATCCCTGCGGGACACCGATGACGTCACTCTCGCCTTCGCACGGTTCGAGGCCGAAGTCCGGCCCTTCGCCAGGACGGCGCAGAGCATCACGGCACGGACCGTGGAGTTCAGCACCAGAGCGGAGGGGCGCAGCCGTGTGGCCACCCTGGCCGGAGGGGTCGGTGACCTGTTGGCCACCATCCCGGCGACGCTGACGAGGCGCAGCAACCGGAGGCGGGCTGCCCTCCGGGCATAAGTCCCCAGCCCCTGGCAGGTCACCGATCACCATCAGGTCGCGTGACAACCGGGCACGCTGGTCGCCAAGCGATGCCGCTACTGCACATGAAACCGAGACGAGCCCTGGGGCAGACAAGTTGGTGCGGGACCGGATCCCGCAGGTCATCCGGAACGACGGGGCCGAACCGGTCATCTACATTGCAGGGCCCGAGGAGTACCGGGCCCGACTGCGGGAGAAACTGCGTGAGGAGGCCGCGGAGTTCCTGGTCGCGGACGAGGGATCGGCACCTGGTGAGCTTGCCGACGTGGCGGAGGTGCTGCTCGCGCTCGTTGCTGATCTCGGCGTCGGTCCGGAACGGCTGGAAACGATCCGCGTCGCGAAGGCGGGCGGGCGAGCGAGGCAGCTTCGCCGGTCGGATCGTCTGGATGGGCAACCGCTGATACAGGAGGCCGGGCGGCAACGTCCACAGCAGGGCCATGACGCCAGCCGGAGAAGACTGTCCCTCGTCAGCCTTTCCCCAGGAACTCTCGTACTCCGCGGAGCCGAGTGCTCAGCCGTCGCTGAGTGGCACGGCTGTCGAGGCGTACATCGAGGGCGCCGGGCAGGTTGCGGCCCGCCCGGCGGCCAGTGGGCAGGTGAGCGGGGTCGAGTCCGTCCCGACGGGCAATGAGGACGCCGAGGGTGAAGCGGCTGATGGCGTCGGGGCCGGCCAGGTGGAAGACACCGGTCGCGCCGCTCACCGCAAGCTCCCACAGGGCAGCCGCCAGATCGGCGACATGGACAGGGCAGCGGACGTCGTCCGTGAACAGGACGCCCTCCCGCCTGCCGGAAGCGAGTTCGTGGACGATGCGTTCGTGCGCGGATCCGCCGTCGCCGATGATCAGCGAGGTGCGGGCGACAACCGCGCCGGGGTGGAGGAGGCGTACGGCCGTCTCTGCGGCGGCCTTCGCGGCCCCGTAGGGGGTGAGGGGGTCGGGTAGGGCTGTCTCGTCGTAGTACACGTCGGTACCGGAGAAGATCGCGTCGCTGGACACGTGCACCAGGCGGACCCCCCTGCTCGCCGCTGCCACGGCGAGGCGGAGGGAACCGTTGGCGGTGACCGCCCAGTCGGCGTCACAGGTCCAGCTGGTGCCAGGAGGCATGGGCAGCATCGCCGGGGCGGGAGTTGAACGTCGCGGCCGTGGTCCGGCCCGCAGCGCGCGCCTGTCGCACCAGCTCGGTGCGAGGAACCCGCTGGCGCCGATGATCAGCACCGTCATGCCGTTACACCGTAGTGCAGGACAGCTCCTCTGGGCCCCTGCCGATCACAGTGCATATTGAAACCCCAATAAGCAACGAGAGTGGAAGTCGGCTGCGTTCTGGCGCGTGCGTACGCATCGAGTACGCGCGCCGAGGCTTTCTTTTCGAGGCGTTATCCAGAAGGTCGCGTGGAGGGTTCGCGAACGGCTATCGTTGGGGTGCTGTCGCCCCGTTCCTTGCGGGGGGCTTGGCTCGTGCTTCGCACGGGTTACTCGGTGTGCCGAGCTGCCCTGTTCGGAGCACGCAACCGGCGTGCCCCTCACAGGGAGGTGGACCCATGTGTGGTTCATCGGGACGAGAGCCCGACGGTTCGTCAGGAGGTAGCCCCTCGAAGGGGCTTCAGAGGGCGAAGGTCATCTGCGCCATCGTGGCGTCGATGATGTCTGTTGTGGCCAGCGGCGTGACGCTGCTGGCCTTCCTCAGGGCCTGACGCCGCCCGGGACCGGGTCAGCTCCGGTCCCGGACGGCCGTCCGGGAGGGGCCGGCTGGACGCTCTCGTCCACGCCGGCCCCAAACCTTTGCGGCGACGAGATTGCTAATCTGCGCCGCGAGCAACATTGCTAATCTTTCCGCGTCGAAAGTTGGCGTCGTAATCTGCGCTGTTAATTAAGCGCCATTAGTGTGACGCAAATAAGTTGCCGCATAGTGGCGTATGCGTCAACTTATTTGGGTCACTCCTAATCTAGCTTTCGCGCTCCTCGAAAGCTAGCTCGCCAGACAGTGTCAACCGGCATGGAGTCGCATCTGTGCAGGTCAGAGTCGGTGAGGCAAGCGCTGAGCGTCGACGGCAGGCGGGCCGGGGCCGGTTACCGGCCGCGGGCGGGCTGGGCGGGCACGACTGCGGGAAGCCCGCAGGCGGGCGCCGGCAGCGGCCTAGGGCTCGGCCGTGTGGGTGACGGAAACAGGTCGACGGCGGTGTCGGCGAGCTGGGCCAAGAGATCGTGGGGAACGCCGGCGGACAGGCGGATGTTCCAGGCTGCTCGGTCGAGGTCTTCCCCGCCGTACAGCAGCCACCGGTCCGCCACGGCGTGCGGGGTGGACTCGAAGACGATGCTCCGGCCCGGTGTCGACCACGTGGTACGGGCGGGGTGGCTGGCCGGGTGCCAGACAGCGTCGTGGAGGACGTCGTCCGGGCCGTCGGCGGTCGTGAGCGGCGGGGCGTCGAGGTACTGGAGTATCGCGCGTATGAGGGGCACGGGGGTGCCGGCGGTGAGGGTGGCGTGCCAGAGGCGTTCGCCCACCGGGCCGTCGTACTCGGCGATGGTCCAGGCGACATCGGTGCGATGTCGGGCTTCGTGGTCGAACTCGACCCGTACGGTGAGCGATTCGTGGGAGGCGATGGTCGTCTCGTCGAAGGGGTGGTACTTCTCCCACTGGCGCTCCTCGTCGAACAGGGCCGCGAGGAACGTCTCGTGCTCGCCGGGCCCTGCGACCGGCGGTTCCGCTGCGGGTGCGGAGGTCTGCTCGGTGGTGGCCGGGGGCTTGCCCGCGAGGAGCTGGCGGACGGCCTGTTCGAGGTCGGTGAGCGGGGCGGGGCCGGGGCGGACGGCGACGGAGTAGAGCTTGTGGAACTCGGCGACGGCCTCCGCTTCGGTGTCGTACGAGGTGGCGATCTGCCGGAGGTGGTTCTCGCCATGGAGGTGCACGTGCCGCCGCACGCCCGTGGCGTAGGAGCCGACAGCCACAGTGCTCTGGCCGTCGTCGGCGTGCAGGTGGATCACCAGCCGGCCTGCGGCGATGTCGTCGTGGATGCGCTGGGCCTCGGCACCGACCTCGCGAATCTCGTCGCGGGTGCACCACGGCATGGGGTAGTTCGCCCAGGTCCACTCAGTGTCGATCTCCTCCTGGAGGGCGGGGGCGATCTCGGTGGTGAAGCCGTACTGCCGGAGCTGTTCGGCGGCTTTGGCGGTGTAGTAGGGCTCCTCGCGGTCGATGCGGGCCAGGACCATCGTGGTCGCGCCGGTGCTGCGGAAGCCGAGGTCGTGCAGGTGGGAGCGGGCGGCGTCGCTCGTCGGCCCGGACGTGGTGGCGATGACGGCGGGATGGTGGTCCGGGTGCAGGGTGAAGCGGATGTGGGCGTCGACGGGTGCGTACGGCATCAGGAGTCCTTCGGTTACGGGGTTCGACCGGCGGCGGCCCGTACGGCGGGGGGCGCGGGCGGGTGCGTGACGGTGGGGGCGCGGCTGGGCGGGCCGGCGCGTGAGGAGATGGGTGCGTCCGGTTCGGCGAGCGGGCGGGTGGCCTGCTGCCAGCGGCGGCGGACCGCGGTGAGGTCGGCCAGGACCCGGCGTCCGCCCGTGATCAGCTGGTGGACGGTGTTCGCCGGGTCCTCGGTGTAGGCGGTGATCCGGCCGGCCGTGTGCCGGGCACGGGCGAGCAGGGCGCGTTCGACGATCTGGAGGCCCCAGTGCTCCGGGGGAAGGGCGGCTGTCGACAGCAGGACGACCAGGTCGGCCGCGGTGACGCCGGCCGCGAGGAGCCCGCGGTGCTGTGCCTCCCACATGACGGTGACCGGATCGAGCGGCTCCCCGCGGTGGGCGAGCGCGGAGACGCACTGCCACAGCCCCGCGTGCAGCGGGTCGGTGAAGTCCTCCGGTGCGAGCCAGCGCATCTGGCCTACGGACGCCGGAGCGGAAACGGCGCTGGCCAGCAGCATCCGTTCTTGGTCCTCGGCTTCGTCGTCCTGCGGTGACACGGGCGGGGGCGGCAGAGGTGTGCGGGGCAGCGAGCCGGGGTGGGGTGGAACGGTACGGGCGAGGGTGTCGAGGTGGCGGGTGAGCGCGTCGGCCGCGGCGAGGACGTGCACCGGCCGGTCGGGCACGGTGACGTCCTGGGCGGCCTGGGCCAGAGCCTCGGCATGGAGCCGGATGGAGCGCCGGGCATGCCCGGAGCGCACCATCGCCGCGTACGCGCCGACGTGCTCGGGGCGGGGACAGGCGGAGATCAGCAGGTGGAGGTGGGCGGCGGTCAGGGCCGGCGCCTCCTGGCGGGCTTCTTCCAGGACGGCCTGCAGCCAGTCCAGACCGTCCGGCGGGCTCGGGAGCTCCGGTGCCCGCACGGTCAGCATGGCGGCGAAGAGCGCTCCATGCGCCGGGTGGGAGAAGGCGTCGCCTTCCAGCGCGTCGGCCTGGGAGAGGTGTGCGGGCCGCAGGAGCAGGGCGCCGAGCAGCGCCTGCTCGGCGTAGTACACCGGTTCGCGTTCGTCCGGCTCGTACGGCGGTTCCTCGTCGGAGAGGTCGGGAGCGTGGGGCATCAGGCAGCCAGGGTGAAGTCGTCGGCGCAGAAGGTGCGGTCGAGGTGCGTGGCGAGGAGGTGTGCGGCGAGACGAGGGGGGACGGCGTTGCCGATCTGGCCGAAGACTTGGCCCTTGTTCCCGGCCCACGGGTAGTTGGCCGGGAAGGTCTGCAGGATGCCGGCCTCGGCGGCGGTGATCCGGATCGGATCCGGCGGCGGGCTCTCCGGGTCCTGTGCGGCGGTGGTCGGCCGGGCAACCCAGGTGCACTCGTTCGCGCGGTGCCCGAAGAACAGTGTGCCCGCAGGCTCGGTGACCTCCCGGACGGTGGCGTTGGTCTGGTTGTTGCTGCGCAGAGCCCAGGTCCAGTGGGTCGCCTTGCTGGTGAACGTCGGGGCGGGCCCGGAGACCGGGCTGTCGCCGCGCGTGCCGTGCCGGGCGCTCCAGCCCGTCCCACGGGTCTGGGGCTTGAGGACGAGGCCCTCGACTACGGGTGCAACCGCCCAGGTTCCGCGCTCGCGGGCGTCGGCCAGCGTCTTGCGTGCGCCGGACGGGAAGGGTTCGGGCCCGCCCCCGGGTCCGCCGCCGGCGCAGACCGTCGGCACAGGCTGGTCGGTCGCGCCCCAGCCGAGAGCCTCGGCCATCGACACCCACCTCGCGCGGCCTGGCCCGAACAGCGACTCGGGCTCGGCAACGCGGGCGTGCGTCGGTGCCGGAGGCGCGGCCGTACGGACGCGGGAGGCGAGCAGGATCGCCCGACGACGGGTCTGCGGGACGCCGTAGTCGGCCGCGTTCAGGATGCCCGTCCACACGGAGAACCCCCAGCCGCGCAGGATCGCCGCGTACTGGAGCCACAGCGGCAGGACGTCGGGGACCTCCTCCATCGCCACCCACTCCGGCTCACCCACGGAGTTCAGGGCGTGGAGGTAGCGCATCGGTTCAGCCGCCAGCAGGGAACGCTCGTCACGGCAGGCGGCCAGCAGCTTCCTGCGCGTGTCGAGGCCGGCGGCAAGGTCGGCGACCGCCTGGTGGACGAGCGGCTGGTCGACGAGACCGAGCCTCTTGCCGGCTCTGCTCCACGCCTGGCAGGGCGGCGACGCGATGAACCCGCGCGTGCGGCCGACGAAGACCCGGCACGGATACATCGCTACGTCCGTGCGGATGGTCAGCAGCCCGGCCGCCGCCCTCGTCTTGCAGGCCCATTCGTCCCACTCCAGTCCCACGTCCCGGATGCCGAAGCGGTGCAGGGGGACACTCCAGCCGCCCGGGCCCGCGAACAGGTCGACCACGAGATCGCGGCTCGTGATCACGCCATCAGCCCGAACGTGTCCTGTACCGCCTCGACTTCACTGCGACAGGCCCACGGAGAGCAGCCGTTGACGACGTCGTCCTCCAGCTCGGCTGCGGCGTCCTCGCCGAGTGCGGCGCGCTCGGCGGCGGTGACGTGGTCGATCGGGGCCAGGTCGAGGTGGACGCGCGAGCGGTGGAGGAAGGCTTCGCCGAGCAGGACGTTCCCCGTGGCGTTGGCCCGTGCGTTCCCCTTACGGATGGCCGCATCGAATTCCACGACGTCCTCCCATTCCGCAGGGGAGGTGTCACGTATGTGCCGCCACTGGGCATTCCCGTGAAAAGGGCACCCCAGGCAGCTGGACTTCGGGGTGTCTGCGAGACCGAGGGACGTCAGATAGTCGACACAATCGGAGCGCGACCAGTTCATCTCGATCAGGGGATGAACGTTCCGCATGTACTGGACGTCGGCGTCCTTGGCGCGGTGGAATTCATCGGTGGATATGCCGATCCATTGCTCGATGAAGGTGCCCTTCGGTACGCGGGTCGGGTACGGGTATCCGAGGAGCTTCCGGATTGCCTTCTTGATCGGCTTGACCTTGTATTCCCCGGTGCACTGGCGCCGGGTCATTCCCTGCTTTCCATCCTTGTTCAGGATGTAAAGCGGCATGGAGGCGAACCGGTGTTCCGGGTCGAGTGCGTCCTTCCTGATGTTTCCGGAAGAGACGCGCAGGACGGGTATACCGGCAGGGTTCGCTATCTCACGTTCGAGGCGGTCGAGATGGGCATAGACGGATTTGGGTTCCCATCTGGTGTCGGCGAAAATCGCGTAGTCGATTTTCGGGAGGATGCCTTCGGCGGACAGGGCTAGCAGGGTGCTGGACTGGACGCCGGCACCCAGAGAAAGAGCACGGAATTGGGGGGAGGGGGAAATGGGAAATCCTTGGGCGGAGCAGTGGGGCGGGGTAGCCCGGTCAGCGGGCGCGGGCGGCGCCGAGCTGCGGGACGGGCAGGGGAACGGGGGTGGAGGAGCGCCGGGCGGTGAGGGCGGCGGTGGCTTTCCGGGCACTGGCGACCGCAGCGGTGTAGTGGGGCAGGACGCGGTCGGTGATCCGCCAGGCGGCGCGGGCCGGATCGAGGGGGCCGGCGACGGACGGTGGTGCGGGGATGCGGTCGGTGACGTCCTCGTGCAGTGCGTGGGGGATCACGGGGCAGACCAGGACCTTGTCCTGCTGGTGCTCGACGAGGTAGAGCTCCAGGCCGTCGTCACGCCGCAGGGTGCCACCGCAGCTGCGGAAGGCGATAGCCGGCCGGGCGTCCGGCGGCGTCCACACGCGGTATGCGTCACCGAATCCGTCGGCAGCGCGGGTGTACGGGTGGAAGAAGCTCGTCCAAGCACCGGGCAGGCGGTCGGCGAGCTGCAGGGCGAACAAGTGGAAGGGATGCAAGAGGGGCCCTCGGCGGGAGAGAAGGTCAGCGGCGTCGACCGGCCGGTGCGGCGGGGGGCGCGGGTGTGGCGACGCTCGATTTGCGGGCGTGGGGCGGTTGCGGACCGGGTGGCACGGACGCGGCGGGAGCGTTGCGGAAGGCGGGTGTGACGAGGTCGTCGAGGGCCTGGGCGATCTGCTGGACCTGGTCGTGGGCGTCGCGGAGCCGTTCGGCGACGTCGGAGGGGAGCTGGTCCCACTGGGCGCGGTACTGGTAACGCTGGATGATCTCGCCGGCGTTACGTAGCTGCTCGGCGAGCTGGTGCAGGATGGCGGCCTGCTGCTCGGGCGCGGTGGCGGTGTGTGTGGCCTGCAGGAGCGCGTCCAGGGCCGTGGGCAGCGGGTCGTCGTCGGCGGGAAGGCCGAAGAGCTGGGCGTGGAGTGCCTGGGCGTAGACCGTTACGGGCCCGCCGCGGGAGCGGTGGGCGTAGTCGGCCGACGCCTGCCGGCGGACGCCGAAGCTGACGGTCACGTCCCGGGGTGCGGCACGAGGATCGAGCAGATGGGCGAGAGCGAGCGCGAGGTCATGGGCTGTGAGGGATTCGGTGGACGTGGTGCCTCCAAAGTCACCTTCCGTGTTGGTCGGTTGGCGTGCGAGGAACATCAGCGCCGTCTGGTGGTATGAGCGCGGGCAGCCTGGATGGCCTGGTGAACGTGAGGGTTGACCGCCTCGTTGCGGACGGGCGTGATGAGCGCATCGCCGTGTTGCTGCACGAGGAACGGAAGGTCACCGAAGGCGTGCTCGACCGGCTTGTCGGTGCCGGGCTGGTGGCGCGCGGTGCAGTGCCCGTCAAGGGAGGTGATGGATGTCCCGTCCACCGTCCAGCCGTTGATGCCGGCGATCTCGGCGACGATCTGGGCCGCCAGCGGGATTTTCTCGGCGTGCCGATCGTCGCCCAGGAACCGGGGCAGGGCTGGTCCGCGCCGGGGTGATGGGCACGCACGTCGAACAGGACCCTGTCGATGGCGTGGAGCACACCGAGCCCGACGAGGTCGGCGGCGGTCAGTGGCTGGACGGCGGATGCGGTGGACGGGTGGGACATGGCGGATTCCGAAGTGGGGTGTGAAGAGTCAGCGGGTGGGCGTGCTGGTGGGCTTGGTCGGTGCCGGCGGGGTGGGCGCGACCGCTCGGGGAGAGGCTCGCACTGCGCTCTGGGCCTGGCTGAGGACGTCGGTGGCGGCGGTCAGGTGCCGGTGGACGGCGATCTGGTCCAGGGCCGCGCTCGCGGGAAGCGGAGAGCGGGTGAGGCGGGTCAGCGGGACCAGCGCCTGCGTGTAGTGGGCCAGGGCCTGGGCGACGGGGACGGCCGCGGCGGCGAGCCGGTCGCTGAGCCGGGCGTCCTTGTGGCCGTGGCGCTGGCAGCCGAAGTAGTGGGCATCCCCGGCCAGGCTGGCGAGCAAGGCGGAGAGCAACGCGATGTGCCGGGTGGCGGTGAAGTGCCCGTGCACGTCGGCGGGCAGCGGGTTCAGGGCGCGGACGTCGGCGGCGACGGCGTCGATCGCTTCTCGGGGGGTGAGGTCGTCGAGGTCGTGCGGCTCGTAAGGGATCCCCGGACGGGGGAGGTCAGGCAGGGAGGGCATGCGGATCCTTCACGATGGCAGGGAGGGGAGGTTTCCCACAGGCGCGGGCGGCTCCGCGCGGGGCCCAGGAGCGGGCAGGACGGCTGGCCGCGGCGCTGTGGTGCTGCACGGGGAACGCCAAGTCATCGAAGGCGACCGGGACAGTGGCGGAGAAGGGGGAGAGGGGGCGGGCCGGGTGGGAGCGAAGGCGGTCACCGGCTCCTTCTGGGCGCCTGGGCGATGGCGTGCACCGTGGCCGGCGCGACGGGCTGCGCGCGACCCGGCCGCTGCGTTTCCAAGGCGAGCTCCCCGGCGGCGGTGACCGTGATGTCCTGGCCCGCCAGCACGGAGGTGCGGGGGCCGATCCGGACCAGGCGGTGCTGCAGCAGCACGCCGAACGGCTTGGAGTGGATCGTGTTGCCGTCCTGGTCCTTGACGCTCTCCTTGCCCCAGGTGGACTGGTAGCGGAGAGCACCGCCTCGGGCGATCTTGGCGAGGGCCGTGTACTGGGCGGAGGTCAGCTTCGGGAGCTCCGGCTGGTGCTCGGCGTGGTTCTTCAGGTCCCGGGCGATCCCGGAGGCGGTGTACCGGCAGGTGGTCGCGCACAGGTCGAGCTGCTGGGCGGCATCGGACAAGCTCTCCGCGAGCTGCGGCGCGGCTTCGGCATGCCGCGCCCGGCGCACGGCCGCCTCGTCCGCCGGCGGACCGCCGGGAAGCCCTGCGGCGTCCAGGGGGTTGGCGGCCACCGCCGTCGACAGGCTGGTGGCGGCCAGCGACGCCAGCGGGACGACGGAGCTGAGCGCGTCCAGGGAAGCGCGGCTGCCGGGAACGGCCGTGTACTGGCTGCCCGCGAGAGCCGACAGCCGTACCAGGGTGCGGTCGACCAACTCGTGGACGGCGAGGATCTTCGGGGCGAGCTGCTGCAGCACCTCGCTGCCCGGCTCGGGGTTCAGAGCTTTGACGGCGTCGTGCAGGGCGCCGAAGTCGCCTCCGAGCCGGCGGAGGTGGTCGATCTGGACGGAAAGGTCGATCTGACGCATGGTGCGGTGCTCCAGGTGAATCAGGGCGGTGGTCAGCGGCTGCACCGCGGGGGCGGCGCGGCGGACGGGGAGGGGGTGTACCGGCGGGGGGTGGTGGCGGTGCCAGGCGCGGACGAAGTCCTTCGCTGCCGGGAGCGGACCGGCACCAGGTGCAGGTGCAGGTGCGTCTGGTTCACGCCGCCGTCCCGAAGTCGCCCTGCTGGGGGTGCTTGGCGACCGCGCGGGCGGTGATGGCCTTCGACGCGCGGGCGGAGGCGGCGGACAGCTCGGCGGCGCCGGGCTCTGCGTACCAGGGGCGCAGGTCGAGCATGGCAACGCGCATACCGGTGGCCAGGCAGAGCGCGGTGCCCTTGGGCAGGGCGCGGATCGCGTCGGCGGGCAGGATCCGCTCCTGCCGCATGCTGACGGAGGTCGACTTGCCGGACTCCGAGTGCGAGGTGGAGGTGGTCTCCACGTCGTGGTCGCCGATCAGCCGGGACAGCTTGTCGGCGAAGTCCGGGTCGTCGATGCCCGAACCGATGATCTTGACGGTGGAGGCGGACCACATGGCGTCCATGCCCGCGTCCCCCCAGACTTTCTGGCCCTGGCGGTAGGACTGCAGGATCGTGATCGGGATGATGCCGCGGGAGCCGAGGTGGGAGTACAGGTCGGGCAGATCGCTGATTTTGCAGACGTTGGCGGCCTCGTCGAGGATCGCGAGCATCGGCGGGTCGAGTCGGCCGCCGGCGCGTTCGGCCTGGGCGGTCGCGGCCCGCATCACCGAGTCCGCGCACGCCGCGATCAGGGCGGAGGCGCCGCCGCCGCCGTCCTTGGAGAGCAGGTAGAGGGTGTCGGTGGAGGTGACGAACTCAGCGGGCTTGAACTCGGGGACGTCCTTTTGCGGGGTGACCCAGGCGGCGATCTCCGAGTTGAGCAGGGCGGCGGCGTACTGGCGGGCGGTCTCGTAGATGCCGTCGCGGGTCTCCGGCGGGCCTTCGACGGTGCCCTTGAGCTGGGCGGCGACCGCGGTGAACTTGTGGTCGCGCAGGATGTCGAGCGGGGTGCGGTCGGCGGGGAAGGCGAGCCACCGCATCACGTCGGTGATCGGCCGTTCGTCCAGCGCGGCGGCCAGGAAGAGCTGGCTGAGGATGTTGGATCCGGCCTTGGACCAGAAGTCGCCCTGCTGGGAGGCGTCCACCGAGGCGGCGAGGAAGTGCCCGGCCAGGCGGCCCGCTCCGTCGAGGGTTTTGGCGTCGGCGAGGGGGTTCCACCACATCTTTCGGGCCGCGTGGGCGATCTGCTGCGGGTCCATCGACCACACCCGTCCCACCGCCGCCCGGGCGTCGAGGGTCGCGGTGTAGGCGTCGCTGGCCGCCTTGTTCGAGGTGAGCAGGACCGGGCCGGGCGCGTTGAGGATCGAGGGGATCGCCAGGGAGGTGGTCTTGCCCGAGCGCGGGGCCATGATCGCGACGGCGACGTCCTCGTAGCCCATGCGGACCTCGTGCTTCGTGCCCTGGAGGTTGCCCAGGAGGATGCCGGTGTCCCGCGGTGCGATGTGCTTGGCGGTCTTCAGACTCGGCCGCAGGGAGCGGGCCTTGGTGGTGATCGCCTTGGCCAGCAGCGGCTCGATGTCCTTCGCTTTGGCCATCCCGCTGATCTTCTTCTTCCGGCCGCCGCTGGTCTTGCGGCGGGACCACACCGCGCCGGCCGCGGCGCCGAGGGCGAGCAGGACGGCGGCGGGGACGATGCGGGTGCCGATCAGCAGGGACATCTCACTGGCCTGCGGCCACAGCCGGTCGGGGCGGAGCAGGGCTGCGGTCGGCTGGTACGGCACCCAGGAGCCGGTACCGGTCAGCCAGTTGGTGATATTGCCGGACAGCCAGGCGAGGTGGGACAGGGGGACGACGACGCCGAGAACGCCGAGGAGGATCTTGAAGGCTATGTCGTAGCCGTCGGACGAGGAGCTGGGCTGGGACAAAGGCGCTGTTCCGTAAGGGGGAGGGGGTGGTGGTCAGCGGGTGCGGCCCGGGTTGGACGGGGGGCGCCGCGAGGGCGGCGGAGTCGTCGGCGGGGCGGCGCGGCGGGCGGTGAGGGCGCGGACGCGGTCTTCCAGCGCGGAGGCGACCTGCACGGCGGGAATCTCCCGAGAGGTGAGGGTGACGAGCCTGGTGCCGTAGGCCGGGATGCTCGACGGGAGGCCCTCGCGCAGCAGGGGGCTGGGGTCGGCGAGCGCGCGGGTGAACGCGGCGATGAGGTGCGGCGGGGTGTGCTGGCCGAAGCGGACCTGCCACACCGGGCCCTGGTCCAGCGTGGTGGTGGCGACCCAGTGGTCGGAGGCGTCGGTGACCACGTGCTCGACGTGCGCCTTGCCGTCGGGCGAGACGAGCCCGTCCCGGCCGGGTGCGAGCGTCCAGCCGGCCTCAAGGAGCGTCCCGTACGGATCGGTGTCCGCAGCCAGGGCCGCCGGGTCGGTCAGGGTGTCGGTGACGGCCGCGATCAACTCGACCGGGGTGCGGGCGCCGAAGCTCGCGTACCAGGCGGGCCGGTCGGGGGCGGCGGCGTGCCGCAGTGTCCACCACTGCCCGTCGGGTTCGGGCTGCAGCCGAAGGAGCGCCTTCTGGTCAGGGCTGGAGAGGATCACGCGCGGGGCCAGGGGGTCGTGGCCGTGGCTCCAGCCGCAGGCGCGGTGCAGGGGGACGGTGACCCATTGCGGGTCGCCGGGGCCGGCGAAGTGGCGGGGCGAGACGAAGAGGGAGATGCCCATGCTCACCGTCCCCTTCCGGGGGCGGCCGTCGTGGTCGTGTGCGCGCCGGCGACGGGCCGCGGGCCGGCCGCGGAGCGGGGCGCGGCCTTCGGGGCGGCGGTGCGCGGGGCCGGGGTCGAGAGGGCGCGGCGGGCGGCGGCGTGGATGTCGACGATGGCCTGGCCGTGGGTGGCCCAGTCGTACAGGCAGCTCCACGCCCGGGCGTGGTGGGCGGCGAGCGCGTCGTCGTAGGCGTCGGTGCCCGGGCGGGCGCTGGCGGGCAGGCTGTCGCGGGTCTCCAGCCACTGCTCGTGCAGGGAGTCGAGGCGGGTGAGCGCGTCGTGCAGCGTGCCGAGTTGCCAGGTCCACCGGCTTTGCACCGTGCGGGCGGGCAGCGCGGCGAGCTGGGCTTCGGCGGTGGCCAGGAGATGGTGCGCGGCGTCGCGGACGGTGTCGAACGCTTCGGCGATGCCGGCCGTGCGCTGGGCGGCGCGCAGGTCGTAGGTGTGCTGGTCGTAGGGCCAGCCGTCGAGGCCGGTGTGCTCTTCGGAGTACACCTCCCAGGCGGCGGAGATCTTCTCGCTCTCGCGCAGGAAGTGGTCGAGTTGCTCCAGCGCGGCGCGGTGGAAGTCGGGGAGTGCGGGAATGGCGGGGTCCTTCAGATGCCGGTCGGTGGGGTCGTTCGCCGGGTCAGCGGCGGGAGGCGGCAGCCGGAGCAGACGCCGCGGGCGGTGTGGCCGGGGCGGGGTGAGCCGTTGTGAGCCGCGTGCGGCGCTGGGCGCGGGCCCGCTGCTGGGCGGCGTCGACGCGGTCGAAGTGGGCGTCGACCGCCTGCTCGGGACTCAGCAGGCTCGGGATCTGCCGGGCACCGTAGTGGGTGAGATCGTGCATCCTGCGCAGAACGGGCACAGTGGAGGTGAGCTGCTCGACGAGGCCGGCCATGAGGTGGTCGGGAACGGGACCGCTGATCCAGATGTGCCAGATGCGCGGGCCGCCGTACTCGGGCAGGGCCTCGATGCGCCAGGCGCACCGGTCCGGGTCCTCCTCGCTGACCGGCCGAAGTTCGGCGTACACAGGGTAGGGGCCGGGGGAGAGGGCCTCGCCGGTTTTGTCGGGGCGGCGCTCCACCGCCCAGCCCACCTGCGCCATGCGCTCCCACGGGCCGATGTCGCCGCGGCGCGGGCCTTCGACGAGGCGGTCGGTAACGCCGGCGATGATCTCGACCGGCACCATCCGGTCGAACGAGACGTCCCACGACCAGTCGGCCGAATGGAGCCGCCAGCAAGGGTCGTTGGAGAACGGGTCGAGCACCAGCTGGTGGGCGTGATCGGTACCGGTCAGGACGGTCCGGGGGTCTCCCGGCACGGAGGTGAGGCTCCAGCCGCCGGCGAGCAGGGCGTGGGTGACGTGGCGGGGGTCGCCGGGGCCGGCGAGGTGCCGGGGCGCGGTGGCGAACGGGATGCTCGTGTGATGGTCGTTGGCGTAGGAGGCCCGCTGGGCCGGGCTGACGGTCACGGCGCCGCCCCGGCAGTGACCTCCACTGGTGTCTCCGCTGCGAAGCCGATCTGCCACTGGCTGATGCCCCTGGCGGGAAGGAACCTCCAGGCGGTCTCTCGGGCGTCGGGATGGGCGAGCTCCAGGGACAGGTGGGTCTGCTGGTTGGGGGAGGAAGGGTCGAGGCGCTTCATCGGGTCCTTGCGTAACGGGACGCGGCCGGCGCGGTACGGCTGCGGGATGAGGTCCAGGTGCGGCCCCAGGCGGCGGCGCGGGCGGCGTTGATCCGGGCCTGCTGCCAGGCGGTGAGCTGGTCGGGGAGCACGGAGACGGAGGTGGTGCGGATGCGGTTGCTGAGCGGGACGTGTCCGCGCGGGCGCATCACCGGCTCCGGATCGGCCAAGGCCGTGGTCAGCGCCTGCATCAGGTGCAGCGGGGTGCTCGCCGTGGCCTGCGCGTTCCAGACGGGGCCGAACTCATTCCGGGCCCCGACCCACCAGTGCTGCTGGTCGTGTTCGCCGGTGACGTACTGCACGAACGCGTCCCGGTTCGGGCTGGTGGCGGTGTAGGGCTGGCCGGGCTCGGTGTTCCAGCGGTGTGCGGCGAGCGGAGCCCACACGTCCGGGGCGTGCGCGGAGCGCGGTTTGGTCAGGGCGTCGGTGAACCCGGCGACGATCTCCACGGGGGTCTGCGGAGTGAGGGTGACCTGCCAGGCCGGCTGATGTCCCTGAGCGGCTCCGCGGATCTGCCATCCGCCCGGTGGCCGGTAGGCGACGCGCACCAGCTGGTCGGGGGAGTCGAAGGCGAAGACGGCTCCGGTGCGGCGGGTGGTGTCCTTCCACCCGGAGGCGCGCAGGTACTCCGTGACGTGCCGCAGGTCTCCGCCGCCGGCGAGGTGGCGGGGTTCGATCTGGTAGTGCTGCTGGGCCTGGCCCCAGCCGGTCCACCGCTGCTGCCGCCTGCTCACCGGTGCCTCCCGCGTGCCACCAGCGCGGTGGCCTGCGGCGGTACCGCGGCGGATGCGGCTGTCGCACGCTGCGTTGCGATTTCTTCGAAGACCTCCTGGTGCTCGTCGAGGTCGAGGGCGAGGTCGTGCAGCGTGTTGGCGGTGCGGCCCAGCGCCAGCCACATCTCCGCGGGGAACACACCGCTCTGGGTGTGGTGCTTGGTGACGTAGGTGCCGGTGACGATCAGGGCCGACAACCTGCCGAGGACGCCGTCCTCGGCGTCCAGGACCTTCAGCAGGATCTGCGCGGCCTGCTGCGGGCCTGCCTGGGCCAAGTGCTCGGAGAGCTGGTCGAGCTGCTGGGTGATGCTGTGGGCGAGGGCGGCGGTGACGGGTGGGGGCATAGGTGGTCCAGGGAGGGCTGTGCCCTACCCACGACAGCGGTCAGCGGGTGTGGCGGTGGATGGGGGCGGCCTGGGCGCCGGCGTGGGACTGAAGCGGCGATACGGCGGGCCGGGGCCGGTCGGGGCCCGCAGCCTTGACGACGACATCGCGCAGGTAGCGGCGCAGCAGGAAGGCGGCGAGCCGGGGTCTGAGAGCGGCATCGAGCGGGGGAACGCGCGGGTGGCCGGCCGGAGTGCCGGCGAGGGGTTCTTGGGAGCGCGCGGGGTGGCGGGGGGTGTCGGTCACCGGGCGCGCGCGGTGCTTCGGGCACCGGGCGGCGGTGCCGGCACCGTGGTGTCGGCGGTCGGGCGGGTGGCGGCGCGCAGCACGGTGCCGATGCCGAGCCGGGCGAGGCGGGCGCCTGCGGCCTGGACCGCGTGGGCCTGGGTCTGGGTGTCGTCGCCGGAGAGGACGTACGCGTTCGACGATGTCTCCCATACGAACCCTTCGGCGATCAGGATCTCGGCGGCGGGGCGTGCGCCCGTGACGGCCGCGAGGGTGCCGTCGTCGCGCCAGGTCATCACCACCTGCTCCGGCTTCGCGCCGGGGGTGGGAACGGGCTGGGGAGGGTTCATCGCGTTGTGCCGGACCTGGGCGAGGGCGATGTCGTAGCGGGGCAGGAGGTCGGCGGCGACGGCGCGGGCGGCGCGCTCGGGGGCGCCGGGGACGGCGATCCCGTCGGGTTCGCGGACTCCGGCGAACGCCTCCGGGGCGATGCCGGCGGGTGCCATGGCGGCGACGAGGAACTCCTCGTCGTGCAGCGGGCGGACGGTGACGTACAGGCGGGTTCCGTCGTCGCGGGTGAGGTGGGCGTCCTCGCCCAGGGCGAACTCGGCGATGGCTTCGCTGACCAGGTTGAGGTCCCAGACGTCTTCGGCGTGCGCGAGCTGGGCCTGGTGGTTCTGGTGTGAGTGGTGGGTGACGGTCCAGGTGCCGGGGAGTTCCTCGGAGAGGATGGTGGCGAACGACTCCAGGTCGCGGCCGTCGTCGGGCAGGGCGCGGGGGGCGGGCATGGGTTCCTCGAAGAAGGGGCGGGGGTCATCGGATCCGTCCGGAGGCGGTAGGCGCTGGCGCGGCCGGTGGGGCGGGCACGGGGTTGGCCGGCCCCGACTGGGAGGGCTGGGCGCTGCGGTCGGCCAGTTCGGCGCGTGTGTGCAGCAGGTCGGCGGTGATGGTGCCGAGCCGGTGCGCGGCCAGGTAGCGCATGCGGGCCGCGGAATGGCGGTCCGCGGGGCCGCCGAGGCGGTCGTAGACGTCGGCGAGCGCGTGCAGCAGTTGGTCGAGGGAGGCGAGGATGCCGTCGTGGGCGGCGGTCACTTCTTCCAGCAGGTCGGACGCCTCGGCGGCGGAGGGCGCTTCGCGGACGCGTACGGCGAGGTTGGCGATGGACCGGCCTGTGGTCACGTACTGAAAACCCAGGAGCGGGGAGGCGAACTCCGCTTCGGCCGCCACGCCGTACCCGGCGCCCTGGAGCCGTTCGACGGCGAGGCGGGTCACATGCGGTTCTTCCTCGGGCTTGATCGTGGGCGACAGCCGGTGCCAGGTGGTGCCGTGCGCCTCGCGCAGGAAGAAGGTGCGTTCCAGGATGCCGTGGGCCGGACCGTCGCCGCCGCGGGCGATGATCTGCCCGGTGTCCTGGGCGCGGGTGATGGTCACGGTCCGCCCGGCGCTCGTGTCCGGCGTGCTCACCGCGTCACCGCTGCGGAGGAGGCGGGCGCCGTCACGGGCAGGGTTGCCCGCTCGGGCGCTGGCGGGAGGGGCGGGTTCAGGCGGGCGGCGATCTGCCCGAGGTGTTCTTGCACACCGTGGAGACGGCGGGCCGCCCAGAACAGGTCGCGTCCCGCAGCGGCGGTCTGGTGTCCGGGCAGGGCTGCCGCCTGCCTGCCGACCTGCTCGATCAGTTTCCGCACCGTTGCGATCGGCCCGGCCTGCTCGGCCGCGAGCTGGCTCAAGATCCCCGCGAGCGGGCTGGTCGCGGCCGGCACGAGCGGCGGTGCGGCGGCCGGTGCCGGGGCAGGCCCGGTGGGCTTGTTCTCCACCGAGGGGTGGCGTACGCGGAGGAGGAGGTCGGCCTCGATGCGCCGAGCTTCCGCGTCCAGGACCTGCGCGAGACGGTGAGGCGTGCTCGCCCAGACGCCGTCGAGGCGGATGAGGTTGGCGATCACGTCCATGCGGTCGGGCCTGCCCCGCACCGCGATCCAGCGGCACGCCTGCTCGTCGCCGGGCGGCGCGAGGCCCGCCATCCGCGCGATCCGGTGGCCGATCTCGGACCACTCGGCCGGTGAGAGTTCCCGGTCGAGCGGGTGCAGCCGAACGGTCAGGTGGAGGATCGCCCGCCGGTCGCTGTCCGGGCCGGAGACGAAGGGGTGCTCCAGCAGCGGGCCGGCGAGGTGCTCCGCCCACTCTGGCGTGGTCCAGATCCTGTGCTCGTCGGTGTAGTAGTCCAGCTGGTTCCAGTGGGCCACCACGTCGCCGCCCGGCTCGGTGGTCAGGCCCTCGTCCTTGCTGACCGGGCGGCCGAGCGCGTCGGCGAGGGCAGCGGCGACGTCGGCGCCGCGTCGGTGAACGTGAATGATCATGATCTCGCTCGGTGCCGGCGCGAAGAGCCGGACGAAGAAGGGGAGAAGGGAAGAGACGCTCGATGCCGCTGCCGGCGAGGCTGGGCCGGGCGGCGCTTATCGGCTCGCGCGGCCGGAATCGGCGACGTGGACGAGCTGGTTGAGCGTGGACAGGGAGTACCAGCGGCAGTCCACTGCCTCCTCGCCCCTTCCGACACGCGGTACCAGGTACTCCCGCAGGGCTCTTTGGTGCACCAGGCACTCCGGGCACCGCCTGGACAGGTGCACCATGTAGCGGGGGTGGGCGGTGACGTACGAGCGGTCCCCGCCGCGGGGGTCGAGCAGACGCCATCCGTCCTCGTCGGTCGGGGTGTGCCATGAGGGTGTGATGACCTTCATCGCGTCCCCCCACAGCTCCCCGCCCGCGGCGCCCTTGAGGACCACGATGTGCTCGCCGGGCCGGAAGTGGCCGTGGGTGATGTCCCGGCTGGGGGTGAGGATGTCGGGTGGCAGATAGACGGGACGGGTCTCGGGCACGGTGGTCCTTCCACGGAAGCGCTGGTCAGCGGGTGGAAGACAAAGGGTCCGGATAATCCCCGGTTTCGGAAACCGGGACTTCGCCGCTATATTGCGCCCCGCGTGCCTACCGGAACGGGTTCTCCGTGGGCCGATCCGCGTCCGAGGCCGCGTCCAGCAGTTCGGGCAGATCGGCGCCGGCCGCGTCGCGCTGGTCGACCCACCAACCCGCTCGGGCCAGCAGCCGGATCTGCTCCTCCAGCCGGGCCCAGTCGCCTTCGTCCCAGGTGCCCTCGGTGACCAGCTCGGTGTACGCGCGGGTCACCAGCTGGTGGCGGGTGCGCTCGCCCCAGCTCAGGATTTTCTCGGGCCCCTCCAGGGGCGGCATGTCGAACCGGGCTGCCCAGGCGGACGCAGCGGCCTGTTCCTCGGCGCGCTTGGCCGCCAGCCACTCCGCCGTGCTCGCGGCGTCGGCCTGCTGCTCGGAGCGCCAGCAGCCGGTGCACTGGCGGGCGGCGAGCCAGCGGACGTATCCGGCGCGCTGGTCTGCCGAACGGTTCGACAGGTCATGGGTGATGGTGTGTCCACAGCTGTGGGCAACCTCGAAGGACGTGGGCACGGCCATGAAGTTCTCCTTGCATCAGATGCATGATCGGGGGAGGGAGCGGGTCAGGCGGGTTGGGCGGCGCGGTGACGGTCCGAGGCGCGGAGGGAAACGCGGCGGTGCCGTCCGCGCCGTACGGAGGTGACGGGGACGCGGATCCTGCGGCGGGCCACCGAGAGCACGAAGGCGGTGAACATCGCGCCGGCGGCGGGGAGCGCGGCGCCGAGCCGGGGGTGGCGGGCGAAGGACCCGGCGAGGGCGGTACCGGCGGCCTGGCCGATGCTGATGGCGGCGATCAGCCAGGCGTACGCCTCGGTCACGGTGCCGGCCGGGGCCAGGTCGTCGACGGTGAGGAAGCTGGAGGTGACCAGCGCGGTCAGGAACAGGCCCGGGAGGACGGAGAGGGCGACGGCCGTGGCGGGGTGCGGGTTGGTGAGCAGGGGCAGCCAGCCCAGGGCGAAGGCGAGGGCTGCGGTGGTGAGTTGGACGGTGAGGTTGCCGGGCCAGGCCCGGCGCCCGTAGACGGCGCCGCCGACCAGGCTGCCGACCGACTGCGCGGCGGGAACGAGCCCGGACAGCAGGGAGGTGCCGGTGCGGTCGGTCAGCGCGACGGCCCACACGGTGTGGGCGCCGAGCGCGATGCCGGTTCCAGTCAGTGCGACGAACAGGGCGACCAGCCCCGAAGAGCGCAGCGGCCCGAGGAACCCCGACGGCTTCGCGGTGCTCGGCAGCCAGGCGCGGGAGGGAGCGGCGGTCAGGACGGTGACGGCTCCCAGGAGGCCGAGGAGAGCGGTTGCGGTCATCACGGTCGTCGGCCCGGTGAGCGTGGTGAGGGCGGCGACCAACGGGGGGCCGGCGATGAAGATCAGTCCCTGGCTGCCGGTGTCCAGGGCGAGTGCGGCTCGCTGCTGGGCGCGATCGGGCAGCACGCTTGGCCACAGCGCCCGCAGGTTCGCCTCCATGGGGGGCGTCGAGGCACCGGCGAGCACGACCGTGGCGGCGAACAGGACCGTGTGCTCGGCGGAGTCGAGGTGGGGCAGAGAAAGCAGCGCAAGGCTGGTGGTAGTGGCGGCTGCCCAGGTCACGGTGGTCTGGCCGTGCCGGTCCACCAGGCGTCCGAGGGCCGGCTGGCCGAGAGCGGAGGCGAGCCCGTAGGCGGCGCACAGGATTCCGGCGGTGGAAAGAGACCCCCCGCCGTCCGCGACCAGGAGCAGCAGGGCGACCGGAACCATGCCGGTGGGCAGCCGCCCGATCATGGTGCCCGCCAAGAGCCGGGCGACGTGGGGCCGGCGTAGTACCGGTCCCGCACCCGGAAGGCCGACCGCGGTGGTGCTCGTCACGGTCGTCGTCCCGGGCGCGGGTCGGCGGGACCGACCGGCGGCTGGGGCGGCAGCCCGGCTTGCGCGTGGTGCCCGGGGACAGGCTCGGCCTGGTGGCGATCGAGCGAGCGGGCCATCTCGGCCACGCGCACGCCGTACTCCAGCCACTGCTCCAGCAGTTCGGCGGCGGGCCGGTCGTCCGAGGGCGGATCGGCGGAGAGGATCTCCCCGGCCCGGTCCAGGACGGCGGCCGACTACGCGGACAGGGGCCAGGTTCCAGCGCCGCGCAGATGCCGGATCAGGTAGGGAACGTGCCACCGAAGTGCCGTCGCCAGCGGCAGGAGATCGGGCCGGTCCGCACTGCCACGCGCCTCCCGCACCTGGGTCAAGGTCTTCTCCAGCATCCGTACGTGGCCCTGGGCCAGGGCACGGTCGTAGGAGGGCAGCAGGGTCTGGGTGGTCTTCGCCAGAGCCTCCGGCACGGCGGGGGCGACGATGCTGGCCGGCGGCCGGATATCCAGGGAGAGGAAGTCGAGGGCCGGAGCGAGGACGCCGACGAGGATCTTGTCGTCCCAAGGCCGTCCGGCCACCACCAGCTCCCGGCCGTCCTCGTGGGTGAGGAACGCCACGGCCGGTATGTGATCCTTGTATGTCGAATTCAGGGCATATCCCATGGAGGATTCGGGGTGGCACCACGTCCAGTGCAGGCGGCGCCGGACATCGGAGTCGGGCAGCCGGGGGTTGCCGACCTCCATCTCCCACGTCCCGGCGAGCGCTCGGGCGATGAGGCGTGCGGTGTCGGCGATGAAGGGCCGCTGCGTGGTGTCCACGGTGATCCCGAAGCGCCGGGCGTTGTCGTACAGGGTCTCGATCGCCTTCTGCGCCGCTGTCGGGTCGGTCAGCGGGAGGACGTGGACGCCTTCGTAGGTCTCCTCGAACGTGGCGAGGTCGAGTACGGTGCGGGCCCAGTCGGCGCCGGGGCCGTGGGGGAGGGCGACGAGCCCGTCCTCGGGGCTCACGTACAGGGTGATCTGGGCGATGGAGGAAGTCAGCGGTGTTCTCCGGGCGAGTGTGGTTCAGCGGCGTCGGGGGGCTGCGGCAGGGGAAGGCGGTAGGCGGGGCCGTCCCTTCGCGGCTGGGCGCAGGCTCTCGGCGAGGGTGACGGGGTAGCGGGCGGCGGTGAGCATCGCCGCGGCCCACTGGGCGCGGTCGTTCTCCCAGGCTTCACCCCGGTCGAACGGGAGCCGTACCCAGACGCCGCGCAAGGTCGGCTCGATCAGGAAGTCCGCGCGCTTGAGCAGGGCGAGGGCAAGTTCGTCCAGAGGACCTTCGACCTCGACTTCGCCACCGGGACCGCGGGTGATGTGGAAGGGGGAGCCGGCCATGATCACCGTGTCCGTGCTGCGGCAGGGGAACGGGTGCCGAGGGCGGGCCCGGGAGGTGAGGCGACCTGGGGGTTCGTGCCCGTGCGGTGCTGCGGGGACCGGGAGGCGGCTGCCTGTGCGACGCGGGCTCGGCGCTCGGTCAGGTCGTCGCGCTGGCCCGGGTGTGGAGGCACGTCGGACACTGCCGGGTCGAGGGAGACCTCCGCGTGCACGGTGAAGCCGTGACGCCGCAGGTCATGCACGGTTTGCCGGGCGCGGCGCCACAGGTCCTGGTCGGGGCGGGTGAGGCGGTACAGGTCCGGTCGGCCGGGCACGGGCTCGAACTGTTCGCGCTCCAGGTACCAGGCGGCGAGGTGCGGAGTGATGGCCGCGGTGGTGTGGGCCACCGCTCCGTGCTCGGGGTGAAGGCGGAAGCGGAAGTGCGGTTGCAGGGGTGCGTCCTCATGGTCGAACGGACGGTTCGGGAAGGTCACCTGCCGTGGGGCGCTCGGGGCGCCGGAGCAGGCAGTGCCCCGGCCGACGGGGGGAGCGCGGGTCGCAGGCCGGTGCCGGGACCGGACTGCCGGGCGGACCGGGCCTGTCTCAGCAGGGCCGGGGCGTCGGCCCGCCACCGCCGGATCTCCTCGGCCGAGACCGACGACAGCCACGCAGAAGGTCTCGGCCGGCGCGCCGGCCAGGAGCAAGCGGTCTCGGACGGGCGGAGCAGCTCGTAAAGCCGCTCCCGGACGGCGGCGTCCTCGGT
This sequence comes from Streptomyces sp. NPDC045287, assembly GCF_056432325.1. Lineage (NCBI taxonomy): Bacteria > Bacillati > Actinomycetota > Actinomycetes > Kitasatosporales > Streptomycetaceae > Streptomyces > Streptomyces sp. NPDC045287. The sequence continues at coordinate 236,192 of NZ_JBWKJG010000010.1, forward strand.
GCCGGCGGTCGGCCGGATGCGGTCGAGGAGTTGTGCGGCATGGGGGCGCAGGCGGCGGAACTCCGCAGCGCTCTGCTCGAGGTACTGGTCCGCCGTGTGGGCCAACGTGGCACGGTCCAGCGGTGTGCCGTCGCTGTAGCGCCCGGACTGTTCGATCGCCGTCCAGGCCGCGTGGAGTTCTTCGAGCCGCGAGTGCCCGGTCTCAACAGCGTCCAGCAGCCGTTCGTGCACCGCCTGCTCGTACGAGGGCAGGAACGTGTCGGCTACCAGAGCGGCGGCACGTACGGGATCGGACGGCAACACCGCCGCGGTGGGCGCGTAGGGATTGTCGTAGTTGTCGTCGAAGGTGCTGCTCGCGAAAGCGCCGAGCAGGTACTCGTGGGTGCTGCCCGGACGTTCGACCAGCAGCAGTTCCCTGCCCGTGCCGTCGGTGAGGCCGACGGTGTAGGGGATGCGGCTGTTCTCCACCGCCTCGATCAGTTCGCCGGCGTCCCACAGCAGGGGCACGAGGTCTTCCTGCCACACCGGGTGGGAACAGATCTCGACCTTCACCGTCCACGAGCCGGGCAGTCGGCGGGCCAGGGCGGTGGCGTAGTCACCGAGGTACGGGCGGATGCTGGCGAACAGGGCTACCCTGTGCCGGGCCGCGGTGCGGGCGAGAACGGGCAGCACCTGCTGTGCCGCGTCCAGATCACGCAGGACGTAGATGCCGGGTCCGAGCTGCACGAACCCGTCGGTGACGCGCAAAGCGGTATCGGCCCACCGGTACTGCTCCCCCACGGGGAAGGCGACCAGGCCGAAGGACACGCTGAGGGTGAGGATGATCTGGGCGGACGGACTGGCCCGCCCCGGCCGGCCGGCGGCGCGCGGGTACTCCCGTGTCCGGTCGCTCACGCGCCTCACGCGGCCCGGGCAGCGGCGAAGGCGTTGCGCAGCCCGTGGCCGAAGGCATGGGCGTGACGCCGGGCGGCGAGCTCCAGCTCGTCGTACCGCTCACCCTGTGTCATCTGCCCCTTGTGCTTTCGGTACTTGTACACGGGCAGGGGAAGCAGGACACCGGGGGCCAAGGCGGTGACGCCGACAGCCGCGCAGTAGTCCTCTCCTTGGACCAGACCCCCCATGCCGCCGGCCGCGCGCACCAGACGGGTGCGGGCCAGGATCGTCGTCGGCCCGATCGGGATGGTGTCCTGCGGCAGGGGCCAGTAGGTGACCACGTCACCGGCAGCGTGGAAGCCAGGCGGAACCGGGCACTCCCACAGGCGGGTGGAACCGTCGGGCAGCCAGTCCTCGCTGTACCCTGCGACCCACCCGAGGTGGTCGGTGAACGACTCAAGTCGCACGCCCAGGCTCCAGTCGTGAAAGCTGTCGTCGTCATCGGCCCAGTTCACGAACTCGGTCCGCACCTCGTTCAGGCCGAGGTTGCGGGCGCAGGCGGTGCCGACCGGCCGGGGCAGAGCCAGGACGCGCACGCGCGGATCGGTGGCGAGCGGCGCGGGCAGCAGGCTCGGGTCGGTGCCGTCGAGGACGAGCACCGCTTCCCACGGCACGGTCTGCCGGGTGAGGCTGGCGTGCATTTCCTGCAGGTAGCCGAGGCGTTCGGGACGCAGCTGGGTGGTGATGACGACGGTGATCTGCGGAGCGGACAGAGCGTCTCCTGTGGTGCGGGCCATGGGCGGGTTTTTCAGCGGGTGGTGCGGGGCCGGGCCGACGCTGGTGCCGGGCGGCCGGCTGGTTTGGCCGTCTTCAGCGGGGCGCGGGGGGCCTGGACGGGGGCGGGCCGGTCCGGGACCCACTGAGCCGGGCTGTCGCTGATGCGTGCGAGGGGGTCGGTGTCCCAGCTCACCAGGGGGCCGCGGTCGTACCGGGTCAGGGAGATGACCTCGATTCCCTGGTCGTGCAGGACGTATCCCCACTCCAGGCCCTCGGTGTTGTTCTCCGTGATGGCGATCGGGTGCGCGGGGGCGTCGCCGATGGTGATGACGTTGTCGAAGTACTCGCTCTGGTAGCGGTTCCCGGCGGGGGCGAGGTGGTCCAGCACGTGGTCGGGGGCCCCGTCGAGGAGGTCCAGACCGAGATTCACCCAGTCGTGCGGTGCGTCGACCAGATGTCGGCGCAGGGCGTCGAGGTCGCCGGTGAAGCGGTAGCGCAGGGCTCCGAGCAGGAGGGGGAGCTGGTGGTCGGGATAGCCGTCGAAGTGGCAGTAGATCCCGTGGTACCGGGATCCGGTGAGGGCGTCAGTGGGGCGGGCGATGAAGCTGCGGGTGCCGATGGTGGGAGGCTCCTTGGTGGGTGGGTTCAGCGGGGGAGGCCCGGCGGGGCGGATACGTCGCGGGTGGTGTGCATGCGGGCGTCGGTGTCGAACAGTTGCAGCTCAGCGGGGTGCAGCTGGTGCTGGACCACGAAACTTCGGCCTGCGACCTTCCACAGACCGCGCCCCCTGGTCAGATGGGTCAGGGCCGCGCTTTCGACGCTGGTCAACCCCAGGAGCCCGGCGGCGGCGTGCAGTTGGTCGGTCTCCTGCCGGTAGATCACGCGCGTGCTGCAGTCGGCGAGCAGGCCCTCGGCCAGGGCGCGGCCCTGGGATCCGGCGTCGCCGGCGGTGAGAAGGTCGGACAGCCGGTGGATGACCATGAGGTTGGCGATGCCCAGGCCGCGGGAGAGCTTCCACTGGGCCTGCATGCGCGTCAACAGCGCCGGATGCCTCATCAGCCTCCATGCCTCGTCGTAGATCACCCAGCGTCGCCCGCCGTAGGGGTCGGTGAGCGCGGCTTCCATCCAGGCCGACGCGCACGTCATCGCCAGGACCAAGGCGGTGTCGTCGGTGCCGCCCAGACGGGAGAGGTCGATGGACAGCATCGGGCTGTACGGATTGAAGGCCGTGGTGGAAGGGGCGTCGAACATCCCCGCGAGGTCGCCGAAGACCAGCCTCCGCATGGCGTGGGCAAGGTCGCGGGCGGCGTCCCCGAGACGTCCGGCCAGCAGGCCGCCCGCGAGTTCGAGGCCGGGGCCGTCGGCCAGGGCGTGGGCGACGTCGCCGAGCAGGGGAGGCCGGGAGGAGGCTGCCGCGAGGGTGACCGCGGCGTCGAGCGCCATGTCCAGCACGGTGTGCTCCATGGGCAGCAGCTCCCGGCCCAGTACCGTGCGGGCCAGCGAGCCGAGCAGCAGCAGCCTGCGCTTGCGGACCTCGCCCTCCCACTCCGTCTCCGGCACCGATGTCGGCCGGGGCGCGTCCAGAGGGTTCAGCCTGCCGGGGAGGCCGGGGCCGAGGGTGATGGCCGCGCCGCCCAGGGCCTGCGCAACGGGTGTCCACTCGCCCTTCGGGTCGCACGGGACGTACACCCGGTACCCGAACGCGACGCTGCGCAGTGCCAGGCTCTTGGCGAGCGCGCTCTTGCCCTGGCCGATCACACCGGCGAGCAGCACATTGGGGTTGGTGAAGCCGTCGACCTTGCCGTACAGGGCGAACGGGTCGAAGGTGAAGGATCCCTCGGCGTGGAGGTCTCGGCCGATGTAGATGCCGTCCGCTCCGAGTCCGCCTTCGGCAAGGAACGGGTATGCCGCCGACGCGACGGCCGTGGTCATGCGGTGGGCCGGGAGCTTGAGGCGGCTGCCCCGGGCGGAGGCGGGACCTGGGCGTCCGGCGGGAGGGTAGACGGCGTCGGGGAAGGCGGTCTGGACCGGTTGCTGTTCGGTGGTGCCGGCGACGTCGCGGGCCCGGGCCTTGGCACGGGCGGTCTGCTCGCGCAGGGCGCGGCGCTGGGAACGGTCGATGCCGTGGGGAGTGAACAGGGGGGACGCGCTGGCGCGGCGGTGGGACACGGGTCGCTTCCGAGGGTCAGGACGCGAGGTCGGCGGGGGTGGTCTTGCGCCGGACGGCGTGGACGGCGGCCAGGTGGCGCTGGCAGATGGTCAGGACCGGTGGCCCTTCGGGCAGCCGTTCCGGGTGGCACTGCGGTCCGTCCGCATGGTCCGGGGGCGAGAGGGAGGGCAGGAGGTGGAAGGCGCAGTGGATCTCGGTGGCTGCCTGCCACAGCCGGGTGTGCGCGGTGGCGAGGTGGCGGCCGGCGGCGGGGTACGGGGGGCGGGTCGCCTCGGCCAGCTGGTTCAGGAACTGGTGGGCGGCGGTGAGGTGGGCGTGCAGGGTGTCGAGGTAGGGGCGGTCGGCGGGCTGGAGGGTGCGACGGCTGTGGTGGCGCAGACCGGCGGTGGCGGCGCGCAGGTAGGGGCGGGCGGAGCCGTCGCTGGTATCGGGCGAGATGTTCACGGGGTCCTTGCTGCCGCGGGCGGTGGTTCAGCGGCGCGGGGGGCGCGGGCTCGGCGGCGCGGGGGCCGGCAGCGCGCTGGGTGGAGCGGTGCGGGGGGCGTGGGGGCTTTGCTGACGCAGGTCGATGTAGTCACCGAAGGTGGGCAGGCCGGGATGGCTCTGGTCGGCCAGGTACTCGATGTCGGGGGTGCCGTCCGGGTCGTCGAGGGAGACCTGGTCGCGGCGCCACTGCTGGAAGCCGGGGAGGCGGTCGATGACCTGGCGGGCCTCGTGGAGGTCGGTGGCGCGGACGACGAAGGAGAACGGGGCATGACCGTCATAGCGCTCGTTTCCGGCGAAGACGAGAGTGAACGGAGCGGGCGACGGGCCGGTGAGGCGGGCGAGGTGCTCGATGACGGTGTCGAGCCGGTCGCTGGCCTCGATGGCCGCGGTGATGCGGGCGTCGTCGTACTCGGCGTACCGGTCGTCGGGTACCTCGCCGTCCTCGGTGCGGTACTGGTCCAAGGTGGCCTGGTGCCTGGCGGCCAGGGCCCGGCAGGACGCGAGCAGGGCTCGTAGGTCGGTGATGAGCTGGTCGGGGTCGACGGGCATGGGCCTCCGCGGTGAAGAGAGGTGGCTACAGGGTGTTGCGGGCGAGGGGGAGCGCGCTGGTGGTGAAGGCATCCGTTTGCTGGAACAGCAGGCGTCGCAGGTCCACTTGGGCTCCGGCAGCGGCGGTTTCGATCTGGGCGCAGGCCGCGTCCAGGGCCTGGTCGGTGTCGGCAGAGACGGTCAGCAGGCCGGTCAAGGCAACGTCCGCGTGCCCGGAGATCAGTTGCTTCTCGCGGGTCTTGACATCCGCATACTCGACGTTGTCGGCCTCGGACTCGACCTGGCCGCGGCGCCGGCGCTCGGAGGCGTCCGCGATGATCGCGGCCTTCTTGCGCTGGACGTCGCGCAGGGCGGAGTCGATGTCCTGGGGTGCGTATACAAGGGAGAAGGTGCGGCGCACCCCGGTGCTGAACATGATGCTGTGCAGGAAGCCCGCGTTCGTCGTCGTGCGGGGCCAGTTCTCGATCCAGTACGTGGCGTGCCGGGCGGAGTCGGTGATTACCCGGTCGGTCTCCTCGACCTGGGCGACGGGGCCGGCGGCGGCGGGGTCGGCCTCGGCGCGGCCGGTGGAGGACCACTGCTGCAGGCGGGCGGTGGAGGCCGGGTCGTAGGCGGTGCGCAGTACGGCGGCGATCTCGCGGGCGCCGAGCCACCCGGTGACGGTGAGGCCGGCGCTGCGGGCGGCCTGGGCGATGGCGGCGGTGGTCTGCTCCATGACGGTGAAGGCTCCGGTCAGGCCCCCGCCAGCCTGGCTGATCAGCCGTTTGGCGGCCTTCAGGTCCAGGGCGATGGCCAGGTACGCCTCGTGCGGGGCGGCGGCCGGGCCTGCGGAGTCGACGAGCGCGGAGTAGATCTGCCCGGCGACGGGAGCCTCGGGGTTGCCGTGCTCGGCCCAGTGGCGGGCGAGGCTGTCGCCGGAGTCCGGCACCGTGCGCTCCAGGACCTGGACGGTGGCGACGTGCCCGGGACGGGCGATGCCGGCGAGGGCCCGTCCCCACGCGGAGACGTTGGAGTTCTGGGTGGCCGGGTCGAGTAGTGCGAAGGCGCGGGAGGTGACGCGGGCGACGGCGGTCAGGGTCTGGCGGTGGGGGTCGTGGACGGCGGCGGCCCCGGAGTCGGCGGTGGCCACGCGAAGTGACGCGGTGGTGCCGGGCAGGTGCAGCAGCCCTTCTGCCTGGGGGCGGGAGACGGGCCGGGCCCGCCATACCGTCTGCCCCGTGCGGCGCCGGTGGGCGTATCGCAGCACGAGCGGTGCCCAGTCGATCAGGGACCGGCCCTCGCGCCGCACCCCGACCAGGACCGCGGTGGTGATCCACAACGGGGCCAGGATGATGGCGCCTGCGAGACCGGCGGTCACGACGGTGACGAGCAGCAGTGCCAGCGTGGAGGAGACGAGAACGAACTGGGGGAGGGTCAGGCCCAGGAGGATGCCGCGCCGTGACCGGGTGGGGAACTTGACGGTGAGGGGGAGGACTTCGGAGGACAAGGAGCGCTTCCGGGTCGGGTCGGGGCAGGACGCGCGGGGCGGCGAATCCTGCCCCGAGCGGGCGGAGTTACTGACCGGTCGGTGATCCGGAGTGGGGGGCGCTGTCACCGGCGGACGGGGCACCGTGGGCCGGCGGCATCGGGTCGGACGGAGCGTTGTGGACCCACCTGGTCTGCTGGGCACCGGTGTCGGCGCCGCTCCAGCTCGGCGGACCGCCGTCCTGGCTGGTGCTGTTGTGGGCGTGCGGGGGTCCGGCCTGTTTCAGCAGGTCATGGAGGTCGTCTCCGGGGTTGCCGTCGGAACCGTCCTTCTCCACGCTCATGCCGCCGGTGGGGTTGGCTGCGATGTCGCCGGGGAAGCCTCCGCCTCCTGCGGCCTGGACACCGCCCGCAGCTCCGGCCGCCGCGCCGCCGGTGCCGGCGGTCGCCGCCGCGGCTGTGGCCTTGCGCGCGATGTTCTCGGCGTGCTGGCGGGCTATCTGCGCTCCGGCGCCACCGGCGCGGTGGATCGCCTCGCCATCCGTGTTCTCGGATGCCCAGTGGATGAACTTGAAGCACATGTACGGGCAGAGCAGCACCAACAGCATGATCACCATGCCTGCGGCGACGTCGGCGAGGGCGGCGACACCGTCCTTGCTGTCGGTCTTGCCCATCGCCGCGATGCCGAGTACGCAGATGATCGTCATCAGCAGTTTCGACACCACGAGGGTGGCGGTGGCTTCAAGCCAGCCGCGCCGCCAGCGGCGGGCGACCTCCCAGCCGCCGCCCGCTCCCGCGAACACCGCCAGCGTCACCAGGATGAGGATGCCGATCTTGCGCACCATCATGACGCACCAGAACAGGAACGCTCCGACCGCGCTTGCGAGGGCGGCGGTGACGGCGACGAGCCAGCCCAATCCGGCGATGGCCCCGATCTGGGAGACCTTGACGATCCGCCGCACGGCGGAGGAGATGTCCGTTCCGGCCGCCGCGAACAGGCCGTCGGACAGGGCGTCGACCACTTCGACGGCGACGGTGGTGAAGGCGATGGCGCAGAACGCGAACAGCGCGCCTTCCGCGGTGCCCGTCAGCGCTTGGGTGAGGGCCTGGCCGTCGCGCTTGATCGCGGCTCTCACCAACTGGGCGCAGAACGTCGCGACCAGCAGGACCAGGCCGATGGGGAGGATCAGCTCATAATTGGCGCGGAACCATCCCGCGCCGAGGTCGATGTCGGTGGTCCGGTCGATGGCCTTGGCGGCCAGGTCCGCGGCAGCGGCGGCGAGGTCGCCGGCGCTTTCCGCCATCCACTCCCCGATCGCACCGACGGGATCGGAGGCGAAGTCGATCGCGTCGCCGGCCTTGCAGAGGCTGCCGGCGACGGGCAGGTCACAGAAGCCCACGTCGGGCGGTCCTTTCGAGGGGGAAGCGGTTACAGGGCGACGCGCGGAGCCACGGCGACCAGACGGCAGTCCTTGCCGGGCCGGCACTGGACGGCGAGGGTGATCTGGCGGTCCTCGGCGCCGCCCCCGCCTCCGGACCAGGCCAGGTGCGTCTTGCCGCGCACGGTGACGGCGTAGATGTACGCCTCGGTGATGGCCTGCGGGTCCTCGGCCAGGGCCTGCTTGAACGCGGAGGGGAAGTGCGCCTGGGAGGTCGTGGCGCTGGCGTGCTGGCCGTTGTCCTTCAACCGCGACCACAGCACCGGGTCGGGGACCTGGGCCTGGACGGAGTCCCAGTCCGCGTACGCGGATTCGGTGGTCATCCAGGCGCGCATGCCGGCGAGCTGGTCGGCGTGGCTGGCGGTGCGGGCGTCGAAGGTCCACAGCATCACCGCGCTCGCCCGGGCGAAGGCGAGAGGGTCGGAAATCGGCGGTGGACCGGCGACCGGCGCGGTGTCCGAGCCCGATGTCGGCCCGGGCGAGGAGGCGCTCTCCCGCAGCGCGGGCGGGCCGGCCTTCGCGGGGAGCGCGTCGGTGTTCTGGCCGCGGCCGGTCCACCAGGCGACGGCACCGGTGAGGACCAGCAGTACGGCGAGTGCACCGGCGACGAGGGCCAGGCGCCGGGGCGGCGGCCAGCCGACGCCCAGAGCGTCGAGGGAGCGTTTCTTCATCAATGAACCTGCGAACCGAGCGCGCTGAAGAAGGCCACGATGCCGTTGGCGGCACCGAGGCCGAGGGCCGCGCCCGCACTGACGACCGCGCCCTTCTTCCCGTTGGCTTCGGCCTGGTGGCCGCCGGTGTGATGGCCCCAGGCCCACACGCCGAGGCTGACGGCGAGCGCACCGACCACGGCCACGATGCCGAAGAGGTTGATGCTGTTGACGACGGTGCGCAGGACGTTGAGGCCGGGCAGGCCGCCGCCCTGGGGAGAGACGCCGGGGTCGTAGGCGAGGTGGACGAGGCGCTCGGACAGGGAGGGGGTGAAGGTGGCGGGGGTGATGGTGGTGCGCTCCTTGCATGTGCAGGACAGGGCAGGTCCTGCCGGGGAACAGGAAGAAGGGGACGGCGCTGTGCGGCGCGAAGGCGGCCCGGTCCGCCCGGTGCCTTACGGGGTTGTCGGGCGGAGCGGTGTCACAGGACCCGGCGCGCGCTGTGGGCGGCGTAATCGGCGAGGGTGCTGAAGCGGACCGGCTTGCCGGTGCGCGGTGCCTCGATGACGTAGCCGTGCCCGGCGTAGAGACCGACGTGCTCGGGGCGGGCGGCGCTGCCGCGGCTGAACACCAGGTCGCCGGGGTGCAGCGCGCTCAAAGGAACGGCGTCGCCCTCGTTGACCTGGGTGTACGTGGTCCGGGTCAGGGTGATGCCGGCCTTCTTGTACGCCTGCTGGACCAGGCTGGAGCAGTCGCAGCGGCCCATCGGATCCGGCCCGTGGGGCGCCGTGCAGGTGCCGCCCCACTGGTAGAGGGTGCCGAGCTGGTGCATCGCCCAGGTGAGAGCTGTCTTGGCCCGCGGGTCGGTGCCGGCGGGGATGGCGTAGCCCTTGGGGGTCGCCCCTTGGGGGATGGGGCCGGATCCGCTGCCGTCTTCGAGCGGGGAGCACGGGTCGGTCGGCGGACCATCCGGTTCCTGGCCGCCGGCGGGGCCTGTGACCTTGAGGGTGGCGACGATGGCCTGCCGCAGCGCGCGGGCGAGGGGTTCCCACTGGGCGTAGGCATCGGGGAAACCGGAGAGCTGGACAGCCTGTGCGGCCTGCGTGATCGTCATCTGCTGCCAGCCGGGCACCTTCAACAGGCCCTGGTAGAAACGGGTGCTGGCGTAGACCGGATCGCGGATCTGGGCAGGGGTGCCCCAGCCCTGGCTAGGGCGCTGCTGGAACAGGCCGAGCGAGTCACGATCGCCGTAGGCGAGGTTCCGCAGGCGGCTCTCCTGGATGGCGGTGGCCAGCGCGACGATCTGGCCGCGGGCGGGGACGCCGAGAGTGATGCCGGTGGCGACGATGGTGCGGGCGTGGGGGATCTGCTCGTCGGGCAGGTCCAGACCCTCGACGTGCACGTCCTGCCCACCGGAGCCGTCGAGGACGGCGGCGACCTGGCGCTGCACGGCGGCGGTGTCGACCGGACCCGCGGCGCAGGAGGCGCCGGGGCCCGCGGTGTCGCCCGCGGCGGCGGCGAGCACGGCGGTGCCGACGAGAAGGAAGGGGCAGAGGCAGAGCGCGCCGATCGTGGCGACGATGCCTTTCACTCCCGGACGGCCTCCGGTCGGCGGGCTGCGAGGAGGTCGCACGGGGGCGGGAAGGAGCGGGTCACGGGAGAGTTCCTCGGGGGGTGGGAGCTCCGGCCGCACGGTGTGCGAGGGGAAGGGCCGTGCGGCCGGAGCGGTGAAACCGGATCAAGGGGCCCCGGGCCGGGCGCGCGTTGCCTCACGCACCCGGCCGGGTGAGGGGATTACGGGCGGAACATGGGCTGACCTCCTCGGGCAGGCCGGATGTGACCCGCGGGGCGGGCCGGGAACAGGGCGGTGCGCCGGGCGTGCCGACGGGCCTTACGGACGGGACATCAAAGGGGGACCTCCTTCGCCGGCGGGCAGCCTTGGACGTGCGGGTGAAGTCAGCAGGGGCGGTACATGCGCGGCCTTTGTGTCAGGGGTTTGAGGTAGATGGTGGAAGCGATGGGCGGCGGTGCGGGCCGCGTGTGGGGTCACGGACGGAGCACAGGGGCCTTCTGGGCAGGAGAGGGGGAAGGGGGAGGGTGCGCCATCGGCGGTGTCCGCCGGGCAGTGACAAGACAGTAAGCCCGAATCCCCGGTCACCGAAATCGCGGACCACGACCCGCGAGTTTTCCGGGGTTTTGGCCCGTGATGCGTCTCGACCGGGGATTGTGACCTACAGTTTGGGCCTCCCCGCGCGCCCATCGGCATGTCCTGCTGTGGGCCTGTGCGCGGTTTGGAGCATTCCCACCGCTTCCCTCACCGAATTGGGGTTCCCTTTTGCCGTTTTCCCTCCACCAGGGCGACGCGCTGAGCGTGCTCGCGACGCTGCCCGACGGCTGTGTCGATTCCGTCATCACCGACCCGCCGTACAACTCGGGCGGGCGGACCGCCAAGGAGCGCACGAGCCGATCGGCCCGCCAGAAGTACGTCTCCGCCGACGCCCGGCACGCACTGCCGGACTTCACGGGCGAGAACATGGACCAGCGCTCGTACACCCTCTGGCTGACCCAGATCATGACCGAGGCCCATCGCGTGACGAAGGTCGGCGGCACGGGTCTGCTGTTCACCGACTGGCGGCAGCTGCCGGCCACGACGGACGCGTTCCAGGCAGCCGGGTGGCTGTGGCTGGGGGTGCTGACCTGGCACAAGCCGCAGGCCAGACCGCAAAAGGGCAAGTTCCGCCAGGACTGCGAGTACATCGTCTGGGGCGCCAAGGGCAAGATCGACGCTTCAGTGAACCCGATCTACTTGCCCGGCCTCTACAGCGCCTCCCAGCCCTCGGGCAAGGCCCGCAAGCACATCACCCAGAAGCCGGTCGAGGTGATGAGGCAGCTGGTCAGGATCGCTCCGCCGGGCGGCACCGTGCTCGACTTCTGCGCCGGGTCGGGTTCGACCGGTGTCGCGGCCCTGCTGGAGGGGCGGGATTTCATTGGCATCGAGAAGACCAGGGAGTACACGGCCGTGGCCTCCGACCGGCTCACCGAGGCCGTCCAGCAGGTGCACTCCCAGGACGACTTCGCTCTGACCTCCTGAGCAGAACCTCCCGGTAGAGCATTTCGCCGTCCGGGGGCGGGCGCAATATAGCGGCCGATCCCCGGTTTCCGAAACCGGAGATTCTCCGGACCATCGGGGCCACCGACTTACCGGCCCCGGCTGCAAGGAGATCCCTTTTCGTGCCCGAATCCACCGAGCCCCGCGATAACGGGGAAATGGAACCGGTCCGCCTGCCGGACGCCGACCTCGAATCGATCGAGGCGTCCGTACGCAAGTTGCTGGATCAGTCGGCCGAGCAGGCCCGCATGATCGACACCCTGGCCGCCGCCCCGCCCGCGGACCCGATGGCCGCGAGCATGCCCTTCGCCGGGTTCCCCGGCATGCCGGCCTTCACCGCCCCGGTCCCGCCGCCTGACCCCAAGCCGATCCTGGAACTCGAAGGCGACGAGTTCGACGACGAACTCGCGGCGCTGACCGACTGGGTGGACGACCACCTCATGGACGTCTACGGCGCCGAGATCACCACCGCCGCCCCCTGGTGCGATCAGTGGCAGGAGCACCTCGACGTCGTGGCCTGGCTGCACGCGCTGTGGATGGCCTACCAGCAGCACAAAGAACCCGAGGCCGGCCCTTCCGGCATGTTCGTGTGGCACCGCGACTTCCTCACCCACGCGATGGCCCACGTCCGAGCGCCCGGCGGTCCCCTGAGCGCGTGCCAGACCGATCCGGAACGGCCTGAGCACCGCCTGCTGCGCGGCCCGGGCCCGTCCGCGCGGTCCGCCGCCCGCGACGCCGAAGCGCAGCAGGCCGCCGCCTCGGCGCCGGGCGGGGACGCCTCGTGACCCTTCCACCGAAGTCATCGTCGGCGGCGTTCGGACTGTCCTTCCACCCCGAGGCCCTGACCGACCTGCTCGCTGTTCCCGGCGACCTGCGCGATGTGGCCCTGGCCCGCATCCAGGACGTGGTGCGTGCCCGGGAGGCCGGCAGCAAACTGACCGCCGAACTGACCGGCTACCGCAAGCTCTACCTGGGCTCTCGCTCCCAGTGGCGCATCGTCTACACCCACCGGCCCGCCCCGGCCGGATCCAGCCACCCCACCGACATCCACGTCGTCGCCGTGCGCCCACGCGCCCACCACGACATCTACGACACCGTCCGGTCCCGCGTGAACCGCCCCCGCCCCGCGGTAGGCCCCCGTGCCCACGCGGCCCGTTCCCGTTCACCCCAGCTGCACGGCCGCACCCCTGTGCCCCAGGCTCAGGCCGCACCGTTCCCGGTCCCGGACCTGCCCGTGCCGGCCCCCGTACTCGCTCCCGTCCAGAAGGGTCACCGTCGATGACACCCCCCACCTTCGCCACCCCCCTTGGCCTGCTCGACGTCCTGGTCGCCGCCGTGCTCGGGCCCGCCCCGGCACCGCACCCGCGCCACCAGGCCCTGCTGGAGGCGAAGGCCCGGCAACTGGAGCTGGATGAGGAACTCGCCGCTCTCACCGACCGCCCCCTGCCGGTAAACGCACACGACGCGGAGCAGGAACTGGAGGACCTGGTGGCACTGCTCGTCGAGCGCCTCGACGCAGGCCGGCAGGTGGCACGTCTGCTGGGCGCGGACGCCTGCTGTACCGCGTCCACCCCGGTCAAGGACGAGCAGGCGGACCTCGCACCGGCCCAAGACCCCTTTCTCGCAACCGACACCGGACCGCGTCCCGCGCCGTGCGTCGTGGCCGCCTGCCTGCACGTCTTCGACGCCTGCGGTTCCCCGGACGCCATGTCCTCGGCCGACCTCGTCGCCGGGCTGCGCAGCCTGCCGGGTACCGCGGAAGGACGCTGGGCGTACGCGGACCTCACCCAGGCCCGCCTCGCCGCACTGCTGCGCCCCTACGAGGTCGCCAGCCGCGACGTCACCCTGGCTCACGGACGGCGCCGGAAGTCCTACCGGCGCTCGGCCCTGCTGGCCGCCGTCCCGGCCGATTGCGCCTGCCGGCCGGCATGACCACGCCCACGCGCGCTTCGGCACCGACGGCCCTGGACGGGCCGATCGAGCAGACCGTCGGTGACCTGGCCGCTCTGCACCACGACCACGAGGCCGGCCTGCTCACCAGCGAGCGGGCCGAACTCGCCACCGCCCACCGGGAACTGGCGGTCGCGGAGGGCGCGGTCGCCTACCACCGCAACGTCTTGATGCGCCTGTCGTCGGGCTCCTACCCCGTCGACAGCGCCCTGCTGGACCGCATCCGCCGCACCGTGCACGATCTCGCCGAGGCCACTGCTGCCCGCGACAACCAGCAGGCCCGCACCGCCGCGGCGCTGGAGGCGGTCAAGGACGCCGCCCCGGGCCCTGCCCCGTCCGACAACGAGCTGGCACCACACGATGTCGCGGCCCTGCTCTCCCTCGCCGCCGGCGGCACGGTGCGAGAGAACCTCCACACGCACCGGATCTCCGTACGCACCGCCCAAGGCCACCTGGTGGAGTACGCGGTCTTCCAGCGCCTGGAGCGCCACGGCCTCGTCACCCGGGATTCCTCCCGTCCCCTGATCCTGGGCCAGCCGGTCGCCCTGACCCACACCGGCCGCACCGCGCTGCTCGGCGCCCGCAGCCCCGCAGCCGCCCGCCCCGCAGCCGCGCCCGCCCGGCCGGTCGGCGCCTGGCCGACACCGCCGCGAAGCCGCTGACCAGCCCACTGGTCCGTACCGAACCGCTCCCACCGAAAGCCTCTCCTGCCCTTGCCGCATCACCACCGCCCCGACTACGAGCTCGACGGTTTCGACCCTGCCGACGACAGCCACCTGGATCATCTCGACAAGATCGACAGCGGGGACTTCAGGGTGCTGAGCGAGCACCGCACCTACACGGACGCGTACTTCGTGCTCTACGACGAGAGCGCCACCTGGGGCATCCCGGGGGCACCGCAGCTCCGGGCAGCACATGTCACCCGTGACCTGCGTGCCCGCTCCTACCAGGTCGCCTCGGCCGAACTCCCGCTGTACGCGATGGCCCAGGCGTGGCTGGTCGCTCGGGGCTGCCCGTCCGACGCGCTCCCGGTACCGGAGTCCCCCCGGCGCGCTGACGACATCACCCGTGCCCTGGAGGCGCGTATCTGCGGTGAAGCCAACCATTTCACCACATTGGCCAGTTACACCGACGACCAGCGCTGTCCTCCGCAGACGGCGGTGATGCTGCGCGCACTCGACCCCGACGTCAGGCCCGCGTTCCGGATCCTGCTGGAGCGGTTCGATCCGGACACCGACACCTACACCCTGCGCGAGGGTGCCTTCGACGCCTACGAGCAGGCCGTCGACTGGTGGAGCGCCTGGATGGACGAAGAAGCCCCGCCCCTGCCGCCGCCGGCGCCCGCCTCCCGCCGCGCCGCCCCCGCACCGGCACCGGTCGTTCCGTCTTCGTCCACCCCCCACCGGCCGCACGGCCGCTGACCTGTCCGATCACCCAACCTGCCCGGGCCGGGCGCGAGCGGCGCAATATAGCCGCCGATCCCCGGTTTCGGAAACCGGGGATTCTCCGGACCCTTGCTTCACCACCGACCTCCTGCCAAGGGGCGGTCGTTCCCGTGTCCTTCCTGGTCTGGAGCCCTCTGCCGTGTGCTACTCGCCCCCATCCATCACAGCCACCGTCTTGAACGGCGCCCCATCAGTACCGGCGGCCCCTCGACCCGCGCGACGGCCGGCGCCACGGGCCGTGCCGGTCCTCGCCGTGGCCATCCACGCCCGTGCCGACCACGACGTCACGGCGGTCGCCGCGCCGCGGCGCGGCGACGTGTTCACGGTGCAGGTCACCGACGGCACCTGGCGACACACCGCAGCGGCGGACGTCACCAACGAGGTCACCACCGGCCGCGTACGCCACGCCGAGCACCAACGCCCGTACTGATCCCCGCCTTCCCACCCCGTTTTCCCAGGAGCCCTTCGTGTCCGACATCCCCGACGTTCTCGACGGTGACGTGGTCGCCGTGCTCGGCGAGGCGATCGAGGCCCGCTTCGACATGGCGCTGCCCGAGCTGGCCCGAGCCGTCAAAGCCTCACCCCGGGCCCACCCCGGTGCCACGAACCTGGTGCACTGGTACGGCCTGCTCTCCCAGGCCCAGCAGGCGCTGGAACAGGCCGAGGACAGGCTGGTCGCCGCACTGGGAACAGCGGTGGGGGACGTACTGGACGACCCGGTGGTGGCTCTGGCCCATCAGGTGAACGCCGCAGTCGCCGTACGCGACGGCCGGGCACAAAGCCTGCGCTTCCTGCTGGAGGCGCCCGCCGAGCAGACCGGCGCCCGCACGCGTCCGGCCCCGCGGGTGGCCACCACCCTGCCCACTCCCGTCCCGGCCCGGCCGACACGGATCAGGGGCGGTGCGCGATGACCGCCGGCCGCAAGCCCAGCAGCCAGGACACCGCCTTGGAGAAGGCGTTCGGCGCACCGCTGGCGGAACTGCACGAAAACGCGATCCGCACCGGAGCCTCACCCGCTCTGGTCCGCGCCCTGGAACTGCGCGCCTTCCTGGCCCTGGCCGAGGCGCAGGTCGTACGCGTCCGTGATCGCGTCCACGCGAACATGGCACCTGATCTCGATCTGGACCGGTTGTCAGCAGATGCGCTGCGGTTCGACGCGCAGTGGCTGGAGGCCGCGCTCGCGGGACGGCGAGGGTACCGAATCGCGATCGACAAGCTCCTGGCGGCCATGCCCCAACCAGCCGCCCGTTCCGCGGGCGGACCGGCCCCGGTGAGCAGCAGCCTTCCCCCGGCCCCTTCGCCTGAGACCGGAAGCGCCGCGGTGGCGGCCACCGGGAGGCGCTGAGTGCCCGATCCGTACGCCGCCTCCCGGGCGGCGGGGGAGCGGATCGAAGCCCTCTACGGCCGCCCGATCGCCGAACTCGCCGCTGGCGCCGCGCCCGGCAGCATGCGATACGCCCTGCTCAACAGCTTCGACGCTCTGCAGTACGCCGACCGCGGGGTCGTCTTCCACATCGAGCAGCTGCACCGCCTGACCCACCCCGATCGCACCATCGGACCCGCGGACGTCGGCCACATCGCCGACGCCACCCGCCGTCTGGCCCACGCCGTCACCGTCCGCGACTCCCACGCCCAGGTCCTCGGCGACGTCCTGCAGAGCCTGCACCGCGTCCCCGACGCCACTGCCGCCCTTCAGGCTCCCGCCGCGATCCCCCCGGCGCCGCCCGCCGTCCCCGCCCGCTCGCGGTGACCCCTTTCCCGCCCTTCGCCTGTTCGCCCCTCTGGAGTTCCTGCCTTGGCTGCTGCCCGAGTTCCTTCCACCGATCTGCCCCGCGTCACCGAGGCGCTGGAGATGATCGCGCCGCGCTGGAGCGCGTGGGTGCTGATGACGCTCGCCGCCCAGCCCGAGGCCCTGCGCTACAGCGACATCAAGACCCGCCTTCCGTGGCTGGGCGACGGCCAGCTCCACCCTCGGCTGCGAGCGCTGGGCGAGGCCGGGCTGGTGGAGCGCACCGCCCAGTCCCGGATGCACGTCAGCTACGGGCTCACCGCCCGCGGGCGTGAGCTGCTGCCCACGCTGGCGGCCCTGGTCTCCTGGGGCGACGCCCACCTGGAGAAGAGCCTCGTCCTCAACCAGGCGACCGGTGAGCAGGAGCCGGAGCGGATCCCGGCCGCACAGAACGTCGAGGACGCCCTTGCCCTGATCTCCCACCGGCACGCGACCGCGCTGCTGTGGGCGCTCAAGACCCGCGGGCCGTCGACCACGGCGGCGCTGGCCGCCGAGGCGATGCCCGGCCTCACGGCCAGCTCCATCTACCCGCCGGTGCGCAGGCTGATCGATGACGGCCTCGTCGCTGTCACCCGTGGCGACGCGGCACTGCAACTGACTGCGGCCGGTCAAGCCCTCGCCCCGGTCTACCGGGCCTTGGCCGCCTGGGCCACCGGCCGTTCGCCGGCCGACGCGGACCACCACCCGGTGTGGGGGCCCGCCCGCCTCCCGGCCGCCGCCCGGTCCGGTCAGTGGGCCGCCCACCAGGCCCGCAAGGCCACCGGGCCCGCCGTGCGTCAGCCTGCGGCCTCCGGCCCGAGCACCGCCTGGCGGCCGGCCGATCTGTTCTCCGCGCCCACCACCGGCCCGAGCCGATGACCCCAGCGCGCCAACCGTCCTCAACCGCAGGCCGCCTTGGCACGGCGACAGCCCACGCCTTCCTGGGCGGATTCCCGCCCCGCACCCCCAGCCCGGCCAGACCGCGTTCCTGGCCGAACTGATCCGTGAGGCAGCCGACCAGCTCGACGGCATCTGGGAACAGCTCGAATCCCGCGCCGCCTATGCCGTCGACCAGCTGAGGCACATCACCGAGGGACGCGACCGGCACCGCCGCGGCGCCGTCGACGATGTCCTGCAACTGGCCGGTGGCCAGGTCGACATGCCCGCCGCGGTGAGGCGGTCCGCCTTCTGACCGCCCTGTGCACCGCCTACCGGGCTCTTGCCCGCCCGACCGCATCCACCGGGCCGTCGCCACGCCGGGTTCCTCTCCCGTGTGCCCGCCAGGCCGCCACCGCTGAACGTATCCGCGCCCACCCCCACCGGAAACCCCACGATGCCTCCCAAGCATGCCCAGATACGGCCACCCGCTGGCCGCCACGCCCGTACGCCCGCGTTCGGGCCGGTGCGCGGTGTCTACGTTCCGCGTACGGCGGACGCCGGGGCGTTCGCGATGAGCACCTACGGCATTCCGCTGCTGGTCCTCGCCGTCACCGACTCCGCCGCCTTGACCGGTCTCGCGTTCATGCTCGAATGGGTGCCCCGCCTCGGCGCGTTCGCGCTGGCGGGCGCGGCGGTAGACCGGTTCGGCAGCACCCGGGTGCTGCGCATCGCCTCGGTGCTGCGCGCAGCGGTGGTGATCGCCGCCGCCGCCGTGCTCCCCTCGGTGGGAGACGGCGCGGGCGCCGTCACCACCGTCATGCTGCTCGCCGCCTTCACCGGCATCCTCACCGAGTTCTCCTACATCGCCGCCGAGACCGCAGGCGGAGCCGCCAGCCGGGACGCCGGGGGCCACGCCCACCGGGTGCAGGCCGTCCTGCTCGGCATCGACCAGTGCGCCACCCTGGCCGGCCCCGCCCTGGCCGGCGTGCTCCTGCAGTACGTCGGCCAGGCCGGCATGCTCCTGACCATCGCCGCCTGCTCCCTGCTCGGCGCCGTGCTCGCCCCCCGGCAGCGCCCCGCCTGGCCGCAGGAAGCACCGGTCCCCGTCGTTCAGGGCATCAAGATCGGTTGGACGACGCTGCGGTCGCTGCCCGCCCTGGGGTGGCTGTGCGTCGGGCTGCTGCTGTCGAACACGGCGATCGGCCTGGTCCAGGCCGCCGGGCCCGTCCTGGTCGTGCAGCAACTCGGCGGCACCAGCAGCCAGGTCGGACTGGTGTGGTCGGCCGCCGCCGTCGCCTCCCTCGCCATGGTCGCCCTCGCCCGGATCGCCATCGACCGCGTCGGGCTGTGGCCCGTGGGAGCCGCCGCCGCCACCCTCGCCTCCCTGGCGTGCCTGGCTCTGGCCGCCGCCGACACCTACACCGTCTTCCTGGTCCTGGTGGCACTGCTGATGGCGGGCGAAGCGGGCATGACGGTGGTACTGCGCACGCTGCGGGCCCGCCTCATCCCGGCCGAGGTGTTCGGCAGCACCCTCTCCCTGATCATCCTGCTGCTCCTCGTCCCCTTCCCGCTCGCCGGAGCCCTGGTCGCGCTCACCCCTGCCGACCTGCTCGGCCACGCCATCACCGCCTGCGCCGTCCTGCAGGCGCTCGGGCTGGGCGTGTCCTTCGCCAAGCTCCGCACGCACCGCGCCACCCGCCCCCCCCCGCCGACCTTCCGCTCCCGCCCCGCGAACAGGACCACCCCCGCCATGCCCCAGCCCCCTGACGGAACCCGGCCGCAGCGCCTTCGCCTGCGCGAGGTCGCCACCCTCGACGACCAGGCGTTCCCCCTGTATCTGCAGGAGCGCTTCGACCACCTGGTGACGGCCGCGATAGCGGATGCCGCCGGCCATCTCCGCCCCGCCCAGCACGACCTCCTCCACACCCCCGAGCGCCTGCACGAGCTGCGCGACGCGCTCACCTTCGCCGAGGGCGACCTGCAGGTCGCCGTCGAGCGGATGACCTACCGCCGCGACCCCCGTGCCGAGCGGGTCGCCCGCCAACTGCGGCAGGTGCGCACCGCACGCCACCACGTGCACCGCGAGACCGCCGCGCTGCGCCGCGCCGAAGGCCAGAAGCGTGAGGCCACCGTGGAAGCCCCCTCCACGGACACGGTCACCACCGCCCGCGGCTGGCTCACCCACGCCTACCCCGAGCGCTTCCACCAGCTCCTCGCCCAGGCGTACGCCGCCGCCGGACTGCCGCAACACCCCCTGGCCCAGGACATCTTCGACACCATCGAGGAGGGCTGGGCCGATGGCCACCTCCCCGCTGCCCGCACGGCGGAGGTGGAGCGTCTGCTCGCCAAGGGCGCCGTGGCCTTCCGGGGTGCCGTCGCCGATGACGCCCGAGCCCACAACGACCGCAACCCGGCGCTGCGCCATCCGCTCGCGCAGCGGCGCTGGCACACAGCGCTGGAGGAACTGACGAACCTGACCGCGCCCGTGGCCCGCGCCTCCAGCCCCTGCGCTCTCGGTCCGCTGCCCCGCGGCGTCTACGACATGCCCGAACCCGACGCCTTCAAGATCCTCAACGCGCGCAGGTTCCTGGTCGCGGTCTGGCAGCGGCGGGCCGAGCACAACCACTTGATCCGCCAGTACGCCATCACCGTCACCGAACACCGGCGCTCCGCTCCCGACCGTGCCCTGCGCCGTCGGGCCCTGGACAACGCGCTCGACCGCCTCGTCGCCGAGCATCCGGCCGCCGTCGCCCGCATCCTCGCCGGCCTGCGCCCGTATGCCGACGCCCAGGGGCGGCTCGACGAGAACGTGCTCACCCCGGCCCGGCGGACCGAGGTGAAACGCCGCCTCCTCGCCGAAGTGGCGGCCTCGGAGCCTCCGGCCCGCCGACCGGGCGCTGTCCTGCCCTCCGCTCTCCCGGCCCGGACCGCGCCCGCCGCCGCGACGGTGCTCCCCGCCCGCTGATCACCCCATCCCCGCCGTGGAGACGCCCATGCCCGCCCCCGCCCCCCGCGCCGCCCCTGATGCCGTGGACGGTGATGTCTACGTCATCCCCCGATACCTCGCCGGATCCTCCGGCCACGCAGACGCAGGGTTCGCCCCTGTCGCCCACTGGCCCCACCACCACTTCGATGAAGGCCCTCATCAGCTCGTCGTCACCAGCCCGGATCACCGCATCCGGATCGGCTGGGCCGGCGACGACTACGACCTGTGGACCATCACCGCCGCACCGGACGCGATATCGGCGCCCCAGTGGACCGCCATCGCCAACCAGAACACCCCGGCCGAACTCGTCGCCGCACTGACCACCGCGCTCGCCGAGGACTGGGTCCGCGGCGAGGACCGCTTCCTGGCTTCCCCCGCCGCTTACTGGAGCGACGGTGTCGCCCCGCTGGTGGCCGCCGGATGGCACTTCCACGGCGTGAAGGGCGGAAAGGCCCGTATCTCCGCGCCCGACGGGCAGGCCGGGGCCGTCATCGACATCGTCCACCGCCGGGCCGACCACGAGGCCCTCACGCTGTGGGCCGGCCCGGCCGGGTGGGGCACCCGCGCGGAGATCACTTTCACCTCCCGCACCCCGACCCACCTGATCGCCGCCACCGCGCACGCGTTCACCGATCCCGCACCCGTCGCCCGCTGGTACGAGGCCCTCGACCCCCGCTTGACGGCGCACGCCCGGCTCACCCCGCTCCGGCCGCCGGTGCCGACCCCCCGCGATGTCCGCTCCCGGATCAGCCTCCGTCCGCCCGCCACGGTCAGCAGCGTGCCGCGCTGGAGCACCACAACCACCCCGTCCGCGCCCTTGTCCGCCCGCCCGTCCGCGCGGCGCTGAACCCCTGTATCAGGAGTCCCTGAGCCCCATGGCCCTGTTCACCGAGCAGTTCTTCGCCGACCACCTCACGCTGCCCTACCCGCAGGCAGCCGTCGTCGGCAACGCCTACTACGCCACCCCCTCTCCCGATCTCCCGCTGCGACTGCGCATCGACTTCGCACCCACCATCTACCACGGGTGCTACGACGGACTGCGTCTGCAGGTCGCCCACCTCGACCGAGGGCCGATCGACACCGTGGTGCTCCGCTTCGATGAGCACGGCGCGTTCACCACCCGCGACGCACGACGCGGCAAGCAGCCCGGTCAGGACGGGTACGGTGCGTTCACCGACTGGAACCACAGCGAGACCCCGCCGTGGGCGGGCATCGGTGTGACCCGGCTGCGGGCCGCGATCGACCAGTACGTGCGGCTGTGGTTCCCCGGCGCCCCGCCGGTACGGACTGGCCCGCAGTCGGCTGCCGCCACGCCGAAGCCACCCGCCCCGGCCGGCACGACACGGGGACGGTGAACGGATGCCGTTCACCCACGGCACCCCGCCGGCGCCCGCCCGCTGACGTCCCGGCACCCGCACCACTCTTTCCCCCTTCACCGACAGGACTTCTCCGTACCCATGCGCCTTCGCCCCGTCCGTCCCGCCCACCTGGCCGTCGCCGTCGCCGCCTTGGCGGCGGGGACCCTCCTGCCCGCTCCAGCCCTGGCCGCACCGGACGCCACCGAGGTACTGGGCCCCGGCTACACCATCCCCGACTCCGACGGACACGCCGCCTCCTCCCACATCGGCGCCTACGGCCCGCCCGGTCCGGCCGTCCACGGCGAGGCCGAGACCTACTGCGCCGACCCCGAACGCAAGGGCCCGGCCGACGCGGGCGGCTACGGCGCCCCGCAGCCGGTCACGACCTGGACGTCGTCGGTGACCGGCAAGGCCGTTCCCCAGGGCCACCTCGCCCAGGCCGCGTACGTGATCGGCAAGTGGGGACAGACCAAGGACAACGCGCAGGCCGCGGCGGTCGACGCGGTGGTGTACGAGTACCTGGCCGGCGGCACCTACGCCCTCGACGGCACCCGCGGCAAGCAGCGCCTGGCCTACCCGGTCGTCTCCCCGACCGCCCGCGCCCTCGCCCAGGGCTACATCGCCCAGGCCAAGCGGCTCGCCGGCCCTTACACCCTCCAGGTCACCCCGTCGGTGAAGACCACCTCCGCCGGGACGAAGGTCACCGTCGAGGTGGAGGTCACCACCAGCGCGGGCACACCGGTGCCGGAGGTGACCGTGGAGCTTTCCGAGTCCGGTTCCGGCATGGCCTCCGGCACGGTTACCACCGACGGCGGCGGCGCGGCCACATGGGAGTTCACCGCGAAGGCGCCGGGCACCGCCCGCGTCACCGCGACCGCCGACGGCCTGCCCGCGACCGGCCTGCAGGTCCTCATGCCGAAGAATTCTGTGGCCCAGCGCATGCTGCTCGTCGGCGGGACCACCAGCGTCGAGGACTCCGCGACCGTAACGGTGAGCGAGGCGACCGGCGGTGTCACGATCCGCAAGAAGGACCCGGAGGGCACCCGCCTGGCCGGCGCTGCCTTCCAGCTCCTGGACCAGGACGGCAAGCAGGTCGCCGAGGGAAAGACCAACGAGCAGGGCGTCCTGGTCTTCGACGCGCTCCCGGCCGGGACCTACCGGCTGCGCGAGACCTCCTCCGGCAGCCCCGTGCACGATCTGGTTCCGGAGCAGACCATCGCGATCACTGCCGGACGTACCGCCCAGGCCAACCCCCTCGACCTGATCGACCCGTTCAAGAAGGCCGAGTTGTCGGTGAAGAAGGTCGACAAGAACACCGGCGAGGCCCTCGCCGGGGCGGTCATCGCCATCCGCGCCGATGAGACGGACAAGACCGGCAAGCACACCCCCGGCAAGGTCGTCACCACCCTCACCACCGACTCGAACGGCACCGCCCGCGCCGCGCTCGACGTCACCCTGAAGGCGGGCATCCGCTACTGGGCAGCCGAGACCAAGGCACCCGACGGCTACCAGCTCGACACCACCCCCGTCGCGTTCACCGCCCGGCCCGGCGCGGAGGCCACCGTCACCCTCGCCGACCGCCCGGTCCCGACCACCCCGCCGAGCCCGAGCACCCCGCCCGCCCCGCCCAGCACTCCGCCGGCCACACCGCCGCCCGGATCCCTGGCCCACACCGGAGCCGACACCGCACCCTGGCTGATCGGCGGCGCGACCGGCCTGCTCGCCGTGGGCGGCGGCCTCTACCTGACCAGCCGCCGCCGACGCACCGGTGACACCACCAGCTGACCCCGCGCGCCCAAAGGGCCCGCGCTGCTGGGCCCCCGCCGTCTCCGACCTTCCCGCACCGCCTCATTCCGCCTGGAGCCTTTGCCTGTGCAGCACCGCTCTTTCCTCTTCACCGCCCTCGCCCTGGCCACCACGGCCGCTCTCGTCTCCGCCCCTACAGCCCTGGCCTCCCCGTCACCTGACCCGACCGCCGACGCCTCCAAGGCCGGCGACACCGACACGGCGGACACGGGCGGTCTCCGCATCGTCAAGAAGGACCCGGAAGGCCGGCCCGCGGCCGGGGCCGCCTTCCACCTGCTCGACCCCGCCGGAAAGACGCTCGCCGACGGCAAGACCGGAACCGATGGCACCCTGACCTTCACTGACCTCACGCTGGGCGTCCTCCGCCTGAAAGAGACCAGTTCCGGCAGCCCGCTGCTGGACACCGTCCCCGACCAGGACGTCGTCGTCGCCCCCGGTGAACCCTTCGTCCTTCAGATCACCGACCCGTACAAGGCCGCTGACCTGACCCTCAAGGTCACCGACAAGGCCACCGGCAAGGGCCTGGCAGGAGCGGTCGTCGACATCACCCCGCAGGGCGTGAAGGACGGCAAGGGCGCCTTCACCCTGACCACCGGCAAGGACGGCACCGCCCAGGCCCCGCTCCCCGTCGGGAAGAAGGACGGCACCACCTACACCGCCACCCAGACCAAGGCACCCACCGGATACCGACCGCAGACCACACCGGTGGAGATCACCGCCAAGCCCGGCGCCTCGGCCACCGCCTCCCTCACCAACACCACCACAGCCTCCCCGACCGAGCAGCCGACCGAGAAGCCGACCAGTCAGCCCACCGGGGCCCCCACCGCCCAGCCCACTCCGACCAGTTCCTCGTCGACGAGTACCACCCCCGACGAGCCGACCGCTTCCGCGTCCGCCTCCACCAGCCCCGCCATCGGCACCGCCACCTCCGCCTCGGCCTCGGCGACGACCGACGACGAACCGACCGGCTCCCTGGCACACACCGGCGCCGACCACACCAACCTCTGGCTGCTCGGCGCCGGCGGCCTGCTCCTGGCTGTCGGCGCGGGCACCGTCTACGCCGCCCGCCGACGCAAGAACGGCGACAGCGACACCGACACCCCTGCCGGCACCGGCCAGCACCGACGTACCGACGACAACTGACCTCCGCAGCACCGCCCGCAGGCCCCGGCAACCACATGGTTTCCGGGGCCTGCGGCATGTGCGAAGAAAATGTCAGTCTGATTCTCAACTGACTCTTGCGCGCTACAGGCGGACCATCACGCGCCCTCCTTCTGAACGCACATTCGAGAAAAGGCGAACGGGTTTCATCCGATTGTGAAGATTTCCGGCTTGGGGGATGGCCTCGGCTCTCCATTGCGCGCTGTATGCGCAATCCAACGGTCCTTATGGCTACATACGGGGGAAGGGGTGGGATTTCGGACTTACTGGGAAGGTGGTTCTCCGGCTCGACCGCAAGGCATATTGTCGTCTCTGCGATGTCGGCCCGTCCGGCGCGTGCAACTCCAAGCACCAGCACATGAGTTCGTGGTCATGCCACTCCCATTGGTGCATTGGAGGCACACATGAAGGATGGGGAGTCTCGCGACAAGGGGAAGGGACCAGCAAAGGTCTTGATCACCTTCCTGTCAGCGCTGGCTGGTCGAGCTGTTGCCGACTGGTTCAGCGACTGGAGGAGGCGCCATGGCCTATAGCTGGCCCCTGGTCACCCTTCGCTGACCGCATACGCGGCCAGCTGGCCGGGTCTCACGAACCCGTCCTTGCGGGGTCACGCCTTGCCGGGCGTGATCCCGCTCTTTCGCTGGCGGCAAACTATGAACCCGACGCCGCCCGTTCAATGCTCAGGCATGCGTCAAGTTATTAGCGTCACCACCCCAAGCACTGTAGCGCGCTCCCCGCACGCGCGGGGGTAGTCCGCGCTTCTTATTCCGAACCTGGGCAGGTCGCGGCTTGTGCTCCCCGCACGCGCGGGGGTGGGGGCGCACCCCTCACTCAGGGTCTCAACGCACAGTCGTAAACCCAATTAAGCAATGGCGGTGACACTCGGCGTTCCTGCCAGCCGCCGCATCTGGGCCACCTGCGCCGCCGACGGGACTCTGCCGAGGTAGCGGTACTTGGACCGGGCAGCCAAGGCGCTCTGTCAGCCTCGGGCCGGTGACCTTCTCGTCCTGGCCTGCATTGCGGCGACAGCCGTCTTACACGGTCAGCGGAACGGTTTTCCGCAGTGCCCTGTCGCCGGGGCTCCCGTTCCGCTACCTGCGCCGGTGCCAGTGCCGGCCAGCGTGTCCGCCACTGCGTCGGTGTCAGTCTCGGATCCGTGGCCGGTCGGCCAGCGAGTGGCCATTGGCCGTGAGATCCGGCCACGGGGTTTGAGATCCCACAGGATGACAGTGGACACAGTTCGCCGGGGGCAGACAGGAAAGATCGCCAAAGGACTGGTGCATCCTTCAGGGGCATGTCAACCTAGACGACCTTCCGAGAGATCCCGGAAAATCCCAGGTCAGAGAGGTGATGCCTGTGACGGTGGAGCTGTCGTCCGCCGGATTCCGTACCACGACCAAGGACTTGCGGCTGCATTCCTGGCTGCTCGGTCCCGGACAGCCGACCGAGGTCATCGATACCTTCCCCGCGGCGAACGGCGACTTCACGTTCGTCGTCGACGACCGCGCCGACACCCATGTCGCCTCGGCCGACGGCCGCTTCTACCTCGGCCACTTCCCCGACGGCCGCCTGGGCGCCGAGCAGGAGGGCTGGGTCATCGCCGTCACCGGCACCGCCAAGGTCCCCGGCTACCGCATCGTCTTCGACCCCCAGACCCCCGCCCGCCTGGTCACGGCGACCCTCTCCGAGGTCCTGGCCACCGCCAAGCGGCTCTGACCGCGGCTTCGGCCCCCACTGGGCCTTCGCGCCGCTCTGCGCCGGCCGACCCGCGCCGGCGGGTGACGCGGCCTTGGTGCCGGGCCGCAGTTCCTTGTCCGCTGTGCCTTCCGTCCGTGAGGAGAACACGTGGCCCTGCACTCCCAGCCCGAGCCCGAGCTGACCGTCGAAGACCTGATCAGCCGCCTGTCCCATCTCGCCCCCACCACCCCGGTCCGGTTCGCGATCAACCCGTTCCATCCCATGGCCCATAAGGCCGGGGAGGTCACCGTCGGCCCGGACCTGGATGGGCGCACGACCGTCTACCTCGCCGAGGATCCGGCCGGGGTGCAGTACGGGTACCTGCCCCGGCCGGTGGCCGAGGCCCTGGCCTGGATGCCTCCGGTCGACCCGCCCGCCCGTGCGCGACGGCGGCTGCGCGCCGTCTGCGACGACGCGCCCGAGCTGTGACACCCCTGACACCAAGGAGCGCTTCTGCCCCCGTCTTCTCCCGCCGAGCCCTCCGACTTTCCTCCCCGTTCTCTTCCCGCTTGGTGGGTCACCCCTCGTCACCTCGCCGGTGACGACGGTGTTCTCGCCGACCACGTCGCCTCCCACCTCACGGGCGCCGGCTGGACCACCCTCACGCTCGTACGGGGCCGGCGCGAGCCCGACGAACCGGAGGAGGCCCGCCAGGTTCTGCGCAGCACCGTGCTGTACGTGGCGCCCGATGCGCTGAGCTGGGCCCAGTGGGTCCTGGCCGACGAGCCGATCCTGCTGGGCGACCTGCCGATCGCCTGGATGATCTCCGCCCGGGCCACCCCGGGCGCGCTGGCGCGGTGGACGGCGTACTTCTCCACCGGCGTGCCGCCCGAGACGGTCACCGACTTCCTGCTCGCCCTGGAGAACCGCCCGGACCCCGCGCACGGCTACGCCGGACCGCAGGCGGTGTTCGACGCGCTGGCCGGCCACGGCTGGGTTTGCGACATCGACAGCCCCACCGTCGTGTCCGACCCCCGCCTGTCCACCAGCGTGGCCCTGAACGCCCTTCCCGAGGAGGGCATTCAGGACGGGGACCCCCGCGTTCTCGACCCCGACGCCGACGCCGACGTGACCGGTTGGCAGGCGTGGTGCGAACCCCGGATGGGCGGCGGCTTCCTGTGGGCCGCGACCTTCTCCGCAAGCGTCCCGCACGACCTCGTCGCCGCCTTCGCCGCCTCCCTGGCCTCCCCCGCACCGGTCCTGCGCCACACCCTGCCCCAGGACAGCGAGGACCAGCTCACCCTTCGGCCGACTGTCTGATGCGCCGAGGCCGGCCCCCGCCGGGTCTGGCCCATCGGCCTGCCGAATACCCGTCAACCGTGTCCAAAGGCTCTGCGGATCACAGGGCGGACTGCCGTACGAATGACTCTCCGTCGCGCTGCGGATCCCACCTGCCTGCGGAAGTCCTTCACTCATTTCCGCTGGTAGTCCTGCGGCACACCAACGGCCCGGGGGCCAGGTCGATCGACCTGGCCCCCGGGCCGTTTGCGTTCATCGATCACCGCGCCGCGCCGCGGGGCCGCACGGTGTGCGGGTCAGTGGCTGCGGCCCGCGGCCCCGCCCGGCGGCCGGTTGCCGAGCCGGTGCCAGGGGGCAGCCGGGAGAACTCCGTCTTCGGTCAGCTTGTTTGTGAGGTGAGTGGCGTGAGCACGGATGCCCGCACGGCGCACCGCCTGGGCGTTGTCCACGCCGAGCAGGGACCGGATCTCAGCGAACGCTGCCGTGGCCCGCTCGCTTTCCGGCAGCGCCACGTCGCCGCGTCCAGTGGCGACGGCTTCACGGATCTGCACACGGTCGGTTCCGAGCGCGGCGAGCGTCAGCATCAGCCGGGCGCGGGGGTCGCGGGCAGCGGTAGCGAGGTGATGGAGTTCACCGGCGGACGGGAAGTCGGACATCGACTCCTCCGGACGGGAAGGTGGTGGCGGACGGATCAGCGGGCGTTGGCCTTGGCCAGGGCGGTGGGGGCGTGGACCGTGACCTCCGCGGGCGTGCCGGAGACCACCAGGAGCAGGGCGCCGTCGCGGACGACCGTCTGCTGGATGACGGACGAGCGGCCCTTCGCGGTGACGGTGACGATCTGGCCCCACTGTTCCTCACCCAGGGGTGGGGCGGGCACGTTTCGCGTCCGGACCTCGGCCACGGTGGTGGCGGTGGCGAGCTGGTAGGTCGGGCACGCGGCCATCGCGTCCATGATGCGTCCGATGCCGGCGGACAGCTCCGCGGGCGGAGCGGAGTACAGCTCCTCGGTCACCTGGGTGCCACCGGGACCGGTGAAGACTGCCTTCGCCCGGTGGGGGAAGGCGGCGTACGGGTCGCCGGTTTCGTTGCTCAGTCGCTCCAGCGGTTGGCAGCCCAGGACGGACGCTTGGGAGGAATCCGTGGGCGCGGTGGGACGGGCGGTGTAGCCGGGGCCGAGGTCGGCGGCGGTGAGCAGCCGGTCCGCCAGCCGGTTCGACGGCAGTACGTCGGTGGGTGCCGCCGACGGAGTGCGGGACGCGGGGAGCGAGACCGGAGCCGGGGCGGCGGTGCTGTCCGAGGGGGAGGTGGAGCAGCCGGTCAGGGCCCACGACGTGAGCGCGACGGTGGTGAAGAGGACGGCGGTGGTGCGGATGCGCATGCAGTTCCCTGGATCGGTGTGAACGGCTGACCGGGGCCGCCTCCTCGCAGGCGGTATGGCGGGATATGAGGGACCGGGCCAGAGGGGCCTGGGCCGCGTCAGAGGCCGTAGTGGCGCAGGCCCTCGTCCAGGGAGTCGAATCGTGCGTCGGTGGGACCGCTGTTGCGGTTGTACCAGGCGGTGTCCAGCCGCGGTTCAAGGGTCTCGTGCCCGGCGCGGCACCGCAGCCAGACCTGTCCCTTGGTGGCCAGGACGACCCAGTCCCGGTACGCCTCGCACTGCGGGCAGGCGCGGACTTCGCCGTCGATGACCAGGGGCCGTGGCCAGGCCATGAACCGGCTCACCCCGTGGTCGACCCGCAGGTCCGGCGGCAGGAAGTCGTCTACGGCCGGCGCCGGTGCGGCCGGGGCCGGCTCCTGGGCGGGTTGCGGCCCCTCCGGCCACTGCGGCGCCGGGTACGACAGCCACGGCACGCCCGCGGGCCCCAGCTCCGCGCTGTCCCGCTTGGCCTTCCTGCGACCGAACATGTGGGTTCCCCTCCCAGTTGGCTCCCCGCCCAACGGCGGCGGACGACGAGGGTGCCCCAACCGTCCCACCTGCGGCAACTCACGAACCCCTGAATACCGATCACCGCCCGCGGCGCCGGCGGTCTCTCGCCGCCGTCCCGCCGGCCTTCCGCCCGGCAGGGCTCTGCAGGGCGGAAGACCCGTCGGGCAGCGGTACGGCCTGGGCGTCGGCGGGAAGGTCGGCGGCCCGCCGCAGCCGCCACACCAGCACGTCGCTGACCGACTCGGCGCTCGCCAGCTCCCGGTGGGCGGCGACCTCGGCGAGCAGCGCGGTGGTGTCGTACCCGGCGGCCTCGGCGTCGGCCAGGGTCGCCGCCAGTGCCGCCCAGCCGGGCTCGGCCAGGACCTGCTCGGCCAGCTCCGGCAGCGCCTGGCGCAGCCGGGCCGCCTGGCGGCGCACCACCGGCGGCGCGAGCGAACGGCCCCGTACGGTCAGTACTCCCATCGGGTGCGCGGCAGCGGCCCGGTAGGCGGCACGCAGATGGTCGGCCGCCAGGCGGGCGGCGGCGGCCTGCTGGGCGTGCTCCTTCTTCGCATGCCAGTGAGCGGCAGCGGTGACCAGGAAGAACGCCATGTCGATCACCATGGCGGTGGTCGCTCCGTCTTCCCCGCGGCCGAGTACGGGGCCGCTGTAGACGAGGTCGCGGGCGGCCTGCCGCAGCGCCCGGTCGTGCCCGCGCGCGGCCCGCACGTGCGAC
The DNA here is from genome assembly GCF_056432325.1 of Streptomyces sp. NPDC045287. Classification (NCBI taxonomy): domain Bacteria; kingdom Bacillati; phylum Actinomycetota; class Actinomycetes; order Kitasatosporales; family Streptomycetaceae; genus Streptomyces; species Streptomyces sp. NPDC045287. Next base: position 266,680 of record NZ_JBWKJG010000010.1, read on the forward strand.
CGGGAGGCCCGCTCGAAGGCGGAGGCTGCTTCCCGCAGTTCGCGGCGGGTGGGGACGGCGGAGGTCTTCGCGAGCGCGTCCAGGACCTCTCCCGCCGCTGCGATGTAGGCCGCCGTCACCGTGTCGTGCGCCCTGTCCATGACCAGCACCGCTTCCCACAGTGCCGCGCTCGCCCGGCGCCGCGCCTGGGCCGGGCCCGACGGCACCACCGGCTCGACGGCAGGTTCACCGGCCCGGTGGCCGGACCAGCGCTCCCGGATCCTGGGCAGGGACAGGTCCGCCCCGAGTTTCGAACCCGGGTAGAAGACCGGTTCACCATTAGCGTTGACGTCGCCGGGCAGCGCGACCTTGTACCCCAGCAGGTCCCCGGACGGAGCGACGCGCGTACGCACCAGCACACCGGCGGCACCCAGCCGCCGGAAGAACTCCTCCTGCGTCTCGGCGCCGGCCACGGCCCGGCGGACGGTCTCGCGCAGTTCTTCCCGCACGGTGCGCTCGCGCCCCATGCGCGTGGCCTTGTGCCGTTCGGCGCTAGTGGGCCGTTTGGCGGCGGTGCCGTCACCGGGGTTGAGGCGGCGCAGGCCCAGCTCCTGCTCCAGAAGCCGGGCCTCGGCCTGGACGCGTACGGCATCGAAGTCGAGGTCCGGCCGGTAGCGGTCCTCCCGGACGAGGGTGGCCAGGATGTGGATGTGGTCGTCGGCGTGCCGAACGGCGACCCAGCGGCACCCGGCACCCTGGTCGGGGTCGTCGATGCCGGCGGCGGCGACCATACGGCGGGCGACATCGCCCCACTCGTCGTCGGACAGGATCCGGTCGGTGGGCCCGTTGCGCACGGACAGGTGCCACACGTGCTTCCTGGGCCGCTCGCCCTCGTCGAGGTTGATCAGCGGCTGGTCCAGGAGCTGCTGCAGCTGCTTGAACGTGGCCTCGGCGTCGCGGCCGGGGTCAGGGGCGGCATGGTCCCAGGACGCCACCAGGTGCGGGTCGATGTGCTCCTCGGCCTTGCCGGGCCCGTACAGGTAGTACAGCAGGCCGATGGTGCGCTTCCCGCGCTTGTGGATCTTGGGGACCATGGTGGGGCGTCATTCCTAGCGGTGTTCGAGGAGCTGGTCGGTCGCGGCCTGGACGCGGATGGTGGCACGGCGGACCGCGGCGAGCACGGCGTCGAGCTGGGCGTCGGCGGGCTGGGCTCCGGAGTTGATCGCCCGTGTCAGCTGGTTGAGGTTGTTGCCGACGTGGCCGAGGTGCCGGCGGGCGGCGAACAGCTCCGAGACCAGCTCGCGCTCGCCGGCGATGGCACCGGCGGCACGCTCGGGATCACCGGCGGCGGCCAGCGCGCTGCGGGCGAGGAAGGCCGGCAGGCTCGTACGGGCTGCGGCGGCTGCGGCGGCGAGGCGGTTCTTCTCGGTGTCGTTGAGGCGGACGCTGCACACGTGCGTGCGTTTGTCGGCGGCGGTCTTCGGCGAGCGCTTGCGCGAAGCGTTCTTCGCGGCGCGGCGCCTGCGGCGCGGCGCGTGCTCCTCCGGCTGCGATCCGCCCTCGGTCGCTGCCCCGCGGTCCAGCGCCCCCCGGTGCTGGACCGCTTCCGCCACCCCTGGGGCGGACTTGGCCAAGACGCGCTTCCCCGACGGGGAAGAGTGTCTTGGCCGATAACTTGCTCCTACTGGGAGCGGGAGACGGTCCGGCGAACCGCCTTCGTCGACGGGGCACTCGGTCGGCCCGGCGGGCCGGTCCTGCACCGGTCCGTCAGGGCATTCGGCGGGGGACATGGAGTGCTTCGGCTCCTTCGGGAGGCCAGGAAGGGCAGCGGGGCGGCGGCCCGGTTCGCGTCCGGGCCGCCGCACGGGCAGAGAGCGGGTCAGCCGCACACAGGGCAGCGCGCGAAGTGCCGGGTGAGAGCGCGGGCCATGTTCTGCTTCATGGCCAGGGCATACCGGGTACTCGCCTTCGCGGCGCTGCTGCCCTCGTGGCGGACGGCGTGATTGCGCAGGAAGCCGATGTCGCGCTCGTATCCGGCCTTCAGGGTGGTGAATCGGGGGCAGGTCTTCATCGGGTGGTTCCTTCAGAGGGTGCGGGCGAGGTGGTGGCGGCACGCAGGCGGGTCAGGACGGGACCCATGTGCTCGTTGCCGAGGGGGATCTCGTGGGCGCGCATGATGCGCCGCAGTTGAGCTCTGGTGATCTGCCGGTTGCCGTCCTGGTCCAGGACCGCGGGGACGTGGGGGAGGACCAAGGCGACGACCTCCTCTTCGGACAGGCGGCGCGTCCCGGTCCGGGGGCGGCTGCCGGCGTGGACCTTCGCCCGGACGGTCCGCGGGCGATGCGACGGTCCGGTCCGGCCTCGTCGCTGACCGGTTCGGTCCGGTTTGGTGGGGGTGGGGTGCTGGTCCGGGTCGGTGGTCCGGGTGTGTTCGGGGTCCGGTTCGGTGGTCCGGCTCGGGATCGGTCCGGTCTGGTCCGGGTCGGGTCCGGTCTGGCCCGGGTCGGGTTTGGTGGGGGTGGGGTGCTGGTCCGGGTCGGTGGTCCGGGTGTGTTCGGGGTCCGGTTCGGTGGTCCGGCTCGGGATCGGTCCGGTCTGGTC
>NZ_JBWKJG010000010.1:269358-273731 GCF_056432325.1 Streptomyces sp. NPDC045287
GCGGGTCGGGTCCGGTCTGGCCCGGGTCCGGTCCGGTGGGGGTGTTGGTGTGGTCCGGGTCGGGTTCGGTGGGGGAGTCGGGCTGGCTCTGCGATTCGGCAGTCCCGCTCGATCGGGGGCCGCTTCCGGACTGGTCGGCATGGTCAGCTCCGTCGGCCTGGACCGGCCGGGCGACGCGCTGGTGGATCTGCCGCATCAGGACGCCGAAGGCCAGCATGGCGCCGGTCGGAGGGACCGCCGCGACCACGTAGTCCAGCAGCGGGACCGGACCGCTCGTGGTGCCGCCGACGCCGGCGACATTCAAAGCGATCGAGCCGACGGACCCGGCGACCGTTAGCCCGATCGCCCACCAGTCCGTCACCCTGTGCAGGCCGGCTCGCAGCATCAACAGCTCACCGGCGATGATGAACATGTCCAAGGTGGCCGGCCAGACCCACTGCCGGACGGGGGAGCGGTAAAGGCCGTGCCGTCCGGCGACCTCGGCCAGGTGGGCGTAGGAGAGCCAGAACCCGGCGCCGGTGAGAACGACGATCACTCCTCCTGCGGCGATCAGGGTGTATCGGTCGGCGGTCTCCTCGCTCAAAAGCTCTCTTTCTCCATGTTCGTGAGGGAATGCGGTAGGTATCTGCGGGTGCGAGTGGAGGGGCGCCCCTGGCAGGTCACGCCGCCTTCCGCAGGTCGTCGATCAGCTGGTATGTCTGGGCCTGGCGGGATACCTGGCAGAACGTTTCTTCGGGGGTGCTCCCGTGGCTGCTGTCCTGTCCGTTCTGCTCGGCGGCGCTGGCGCTCTCGCTGTCTGCGACCCCCCAGTACCTGTCGCGGTCGGCGACCGCGTGTGCGGCCCGACGCAGAAGGTCGCGGGCGTGGTCGAGATCGATCCGGAGGGCGTAGGCCAGGCGGGTGGCGTTCCAGCCGCGGACGTAGGCGGCGCGGGTGACGGTGTCGCGCTCGGCCGCGGTGAGGTGGACGTCCCGGCCCATGAGCGCGGCGCGCACGCGGGTGTAGTCGAGGCGCTTGGCGACCTTGGCGTGCCAGGGCTTGCGCTCGGCCTCGGTCAGACCGCCCCACAGCCCCCAGCGGATGTCGTTGTCCAAGGCGTGGGTGAAGCAGTCCTGCCGCACGGGGCAGGTACCGCAGAGTGTCTTCGCCTCGGCAATGTCGGCGTGGGCGCGCGGGGCGGGGAAGAACATCCGGTCGGCCTCTTCGGAGGCGAGGTCGTGGCAGTTCCCGCGGGCATGCCAGGAGATGTCGGCGATGCCGCGCAGGGCCGGGACGGACTGGGTGTTGGTGGTGATGTGGTGCATGGGGGTGGGTCTCCAGGGGATGCCGGCAGCGTCGCGAGCGGTACGGCGCACAGCGGCGGATGCTGGCGGACCGGCTCGCGGGCCGGGCGCTGAGAAGGCGGTGGGCGCAGTGGTCAGGCGGCGCGGAAGCGGCGATCGGGGCCGTCGAGGTGGACCGGGGTGCACATGCCGGACAGGCGGGAGAGCACTCGGTCGCCGACCTTGTCGCGCAGAACCGGTTGACCGGGGGCCGTGTCCTGGGTCCGTACCGGAGGCAGATTGGTGGTGATCAAGGTCGGCAGGTGGTGCTGGGCACGCCAGTTCAGCAGCCGGAAGGTGATCTCCTCGTTCCATTCGGACGCCTTCGCGGCACCGAGGTCGTCCAGGAGGAGCAGCGGCGTCCGCACGATTCGGCGCAGCAGGTACTCCGGATCGACACCGCCCCGGGCGCGCATCGCGCCGTACAGGTCGGCGGCGGTGGTGGCGTGCCAGCGCACCCCGCATCCGGCGGCGGTCAGGGCCCGGATCGCGGCGTACGCCTGGTGTGTTTTGCCGGCGCCGGTGGAGCCCCACAGCAGCAGACTGCGGCCATGGGTGATCTCGCGCTGCCCGGTGGCGCCGAAGTGCGGGGCCAGCGGGCTGTGCGCGTGGCCGACGGCGCTGCCGGAGATGGTGCGGACCCATTCGGCCACGGCGGGGTGCTCGACCTGGGCGTCGCGGTAGTCGAGCGGGATCCGCAGCTGTGCCGCCTCCAGGGCCGGGATCGGCTCCGGGGTGTCCGCGACCGGGGCGGTCGGGTCTATGCCGCGCTCGACCAGCTTGCGCTGCATCCAGGCCATCGCGGGGTTTTCGGCGGTCGTCTGCGGGTCGGTGAGGCGGGTGCGGATCACAGGGCGACTCCGAAGGTGCCGGTGGGCTCGGTGGGGTTGAGGTACGGGGTGTAGGCGGGGGAGGCGCTGGCCCAGGGCCCCGCGCCGGAGGCGGAGGACGGGCTCCCGTTCGACGACGGCGTCGGCCCGGCGTTGAGGACCTCGTTGACCAGGCTCGGCAGCACGCTGGGGTTCAACCCCTTGGTGCGCAGCCGCTCCAGAGCGGGGCGCAGCGTGTCCGGCCCGTACCCCTCGTCCAGCAGCCCGCGGATCTCCTTGCCCAGGTGCCCGAGGACCTTCTTCGGCGGACGTCCACCGGAACACCCGCGCAGGTACTCGGCCATCAGGACCTTCGCCGACCACTGCTTGGCGTCGGCCGCCTCCAGCGCCGCCTCGGGGGAAGCGCCGGGCGCGGGCGCCTCGCGCCCCCTACGGGAAGATCCAGGATCCAAGATCCTAGATCCAGTACGTGAGCCCTCACTGAACGCGGCGGCCATCACCTCGCTCCCGTGGGCCGCACCCTCCTGACCTGCGACATCCCCCGAAGGACTCGGCGCGGGTGGAAGTTCGGCCGAAGTGGCCGCCATCGCACCGTCCCGTGGGGGTGTGGTGTGGGTTACTTCGATGTTCGGAGTGGACGAATCGGATGGTTCTGGTCGCGTGAGGGCTCCCCGATGGTTCAGGGAGGTGATCTCGCGCGGAGTGTCGGCGGACGCTCCGGGAGAGGCGACCGGTTCCGCCTGCTTGCCCTGCGGGGCGGACGCCGCCCCGGGGGCCCGGGATGGGCACTGGGGCAGATCGCACCCGCCGCACGCCTTCGCGGCCTCATGGGTCGGGCAGCGCGGCAGCCGGGAGTCACTGGCCCGGTTGATCTTCTGGTGCCGGTCCCAGGTCACGATGTGCAGCCAGGACTTGCCGTCGCAACCGGTGTACCGGCACACCAGGCCGGCCCCGGCCAGCTGCTCCAGGTCGCAGGCGACGTGCGCGGGGGTGTGCTCGGGGCGCAGAGCCCACAGCCGCCCGGCGATGATGGCAGGGTGGTCGCGGAAGCGGCCGGCGTCGTCGGCCTGGGTCAGCAGGCCGAAGAAGGTCAGCATCGCCGTCACATCGACGGAAGCCAGGTCCTCCGATTCCCAGGCTTCGGGCTTGATCGTGCGAATGCGGGCCATCAGACCTCACCTCCGCACCGACGCGCCGGAACGGGCGGGTGGCCGGTGTTCGCTGCGCGGTCCGTGGCATCGGTCCGCGGTACCGGCCTTTCGCGCAGGGGCGTGCCCATGCAAAACTCTCCCTGAAGTACTGCCGCCGCCGGTGTTGCCCGTAGGAAGGGCCGGCGCGGTGATGACGGGTCTCTCCGCCGTTGCCTCGGCTGGAGGTAAGGCTCCTCGTGTCCGGCGCCCGGGAGTTGCCTCTCCCGGGCGCCGAGTGCTTTACGGCCTAGCCGCTCCGTACGTTCTGCATGCGTTCCTCTCGTCGGTCACCGGGTTGCCTCCCGGTGGGGGACGATGAACATACGCAGACGTCCGCGCAAGATCCAGACCTGGCTCTACAGACCGTGAAAAGTTGCGCCGAGCAAGCTTTCTACGATTCCCTCGGCCTTTCCGGGCGTGAGGCATGTAGCAACGCCGCCCAGGCGTACCTCGGGCACGCCGAAAATGATCTTCAAGGGAACTCCCCCACGTGTGTGAAGCCGATCGGCGGACATGCCCTACCGGCTGGTAGATCAGGATTTAAGCCCGCGTGCAAAGTCTTCGTCAACGGCCCCCCAAGGTCGGATCCACGCGCGTAGAGGTAAGCGTGGAACGAGGGGACAGTGGTCGTCCAGTGTGCTCAACCTCCTTGTAAAACCAGAAAGTTGATGGGTCGTTCGCAAATCTCTCTACGGGAGAAGCGGAGGTGTGAATGCGTGCTCGTGGCGCCGGAAGGAAAAGCGGCAAGGATTTGCCGCTTTATTGATCTTGGCGCCCCGACAGCCGAAAGTGCCCGTTTCGTCACGGAAAGTGAACGGTGAGGCGCAGGATAGTTTCACGTTTAACTGTCGGCTGTGCTTCATGCCACAAATTGTTGAAAGTGGCCATTCACGTCGTATCTTCTTTGCGGGAGACGCCGGGCCGGGGGGCTAGACGCAATACCGGTGACTTTGAGTGGTGTGGGTCGTTGGTTGTGGTGTGCCAAGGCCTGGGCAGGTGAAGTCGTCGGGTGGCCGGTTGTCGGACCGGAT
>NZ_JBWKJG010000011.1:0-273240 GCF_056432325.1 Streptomyces sp. NPDC045287
GGCGTTGATTTTTGGCACGCTGTTGAGTTCTCAAGGAACGGACGCTTCCTTCGTACTCACCCTCTCGGGCTTTCCTCCGGGCGCTTCCCTTCGGTGTTTCCAACTCTACCAGATCCGTTTTCCGTTCCGTTCCCGGTCCGAATTTCGTATCCAGTGGCCGTTGGAGGGCCTTTTGTCTTTCGACTTGATTCGACTTTATCAGACTCATCTCCGCCGATTGAAATCGGCTTCGCGATCCGAATGAGGAATCAATATTGCTCCGGCGAGAACCTGTCCGGTTCACTGCGGAGCGAGAGAGATATTAACCGTCGCACTTGAGCTTGTCCAGCTCCCGGCAACCGTTTAAATCTACCTCCCCGTCTCACCTGTGTCAACAGGTTTGGCGGGCGAAGAGGACAGTAGCAGGTCGGAGGGGCCGGACGCACATCAGGCGGCGGTCGGCAGCTCCGCGCTGCGGTCGGCGGACACGACGTCGCCCGCCTCGCCGGCCCGGGCCGCCCGGCCGCCGAGCACGTACACGTACAGGAGGAAGGCGGCCTCGGCCGCGACGCCGATGGCGATGCGGGCCCAGGTGGGGAGGCCGGACGGCGTCACGAAGCCCTCGATGACCCCGGACACGAACAGGACCAGGGCCAGGCCGATGGCCATGCCGATCGCGGCGCGCCCCTGCTGGGCGAGGGCCGCGCGGCGCGAGTACGGGCCCGGGTCCACGAGGGTCCAGCCGAGGCGGAGGCCCGTACCGGCGGCGACGAAGACGGCCGTCAGCTCCAGCAGGCCGTGCGGGAGGACCAGGCCGAGGAAGGTGTCGAGGCGTCCCGCGGAGGACATGAGGCCGATGCCGATGCCGAGGTTGAGCATGTTGAGGAAGAGGACCCACAGCACCGGTACGCCGAAGAAGGCGCCGAGGACCAGGCACATGGCGGCGGCCTGCGCGTTGTTCGTCCAGACCTGGGCGGCGAAGGAGGCGGCCGGGTGGCTGGAGTAGTACGTCTCGTACTCGCCTCCGGGGCGGGTCATCTGGCGCAGCTCCTCGGGGGCGGCGATCGCCGCCTGGACCTCGGGGTGCGTACCGATCCACCAGCCGATGACCGCGGCGAGGAGGGTGGAGAGGACCGCGGTGGGGATCCACCAGTGCCGTGAGCGGTAGACCGCGGCGGGGAACCCGGCGGTGAGGAAGCGGGCGGCGTCGCGCCAGGAGGCGCGGCGGGTGCCGGTGACGGCGGCGCGGGCGCGGGCGACGAGCTGGGTGAGGCGGGCCGTGAGCGCCGGGTCGGGCGCGGTGCTCTGGACGACGGAGAGGTGGGTCGCGGTGCGCTGGTACAGCGCGACGAGCTCGTCCGCCTCGGCGCCGGACAGCCGGCGGCCGCGGCTCAGGAGGTGGTCCAGGCGGTCCCACTCGGCGCGGTGGGCGGTGACGTAGACGTCGAGGTCCATGATCGGCTGATGCTCCAGTGCACGGGGTGCGTACGGTTCGTACTACTGCGGCGCGCTGCCGGTCAGCTTGGCAGACTGGCGTGGGGAGCGGTCGGGCAAGGTCGGAGAAGGGTGGGCGGCGTGAGTGAGGTCGTGACGGGGGACGCGGTCGTGCTGGGGCTGCGACCGGCCCGGTTGCCGAGCCGGGCGCTGGCGCTGCTGATCGACCTCGTCGTCGTGTGGACGGCGTACCTGCTGATATCCATCGGGCTCGTCTTCGCGTCGGCATCGCTCGACGAGGCGGCGATGACGGCCGTGTCGATCGCGTCGTTCCTGCTGGTGCTGGTGGGCGGGCCGGTCGCGGTGGAGACGCTGAGCCACGGGCGGTCGCTGGGGAAGCTGGCGTGCGGGTTGCGGGTGGTGCGGGACGACGGGGGGCCGATCCGGTTCCGGCACGCGCTGGTGCGGGGGCTGATCGGGGTCGTGGAGATCCTGATGACCTTCGGGGTGATCGCGTGCATCGCTTCGCTGGTGTCGGCGCGGGGGCGGCGGATCGGCGATGTGTTCGCGGGGACGCTGGTGGTGCGGGAGCGGGTGCCGGTGGGTCGTACGGCGCCGGTGCCCCCGCCGCCGCCGTGGTTGGTGGGGCGGTTCGCGCAGTTGGACCTGTCGGCGGTGCCGGACGCGCTGTGGCTGGGGTTCCGGCAGTACCTGACGCGGATGGGGCAGTTGGATCCGGAGGCGGGCCGGGCTCTGGCGGAGCGGCTGGCGGACGAGTTGGCGGCGCGTACGGGGACGCCGCCGCCCCCGGGGGTGCCCGCCGCGGCGTTCCTGGCGGCGGTCGTGCACGAGCGGCAGGCGCGGGACGCGCGGCGGGTGGTGCCCGCGGGGGCGGGTGTCGGTGCCGGTGGGGTTGCCGGGGCTGATGGGGCTTCTGTGTTGGCTGGCTCGATTGTTTCGGTTGGGGCGGTCGGCGCGGGTGGTTCTGCAGGGGTGGCCGTGGGGGGTGCCGGGGCTTCTGCGGCGCGGTCCGCGGCGGAGGTGGGGGAAGGGCTGCCCCGGGGGTCCGGCACCGGGTTCGTGCCGCCTGCCTAGCGACGGGGAGCGCGGGACCGCCAGGGGAGGTCAGGGGAAGACGGACGGCGGGGTCTGGAGGTCCTCGAGCTCGACGCCCGGGGCCGCGAGGACGACGTCGCCGGCGATGTGGACGCCGTGTCGCTCGCCCGTGTCGAGGGCGGTGACCTGGTACTCGTCCACGGTCAGGGGGCCGTTGTCAGTGGTGTGCGTTTCACTGTTCACCAGGGCCCAGGACTGGTCGACGGTGAGGGGGGCGAGGACCGGGTCCGTGAAGGCGACGAGGCGGACGCGGGTCGAGCCGGAACGGGGGGTGAGGCGCAGGAGCCGGGTGAGGGCCACGAGGAAGGCGGGGGAGCTGCCGGTGAAGGCGTGGGCGCGCACGTTGCCTTCCGCGGCATGCGAACCGGTCGGGTCGGTGCGGACCCAGGTGACGCCGTCGAGGGCGGCGCCGCGTACCTGCCAGGCGCCGGCGTGGAGTTCGAGGCGGATGGGGCGGCCGAGGTCGTCGAGGGCGAGGTCGACGGAGCCGGCGTGGTCGCCGGAGGGGGTGGTCCGTTGCGAGACGTAGCGCCAGCCGGAGGGGCCGGGCGCGCAGTGGAAGTGTTCTTCGCCGAGGGGGGTGCGGTCGTGCGGATCGTGGAGCGAATAGCGGCCTCGGGGCATGGGTCCTCGGGGTTCTGGTCGGGGTCTCGGCGCCGCCGCTGAGCGGTGGTCGGGCCGGCCGGGTACGGGGCAGGCCCCCGGCACGGGGGTGCGGGGGCCTGCCTGGGTACCTGCTGCCAGTGCGGCCGCGGGGCGGTCGCGGGGCCGGTCAGTAGCGGTAGTGGTCCGGCTTGTACGGGCCTTCGACCTTGACGCCGATGTAGTCGGCCTGCTCCGGGCGGAGCGTGGTGAGCTTGACGCCGAGCGCGTCCAGGTGGAGGCGGGCGACCTTCTCGTCGAGGTGCTTGGGCAGGACGTACACGTCGGTCGGGTACTGCTCCGGCTTCGTGTAGAGCTCGATCTGGGCCAGGGTCTGGTCCGCGAACGAGTTGGACATCACGAAGGACGGGTGGCCGGTGGCGTTGCCCAGGTTCAGCAGGCGGCCCTCGGACAGGACGATGATCTTCTTGCCGTCGGGGAAGGTCCAGGTGTGGACCTGCGGCTTGACCTCGTCCTTGACGATGCCGGGGATCCTGGCGAGACCGGCCATGTCGATCTCGTTGTCGAAGTGGCCGATGTTGCCGACGATGGCCTGGTGCTTCATCTTGACCATGTCCGAGGCCATGATGATGTCACGGTTGCCGGTGGTGGTGATGAAGATGTCGGCGGTCTCGACGACCTCGTCGAGGGTGGTGACCTGGTAGCCGTCCATCGCCGCCTGGAGGGCGCAGATGGGGTCGATCTCGGTGACGATGACACGGGCGCCCTGGCCGCGGAGGGACTCGGCACAGCCCTTGCCGACGTCGCCGTAGCCGCAGACGACGGCGACCTTGCCGCCGATCAGGACGTCGGTGGCGCGGTTGATGCCGTCGACCAGGGAGTGGCGGCAGCCGTACTTGTTGTCGAACTTCGACTTGGTGACCGCGTCGTTGACGTTGATCGCCGGGAAGAGCAGCGTGCCGTCGCGGTGCATCTCGTACAGGCGGTGGACGCCGGTCGTGGTCTCCTCGGTGACGCCGCGGATCTCGGACGCGAGGCGGGTCCACTTCTGCGGGTCCTCGGCGAGGGTGCGGTTGAGGAGGCGGAGGATGTGGCCGTACTCCTCGCTGTCCGCGGTGGACGGGTCCGGGGCCTGGCCGGCCTTCTCGAACTCGACGCCCTTGTGGACGAGGAGGGTGGCGTCACCACCGTCGTCGAGGATCATGTTGGGGCCGCCGGTGGAGCTGTCCGGCCAGGTCAGGGCCTGCTCGGTGCACCACCAGTACTCCTCCAGCGTCTCGCCCTTCCAGGCGAAGACGGGGACGCCCTTCGGGTCGTCCGGGGTGCCGTCGGGGCCGACGGCGACGGCGGCGGCGGCGTGGTCCTGCGTGGAGAAGATGTTGCAGGAGGCCCAGCGGACCCGGGCGCCGAGGGCGACGAGGGTCTCGATGAGGACGGCGGTCTGCACGGTCATGTGCAGGGAGCCGGTGATGCGGGCGCCGGCCAGGGGCTGGGCGTCGGCGTACTCCTTGCGGATCGCCATCAGGCCGGGCATCTCGTGCTCGGCGAGGGTGATCTCCTTGCGGCCGAACTCGGCCAGGGAGAGGTCGGCGACCTTGAAGTCCTGTCGGTTGTCGACAGTCGTCATTTCGTGCTGCTCCTCGTTGTCGGGTCGAGGTGGGTACGGCTGGCTCCGCGCCGGCGGACACAAGGATGCCCGGGCACGCGCGGTGCAGTCGTCGGAGGCCCTCTCTCCCTCGGCCGGTCCGTCGGGACCGCCCGACCGCCATCAGCAGCGACGTCTGGCTCGGTATTCGAATCTACACCGATCGGGTGCGCGGTCTTCAAGTCCGCCGGGGGCGGGTTCCGGCCGTCGCGCGGGAGGGGCGGAAGCCGAAGGCCCCGGCGGGGGGCCGGGGCCTTCGGATGCCGGGCGGGCCGGCGGGGTGGTGCGGTGGGCGTTCAGCGGGTGGCGCGGAGGATGTCGGGCTCCAGGTAGATGACCCGGGCGATGGGGACGGCGGCGCGGATGCGCCCCTCCGCGGCGTCGATCGCGGCGGCGACCTGCGCGGCGGTCTCGTCGTGCTCGACGGCGATCTTGGCGGCGACGAGGAGTTCCTCGGGGCCGAGGTGGAGGGTGCGCATGTGGATGACGCTGGTGACGGTGGTGCCGTCGACGAGGGCTTCCTCGATCTTCCGGACCTCGTCGAGGCCGGCGGACTCGCCCAGGAGGAGGGACTTGGTCTCGACGGCGAGGACGATGGCGATCAGGATGAGCAGCGCGCCGATGCACAGGGTGCCGATGCCGTCCCAGACGCCGTCGCCGGTGACGAGGGCGAGGCTGACGCCGACGAGGGCGAGGATCAGGCCGATGAGGGCGCCGAGGTCCTCCAGGAGGACGACGGGCAGCTCGGGCGCCTTGGCGGTGCGGACGAACTCCTTCCAGGAGCGCTTGCCGCGGAGTTCGTTGGACTCCTTGATGGCGGTGCGGAAGGAGAACGACTCGGCGATGATCGCGAAGACGAGGACGCCGACGGGCCAGTACCACGCCTCGATCTCGTGGGGGTGCTTGATCTTCTCGTAGCCCTCGTAGAGGGCGAACATGCCGCCGACGGAGAAGAGGACGATGGAGACGAGGAAGGCGTAGATGTACCGCTCGCGGCCGTAGCCGAAGGGGTGCTGGGGGGTCGCCTCGCGCTGGGCCTTCTTCCCTCCGAGGAGCAGGAGCCCCTGGTTGCCGGAGTCGGCGAGTGAGTGCACCGATTCGGCGAGCATCGACGACGAGCCGCTGAAGACGAACGCCACGAATTTGCTCGCGGCGATCGCGAGGTTGGCGACGAGTGCTGCCACGATCGCCTTGGTTCCGCCTGACGCGCTCATGCGTGTCCTGTCCCTTCGCTGGTCCCCGGTGGGTTCGTGGGTTCGGCCGGTTCTGTACGGCGGGACATTGTTGCAGCACCGGATGGCGGCGGTGGATCAGGGCATCGCCGTGGCCCTGAAGAGAGTGCCGACACCCGACAGTTCGACGGCCTCCCCGGCCGGGACGAAGACGGAGTGGCCGGGGGCGAGGGTGAGGTCGCCGAGGCGCGGGGTGCCGGCGGTGGCGAGGAGGATCTGCGGGGTCGGGGCGGTGAGGTCGGCGGGGGCGGCGCCTTCGGGGCGCACGTACCGGGAGAGGCGGAACTCGTCGACGGGGGCGTCGTACACCTCCTCGCCGGAGGGGGACGCCTCGGGGCGCAGGACGCCGGGGTCGCCGGCCTCGAAGCGGACGACGCGGAGGAGTTCGGGGACGTCGACGTGCTTGGGGGTGAGGCCGCAGCGCAGGACGTTGTCGGAATTGGCCATGATCTCGACTCCGAGGCCGCCGAGGTAGGCGTGGGGGACGCCGGCGCCGAGGTAGAGGGCTTCGCCGGGTTGGAGCCGTACGTGGTTGAGGAGGAGGGCGGCGAGGACACCGGGGTCGCCGGGGTAGTGGTGGGCGAGGGTGGCGTACGGGGCGTGGGCGCCGCCGAGGCGGGCGCAGGCGGCGGCGGTGTCGTGGACGGTGGCGGCGATGCCGTCGGGATCGGCGGTGAGGACGGCGGTGAGGACCTCGCGGAGGGCGGCGTCCTCGGGGCGGGCGTGGAGGAGGTCCACGTACGGCTTGAGGGAGTCGACGTCGAGGGCGGCGAGGAGGTCGGCGGTCCGGGCGGGGTCGCGGAAGCCGCAGAAGCCCTCGAAGGGGGTGAGGGCGCAGATGAGTTCGGGTTTGTGGTTCGGGTCCTTGTAGGTGCGGTGCGGGGCGTCGAGGGGGATGCCGGCGCGTTCCTCGGCGGCGTAACCGGCCCGGGCCCGGGAGGGGTCGGGGTGGACCTGGAGGGAGAGGGGGGCCGCGGCGGCGAGGATCTTCAGCAGGAAGGGCAGGCGGGGGCCGAACCTGGCGACGGTGGCGGGGCCGAGCTCCTTGTCGGGGTCGGCGGCGATGACCTCGTCGAGCGGCTGTTCGCGGGCGCCTTCGGGGGTGGGGCGGGTGATGCGGGAGGGTGCGCCGGGGTGGGCGCCCATCCACATCTCGGCCTGGGGCTCGCCGGTGGGGGCGGTGCCGAGCAGTTCCGGGATGGCCGTCGTGGAGCCCCAGGCGTAGGGGCGGACGGTGGTGGAGAGGCGGTCCATGGGCGGCGGGCTTTCCGTGTGCGGGCGGCGGCGGGTGCGGCCGGGGCGCGGCGGTCCGGGGGGCGGGGGCGGGGCGGATTCGGGCTCGGAGGGTCCGGGTCCGGGCGCGGAGGGTCCGGGGCTCGGGGTTCCGGGCGGGGCGGTCGCGGGGCGGCGGCCGGGCGGGGTCAGAGGCGGCGGCCGGAGGCCAGGGCGAGGTAGCAGGCGGCGAAGTCGGTGACGGCGAGGAGTTCGGCGAGGGCTTCGAGGGGGTTGCTGCCCTCCTCGGGCTCCAACTCGCTGAAGGGCGTGTCGTGGGCGAGGGCGAGCTCGCGGGCGGCGGGGGCGGCGGTGAGGCCGCCGGCGTCTGCGGGGCGGTCGCGAAGGAGGACGACGCGCGCGTGCAGCGCCTGTGGGTCCTCGACGCGGTCGCGGAAGAAGTCGTCGGGGTCGGCGCCCCCGGCGAAGTCGCCGGCGAGGAGGCCGCTGTGGGCGGCGAGCGCCTCGGGGAGTTCCCCGGCGAGAGCGGGGCGGCCGGCGAGCTCGGCGAGGACGGCGGCGAAGCGGCGGCCCACGGGCGCGGCGGGGGTGCCCTCGGTCCAGATGAGGGGCAGCGCGTCGGAGAGTTCGGCGGCGAGGGTCTTGGCCGGGTTGCTGTACGTGGCGACGGCGGGGCCGCAGCGTTCGGCGGTGCGGTCGAGGCGGTCGGCGACCGTCTCCAGCGTGCCGGCGGGGGCCGTGAACAGGCCGACGCGGTCGAGGAGGGCGAGGAGCGGGGTGAACAGCGCCCACAGGGCGCCGGGGCCGGCGGCCTGCGGTTCGTCGTACAGCTCGTGGGGCGCGGTCGCCATGGGGACGACGAGGCCGTGGGTGTTGCCGACGGCCTCCGCGATGGGCGAGCGCCGCGGGGCGACGGCGACGACGGTGACGCCGCGGCGGTACGCCTGCTCGGCGAGCGTGGCGAGACCGGGTTCGGAGCCGTCGTTGGTCGGGATGAGCAGCAGGTCGACGGCGCCGGCCCAGCCCGGGAGGGTCCAGCGGAGCGCGCCCGCGGCCGGGGCGACGCCGGTGGGGCACAGCCGGATGACGGGCGCGGAGGCCCCGGCGAGGGCGGAGATCAGGTCGGCGGCTCCGGTGGCCGCCGTACCGGTGCCGGCGACGAGGACGGTACGGGGGCGCCCTTCCGGCTGGAGGGCGGTGATGCCGGCCTCGGCCGCGTGCCGGGCGGCCGTGCGTACCCGGGCACCGGATTCGGCGGCGCCGCGCAGGAGTCCGCGGCGGTCCGCCCGGGCCAGTCCCTCAGGAGCGTCGAGCAACGAGTCGTCGAGCATGGGCGGGATCTCCGATCGCCGGTGCGGGATGTCGCCGGGCGTGGGGGTCAGACGGGGCGGCGGGCCTCGTCGACGAGGAGTACCGGGATGCCGTCCCGTACGGGGTAGGCGAGGCCGCAGTCGTCGCTCGTGCAGACCAGCTCGGGGGTCTCGTCGGCCGTGCGGTCGCTGAGGGGGGCGCGGCAGGCGGGGCAGGCGAGGATGTCGAGGAGGCCGGCTTCGAGCGGCATGGAGCGGTTCCCTTCGGGTGCGTTCGTGGCGCCGGCGGGGCCGGGGTGTGGGTCCGGCCGGTCCGGCGCGGTGTCGCGGTGTGCTGCGGTTTCCTGGCGTCGTCAGCCTACCGCCGGGGAGCGGAGGGCGTCGGGTCGGCGGGAGGCCGGGACGCGGGCGCCCGCGGGGGCGGGGGCGGGGTGCCTGGGGGTGCCGCCCGGTGCCGGCGCCCGTCCGCGCGGGTGCGGGACGGGCGCCGGTGCCGGGGGCGGGCGCCGGGGCCGGGTGCCATAGGGCGGAGGCCCGTGGGGCGGAGGCCCGTGGAGCGGAGGCCGGTCAGGCGCGGACGAGGGCGAGGACCTCGTCGCGGATCTCGGCCATGGTGGCCTCGTCCTTGGCCTCGACGTTGAGGCGGAGGAGCGGCTCGGTGTTGGACGGCCGGAGGTTGAACCACCAGCCGTCGCCGCTGATGGTGAGGCCGTCGAGCTCGTCGACGGTGACGCCCTCGCGGGACGCGAAGGCCCCGCGTACGGCGGCGGTGCTGGCGGCCTGGTCGGTGACGGTGGAGTTGATCTCGCCGGAGGCCGCGTAGCGGTCGTACTCGGCGACGAGCGCGGACAGCGTGCCCTCCTGGCCGCCGAGCGCGGCGAGGACGTGGAGCGCGGCGAGCATGCCGGTGTCGGCGTTCCAGAAGTCGCGGAAGTAGTAGTGCGCGGAGTGCTCGCCGCCGAAGATCGCGCCCGTGCGGGCCATCTCGGCCTTGATGAAGGAGTGGCCGACGCGGGTGCGGACGGGGGTGCCGCCGTTCTCGCGGACGACCTCGGGGACGGACTGCGACGTGATCAGGTTGTGGATGACCGTTCCGCCGGAGTGCTTGGCCAGCTCGCGGGCGGCGACCAGCGCGGTGATCGCGGACGGGGAGACGGGCTCGCCCCGCTCGTCCACGACGAAGCAGCGGTCGGCGTCGCCGTCGAAGGCCAGGCCCAGGTCGGCGCCTTCGGCGCGGACGCGCTGCTGGAGGTCGACGATGTTGGCGGGGTCGAGCGGGTTGGCCTCGTGGTTGGGGAACGTGCCGTCCAGCTCGAAGTACAGGGGGACGAGCGTCAGGGGCAGGCCCTCGAAGACGGTGGGGACCGTGTGGCCGCCCATGCCGTTGCCCGCGTCGACGACGACCTTCAGGGGACGGATGGACGTGAGGTCGACCAGGGACTTCAGGTGGTCCGCGTAGGCGGTGAGGGTGTCCGTCTCGGTGATCTCGCCGGGGGTGGCGGCCGGGGCGGGCGCTCCGGAGTCCCGCCACGTCTCGACGAGGGCGCGGATGTCGGCGAGGCCGCTGTCCTGGCCGATGGGGGCGGCGCCGGCGCGGCACATCTTGATGCCGTTGTACTGGGCCGGGTTGTGCGACGCCGTGAACATGGCGCCCGGCAGGCCCAGGTGGCCGGAGGCGAAGTACAACTGGTCGGTGGAGCACAGTCCGATGAGGGTGACGTCGGCGCCCCGGGCGGCGGCTCCGCGCGCGAAGGCACCGGACAGGCCGGGGGACGACGGGCGCATGTCGTGGCCGACGACGATCGCGTCGGCACCGGTCACCTGGACGAAGGCCGCGCCGAACAGCTCGGCGAGCGCCTCGTCCCACTGATCCGGCACCACTCCGCGGACGTCGTACGCCTTGACGATCTGCGACAGATCAGCAGTCACTGACCAACCTCCTGCGAGCCTGTGTGGGGTACACAAGCTACCCGCAGAGGTGACGGGAACGTGCGGAGGGACCTACGGGGCGTCGTCGGCGGCGGCGTACGGCCGGACGGCACCGGGGCCGGGGACGTCCCGGGCGCGGCGTCAGGAGTCGGTCCCGGGCGCGGTGTCAGGAGTCGGGGGAGCGCAGCACGCGGAGGTGGCCGCGGCGGCCGACCTCGACCGGGTCGCCGGGCCGGGCGCCGCCCTTGCCCTCGGCCTGGACCGCGCGCTCCTGGGGGCGGGCCGCCTCGCGCACGGCGTTGGCGAGGGCCTCCAGGTCGTCGCCGCTGGGGCGGGTGGGGCCGGAGGCGTCGGACAGCCGGACGACCTCCCAGCCGCGGGGCGCGGTGAGGCGCTCGCTGTGCTCGGCGCACAGGTCGTAGCAGTGGGGTTCCGCGTAGGTGGCGAGCGGGCCGAGGACCGCGGTCGAGTCGGCATAGACGTACGTCAGTGTCGCGACGGCAGGGCGGCCGCACGCGGTGCGCGAACAGCGACGTACAGGGCTCACGACGTTGGACGGTACCGCACTCTTGAGCGGGCCGCGACGACTCTCCACCAGGTCACTCGCCCGTGTCGCGGTGTGACGTCGGGCACAGAGGGGTTTCGGTGGGCCGCCGTGACCTGCGCGGGGAGGGGACGGAGGGGGCCCGGGGGCGGGCGGGGCGGTCGTCCGGGCGGGCGGTTCGGCGAACGAATCCGGTCATTTCCCACGGGCAGGTCGATCCGGCAAGGGTGCCGGAACACGCCCCCGCGTGGCTGGAACACCCACCCGGCGACATGCCGGGGCGCGGGGCCGGACGGGCAACGACGCGCCTCCGGGCGGACTACGCTGCGTCAGGTGATGGACAGTCCAGGACCAGCCCGCCCGACCGATCCGCGACCGCGCCGCCGTGATCGCCACGGCCGGGGGATGCGCGGCCCCGTGGCACCGCCCCAGGTTCCCCTGTCCGCCACGCGGGCGGACACCTTCCGCGACCTGGTGCAGGACTCCGTGGAGCGGCTGGAGCGGCGGTGGCCCCAGCTCGCCGAGGTCGACTTCATGGTGCTGGAGGTGCCGGCGCCGCAGGACGACTCCGTGCCGCTGGGCAGTTCGGCGCCGGCGACACGGGACCGGCACGCGCGCGTGGTCGTGTACCGGCGGCCCGTGGAGCTGCGGGCCAAGAGCCGGGACGAGCGGGCGCTGCTGGTGCACGAGGTCGTGGTGGAGCAGGTCGCCGAGCTGCTGGGCCTGGCGCCCGAGTCGGTGGACCCGCGCTACGGGCAGGACTGAACCGGCGGCGGCCGGCCCCGGGAGCCGGTGAGCCCGTGCGGGCGTGCCGGGCCGGGTCCGCCTGCTCGTCTACTCCTCCAGGACGGCGAGGTCCTGTTCCGCCTCCGGCACGGCCACCTTCGCGTGGTCGTCGGCGAAGGTCTGCAGGGTGAACATCGCGATGCCGTCCTGCGGCAGCGCCAGCATGCGGGCCGCGTGGACGGGGCCGCCGGACAGGGTCTCGACGGTCAGGGCGTAGGAGCCCTTGAGACCGGCGGGCACGGGCGGGGCGACCGCCAGGGTCGTGCCGGCCTTGACGGTGTACGTCTTGGTGGCCGGCGTGCCGCCCTCGGTCCCCGGGGAGGCGGTGACGCGGACCTCGGCGGTCTTGCCGGGCGCGGTCAGCGACAGGGTGGTGCCCTTGGCGCGGTTGTCGGCGACGGTCGCCCGCTCCCCCACCGGGCCGGTGGCCGGGATGAAGGCGACCTCCTGCTTCTCGCCGGAGCCGCGCACCACGCGCAGCGCGGCGACGACGGGGGTGGCGCGCCCCGCCTGGGCCGGGGTCAGCAGCAGGGCGCCGGCCTCGCCGCTGGTGAGGTCCTTCAGGTCGGCGGAGGCCGTCATCCCGGACTTCACGCGGATCGTCTGCTGGACGGCGGGGGTGATGGTGCCCGTGGCGCCGGCGAGCTGGATCTTCAGCTCGGCGTCGTCCTCGCCGGGCGCGTACGCCGTGAGCTGCACGGACGTGGCGTCCGCGGGGATGCCGGGGAGGACCAGGGAGGGGGCGGGGTCGGCGGAGGCCGGCAGCCAGTCGCTGCCGAGCTGGTCGACGGCGGAGCGGATGACCGCGCCGACGCGGCCGCTGCGGGTGGTGACGTGGACGGTGACGTCGGAGGTGGCCGGGTCCGCGGTGAGCGTGGACAGCAGCACGGGGACGCTGGACCGGGCGGGGACCGGGATGCCGTCGGTGAGCTGCGACTTCAGGGCGCCTTCGGGCCCGTACAGCTCGATGTCGACGACGGCGGCGGTGTCGTCGGGGTTGGTGAGGTGGACGTAGTCGCGGCGGTTCTCGGCGGTGGAGGTGCCGGGGAACCAGAAGTCCGTGTCGGGGGGCGTGCAGGTGACGCCGAGGAGGCCGCGGGCGCCCCCGGCGGGGACGACGGTGGTCTGCTGCGTGGTCCAGCCGGGGGCGAGCCGGCCGGAGGCGACGCCGACGAGGGCGGGCACCTCGGCGCCGTTCGCCTCCGCCGCCACGGGCGTTCCGGGGGTGGTGGCGGTGATGACGGCCTTGTCCGCGGCCGGTTTCCTCGCGGCCGCCGCGGTCTTCTTCTCGTCCTTCTGCGCCTTCTCGTCCTTGTTCCCGTCGTCCTTCTTCGGGGCGACGGTCGTCGTTTCCTGCGTGGCGGCGGACGGCTTCAGCTCGGCCTTGTCCGGCAGCGCGTCCTTGCCGGCCGGGGCGCCCGCTCCGGGCTTGCCGGCGTCGCCGGTGGTGGCGGGCGTGAACGAGGTGTACGTCGTCTCGGCGACCTCGGAGGAGCTCGGTGCCGGGCACAGGAGGCTGCTGCGTTCGACGGGCAGCCTGGCGGGGGCCGCGCCGGCCGCCGGGGCGGAGCCGTCCGCGCCGGGGGACGTCAGGGCGGCGAGGCCGGTGAGGGCGGCAAGAGCGGTCGCGGCCGCGAGGAGGGAGAGGGCGCTGCGGTTCACTGGTGGCTGCTCCCGTCGGGACGCTGCTCGTTCTCGTAGCCGTACGGGTCGTACGGGTCGTACGGGCTCTGCTGCTGGTACGGGTACGGCTGCTGGTCGTACCCCCCGGTGTACGCGGCCGGGTCGTACGGGTCCTGTTGGTACGGGTCCTGCTGGTACGGGGTCCCGTCGTAGGGCTGGTCGTACGGCCGGCCGTGGGGCTGTTCGCCGTACGGCGCCTGCTGCCCGTGGTCCTGGTCGCCGTAGTGCCCGTACGGCTGCTGCTCACCGTACCCCTGCTCGGCGGGGTGGACGGGCGGCGTGTCAGGCCAGTCGGTGCCGGGCCGCCCCTGGGGCGGGGTCCGCGGGGCGGGCATGGCGTACGGATCGGCGTCGGTGTCGGACGCCGGGTCCGGTACGGGGGCGGGGGCGGCGTCCGCGTCGACGGCCGCGGCGCGGAGCCTGCGCGCGCGGCGCCCGTCGCCCGTCGCGTCCTGGGCCGGGACGACCGGGGCGACCTCCTCGGGCAGGTCGTCGTCGATGTCGCGGCGGCGGCCCGGCAGGGCGAGGACGAGCAGGACGACGGCGAGGGCGCACTGGGTCCAGATCCACGCGGTGTGGGTGAGCGGCGCGTCGTAGGTCAGGTCGAGGCGGCCGCCCTGGGCGGGCAGCTCGAAGCCCTGCGCCCAGCCGTCGACGGTGGTCTTCTCCAGGGGCTTGCCGTCGAGGGTGGCCTGCCAGCCGTCGTCGGCGCGGTCGGCGATGCGCAGGACGCGGCCCTCGCCGCCGGCGGGGATGTCGCTGTGCGCCTCGACGGGACCGGAGCCGACGGGGAGGGGTTCGGTGGCCGCCTCGGCGCTCCCGGCGGCGCCGGCCGCGGCGGGGACGACGACGGCGCGGGCGACCTGGCGGTCGACGCGCCACAGGGCGCTGCCGTCGCGCTGGCTGAGCCGGCTGAGGCCGGGTGTCGCGTCGAGGACGCGGCCCATCTCGCGGGGCGCGCCGTCGCGTACCAGCACGTAGCGGATGGCGAAGCCGCTGAGCTCGGCGGTCTGGTCGGCGCCGGAGCCGGCGACGAGGTGGGCGACGACCTTGTCGAGGCGCGGGTCGCTGCCGCCCGCGGCGGTCAGTTCGGCGTCGCCGAGGCGGGCGCCGGAGCCGCGGACGAGGGCGTAGGTGACCTTGGCGGCCGACGGGCCGTCGAGGACGAGGGTGCGGGGTTGGTCGCGGGTGATGCTCTCCTCCGCGACGAACGCGGGCACCTGGACGGGGTCGCGGCGCTCCAGGGGGCCCGCGGCGCCGCCGATCATCCAGTTGGCGGCGGAGACCAGGGGGCCGACGGCGGCGGCGAGGGCGACGAGGGCGGCGACGGGCTGGCGCCAGCCGAAGCTCTGCGCGGCGACGCGGGTGCGGCCGCCTTCGGCGCCGAGCACGCCGGCGGCGAGGAGGGCGAGGCCGTAGACGAGGGTGGCGGGGCCGGCCCAGCCGGTGGCGCGGTCGCCGGAGCCGTTGGTGAGGACGGCGAAGAGGAGGGCGACGAGGGCGACGGCCCAGGCGCTGCGGATGGCGAACCGGCGCTCCGCGCGGAGCAGGGCGGCGAGGGCGGCCAGGACGAGGCCGAGGAGGACGAGGCCGCCGACCGTGCGGGGGCCGCCGGGGCTGGCGCCGAGCAGGTCGAGCGCGGAGGCCGGTCCCGTGCGGATCTCCGTACCGGCTTCCTTGAGGAAGGCGGCCGGGTCGGTCAGCAGGGACAGCGACCAGGGGGCGAGGACGAGCAGCGGGGTGCCGGCCACGGCGAGGAGGCGCAGCCCGTACGCGGTGATGTCGTCGCGGCGCAGGACGAGGGCGGCGACGCCGAGGACGGCGGCGAGCGGCCAGACGACGGGCGTGAAGGCCGTCGTGACGGTGAGGAGGAGCGTGTACGCCCAGGTGGCGCGCCAGCTGCCGCGGGGGGCGCCGGTCCCGCCGCCGCGCAGCCCGTACGCGGCGACGGCGGCGCGGGCCATGAGGGGCAGCAGGACCGCGAGGACGGCCGTGCCGAGACGGCCGGTGGCGAGGGCGCCGGTCGCGGCGGGCAGGAAGGCGTAGGCGACGGCGGCCCACGCGCGCAGGAGCCGCGACTCGACGAGGGGGCGGGAGGCGAAGTACGCGGTGAAGCCGGCGAGCGGTACGGAGCACACCAGCAGCAGGGTGAGCGCGAAGCCGGTGGAGCCGAGGAACAGGCCGGACAGGGCGGCGAGCAGGGCGAGGTAGGGCGGGGCGCTCTGGGTGCCGCCGGTGCCGAGGGGGTGCCAGGCGTCGGCGTACCGGCTCCACAGGTCGCCGACGCCGTCGGGGACGGGTAGCAGGGCGCCGCCGGCGAGGGAGCCGCCGCCGAAGAGGCCGCGGCAGGCGATCAGGGAGACGAGCAGGAGCAGGGCGAAGAGGACGGGGCCCGGTTTGCGGGCGATCTTCTTGAGCCGGGCGAACTGCTCGATCTCCAGGTAGTCGGCGTCGTCGCCGCCGGGGCCGGACTCGACGGCGCCGTGCCGGGAGCCGCCGGCGTCGGCGTCCGTGCCGCCGAAGTTGGAGGCGACCTGTTCGACCGTGGCGCGGACGGTGGCGCCGGGCGGCGGGAAGAGGGGGCGCAGCTCGGCGGGGTCGGCGGCGCGGGAGGCGCGTCTGCGGCGGGCGGCGACGATCCGCTCGGGGCGGAGGAGGACGCCGCACAGGCCCATGACCTCGTCGACGGCCTGGACGGGGGCCTTTCCGACGAGGTAGGCGAGGGTGCGCAGGAGGGTGCCGACGACGAGGCGGACGAGGACGTACGGCAGGGCGGCCGCGCGCGCGTTGGCGAGGAGGGTGTAGACGGCGCCCGCCTTGTCGACGCGGTGCGGGTTGGCGACGGAGCGGCCGGCGCAGTCGACGGTGCGGCGCTCGCGGGAGGCGGCCTCGGCGTGGCGGAGGACGGCGTCGGGGGCGACGAGGACGCGGTGGCCGGCGGCGTGGGCGCGCCAGCACAGGTCGACGTCGTCGCGCATGAGGGGCAGGCGGCGGTCGAAGCCGCCGAGTTCTTCGAAGACGTCGCGGCGGATGAGCATGCCGGCGCTGGAGACGGACAGGACGGGGCGGATCTGGTCGTGCTGCCCCTGGTCCTGTTCGCGGCGGTCGAGGCCGGTCCAGCGGCGGCCACTGTTGGCGATGGTGACGCCGACTTCGAGGAGCTGCTTGCGGTCGTACCAGCCGAGGAGCTTGGGGCCGATGACCGCGGCGTACGCGTCGGAGTCGGCGACGCGGAGCAGTTCGGCGAGGGCGTCGGGGGCGGGCGCGCAGTCGTCGTGGAGGAGCCACAGCCACTGGACCGGGTCGCCGTGCGGCAGGTCGGGCATCTCGTGGGCGTCGTCGCGCCAGGTCCTGCTGACGGGGTCCCAGCCGCTGGGCCGCTTCAGGTAGGGCAGGTCCTCGGGGCCGAGGAGGGGTGCGGCGCGGACGGCCTCCTCGACGGCGGCGCCGAAGCCGGTGCGGCGGGCGAGGTGCAGGACCCGGTCGTCGCCGATCGCCTCGCCGACGAGCCGGGCGGATTCGTCGGCGCTGCCGGTGTCGGCGGCGACGGCGTACTGCACGGGGCGTTCCTGGCCGAGGAGTCCGGCGAGGGCGTCCGGCAGCCAGCGCGCCCCGTCGTGGGAGACGATCACGGCGGTGACGACGTGCCGCGGGAACTCGGGCTGCGGCGGAGAAGCGGCGGAAAACGCGGCTGTGGTGGCGGACATCGGGGTACGGGCCCTCCGGCCAGGGGGTCGCCCGCGTCGCGGGGCGTCGGAGCGTCTTTGACGGGGCTCCACACTAATGGCTGGCACGGCAGCGGTCCGCCGCCTGTGGACGGAGCACAGGGGGCGGACCGTCGGGCGGGCACGCGCGGGTGGTCTCCGCGGTCGGGCGGCGGCGGGCAGGGGAACGGCGCCTGCGGGCCGCGGGGGCCGCAGGGGCCGCGGGGAGGGTCAGACGGCGGCCTTCTTCAGGCGTCGGCGCTCGCGCTCGGACAGGCCGCCCCAGATTCCGAACCTCTCGTCATTGGCGAGTGCGTATTCGAGGCATTCCGAGCGGACTTCACAGGCGAGACAGACCTTCTTGGCCTCGCGGGTGGATCCGCCCTTCTCGGGGAAGAAGGACTCGGGATCGGTCTGGGCGCACAACGCGCGCTCCTGCCAGCCGAGTTCCTCGTCCGCGTCCTCGACCAGCAGTTCCTGGAACAACTCGGTCATCTGCGCCCCTCGTCTGTCTCTATACGTCCCCGTGATGCCGCCGTTTCCCATTTCCGGCCGAACGACACGAGCGAAATTACAAGTGTGTAGCTCCGGGGCAGTCAAGCTGAGATCTGCTATTGGGCCCGGTATTCACTCTGCGGAACCAAGGTGGTGCGGAAAGTGTTCAAATCAGCAAAAATGAGACACTGCCCGCCGCCTGTCCCGCGCTCCGCCGCCGGACGCCCCTCGCCATGGAGGACGATCCGGGCCGCGATCCTGTTGCGATCGGGCCGGCGAAGCGACCCGGATCACAGCCGGGTCACGGACCCCTGGCGGTGTTTGCGCGGGTGGTTCCTGCGCCATGTGTCCCGGACCCCGCCAGCACAAACCTTTCTTCTGACGCCCTGACCGGATGAGGTGAATCACTGCCGCCGAACCGGTCACCGATTTGACAGGAGGAATCGGGCCGGTCCACCGTGGGGGCATGCCAGCGACCACAGCGCTCCTCGCGACCCACGGTGCCCGTGGGTTCCGGCGCGCTGTCCACGCGCGCTGTTGCTGTTCGTGCTGTTGACGCCGTAGCGCTCCAGCCCCTCCCCCAGGCGAGTCCCACGCCGCACCCGCGCACGCCCGTTCCCCCGGCGCACGCGCGGGCCCGTACCCGCCGAACCGCTCCGCCGAGGACACCCAGCACCCATGAACAGCGACAGCGACCTCCAGATCGCCGGCGACATCCTCGCCGTCCAGCACCTCCTCCAGCCCGCCAAGGAACACCCGAGCACCGTCGCGGAGTTCGCCGGTCTCGCCCGCTCCATCGCGGCCGACCGCGCCCTGTGGGCGCCGCTCGTCGCGTACGACGCCACGACCCGCTGGTACCGCCGGCTGCGCACCGGGCCCGGCTACGAGGTGTGGCTGCTGTCGTGGCTGCCCGGCCAGGGCACGGGGCCGCACGACCACGGCCGTTCGTCGGGTTACTTCACCGTGCTGGAGGGCGAGCTGACGGAACGTACGGAAGGGGGCGTGCGGACGCTCGCCGGGGGCGCGCAGGGCGCGCCGGGCCGGGTCGTCACCCCCGGCCGGGTGCACGAGCTCGTCAACGACTCGCTCGAACCGGCCGTCAGTCTGCACCTCTACTTCCCGGGCCTCACCGACATGCCGATGCACGACACGGCCGGAGTTATCCACAGTTTCGCCCCGAGCGCCCGGAGTGTCGTCCCCGCCTGACAGACTGCCCGCATGCGCATGGTGGTTCTGGCCGGTGGCATCGGTGGTGCCCGTTTCCTGCGCGGCCTCAAGCGGGCCGCGCCCGACGCGGACATCACGGTCATCGGCAACACAGGTGACGACATCCATCTCTTCGGGCTGAAGGTCTGCCCCGACCTGGACACGGTGATGTACACCCTCGGCGGTGGCATCGACGAGGAGCAGGGCTGGGGCCGTGCGGACGAGACCTTCACGGTCAAGGGCGAACTCGCGGCGTACGGGGTCGGACCGGAGTGGTTCGGCCTCGGCGACCGCGACTTCGCCACGCACATCGTCCGTACGCAGATGCTGGGCGCCGGTTACCCGCTCAGCGCCGTCACCGAGGCGCTGTGCGACCGGTGGCGGCCCGGCGTGCGGCTGCTGCCGATGTCCGACGACCGGGTCGAGACGCACGTCGCGGTCGAGATCGGCGGCGAACGGCGGGCGGTGCACTTCCAGGAGTACTGGGTGAAGTTGCGCGCCTCCGTCGACGCGCACGCGGTCGTGCCGGTCGGCGCCGAGCAGGCCAAGCCCGCGCCCGGCGTGCTGGAGGCGATCGCCGAGGCGGACGTGGTGCTGTTCCCGCCGTCCAACCCGGTGGTGAGCATCGGCACGATCCTCGCCGTGCCGGGCATCCGGGAGGCCGTCGCGGAGGCCGGCGTCCCCGTCGTAGGCCTGTCGCCGATCGTCGGGAACGCGCCGGTGCGCGGCATGGCCGACAAGGTCCTCGCGGCGGTGGGCGTGGAGGCGACGGCCGCCGCGGTCGCCCGGCACTACGGCTCGGGGCTGCTGGACGGCTGGCTCGTCGACACGGTCGACGCGGACGCGATCGCGGAGGTGGAGGCCGCGGGGATCCGCTGCCGGTCCGTTCCGCTGCTGATGACCGACGTCGACGCGGCCGCGGCGATGGCGCGCGAGGCGCTGGCCCTCGCCGAGGAGGTGCGCGGATGACCGTCTCGTACCGGGTGTGGGCACCGGACGGGATCCCCGAGGTCACGAAGGGCGACGACCTGGCCGCGCTGATCGCCGCGGCCGAGCCGGACCTCGCGGACGGCGACGTCGTCCTCGTCACGTCCAAGGTCGTGAGCAAGGCGGAGGGGCGGGTCGTCGCCGCCGAGGACCGCGAGGCGGCCATCGACGCGGAGACCGTCCGGACCGTCGCCCGGCGCGGCACGCTCCGGATCGTCGAGAACCGCAACGGGCTGGTGATGGCCGCGGCCGGTGTCGACGCGTCCAACACGCCCGCCGGGACGGTCCTGCTGCTGCCCGAGGACCCCGACGCGTCCGCCCGCGCCCTCCGCGCCGGGCTGCGCGACCTGCTCGGCGTCGACGTCGGCGTCGTCGTCACCGACACGTTCGGCCGGCCCTGGCGCAGCGGGCTCACGGACGTCGCGATCGGCGCGGCCGGTGTGCGCGTCCTGGACGACCTGCGGGGCGGCACCGACACGTACGGCAACCCGCTCGTCGCGACGGTCGTGGCCAGTGCGGACGAGCTGGCCGCCGCCGGCGACCTGGTCAAGGGCAAGGCCGCCGGGCGGCCCGTCGCCGTCGTGCGCGGCCTGCCGCACCTGGTGGCCGAGGACGGTGAGGACGACCCGGGTGCGCGGGCGCTGGTGCGCGACGCGGGCAGTGACATGTTCCGGCTCGGCACCTCGGAGGCGGTGCGCGAGGCGGTCACGCGGCGCCGCACCGTACGGGCGTTCACCGACGATCCGGTCGACCCCGGTGCCGTACGGCGCGCGGTGGCCGCGGCGGTGACGGCGCCCGCGCCGCACCACACGACGCCGTGGCGGTTCGTGCTGCTGGAGAGCGCCGCGTCGCGGACCCGGCTCCTGGACGCGATGCGGGAGGCGTGGATCGCCGACCTGCGGCGGGACGGGCGGGACGAGGAGTCCGTCGCCCGGCGCGTCCGCCGCGGCGACGTCCTGCGGAACGCGCCGTACCTGGTGGTGCCGTGCCTGGTGACGGCCGGCGCCCACCACTACGGGGACGCGCGCAGGGACACCGCCGAGCGGGAGATGTTCGTGGTCGCGGCGGGCGCCGGGGTGCAGAACTTCCTGGTGGCGCTGGCGGGCGAGCGGCTCGGCTCGGCGTGGGTGTCGTCGACGATGTTCTGCCGCGACGTGGTGCGGGAGGTGCTGGACCTGCCGGACGACTGGGACCCGATGGGCGCGGTCGCGATCGGTCGGCCTGCCGAGCCGGCGAAGCCCCGGCCGGAGCGGGACCCGGAGGACTTCCTCACCGTCCGGTGAGGCCCCGCGGGCCGCGCGGGCCGGTCCGTCGTGGGCGGGGTCGGGTGGGGGGCGGGTCAGAGGGGGGCGATGTCGCGCGGTGTCATGCGTGGGGCGCGGCGGGGCGGGGTGCGGCCACTGAGCAGGATCAGCCGGGCGGCGCGGTGCCGCTGCCCGGCGTACGGCTCCAGCAGCTCCAGCATCTCCGCGTCGTCCGCGTCCCGGCGGCCGGCCAGGGCGTGGCCGACGATGCCGGGCAGGTGGTAGTCGCCGGTCGTGACCGCGTCGGGCGCGCCGTTGCTGCGCTGGACCGTCTCGGCGGACGTCCACGGGCCGATGCCGGGGACCAGCTCCAACCGGCGCCGGGCGTCCTCGGGCGCCATGCCGGCCGCCTCCTCCAGGCGGGGCGCGACCCGTACGGCGCGGAGCACGGTCGCCGAGCGCTTGCCGTCGACTCCCGCGCGGTGCCACTCCCAGGAGGGTACGAGCGCCCACGTGCGGGGTTCCGGCACCACGGAGAGGCGGAGCGCGGCGGGGGCGCCGGGCGCGGGGTCGCCGTACCGGCGCACGAGCAGCCGCCACGCGCGGTACGCCTCGTCCGTCGTGACCTTCTGCTCCAGGATCGACGGGACCAGCGACTCCATCACCAGCCCGGTGCGTACGAGCCGCAGGCCGGGGAGGCGCCGCCGGGTCAGGGCGAGGAGGCGGTGGCGGGGCGTGAACGCGTCCGGGTCGTCCCGCTCGCCGAGCAGGACGGGCAGCCGGTCCAGGAGCCAGTCCGCGCCGCTCCCCCACGCCTCGGCCTCGACGGCGCCGCCGCTCGCGGTGATCCGCAGCGTGCCGGGCCCCTCGGGCGTACGGCACGTCCGCCAGAACGCGCCGTCGGGCGTGGCCCGGAAGGTGGGGTCGCCGGGGCCCCGCCGCAGCGGGCCCAGCGTGAGCCCGAGGTCCAACGGCCACGGCGGCACCCAGCAGCGCCGCCGGGACCGCACCGCCGGGGCGCCCGTCGGGCCCGGGGCCCGGACCGGAACGCGCGTGGAGTGCCCGGCCGTCGTCCCCGCCGCCCCCAGCCGCCCGGGAGGGCCGGAAGTACCGGGAGGGCCCGCGGGTACGCCCGGGCCGCCGGGCGCGGGGGTGCGCCGGGGGCGGGGGGCGTAGCGGCCGGCCACGGGGGCTCCAGTGGTGCGGGAAGGTCGGATCCCCGACAGGGTAGTCCCCGGACGCGTCCGGCTGCCGGTCGTTCCGCCCCGGTCACCGCTCCCGCAACGCCATGGCCCCCGGAC
This sequence comes from Streptomyces sp. NPDC045287, assembly GCF_056432325.1. Lineage (NCBI taxonomy): Bacteria > Bacillati > Actinomycetota > Actinomycetes > Kitasatosporales > Streptomycetaceae > Streptomyces > Streptomyces sp. NPDC045287. Next base: position 22,432 of record NZ_JBWKJG010000011.1, read on the forward strand.
GCGCCCGGCTGCCGGCTGTCCCGCCCCGGTCACCGCTCCCGCAACGCCATGGCCCTCGAACGCGCCCGGCTACTGGCTCGTCCCGCCCGGGTTCACCACCCCGCAACGCCATGGCCCCCCGGACGCGCCCGGCTACTGGTCGGAGGAGAAGCGCACCGACGCGTCGGGCAGGCGGGCACCGCACCAGACGCGGACGCCGTCGCGCAGTTCGTTGTCGGCGCCCACGTGCGCGCCGTCGCCGATCACCGCGCCGTGCAGCACGGTGCGGGCGCCGATCCGGGCGCCCTCGCCGACGAGGGAGTCGGTCACCACCGCGCCGGGCTCGACGACCGCGCCCGCCATGACGGTGCTGCCGTCGATCCGGGCGCCCTCGCCGACCGTGGCGCCCTCTCCGATGACCGTACCGCCGGTGAGCTTGGCGTCCGGCGCGACGGTCGCGCCGGCCACGACCAGGCGGTCGCCGCAGCGGCCCGGTACGGCCGGGGAGGGGGCGCGCCCCAGGACGAGGTCGGCGGAGCCGCGGACGAACGCCTGCGGGGTGCCGAGGTCGAGCCAGTACGTGGAGTCGACCATGCCCTGGAGGTGGGCGCCGTCCGCGAGGAGGCCGGGGAACGTCTCGCGTTCGACGGAGACGGGCCGGTCGGCGGGGATCGTGTCGATGACGGACCGGCGGAACACGTACGCGCCGGCGTTTATCTGGTCGGTGACGATCTCTTCCGGCGTCTGCGGCTTCTCCAGGAACGCCGTGACGCGTCCGGTGGGGTCCGTGGGGACGAGCCCGAACGCCCGCGGGTCCTCGACCCGGGTCAGGTGCAGGGAGACGTCGGCGCCCGAGGTCTCGTGGGTGTCGACCAGGGCGCGGATGTCGAGGCCGGTGAGGATGTCCCCGTTGAAGATGAGGACCGGCTCGTCCGGCCCCGACGTGAGCCGCGGGGCGACGTTGCGTATCGCACCGCCGGTGCCGAGCGGCTCCACCTCGGTGACGTACTCCAGGTGGAGCCCGAGCGACGACCCGTCGCCGAAGTACGGTTCGAACACCTCGGCCAGGTACGAGGTCGCCAGCACGATGTGCTCGACGCCGGCCGCGCGGGCCCGGGCGAGCTGGTGCGTGAGGAACGGCACGCCCGCCGCCGGGACCATCGGCTTCGGTGTGTTCACCGTCACCGGTCGCAGCCTGGTTCCCTTGCCGCCGACCAGGAGGATCGCTTCTGTCACCTGTCGTCTCTGCTTCCTGCTGGGCCGGTCGTGGGGTGGTGGCCGGTCCGGCGCTCCGGCCCCGGCCGGGGAGCGCTCATATGATCGGCACGACCAGGCAGTGTAGGCAGATCCTAGGCAGACCTGGACGGACGGTCCGACACGGCGTTTCGGTCAGGGCCTGCCCTGGTAGCCGGCGGAGGCGGCACGGATCGTGCCGAGCTTGCCGTACAGCTTGGCTCCGGGGCAGGTGGTGGAGTAGCCGTCGCGGTGTCCGGAGATGGTGTTGAACTGAACCTTCGTGCCCTTCTTGTACCGGTTTCCGCCGCCCGACGTCAGCGTGCTCTTGCCGCGCGGGTCCTTTCCGTAGAGGCCCAGTTTCCAGGCCGTCAGCTTCGCGACGGCGGTGACGGCTTTGGCGGGCGGGGTGGTGGAGGAGAACGAGCCGAGCACCGCGATGCCGGTGGTGTTGGTGTTGAACCCGAGGGTGTGGGCGCCCTGGACGGGCTTGGCCACGCCGCCCGCGCGGCCCTCGTAGATGGTCCCGCACTTGTCGATGGCGAAGTTGTAGCCGAGGTCGCGCCACCCCATGCTCTGGACGTGGTAGCGGTAGATGCCGCGCAGGACGGAGGGGGCCTGGGCGCAGGTGTAGTTGTTGCCGGTGGCGCTGTGGTGGACGAAGGCCACCTGGACGGACTTCGTGTACAGGAAGTTCGGTTCGCGCAGCTTCTCGTCGGCGCCCCAGCCCTTGCGGGTGACGATCCGCGGGCGCGCGCCGATGTACGGCTTGGCGGCGGTGGTGCTGGGGAGGTCCGCCTCCGTCTCGGCCTTGGAGAGCGCCGGGATCTCGGTGGCGCCGAGGGGGGCGAGGTCGGCGTTGACGGCCGAGGCGGCCGACTCCTCCGGGGTGAGCGCGCCGGCGTCCTGATCACCCTCCACGGGCCCGGTGGGCCCCTCGTCCATGTCGGTGTCGGTGTCGGTATCCGTGTCGGTGTCCGTGTCCGTGTCCGTGTCGGTGTCCGTGTCGGTGTCGTCGCCGCCGTCGTCACCGTCGCCGTCGGTGTCACCGTCGTCGCCATCGGCGTCACCGCCGCCGTCGTCACCGTCGTCGGGGTCCGTGTCGTCGGGATCCGTGTCGTCGGGGTCCTCGTCCGTCGCCGGGTCGTCGTGCGGGGCGTCGTCCTGCGGCGCGGCGTCCAGGCCCTGTCCGGCGCCCCCGGCGCCGGGCTCCGCCGCACCGGCCGGGTCGTCGCCCGGGTGCACCAGCTCGACGCGCAGACCGCGCGGCAGGGCCGGCGCCGCGGCACCGCGCCCCTCGGACGCCTCGGGCGCCTCGGGCCGTACGCGCACCTCGACGCCGTTCGAGTCGCCCACCCACAGCGGCGCGGTCCCGCCGCGCACCGCCTCCGAACGGGCTTCGGCCGTACCGGGGTCGGCGCCGTGGTCGTGCTGGTGGGCCTCCAGGTCCTGCCAGGCCGACCAGGCGCCGGTCGCGGTGGACCGCGTGCGCACCTGGACGGTGCCGTGCAGTTCGGCGTCGGGTTCGTCCCAGACGACCCCGACCATCGAGAACGGTTCGACGTCCCGGCGCGGCAGGCCCTGGGCGGCGCGGGTGCCGGGGGGCGCGCTGCGCTCGGGGTCGGGCAGCGGCACGAGGGGCAGGGAGCGGGTGGAACCGGGGTCCGGCACGTCGCCCGCCGCGGGCGCGGCGACGGCCGATGTGGACAGGGTCAGGGGCAGTGCGAGGGCGGAGCCGGAGGCGGTGGCGACCGCGACCGCTACGCCGATCAAGGGAACTCGAATGGAACGCATAGCCAGATAGTGGACATTTCACCGGAGTTGCGCTTCTCGATTTCCCTGACGCCCCATCGGTCCTTCCGGCGTACGGGATCACCCGCTCGGCCCCGCCGCGCCCGCCCCGCCCGCGTACCCTTGGCCGCGTGAACGCCAGCGACCGCACCCCCGCCGACCTGCTGCGATCCGCGCTCGCCGCGGACCCGGCCCGCCCCTTGGTCACGTACTACGACGACGCCACCGGTGAGCGCGTCGAACTCTCGGTGGCCACCTTCGCCAACTGGGTGGCCAAGACGGCGAACCTGCTCCAGGACGGGCTCTCCGCCGAGCCCGGCGAGCGGGTCGCCCTGCTGCTGCCCGCGCACTGGCAGACCGCCGTCTGGCTGCTCGCCTGCGCGTCCGTGGGCGTGGTGGCCGACCTCGACGGCGACCCGGCCGGCGCGGACCACGTGGTGGCCGGCCCCGACCGGCTCGACGAGGGCCTGGCCTGCACCGGCAGCCGCCTCGCCCTGTCGCTCGCCCCGCTGGGCCGCCGCTTCCCCGCGCCGCCCGCCGGCTACGACGACTACGCGGTCGAGGTGCCGAGCCAGGGCGACCGGTTCGCCCCGTACGCCCCCGTCGACCCGGACGCCCCCGCCCTCGCCGTACGCGACTCCTCGGGCGGCCGTACGGAGCTGACGGGCGCCGCCCTCGTCGAGCGGGCGCGCGCGGACGCGGCGCGGCGCGGCCTCGGCCCCGGGTCGCGGCTGCTGTCCGGGCTGCCCTGGGACTCCTGGGAGGGCGTGGCCGCGGGGCTGTACGCGCCGCTGGCCGCGGGCGGCTCCGTCGTCCTGTGCCGCCACCTGGACCGGCTGGCGCCCGAGGCGCTGGCCGCGCGGATCGGGAGCGAGCGCGTCACCGACCGGGCCGACGCCGCCTGACGCGGCCGGGCCCACGCCGTCCGACACGACCGGGCCGACACCGCCAGACACCGCCAGGACGACACCGCCCGACACCGCCGGCGCTGCCGGACCTCCGGCCCGCCGCCGTCCACCCGTCCGGCGGACCGCGTGCCGAGTCCGCCGGGTTCCGGGGTCCCGTCCGGTACATCATCGGCGGTACGCCTCACCGGGCGCACAACCCCGCGCGGGGTTCGGCCGTCTCACCATGCGACGGCCGCCCTGGGTGCCGCCGACGCCTTCTAAGGACGGACTGACGACGTGACGGACACCGCCGGCACTCCCCCCGACCCGGACACCTCGGCCGGACACCGGCCGACGTGGCTGCGCTGGGCGGCGCTGGGCTCGTCCGTCGTCGTCCTCGTGGCGGCCGGCACCGGCTGGTGGCTGTACCGGAAGCTCGACGGCAACATCACCACCGACGCGGCGGCGGTGGCCGAGCTGAAGCGCTACGAGCGGGAGCGCCCCCTGCCCGTCCCGCGCGGCGGCAGGAACATCCTGCTCATCGGCTCCGACACCCGGGCCGGGGAGAACGCCGAGTACGGGCAGGACCAGGGCACGCAGCGGTCCGACACGACGATCCTGCTGCACCTGTCGGCGCGCGGCCACGGCGTGACGGCCGTGTCGCTCCCGCGCGACCTGATGGTGGAGCTCCCGGGCTGCCGCACGAGCGCGGGCAAGCGGTCCGCGCCGCGGTTCGCCCAGTTCAACCTGGCGTTCCAGGTGGGCGGGACGGCGTGCACGGTCCGTACGGTCGAGAAGCTGACCGGCATCCGCGTCGACCACCACGTGGTGGTCGACTTCCGGGGGTTCAAGGACATGGTGGACGCGGTCGGCGGCGTGCGGGTGTGCGTCCGCGAGCCCATCGACGACCCGGACGCCAAGTTGGAGCTGCCGGCCGGGCCGCAGACGCTCGACGGCGAGCAGGCCCTCGGCTACGTGCGGGCCCGCAAGTCCCTCGGCAACGGCAGCGACACGGAGCGCATGAGCCGGCAGCAGGAGTTCCTCGGCGCGCTCGTCACCAAGATGCAGAGCAACGGCGTCCTGCTCAACCCGGCCCGGCTGTACCCGGTCCTGGACGCGGCGACCAAGGCGCTCACCACGGACCCGGAGCTCAACTCGCTGAAGGACCTGTACGACCTGGCGCGGCGGCTGCGCAGCGTACCCACCGAAAAGGTGCAGTTCCTGACGGTTCCCCGTAAGCCGTATCACGCCAATCCAAACAGGGATGAACTGGTACAGCCGGACGCGGGGCTGCTGTTCAAGCGGCTGCGCGTGGACGCGCCGGTGGCGGTCGTCCCGGCCGCCGAGCGGGACGGCCGCGGGGCGACGCCCTCGGCACCGGCGACCCGGGCGCCGGCGACCGGGGGGCCGACCGGGGCGTCCGGGACCCCCGGGGCGGGCACCGCGCCGGGCGCTTCGCCGAGGGCCTCCGGGGCCCCCGCCCCGGTGCCCACGTTCACCGGAACCAATGCGGCCGCGAACGCGTGCCCTTGATGCGCGGGCCCGTCGGGGGCCCGCGGGGAGGTGTGAGGAAAATCGTGACGGGGGCGACGGAGTATGACGATTGGGCGGAATGCCCGCTTGTAAGGGGCGTGGAATTTGTCACGGACGTCGCCCGGCGCTGAACTGGGCGGATAGTGTGACGCGATCCGGTGCGAGCGACCGAGCAGGACGCGCACCCGTGGATCGAAAGACCGAGCGCCCGATGGGGGAGGGCGCCTCGCGTGGCACCGACGGAGGACTCAGGCGACCGTGGACGCGCACAGCCGTGGAGGGGCGGAGGGCATCGACCCCGCCGACCAGTGGGTACTGAACCCGCAGACAGGCAACTACGAACTGCGACTGGACCACTCCGAAGGGCAGCAACCCTCCACCGCCCCCCACCCCGCGGCCCCGCCCGCCCAGGGGCGCCGGGCCGCCCGTACGCCGTCCTCGTCCGCCGCGCCGGCCGCCCCGGCCGAGAAGTCGCCGGCGGGCCCCCGGCGCCGTGCGGCGGAGGTCCCCGGGCAGCGCAGGCGCCGGACCGCCGAGCCGCCCGCGCAGGGCGGCGGACGCCGCGCCGCGGCCCCGGCGGCGGCCGGCCGGCGCCGGGGGAAGGCGAAGGGCGGGAAGACCCGTACGAAGAAGGCGCTCATGTGGACGGGCGGGGTCACCGCGTTCGCCCTCCTCACCACCGGCGCCGTCGCCTACTACCTGTACGAGCGGCTCGACGGGAACCTCAGCACCATCGACGTCGCGGGCGCGGGCGGCGGCACCGGCTTCAAGAAGGACCAGGCCATCAACATCCTGGTCATCGGCACCGACAAGCGCACCGGTGACGGAAACTCCGGCTACGGCGACAAGAACAGCCCCGGACACGCCGACACGACGATCCTCCTGCACGTCTCCAAGGACCGGACGAACGCCACGGCGCTGTCCATCCCGCGCGATCTGATCACCGACATCCCCGAGTGCACGACGAAGCTCGACGACGGCACGGAGAAGAAGATCCCCGCCCAGAGCGGCGTGCGGTTCAACACGAGCCTCGGCCAGATGGACCGGAACCCCGGGTGCACCATGGCCACCGTCCACGAGCTCACCGGCGTCCCCATCGACCACTTCATGATGGTCGACTTCAACGCCGTGAAGACGCTGTCGTCGGCCGTCGGCGGGGTCGAGGTGTGCGTCGAGCAGCCCGTGAAGGACAAGAAGTCCGGGCTGGACCTGCCCGCCGGCACGAGCGTCATCGAGGGCGAGCAGGCACTGGCGTTCGTCCGCACCCGGCAGGCGTTCGGCAACAAGAGCGACCTGAGCCGCATCCAGACGCAGCAGCAGTTCATGGGCTCGATGTTCCGGAAGATGAAGTCGAGCGACACGCTGACCAGCCCGTCGAAGCTGCTGGACCTCGCGGACGCGGCGACGAAGGCGCTCACCGTCGACGACGGCATAGGCAGTGTCAAGAAGCTCCAGGAACTGGGCATGGAGGTCGCCAAGGTCGACCCGAAGAACATCACCTTCGCCACGGTCCCGGTCCTCGACAACCCGGCCGAGACGGTCAAGGCGACGGTCGTCCTCGACGAGGCCAAGGCCGAGCCGCTCTTCTCCATCATCAAGAACGACATCTCGCTCACCGAGGTGGAGCAGAAGGAGAAGGACGCCAAGAACGCCCGCAAGGAGGCGCAGGCCGCGCTCCTGGAGGGCCCCCGCGCCAAGGCCGCCGACGTACGGGTCGACGTGTACAACGGCAGCGGCGTGCGCGGCGGGGCCCAGTCGACGATCAGTTGGCTGCAGAACTCGGCGGGCGTCCTCAAGTCGACGAACAAGGCGAACGCCCCGGCGGAGATCGCGAAGACGACGCTGGAGTTCGCGCCGAACCAGGCGGACCAGGCCCGCGCGCTCGCGGACCTGATGGGCCTGCCCGCGACGGCGCTGAAGCAGGGGACGGAGGACGCCGGGGAGCGCGAGCCGATGACGCTCACCCTCGGCAGGGACTTCAAGGGCGCGGGCGTCCCCCTCACCGGACCGGCGAAGGCGCCGGAGGGTGCGATGGCAGCGGACAAACAGGTGTGCGCGAAGTGACGCGGACCTGATCAACAGGGGAGACGTGGGTGGGACACAGCAGCGTGCGTGGGGAGGGGACGCGGGACGGCGTTCCGCACGCCCGGGACGCCCGTGACCCGGGGCGGGACGACGGTCCCGACGGAGCGGGCCCGTCGTACGACCGGACCGGCGGCGACGGCGCCGTCGCGACGGACGGGGGTACGGGCGCGGGCACGACGGCCGGCACCGGGCGCGGGGGTGCCCGGCGCGCGGGCGGCGGCGCCCCGGACGGGGGGAAGGACGGCGGGCCGGGCGGTGGAGCCGGGCGCGGCACGCGGAGCGCCGGCGGTGGCCGCCGCCGGGCGGGCCGGCCGCCTCAGCGGCGCGCCCGCAGCGGCAGGCGGCGGGTGCTGCGCTGGGCCGCCTCGCTGCTGTCGCTGCTGATATTGGGCACCGCGGGCGCCGGGTACCTCTACATCGAGCACCTCAACGGCAACATCCGCAGCGGCGGCCGCAGCGGCGGCGACAGCGGCGTGCAGAAGGCCGCGCCCGACGCGTCCGGCAACACCCCGCTCAACATCCTGCTGATCGGCGCGGACGGCCGTAACTCCAAGGAGAACCTGGCGCTCGGCGGCGCCAAGGACACCGTCGGCGACAAGCCGCGCGGCGACGTCCAGATGCTCCTGCACGTCTCCGCCGACCGCAGGAGCGCCGCCGTGGTGAGCATCCCGCGCGACACCCGCGTCGACATCCCCGCCTGCAAGGACACCGAGACGGGCGAGGAGTACCCGCCGACCAACCGGATCATCACCGAGTCGCTGCAGCGCGGCGGGCCCGGCTGCACCCTCACCACCTGGGAGAAGCTGACCGGGGTCTACATCGACCACTGGATGATGGTCGACTTCGCCGGCGTGGTGCGGATGGCCGACGCGGTCGGCGGCGTCCCCGTGTGCGTGAAGGCGAACGTGTGGGACCGGCCGACCGCGCAGGTCCCGGGCGGCTCCGGGCTGAAGCTGCGGAAGGGCGAGACGTACGTCAAGGGCGAGCAGGCGCTGCAGTGGCTGCGCACCCGGCACGCCTTCTTCAACGACCAGGGCCGCGCCAAGGCCCAGCACATGTACATGAACGCGATGCTGCGCCAGCTCAAGGAGCAGAACGCGTTCACGGACACCGGCCGGATCATGGACCTCGCGGAGGCGGGGACGAAGGCGCTGCAGGTGTCCGAGGAGCTCGGTACGGTGGACGAACTCTTCGCCCTCGCCATGGAGTTGAAGGACGTCCCCACCAACCGCATCACCATGACGACGCTGCCGACGGTCGAGGACCACCAGAACCGCGCGCACCTGCTGCCCGTGGAGAAGTCCGCGCAGCAGATCTGGCGGATGCTCCGCGAGGACATCCCCTTCGACAGCAACGGCGGCCCCTCGACGGCGGCGGCGAAGCCGTCCACCGCGCCGAAGGAGACCGGGCCGGCCGCCGCCGCGCCGTCCTCCCTCGCCGTCACGGTCGTCAACGGCACCGGGACGGACGGGCAGTACGCGGTGAAGGGCCGCGCCAGCGGGGTCGCCGAGGCGCTGCGCGGCAAGGGCTTCACCCGGGCCGCCGCCTCCCGGGACGCGACGCCCGCGACGGAGACGGTCCTCGCCTACCCGAAGTCGTCCGGCCCGCAGGGGAAGGCGGACGCGCTGTCCGTGGCGGCGGCGGTCGGCCTGCCGGCCGGCGCGGTGCGGGCCGCCGACGACGTGGACGGGCTGAGGCTGACGGTCGGCGGAGACTGGCGCGAGGGCGACGCGTTCCCGAAGCAGGAGGAGCCCAAGGCCGGCGACCTGCCGTCGGACGCCGAGAACTCCAACGGCGCCAAGGCCGACTGCATGGACGTGTACAAGCCCTACCAGTGGTAGCGGGCCGCACGACGAGGGGCGGGGCCGGTCACCGTACGCGGTGACCGGCCCCGCCCCGTGTCCACGGCGGTCAGTTACCGGTGACGGTGACCTTCTCGTCGTTCTGGATCTGCCGCACGAGCTCCTTCACCTTCGCCCTGTCCCAGACGAGGTTGCCGCCGCGGCTGCCCGAGACGGGCATGTTCATGGACTTCCCGTCACCGCCGTTGACGCTCTTCATCGCGAAGAACATCTCGGCGAGGTCGAACAGCGACATGTCCTTGTCGACGATGAGCGTGTCGAGGCCGGCGCCGAGCGTCGGGTACAGCGCGAACGGGTTGAGGACCGTGCCCGGCGTCGCCGCCTGGTTGGCGAGCGCCGCGAGGAACTTCTGCTGGTTCTTCGTCCGCGCCAGGTCCGACTCGGCAAAGGCGTAGCGGGTCCGGACGAAGGCGAGCGCCTGCTCGCCGTCGAGGGTCTGCTTGCCCGCCTTGAAGTCGGCACCGGACTTCTTGTCCTTGAAGCCCTTCTCGATGGTCAGCTCGACACCGCCGAGCGCGTCGACGATGTTGGCGAAGCCGGCGAAGCCGATCTCCGCGTAGTGGTCGATGCGCAGCCCGGTGTTGTGCTCGACGGTGCGGACGAGCAGTTCGGGGCCGTCCTCGGCGTACGCCGCGTTCAGCTTCACCCGGCGGCCGGTGCCCTGGAACGTCTTGCCGGACTCCGAGCCGACGAACGTGGGGATCTCCACGTCCGAGTCGCGCGGGAGGGAGATCATCGTATTCCCGCTGCCGCAGGCGGCGAGGATCATCATCGAGTCGGTGCGCTTGCCGTCGGCGGAGCCGGTGTGCAGGCGCTTCTTGTCCTCGGCGGTCATGCCCTCGCGGCTGTCGGAGCCGACGATGAGGTACGTCGTGCAGTCGCCCTCCTGGGGGCGCTCGACGACCTTGGCGAGGTCCACCTCGCGGCGCATCTTGCCGTCGGCCCAGAAGTACGTGCCGATCGTCGTGGCCAGGAGGACGGCCACGACCGTGATCGAGCCGACCTTGAGGCGGCGGCCCCAGTCCGGCGCGGGGCGCGCGCCGGGGCCGTACGGCGGCGCGGGCGGTGTGCCGGGGCCGTGGCCGCCGGGACCGCCGTGGCCGCCCCGGGGGATGCCGTAGACCTGGCCCGTGTTGTAGCCGCTGTCGTACGGCGCGGCGCGGCCGGCCACGTCGTCGTACCCCTGCCGCTGCTGCGGCGGGACGGAACCGGGCCGCACGTGGGGCATCACCCGAGCGCCCTCGGGCCGGGCGTCGGCGCTGCCGCGGCCGTGACGCCCCTGACGGTCGCCGGACCGTCCTTCAGGCCAGTCATTCATGCGCACCAGTGTGCCGCGCGCCCGCGCGGCCCTTACAGGGCGGGTGGGAAATCGGCGCCCCGCTGTAGCGAAGCTGATGCAATGCGGGCCCTCCCGACCCCGGGCATATGGTAGAGGGCATGACAGACCAGGCCATCCCCGAGGGCAAGCCGACCTCGGCGTCCCGCACCACGCTCAGCCACATCATGACGGGCAACGACACGAACCTGCTCGGCACGGTGCACGGCGGAGTGATCATGAAGTTGGTGGACGACGCGGCGGGCGCGGTCGCCGGACGCCACTCCGGCGGGCCCGCGGTGACCGCGTCCATGGACGAGATGGTCTTCCTGGAGCCCGTCCGCGTCGGCGACCTCGTCCATGTGAAGGCGCAGGTCAACTGGACCGGCCGGTCCTCCATGGAGGTCGGCGTGCGGGTGCTGGCCGAGCGGTGGAACGAGTCCACGCCGGCCACGCAGGTCGGCTCGGCGTACCTGGTGTTCGCCGCCGTCGACGCGGACGGCAAGCCGCGTCCCGTCCCGCCGGTGATCCCGGAGACCGAACGCGACAAGCGCCGCTACCAGGAGGCCCAGATCCGCCGCACCCACCGACTGGCCCGCCGCCGCGCCATCAAGGAGCTGCGCGAGCGCCGGGCGGCGGAGGGCATCGACGACTGAGCCACCGCCCCGGGCCGGTCAGGGGGCGGACGCCGCCCGGCGACCGGGCCGCGACCGGACTCAGGCGCCACGCCGGGCCTGGCGGGGCGGACGCCGCCCGGTGACCGGGCCGCGACCGGACTCAGGCGCCCCCGGGCCGGTCAGGGGCAAACGTCGTCCCACGGCCGGCCTCAGCCGCCGCCCCGGACCCACCAGGGGCAAACGCCGTCCCGCGACCGGGCCGCGACCGGCGTCAGCCGCCACCCCGGGCCTGGCGCCGTGACCGGCCTGGGCCGCCGCCCCGGGCCGGTCAGGGGCAGACGACCTGGTCGCCGGTGCGCGCCTCGTACCCGCCGGGCCACCGCACGGGGGTCACGGCGCGCACCGGCCGTACGGCCTCGAAGTCCGCGCCGGCCGTGACCTTCATCAGCGGCCCCTGACCGGGAGCGGCGCTCAGCCGGGCGCCGGGCAGCGCCGCCGCGAGGGACTTCGCCGAGCGGTCCCAGCGCGGGTCGTACGCGACGAGGGTCCGCCGCACGTCCCGCCGGTCGCCGTTGTGCGGGGCGCGGGTCGTGTCGAAGCCCGCCGCCCGCAGCGCGGCGTCCACCCGGGCCCCCAGGCCGCGGATCCCGGTGCCGTTGTACACCTGGACGCGGACGTTCCGCGGCGGGACGTCGACGTCCCCGCGGCGCGGCGCCGGCGTGACGGGGCGGGCGGTGAGGGGCCGGTCCTCGCGGATCGACGCGAACAGCTCCTGCGCCCGGTCGGCGTCCCACTTCACCGTCGACCCGATGCCGTCGATCCGCACGCCGGCCGCCTCGACCGGCACGGACGTGAACTCGGACGACGCCGTCGTGAATCCGCGCATCGCCCGGGCCAGCGCCAGGACCTCCTCCGTGCCGAACCCCCGGTCCGCGCGGACCGACCCGGACAGGGCGCCGAGGACCTTCCGGAACCGCACCGGGTTGAGCAGCGCGCCGCTGCTCGTCGCCCGGTCGATCAGCGCGGCGACGAACTGCTGCTGCCGCCGCATCCGCCCCAGGTCGGACCCCCCGTCGACGTGGCGGGACCGCACGTACTGCAGGGCCTTGCCGCCGTCGAGGACGTGCGTCCCGGCGGGCAGGTCGAGGCCCGTGTACGGGTCCTTCATCGGGCGGGCGGTGCAGATCCGGACGCCGCCGAGGGCGTCGACGGTGCGCATGAAGCTGGTGAAGTCGACCTCCAGGTAGTGGTCGATCTTCACGCCGGTCATCCGCTCCACGGTCCGGATGGTGAGGTTGGGGCCGCCCTCGGCGTAGGCGGCGTTCAGCTTGACCGGGTGGCCGTGGTGGCGCTCGCCGGTGGTCGCGTCCGTGTGCTCGGGCAGTTCGGCGTACGTGTCGCGGGGCAGGGACACCAGGCTGGCGCGGCGGCGGTCCGCCGAGATGTGCGCCAGCATGATCGTGTCCGTGCAGCGGCAGGGGGCGCCGCCGAGCCGGTACCGCTTCCTGTCCGCGGGCGTGACCTTGTCGCGGCCGTCCGTGCCGACGAGGAGGATGTTCGTGCCGTGGCCGGACGCGGGACGGTTGTTCATGTCCTTGAACGCGTCGACCCGGCCGATGCCCGTGTCGAGGCTGGTGAAGAGGGCGTGGCCGATGCCGCCGGTCGCGAGGACCAGGACGGACAGGGCCGTCGCCATCCGCGCCCCCCACCCGGGCCGCTCCCGGCGCCGCCGCGGCCTCCCCCGCCGCTCCGGCTGCCGCCGCGGCGGTTGCGCCCCGGGGGCCACCGGCCGTCTCGCACCGCGGGCCGGCGGCCGGGGGACCGGGCGGGCGGGTCGGCGGGGCGGGACGGGCACGAAGGACACCTCCGCGGGCGGATGGGGGGACCGCCACAGTAGGCCCATACGATCAGCTGCCGGCCGCACCACCCCGGGCGGCGCGCACCCGGGTCGCCCGTTCGCGGTAACGTGGCGGGCGTTACCGCTGTCCGTCCACCGGGGCCGGCCCCCGGGCCCCCGGCCGTCGCCGCCCCGGGACGTCCTTACGTACCTCCGAGGAGCCATGCCCCTGCCCCCGGTCTCCGTGATCATGCCGGTCCTCAACGAGGAGCGTCATCTTCGCAACGCGGTCCGCCACATCCTCGAACAGGAGTACGGCGGCGAGATGGAGGTGGTGATCGCGCTCGGCCCGTCCACGGACCGTACCGACGAGATCGCCGCCGAGCTGGTCCGCGAGGACCCGCGCGTACGCACCGTGCCCAACCCGTCGGGCCGTACGCCCGCCGCGCTGAACGCGGCGATCAGGGCGTCGCGCCACCCGATCGTGGTGCGCGTCGACGGGCACGGCATGCTGTCGCCGAACTACATCGCGACGGCGGTGCGGCTGCTGGAGGAGACCGGCGCGCAGAACGTCGGCGGCATCATGCACGCCGAGGGCGAGAACGCCTGGGAGGACGCCGTCGCCGCCGCGATGACGTCCCGGATCGGCGTGGGCAACGCCGCATTCCACACGGGCGGCGAGGCGGGCCCGGCGGAGACGGTGTACCTGGGCGTGTTCCGCCGCGAGGCGCTGGAGCGGCAGGGCGGGTACAACGAGGAGTTCATCCGCGCGCAGGACTGGGAGCTGAACTTCCGCATCCGCGAGGCCGGCGGGCTGATCTGGTTCTCCCCGGAACTGCGCGTGCAGTACCGGCCGCGGCCGTCCGTGCGGGCGCTCGCGAAGCAGTACAAGGACTACGGCCGCTGGCGCCACGTCGTCGCCCGCTACCACCAGGGCTCCATCAACCTGCGCTACCTGGCCCCGCCGGTGGCCGTCTGCGCCATCGCGGCCGGCCTCGCCGTGGGCGCGACGCTCACGCCGCTGGGCTTCGTCGTGCCGGGCGGGTACCTCGCGGCGATCACGCTGGGCTCGATCCCGGCGGGCCGGGGCCTGCCCCTGAAGGCCCGGCTGCGGATACCGGTGGCGCTGGCGACGATGCACATGTCGTGGGGCTACGGCTTCCTGACGAGCCCCCGCTCCCTGGCGAAGAAGGTCATCGCCAGCCGCCGCCCCCCGGTCCGCACACCGGTCTGACCCCCGACGACGCGCAACGAGCCCCCGGCGTCGTGCCGGGGGCCGTTGTGTTCGTGCGGGTCAGGGGCCCTGCCCGGTCCGGCGCCGGCCCGGGACTTCCCCGGGGTGACGCCGGGGACTCCCCGAACGGGCCGGAAGCCGAACGGGCCCGAGCGGACCGGAGGCCGGTCACGGCTCCAGGACCATCCGAGAGGGCCGCTGACCTGCGAAAGCCCTGCTACGGCAGGTTGCGGGCCATGACGATGCGCTGGACCTGGTTCGTGCCCTCGTAGATCTGGGTGCTTTACCGCTCATACGGCGCTGACCTGCACGAACGCCCCTCCCGGACGGGCCCTCCCCAGCATTTCCCCATGATCGCCAGCAGTCTGCCCAGGTGGGTGCAGCCCTGATGACGGCCTCTCCGACCGGCCGGAGGAGGGGCAGGCCCCGGGCAGTTACGCGGTTTCCCGTTCCGTCAACCGTGATCGCTTGACCCATACGCCCCGCCCTCGGGAGCATCAACGGAGGTGCGGAGGCACTGGCAGCGGCATGGGAGAGGGGAACCCGGACCATGAAGGTCACCAAGCTGGTCAGCACGTGCGACATCAAGGACTGCCCGACGATCTACGCGACGGATCGCGGCACGCTCTTGGTTCAGGGCGAGACTCCGACGGACCACGGGCTTCAGATCTCCGCTCACGAAGCCCTGGTCGAGATCCCGATGGAACTGATCCAGAAGGCCATCCGTGACAACCTCATCTAGGGCCCTTGGCGACCTCTTCGATACGTTCCAGCGTGAGGCGTTCCGACTGGAAACCCTCGACGACTACAGCAAGTCTGGGAACGTCGACGCCTATCACGCGTTCCTGGCCGGGGAGCCGCAGCCGGACGACTACAACGCGGGGTGGGTCGAAGAGCTCCGCTCACACACCGGTAAAGGGAAGCGCGTCTACCGGGTTCACATCCTGCGCCGCCCGCTCACGGACTATCTCAGGTTCGAACTTGGGTGGGGGTACCAGAAGAACATGTCCGGGGGTGAGGAATTCTTCATCCTCGACATCACCGACAGGCCCAACCCGTTGGAGAACGTACCTGACTTCTGGCTCTTCGACTCCCAGGCCCTGGCCGTGATGAACTACGACGACGCCGGAAAATACCTGGGCTCGGAAGTCCTACCACCGGAACGAACGGCGGAATTCGCTAGGCACCGTGACACGGCACTCGCCCACGCGGAGCCGTTCACTGAATGGTGGGCCAAGTACGCGGCGTGAACAGAGCACAGCTTGGGGCCGCGCTGCGGGCCCTGCGAGTGGCTTCCGGCAAGGAGGCCAAAGCGGTGGCCCGCAGCGCCCTCATGTCTCCGTCCAAGCTGTCCAAGATCGAAAATGCGAAGCTCGCAGCAAGCGCGACGGACGTAGAGCGCATCCTGACCGCCATCGGCGTCTCGGACGAAATCAAGGCGGAGTACACCGAGGCCGCACGCGCGTCAGTGACAGAAGCGACAGCATGGCGTCTGCTCAAGCGGATGGGGGTCCACAAGGGCCAGCAGGCCGCCAAGGCCCTGGAAGCCCAGATGTCGATGCTGCGGCTGTTTCAGCCCGCACTGGTTCCGGGACTTCTCCAGACCCCCGAGTACATCCGGGCTGTTCTGCAACGCCATACCCTCAGCGAGGACGCACTCACACGAACGATCAGTGGTCGGCTTGAACGGCAAGCAGTTCTCTACGACAACACAAAGTCACTGCGGTTCGTCATCACGGAACCAGTTCTGCGCTGGCGCATTGTGCCACCACAGATGATGGCTGCACAGCTTGACCGTATCGCCTCCATTTCGCGACTCTCCCATGTGGACATTCGCGTAGTCCCCTTGGAGATTCAGCAGCACGACATCCCTAACCATGCGTTCGTCATCCGCGACGACCGCATGGTGACTGTGGAAACAGTTCACGCTGAAGTCGTCGTCACCGACCCACGGGACGTGGGACTTTACGTTGACAAGTTCGAACGGTTTCAGCGAATAGCACTGATCGACGAAGACATGCGGAATCTGATCAAGGACATCCGAAACAACTTCTTGCGGGAACAGGAAACAGGCTAGAAACTCAACCATGGCTCGCAGAGTATGGGAACCATGGCGAGCGACAGCAGGACACATAAGGCCGAAGCGACTGATCACCCAGACAGCAACGAGGCCCGCCAGTTCCTTTCCCGGCTCTCCGGAGCATCCGGCGAAGGCGGCATGCTCGGGGTGTCAAAGAGCAACCCTGGTCCGGAAGGTGTCGACCGCGCCCCTGGTTCGGCCTCGCACTGGCCGAAATGTGAGTGCGGTAACCCAGGCGTCCCGACCACGAACCACCGGCCCCATCATTGGCCGAGCGTCTGAGCAGCAGGGGCGCCGAGAACAACGGGCGCAGCAGCAAGGGCGGGTTGTAAGCCCTACGGCCTGTCCCGGCGCGCACGTAAGCTCCCCCTCCCCGCTGGTTGGTGAGACTCCCCAGCGGGAAGCGGGCCAAGTCCCGCCGGTCGCGCCCCGTGAAGCGGAGTCGGTCGGCCGGATCAGCAAGTGCAGTGCACCACTCCACAGCAGTAGCAGGAGGAGACGCAGCATGCGCACAGCAGTCCAGACGCGGACCCGCGATCCGCGCATCATCCTCAACGCGGTGCAGGAGCGTGTCCCGCATCTGGTCGCGGACGTGGGCATGACCGACCTGTGGGAGCGCGAGGTGACGCTTCTGCTCCGGGATGGCGTGGCCGTTCGCAGCCTGGCCGAACGCATCCTCGGCCAGGGCATCGCCTACCTGATCACCGCCATGGAGAACCCCGGCGTGGACATGGGCGTGGGGTACACCGTGGACATCGGTGTCCATCAACTCATCCTCGACACGCCGTTGTACTTCGCCCTGTGCGAGGAGTACAACGGCGGGCGGTACAAGCACCACGCCCCGCTGATCGAGCGTCGCCGGGACGGCACCGTGACGCGCACGGCCGAACTGCTGCGCCGGAACGGCTTCGCCGTGGACGACGAGTTGTGGGAGGTGGACGCGTCCGACTGCTCACCGTGTGACAACAAGGTCCCCGACAGCCACTGACGCGGGACTGGCACGCCCCTGCCCCGCTCCCGGCACCGTACGAGGGGCGGGGCGCCCGCCAGCCCACTTCGACACAGAGGAAGCCCCCCGTTGCCCGCACGACACGACATCGACAGCGAACGCGAACTCTGGGACGCCTTCGCGGGAAGCACCAAGGGCAAGGTGTTCGACTCCGACCCCGTTTTCTGCTGGACGCAGTACGCCGGGCACGGGCCCGGCCCCGAACTGCTGGGCGATCCAGCAACCGCACTGGAACTCGGATGCGGCACGGGACGGGCGCTCGCGTATCTCGTGCGGCAGGGCGTCAAGGCAACGGGCGTGGATCTTTCACCCGTCATGGTCGCGAACATCACCAAGCGATGGGGGCCGTTGGGCGCGCGATTCGTCTGCGCCGAAGTGCTGGAGCACCTGAGCGCCGAGACAGAAACGTACGACGCAATCTATTCGATCTTCGGGGCGGTGTGGTTCACCGATCCGGCGAAGCTACTTCCTTTGATTGCTCAGCGATTGAATCCCGGTGGTGTGCTCGCATTCTCGCAGCCTCCAGCCATCCCGGGCGCGTACGGCCCACAGGGCATGTACAAGGGTGGGTTCGCGGGCAAGGCGATGTATGCGTACCGGTACAGCTACACGCCCCGGAAGTGGGAAAGCCTCCTGCTCAAGGCCGGTTTCAAGGGGGCGGACGTACAGATCTTGAAAGCTCCGGAGCATGACCACATCGGCACTCTGATCGCCCGTGCGGTGGTGTCCTGAAGGGCAACCCAAGCAAAGCAACGATGCCCCGTCCCATTCCTGGGCCGGGGCATCGTTTTCGTCGGTCAGAGCAGTGAAAGGAAGGGGTTGGGCGTCCCTGAGAACGACGTGGCCGACTGGATGGGCCACAGCGGCACGGACGTGCTCCGCGGGCACTACCGCTACGTCTCCGAAGGGGCAGGGCAGCAGGGTCGCGCAGCCATCGCGACCATGCCGGCCCCGGGCGCGGAGGACCCCGTCGAGCGAGACGAAGTCGCCTGACCCAGCCCACGCGAAAGGCCCCCGGCATCAGCCGGGGGCCTTCTCCTTTATGCAGGTCAGCACGGGTTTCGAAGCCAGGGCCCGCCCAGGGCTTCCCCAGCATGACGCCCAGGGACACCCGGAACGGGCCCGGGCGGACCGGAGGCCGGTCACGGCTCCCGGGCCACCCCAGAGGGTCACTGACCTGCGTAAACCCTGCTACGGCAGGTTGCGGGCCATGACGATGCGCTGGACCTGGTTCGTGCCCTCGTAGATCTGGGTGATCTTGGCGTCGCGCATCATGCGCTCGACCGGGTAGTCGCGGGTGTAGCCGTAGCCGCCGAGGAGCTGGACGGCGTCCGTGGTGATCTCCATGGCGGCGTCGGAGGCGAAGCACTTGGCGGCCGCGCCGAAGAAGGTCAGGTCGGCGTCGACGCGCTCGGACTTGGCCGCCGCCGCGTACGTGAGCTGGCGGGCCGCCTCCAGCTTCATCGCCATGTCGGCGAGCATGAACTGCACGCCCTGGAAGTCGGCGATGGCCTTGCCGAACTGCTTGCGCTCCTTGACGTAGCCCTTGGCGTAGTCGAGGGCGCCCTGGGCGATGCCGATGGCCTGGGCGGCGATGGTGATGCGGGTGTGGTCCAGGGTCTTCATCGCCGTGGCGAAGCCCGTCCCCTCCTCGCCGATCATGCGGTCGGCGGGGATGCGGACGTTGTCGAGGTACACCTCGCGGGTCGGGGAGCCCTTGATGCCGAGCTTCTTCTCCGGGGCGCCGAAGGAGACGCCCTCGTCGGACTTCTCGACGACGAAGGCGGAGATGCCCTTGGAGCGCTTCTCCGGGTCGGTGACGGCCATCACCGTGTAGTACTCGGAGACGCCCGCGTTGGTGATCCAGCGCTTCACACCGTTGAGGACGTAGTGGTCACCGTCGCGGACCGCCTTCGTCTTCATGCCGGCCGCGTCGGAGCCGGCGTCCGGCTCGGACAGGCAGTACGAGAACATCGCGTCGCCCTTGGCGAGCGGGCCCAGGTACTTCCTCTTCAGGTCCTCGGAGCCGGAGAGGATCACGGGCAGGGAGCCCAGCTTGTTCACGGCCGGGATCAGGGAGGACGACGCGCAGACGCGGGCCACCTCCTCGATGACGATCACGGTCGCGAGGGCGTCGGCGCCGGCGCCGCCGTACGTCTCGGGCACGTGCACCGCGTGCAGGTCGGAGGAGACGAGCGCGTCGAGCGCCTCCTGCGGGAAGCGGGCCTCCTCGTCCACGGCGGCGGCGTACGGCGCGATCTTGGCCTCGGCGAGCGAGCGGACGGTGTCCCGGAGCATGTCGTGCTCCTCGGACGGGCGGTACAGGTCGAAGTCAGGCGTTCCCGCCATGTCTGGCTCACTCCCCTGGGCTGCAGTGCTAACTACCGTTAAGTAACCCGAATTTTAGTGGGCGCCCGCCCGTCCGGCACATGTGGGGATCACGTGAGCTTGCTGACAGCCGACGCGCCGCCGGATCCCTGCCCAGCGCCCCGCCCGACTATGCTCGGGCACGCATTCCCGGCACGTACAGCACTGGAGCAGCACACATGGCCCTGAAGATCACCGTGATCGGCACCGGTTACCTCGGCGCCACCCACGCAGCGGCCATGGCGGAGCTCGGCTTCGAGGTGCTCGGGCTCGACATCGTCCCCGAGAAGATCGAGATGCTGGCGCAGGGCCGCGTCCCCCTGTACGAGCCGGGGCTGGAGGAGCTGCTGCGCAAGCACGTCGCCGGGATCGAGGGGTCCACGGGGCGGCTGCGCTTCACCACCTCCTGGGAGGAGGTCGGCGACTTCGGCGACGTCCACTTCGTCTGCGTGAACACGCCGCAGAAGCACGGCGAGTACGCCTGCGACATGAGCTTCGTCGACGCCGCGTTCGGCTCGCTCGCCCCGCACCTGAAGAAGCCGTCGCTGGTCGTCGGCAAGTCGACCGTGCCGGTCGGCACCGCGGAGCGGCTGTCGCTGCTGCTGGCGCAGCGGGCGCCGGCGGGCGCGGACGTGGAGCTGGCGTGGAACCCGGAGTTCCTGCGCGAGGGCTTCGCCGTGCAGGACACGCTGCACCCGGACCGGATCGTCGTCGGCGTCGAGAGCGAGCGCGCGGAGAAGGTCCTCCGCGAGGTGTACGAGGTGCCGGTCGGCGAGGGCGCGCCGTTCGTCGTGACGGACTTCCCGACCGCCGAACTGGTGAAGACCGCGGCGAACTCCTTCCTCGCGACGAAGATCTCCTTCATCAACGCGATGGCGGAGGTCTGCGAGGCGGCCGGCGGCGACGTCGCCAAGCTCGCGGAGGCCATCGGCCACGACGAGCGGATCGGCGCCAAGTTCCTGCGCGCCGGCATCGGCTTCGGCGGCGGCTGCCTGCCCAAGGACATCCGGGCGTTCATGGCGCGCGCGGGCGAGCTGGGCGCGAACCAGGCGCTGATGTTCCTGCGCGAGATCGACTCCATCAACATGCGGCGCCGCAGCCAGATGGTCGGCATGGCGCGCGAGGCGCTCGGCGACGGGACGTTCCTCGGCAAGCGGGTCGCGGTGCTCGGCGCCGCGTTCAAGCCCGACTCCGACGACGTGCGGGACTCGCCGGCGCTGAACGTCGCCGGGCAGATCCACCTGCAGGGCGGCCAGGTCACCGTGTACGACCCGAAGGGCATGGACAACGCCCGCCGCGTCTTCCCGACGCTCGGCTACGCGGACAGCGTCCTGGAGGCCGTGCGCGGCGCGGACGTGGTGCTGCACCTCACCGAGTGGCGGGAGTTCCGCGAGGTCGACCCGAAGGAGCTCGGCGAGGTCGTGAACGCCAGGATCATCCTGGACGGCCGCAACGCCCTGGACGCCTCCCTGTGGCGCGCGGCGGGCTGGACGTTCCGCGCGATGGGCCGCCCGCGCGCGTAGCCGCGACGGGCCGCCCGCGTACGTGGGCCCCGTACCCTCGGCCCCGGTCCTCAGCCCGCGGCAGCCGGGCGGGCCGCCCGCGCAGGCCCCGTACGGCGCGCCCGTGCCCGCCCCCTCCGCCGGGGCGGAGACCGGGTGGGCCCGGGGCGCGGGTGCGCCGGCGCGGGGTTCAGCCGTCCAGCGCGGCGAGCGTGGCGGTGGACGGGCCCCGGCGCGCGGACGCGTCACGGGCGACGGCCTCCGCGTCGCGCAGGACGCGGACCGCGTTGCGCCAGGTCAGTTTGGACACGTCCGTACGGGACCAGCCGCGGGCGAGGAGCTCCGCGACCAGGTTCGGATAGCCGGCCACGTCCTCCAGGCCCTCCGGGGTGAAGGCCGTGCCGTCGAAGTCCCCGCCGATGCCGACGTGGTCGACGCCGGCGACCTCCCGCATGTGGTCGAGGTGGTCGGCGACCGTCGCGACCGTGGCGACCGGGCGCGGGTTCGCCTCCTCGAAGGCGGCGTGCAGGCGCATCGCCTCCGGGGTCGTGTCCAGGGGGTGGAGGCCGTGCGCCCGCAGGTTCTCGTCCGCGCGCGCCGTCCACTCCGCCGCCGCGGGCAGGATGAACTTCGGTACGAACGTGGCCATGGCGACGCCCCCGTTGGCGGGGAGCCGCTCCAGCACGTCGTCGGGGACGTTGCGCGGGTGGTCGCACACGGCGCGGGACGACGAGTGGGAGAAGACCACCGGCGCCTCGCTCGTGTCCAGCGCGTCCCGCATCGTCGTCGCGGCCACGTGCGAGAGGTCCACCAGCATGCCCAGGCGGTTCATCTCCCGGACCACCTCGCGGCCGAACGGCGACAGCCCGCCGGCGCGGGGCCCGTCCGTCGCCGAGTCCGCCCACGCGATGCTGTCGTTGTGGGTGAGCGTCATGTAGCGCACGCCCAGCGCGTACAGGGCGCGGAGGGTGGCGAGGGAGTTGTTGATGGAGTGGCCGCCCTCGGCGCCCTTCAGCGACGCGATGCGGCCCTGGGCCCGGGCGGCCTCCATGTCGTCGGCCGTCAGCGCGGGGGCCAGCTCCGCGGGGTGGCGGGCCAGCAGCCGGTCGACGCAGTCGATCTGCTCCAGCGTCGCGCTGACCGCGTCGTCGCCGGCCATGTCGGCGCGCACGTACACCGACCAGAACTGGGCGCCCACGCCGCCCGCGCGCAGGCGCGGCAGGTCGGTGTGGAGGCGGCCGGTCTGGTCGGCGGCCACGTCGAGGCGGTCCAGGTCGTACCCGGCCTGCTCGCGCAGCGCCCACGGCAGGTCGTTGTGGCCGTCGGCGACGGGGAACTCGGCGAGCAGCCCGCGGGCCGCGCCGAGGTCCCGCCCGCCGGCCGCCGGGCCGCCCCCGCCGGTCACTTCGCGAAGCCGAAGGACGCGGAGCCCTCGACCTTCGCCCGCAGGCGCCTGCCCTTCTCCGAGGCCTGGTCGTTCAGCTCCTGCTGGAACTCCTTCATCCGCGCCAGCAGGTCCGCGTCGTGCGCGGCGAGCATCCGCGCCGCGAGCAGCCCGGCGTTGCGGGCGCCGGCCACGGAGACCGTGGCGACGGGGACGCCGGCCGGCATCTGCACGATGGAGAGCAGCGAGTCCATGCCGTCGAGGTACTTCAGCGGCACCGGCACGCCGATGACCGGCAGCGGCGTGACGGAGGCGAGCATGCCGGGCAGGTGCGCGGCGCCGCCGGCCCCGGCGATGATCGCCTTCAGTCCGCGGTCGGCGGCCTGCTCGCCGTACGCGACCATCTCGCGCGGCATGCGGTGCGCGGAGACGACGTCCACCTCGTACGGGATCTCGAACTCGTCGAGGGCCTGCGCGGCGGCCTCCATGACGGGCCAGTCGGAGTCGGAGCCCATGACGATGCCCACGAGCGGCACGAGTGCATTACTCAACGATCGTTCCTCGCAGATAGTCGGCGGCGTGGCGGGCGCGCTCCAGCACGTCGTCCAGGTCGTCGCCGTAGGTGTTGACGTGGCCCACCTTGCGGCCGGGCTTCACGTCCTTGCCGTACATGTGGATCTTGAGCTGCGGGTCGCGGGCCATGCAGTGCAGGTACCCCTGGTACATGTCCGGGTAGTCGCCGCCGAGGACGTTCGCCATGACCGTCCAGCGGGCGCGCGGGCGCGGGTCGCCGAGCGGGAGGTCGAGGACGGCCCGGACGTGGTTGGCGAACTGGGAGGTGACCGCGCCGTCCTGGGTCCAGTGGCCGGAGTTGTGCGGGCGCATCGCCAGTTCGTTGACGAGGACGCGGCCGTCGCGGGTCTCGAACAGCTCGACCGCGAGGTGACCGACGACGCCGAGCTCCTCGGCGACGCGCAGGGCGAGGCGCTGGGCCTCCAGGGCGCGGTCCTCGGGCAGACCGGGCGCCGGGGCGATGACCGTGTCGCACACGCCGTCGACCTGCCGCGACTCGACGACCGGGTAGGCGACGGCCTGGCCGTGCGGGGAGCGGACGACGTTCGCCGCGAGCTCCCGGACGAAGTCGACCTTCTCCTCGGCGAGGACGGGCACGCCGGCGAGGAACGGGGCGCGGGCGTCCTCCTCGGAGCGGACGATCCACACGCCCTTGCCGTCGTAGCCGCCGCGCACCGTCTTCAGGACGATCGGGAAGCCGCCCCCCTCGACCTCCGTCGCGAACGCCACCGCGTCGGCCGGGTCCGTCACGATGCGGTGGCGGGGGCAGGGCACGCCGATCGCGTCGAGCCTGGCGCGCATCACGCCCTTGTCCTGGGCGTGCACGAGCGCGTCGGGCCCGGGGCGGACGGGGATGCCCTCCGCCTCCAACGCCCTGAGGTGCTCGGTCGGCACGTGCTCGTGATCGAAGGTGATCACGTCACAGCCGCGCGCGAAGTCACGCAGCGTGTCCAGGTCGCGGTAGTCGCCGATGACGACATCGCTCACGACCTGGGCCGCGGAGTCCTGCGGAGTGTCACTGAGAAGCCTGAATCTGATGCCGAGGGGGATGCCCGCCTCGTGGGTCATGCGGGCGAGCTGTCCGCCGCCGACCATACCGACTACCGGGAACGTCACCCTCCTAGGGTATCCGCCGCTCGTAGCGGGGTGTGACGGTGGCCGCCGGACGCGGGTTTCCGCGGGCTCGCTCACCCGCGCGTACCGACCGGGTGATGGTTAGCATGACGGGGTTGACGCACATGGCCGGCGGACGGGACTGAAACGATCATTATGACGGAACAGAGCGCCCTGCGGGTGCGGCTGGAACAGCTCGTCCGGGAGATAGCGAAATTCGGTCTCGTCGGCGGAATCGGCCTGCTGGTGAACATGGCGGCCTTCAATCTCCTGCGCCAGGCCACGGACCTGCCCGTCGTCCGGGCGAGCCTGCTGGCCACGGTCATCGCCATCGCCTGCAACTACCTCGGTTTCCGCTATTTCACCTACCGGGACCGGGACAAGACGCGGCGCACGCGCGAGGCGATGTTGTTCTTCGTGTTCAGCGTGGCCGGAATGGTGATCGAGAACGGAATCCTGTACGCGGCGACGTACGGGTTCGGCTGGGACAGCCCGCTCCAGAACAACTTCTTCAAGTTCTTCGGCATCGGCATCGGCACGCTGTTCCGGTTCTGGTCCTACCGCACGTGGGTGTTCCGGGCGCTCCCGGACGCCGGGACGGAGGACGGCGCCGGCCCGCCCGGGGAACCGGCCGGGCCGGCGCCGATCCTGGGGCAGCGGAAGCCGCAGGACAGCCCCGCTCCGGCGGGCCGCCGATGACGGCGGGCGGGACGGCCGGCGAGCGGGACGGCCGGCGGTTGGACGGACAAGGCGGGACGGACGAGACCGGGGCGGCGAGCGGGGCGGCCGGCAGCGGGACGGACGAGGCCGGGCGGGCTCCCCGCGGCTAGCGGATCGGGCGGGGCGGCAGGGCGTCGTCGTCGCGGTGGTCGCCGTCCCTGCGGGCGGTCTCACGGCTGAGGAAGAGCGCGAACACGGCGGGCTTCAACTGGACGAGCTCCAGCCGGCCGCCGTCCGCCTCCGCGAGGTCGCGGGCCACGGCCAGGCCGATGCCCGTGGAGTTGCGGCCGCTGATGGTCCGCTCGAAGATCCGCGCGCCGAGGTCCTCGGGGACGCCCGGCCCCTCGTCGGTGACCTCGACGACGGCCTGGTTGCCGGTGACGCGGGTGCGCAGGGCCACCGTGCCGCCGCCGTGCATCAGGGAGTTCTCGATCAGCGCGGCGAGCACCTGGGCGACCGCGCCGGGCGTGCCGACGGCCCGCATGCGGGTCTTCCCGGACCGTACGATCGCCCGGCCCGCGCTGCGGTAGGCCGGCCGCCACTCCTCGATCTGCTGCTTGACGACCTCGTCGAGGTCGAAGGCGACCGCGGAGCCCGTACGGGGGTCGCGGGAGTTCGTGAGCAGCCGCTGGACGACGTCCGTGAGCCGTTCGACCTGCGCGAGCGCGATCGTCGCCTCCTCGCGGGCCGTGTCCAGGTCGTCGGTGACCGCGATCTCCTCCAGCCGCATCGACAGCGCCGTCAGCGGGGTCCGCAACTGGTGGGAGGCGTCCGCGGCGAGCCTCCGCTCGGCGGTGAGCATCCGCGCGATCCGCTCGGCGGACGCGTCCAGCACGTCCGCGACCCGGTCCAGCTCGGGCACCCCGTAGCGCCGGTGGCGCGGCCGGGGGTCGCCCGAGCCCAGCCGCTCGGCGGTCTCGGCGAGGTCGGTGAGCGGGGAGGCGAGCCGGTTGGCCTGCCGCACGGCGAGGAGGACGGCCGCCACGACGGCGAGCAGCGCGACCGCGCCGATGATCAGCAGCGTACGGCCGACCTCGCGGGTGACCGACGAGCGGGACTCCTCGACGGTGACCTCCTCGCCGTGCTCCCCCACGGCCGTGCCGCGGATGACGCTGCCCTGGGGGCGGCTGCCGACCTCGATGGCGGGGCTGCCGGGGATCTCGATCCGGGCGTACCGCTGGGCGCCGCCGTGGTCGGAGAGGATGTCCGGGTCGACGGGCTCGCCGCCGACGAGACGGCTGTCGACGATGCTGGCGAGCCGCAGCGCCTCGGAGTCGACGCTCTCCTGGGCGCTGCTGGTGATCGTCCGGGTCTCGACGATGACGAGGGAGACCCCGAAGACGGAGATGACGACCAGCACCACGGCGAGCGTGGAGCTGATCAGGCGGCGGCGCACGGAGAGGTCGCCTCAGCTCTTCTCGAAGCGGAAGCCGACACCGCGCACGGTGGCGATGTAGCGCGGGTTCGCCGCGTCGTCGCCGAGCTTCTTGCGGAGCCAGGAGATGTGCATGTCGAGGGTCTTCGTGGACGACCACCACGTCGTGTCCCACACCTCGCGCATCAGCTGGTCGCGGGTGACGACCCGGCCGGCGTCGCGGACGAGGACGCGCAGCAGGTCGAACTCCTTCGCGGTGAGCTGGAGCTCCTCGTCGCCCATCCAGGCGCGGTGCGACTCGACGTCGATGCGGACGCCGTGCGTCGCCGGCTGCGGGGCGGGCTCGGCGGCGCCGCGCCGCAGCAGGGCCCGGACGCGGGCGAGGAGCTCGGCGAGCCGGAACGGCTTGGTGACGTAGTCGTCGGCGCCGGCGTCGAGCCCGACGACGGTGTCGACCTCGTCGGCGCGGGCGGTCAGGACGAGGATCGGCACCGTGTGCCCCTCGGAGCGCAGCCGGCGGGCGACCTCCAGGCCGTCCATGCCGGGCAGTCCCAGGTCGAGGACGACGAGGTCGACGCAGCCCTGCAGCCCCGTGTCGAGCGCGCTGGGACCGTCCTGCCGCACCTCGACCTCGTATCCCTCGCGCCGCAGGGCGCGGGCCAGCGGTTCCGAGATGGATGCGTCGTCCTCGGCGAGCAGTACACGCGTCATGCAGTGATGGTAGTCCGCGCGGCGCACAGGTCACGGGGAGATCGAGTCAAGATCATCCCCGCCTGGACGTCAGAGGTGGCATCCTGGATGGGACCTTTGATTGTGCGCCCGTGGTTCCAGGGAAGCCTGTGATCCATCTCTCAAGTCCTTCCATATGCCACGCTGTCGTGGCGTATGGTGGCGAGACGCTCGAAGTGGTAAACGGGGACCTTTGGCGCCATCAGTCATTGACGCACCAAAGGTCTCTTTTCTGCTCGGCGAAAGAATGACCTGTGGGCCGGGCTCCGCGACGCGACGTTCGATTCGAACGCGCGGCGGGGTGTGGATCCCGGTACGGCCCCCGCCGTACCGGTGCCGGCCGCCCGAAGCGGGCGCGGGTCGCCCAAGAAGCGACACGCGTCCCGAACGAACAAGGATCGACCATGGCGTCCAGCCTGACGAAGGACTCGGCGAACACCCCCGTCACCGAGAAGACCTTCTTCGGCCACCCCCGCGGCCTGGCCACACTCTTCATGACCGAGATGTGGGAGCGCTTCAGCTACTACGGCATGCGCGCCCTACTCGTGTACTACCTGGTGTCGGGCGGCGCGGACGCCGCCACGGGCAGCCAGGGGGGCGGCCTGGCGATGACCGCGGCCACGGCGACGGCGATCTACTCCGTCTACGTGTCGATGGTCTACCTCATGGCCATGCCCGGCGGCTGGTTCGGCGACCGCGTCTGGGGCGCCCGCAAGACCGTCACCATCGCCGGCGCGGTGATCATGGCGGGCCACCTCTCGCTGGCCCTGCCCGGCCAGGCGATGTTCTTCGTCGGCCTCGCGCTCGTCGCCGTGGGCTCCGGCCTGCTGAAGGCCAACATCTCCACGATGGTGGGCCACCTCTACGAGGGTCCCGAGGACCCGCGCCGCGACGGCGGCTTCACGCTGTTCTACATCGGCATCAACCTCGGCGCCTTCGTCGCCCCGTTCGTCATCGGAACGGTCGGCAAGGAGTACGACTGGCACCTCGGCTTCGCCCTCGCCGCGCTCGGCATGGGCCTGGGCCTCGTCCAGTTCCTCTTCGGCACGCGCCACCTGAGCGCCAAGAGCAGCGTCGTCCCGAACCCGCTGTCGGCCGAGGAGCGCCGCGGCGTCCTGGTCAAGGCCACCGTCGCCGTCCTCGTCACCGCCGCCTTCTACGGCGCGGTCGTCGCCCTCGGCGTCTTCACGCTGAACTGGGCCCTGGTGCCGCTCACCCTCGCGGGCCTGATCATCCCGGTGGCCGTGCTGGCGCGCATCAAGCGCGACAAGGAGCTGTCGGCGACCGAGCAGTCGAAGGTCAACGGCTACATCTGGTTCTTCGTGGCCGCCGCCGTCTTCTGGATGATCTACGACCAGGGCGGTTCGACGCTGTCGCTGTTCGCGGACAGCAAGACCGCGGACTCCGTCTTCGGCATCGGCTTCTCCGCCACCTGGTACCAGTCGCTGAACCCGCTGTACGTCATGGCGCTGGCCCCGGTCTTCGCCTGGCTGTGGCTGTGGCTCGCCCGCCGCAACCAGGAGCCGAGCACCATCGTGAAGTTCGCGATGGGCCTCGTCCTGGTCGGTGCCTCCTTCTTCGTCTTCGTCGTGCCCATGGGCATGGCGGGCGACGGCACCAAGGTCTCCCCCATGTGGCTGGTCTCCATCTACATGATCCAGACCATCGCCGAGCTGTGCCTCTCCCCGGTCGGCCTGTCGGTCACCACGAAGATGGCGCCGCAGAAGTACGCCTCGCAGATGATGGGCGTCTGGTTCCTCGCGGTCACCGCCGGTGACTGCACGACCGGTCTGCTCTCCCTCGCCGGCGTGGACCTCAACGGCACCTGGATCATCGCGATGGAGGCGTCCCTCGCCGTCGTCGCGGGCCTGGCGGTCTACATGTACCGCAAGAAGGTCCAGACGCTCATGGGCAACGTGCACTGACCGTCCGGTGAGCCCCTGGGGCCCCGCCGCGCCGACACCGGCCGCGGCGGGGCCCTCCGCCGTTTCCGGGCCCCCGCCGTTTCCGGGCCCCCGCCGTTTCCGGGCGCCTTCCGGGGGCTGTGGCCGTCCGCCCCGGCCCTCCCCCGCCACGGGGGCGACGCCTATAGTTCACCGACCGGCCGGGGGCCGGGGTTCGCGGGGAGGGGAACCATGGCGGAGAGCGCGGAGAGCACCGGGGCGGGCGGCGAGGGCGGCCGGCGGGGCCGGGGCCGGGGCCGGCACGGCGGGAAGCCGGGGCGGGCACGCGGACGGACCCGGCGGCGCGTGTGGCGGGGCGCCGGAATCGGGTGCGCCGCCGTGCTGCTCGCCACCGTAGCCGGCGGCTGGTGGGCGTACAGCAGCCTCGACGGGAACATCAAGGGCGTCGACATCGGCGAGGCCCTCGGCGACGACCGGCCGCACAGGGCGCCCGGCGCGGCCGGCGCGACGAACCTGCTCGTCCTCGGCTCCGACTCGCGGGCCGGGGACAACGCGCGGCTCGACGGCGGCGCCGTGGGCGGCGCCCGCTCCGACACCGCCCTCGTGGTGCACGTGTCGGGGGACCGTACGAAGGCCGTCGCCGTGAGCATCCCCCGCGACACCCTCGTCGACCGCCCGGCCTGCGGGAAGCCGGGCGGCGGCGGGACCGGCCCGGCCGGCCGCGTGATGTTCAACTCCGTCTACGCGACGGGCGGCGCGCCCTGCGTGGTGAAGACGGTCGAGAAGATGTCGGGGGTCCGCATCGACCACTACCTGGAGATCGACTTCGCCGGGTTCAAGGACCTCGTCGACGAGCTGGGCGGGGTGACCGTCGAGGTCCGCGAGCCGATCCGGGACACGAAGGGCGGCTTCTCCCTGGAGCCCGGCACGCACCGGCTGAACGGCACCGACTCGCTGAAGTTCGTCCGCACCCGGTACGGCTACCGGGACGGCAGCGACCTGGGGCGCATCGGCCTCCAGCAGCAGTTCCTCACGGCGCTCCTCCGCGAGGTGCAGCGGCAGGACCTGCTGGGCAACCCGGCGAAGTCGTTCCGGATCGCGCGGTCCCTGACCGGGTCGCTGACCACGGACTCCGAGCTGGCCTCCCTCCCCGCGCTCGTCGACTTCGGCCGGGGCATGCGCGGGATCGACCCGGCCACGATGGACACGATCATGCTGCCCGTCGCGTACGACAGGGCCGACCCGAACCGGGTCGTGCCGGCCGAGCCGCAGGCGGGCGCGGTGTGGAAGGCGATCCGGGAGGACGCGCCCGTACCGGACTCGGCGCGGAAGTCCCCGGCGTCGGCACGCTGACCGACCCGGCCGAGCCGACCGGCGGGGCCCGGGGCGGCGGGGACGCCGGGCGCCGGACGGAAGCGCCGGGCAGGAGCGTCGGGCACCGGGCGTGAAGGTCGGCACGCTGACCGGTCCGGCCGGTCCGATCGGTGAGACCGGCCCGACCGGCGGGGGCCGGTGGCGCCGGGCGGGGGTGCCGAGGGCGGCGGGCAGAGGCGCCGGGGGCGGGAGCGTCGGCGCGCTGACCGGCCCGGCCGGTCCGACCCGCGGGAGCCGGGGCGGCGGGCGGTGCCGTACTCGCGGGGTCGGGCGCCCTGTCATCATGAACGCTCTCACGGGGAGATCCGACGCAGGGGGTGGCGATGGCCGGGACGGCGAGCGGCGCGGCCGCGGAGGCGGCGCGGATGACGTGGGGCGAGGCCCTGCGGCGGCTGGGCGGGGCCCAGAAGACGGCCAAGGGGGTGTCGCTGTACTCCCGGTTCGTGAACCGGCCGGTGGGCCGGGTCCTCGCGGCCGGCTCGTACGCCGCCGGACTCACGCCCAACCAGGTCACCCTGGTCAGCGCGGCGTTCAGCTTCACCGGGATCGCGGTGCTCGCGCTGGCCGCGCCCTCGTGGTGGGCCGGGGTGCTCGTGTGGCTGGCGCTGGCCGTGGGGTTCGCCTTCGACTCGGCGGACGGCCAGCTCGCGCGGTTGCGGGGAGGTGGCAGCCCGGCGGGCGAGTGGCTGGACCACGTGGTGGACTGCGCCAAGACGACCGCGCTGCACACGGCCGTGCTGATCGCCTTCTACCGCCACCCCGGCCACTTCGGCACCGGGTCCGACGGGTGGCTGCTGGTGCCGCTGGTGTTCCTGCTCGCCTCGATCGTCACGTTCTTCGGCGGGCTGCTCACCGAGCAGCTCAAGCGGAAGGCCGCGCCGGGGAGCGCGCCGCCCGCGCCGTCGACGCTGCGCGCGGTGGCGCTGCTCCCCGTCGACCACGGCGTCTTCTGCCTGGTGTTCCTCCTGCTGGGCGGCGGCCCGCTGTTCCGTTGGGGGTACGGGCTGCTGGGCGCCGCGGCCGTGCTGTACCTGCCGCTGTTCCTGGCGAAGTGGTTCCGGGAGCTCAGCCGCCCGGCCGCGCCAGCTCCCGCGCCGGGTCCGGCCCGCTGACGTGCTCGGCGGGCGGGGCGGCGGCCGGCTGCCGCGACAGGGCGTCCAGCGCGCGGCGCAGTTGCGTGCTGGAGGTGTGCACCGTGTACGGGAAGTAGACGACGTCGACGCCCACGGCCGCGAAGTCCCGCTCCAGCTTCCGGCCGCGCGGGGTGCCGCGCCAGTCGTCGCCCTTGAACAGCACGTCGAACCGGACCTGCTGCCAGGTCTCCAGCTTGTCGGGGACGGTCTCGACGAACGCGGCGTCCACGTACTTGATGTTGCGGACGATCTCCAGCCGCTCGATGAGCGGGATGACCGGGCGGTGGCCCTTGGCCCGTTCCGCCATCTCGTCCGAGACGACGCCCGCGACGAGGTAGTCGCAGTGCTGCCGGGCGTGCCGCAGGATGTTCAGGTGGCCTATGTGGAAGAGGTCGTAAGCCCCCGGGGCGTACCCCACCCGGTATGGTTTGCGCTCCGGCATGACTCGCTTGTCCCCCTCTGAAACGGTCCGCCCCCCGTGTCTGGGCTCGTCCCGGCAGACAGTACCGTGCACACTTCGCGGAGGACAGGTGAACGATTAGGGTGCGGCGAGCGATCGTTCGTCACAAGGGGGGCTTCGGATGCGGGACGCGGACGTGGACGCGACCGGCCGGGACGGCGGCGGACGGCGGCGCCTGCTGCTGGTGTCCACCAACTACGCGCCCGAGCACACGGGGATAGGCCCGTACGCGACGCAGGTGGCCGAGCACTGGGCGGCGGGCGGACACGAGACGCACGTCCTGGCGGGCATGCCGCACTACCCGTCCTGGTCGGTCGACCCGGCGTACCGGGGTGCTTGGCGGCGCACGGAGGTGCGCGGGGGCGTGACCGTGCACCGCAGGCGCCACACGGTGCCGCGCCGGCAGACGGCGGTGCGGCGCGCGCTGTTCGAGGGCTCCCTGCTGGCGCACCAGCTCGCCGCGCCGCCCCGGATGCCGCGGCCCGACGCGGTCGTGGCCCAGGTGCCGAGCCTCGCCGGGGGCGTGGTGGCCGCCCGCCTCGCGGCGCGCTGGCGGGTGCCGTACATACCCGTGGTGCAGGACCTGATGGGCGCCGCCGCCGCGCAGAGCGGCATCGAGGGCGGTGACCGGGCGGCGGCGGCAGCGGCGCGCGTCGAGGCGTACGTACTGCGCCGGGCCTCGCTCGTCGGCGTCATCCACGAGACGTTCACCGCGCGGGTGACCGCGCTGGGCGTGCCGCCGGAGCGCGTCCGCACGGTGCCGAACTGGTCGCACGTGGCGGCCCCGGCGCGACCGCGCGAGGAGACGCGGCGCCGCCTGGGGTGGGCGCCGGCCGACACGGTGGTGCTGCACTCCGGGAACATGGGCCTCAAGCAGGGCCTGGAGGTGCTGGTCGGTGCGGCCCGCCTCGACCCGGGGGTGCGCATCGTGCTGATGGGCGACGGCAACCAGCGGGGGGCGCTGGAGCGGCTCGCCGCGGACGTGCCCAACCTGGAGTTCCTCCCGCCGGTCGACGACGCCGACTTCCCCGAGGTGCTGGCCGCCGCGGACGTGCTGGCGGTGACGCAGCGGGCCTCGGTGCTCGACATGAGCGTGCCGTCCAAGCTGACCTCGTACTTCGCCGCCGGGCGGCCGGTCGTGGCGTCGGTCGCCGACGGCGGCGGCACGGCGCAGGAGGTGCGGCGCTCGGGCGCGGGCGTGCTGGTGCCGCCGGAGGACCCGGCCGCGCTGCTGGGGGCCGTACGGAGGCTGGCGGCCGACCCGCGGGCGGCGGACGCGCTGGGCGCGGCGGGACCCCGGCACGTCGAGGCGCACCTGAGCCGGGCGGCGGGGTTGGCCCGGTACGACGCGCTGCTCGACGAGGTGCTGGCGACGGGCGCGGGGAGCACCGGAGGTGCCGGGAGCACCGGGAGCACCCGGGGTGCCGGGGTGGAAGGAGCGGACAGGTGACGCAGGCGCAGGGCGGGACGGCGGCGGGGGTGCCGCCGGTCCTGGTGGACGACGAACCGGACCTCCTGCGGGACCAGTTCCGGCAGCTCCTGCGGTACCCGCGGCTGATAGCCGGCGGGGTGCTGCTCGGGCTGCTGGGCGGCGCCTGGCTCGGGTACAGCACCTCGGACACGTACGTGGCGACGAGCGACGTGGTGCTGCGGGTGCCGACCGAGGACCCGTTCAACCCGTCGATCGCCGTCGAGAAGACCCTCGACATGAACACCGAGCGGCAGGCCGCCACCAGCCGCCGCACCGCCGAACGCGCCGCCGAGGCCCTGGACTTCCCCGGCGACCCGGCGAGCCTGGTGACCGGTCTCCAGGTCACCAACCCGCCCAAGTCGCAGGTGCTGCGGTTCAGTTACACCACCGCCGACCCGAAGTTGTCGGCGCGCCGGGCGAACGCGCTGGTCGCGGCGTACCTGGCGGACCGCAAGGAGCAGACCGAGCAGACCCGCGACGCGATGATCAAGGGCCTCCAGGCGCAGCTCGACCCGATCGCCAGGCAGCACGACGAGCTCGCGCGGGAACTCGACGGCAGGACCCCCACCGAGGCGGAGGCGGACTTCTCGGTCAAGGCCAACCTGCTCAACCGGATCACCGAGCTGAGCAACCGGATCAGCAAGCTGAAGGCGCTCGACGTGACACCCGGCAAGGTGATCAGGACGGCGACGCCGCCCACCTCGTCGGACGGGCCGGGCTGGGCGCTGTCCCTGGGCCTCGGCGGGGCCATCGGCATCGCGCTCGGGCTGCTGATGGCCTGGGTGCGGCTGGTGTTCGACCCGGCGGCCCGCTCGGAGGGCGACGTGGCGCGGGCGCTGCGCGCGCCCGTCCTCGGCTCGCTGCCGCGCACCCGTGAGACGGACCCGCTGCTGACGGAGGACCGCGAGGAGTCGCCGCTCGCCGAGGAGTACCGGTCCATCGCCTACCGGCTCGCGTACGACCAGCGGTTCGCCGACCGGCGGCGGCTGCTGGTGGCGGCGCCGCGCGGCTCCAGCCGTACGGCGGCGGCCGTGGCGGTCAACCTGGCGGCGTCGTTCGCGGAGACCGGCAAGCGGGTGCTGATCGTGGAGGCGGAGCTGCGGCGGCCGTCGCTGGAGAACCAGTTGCGGGCGCGGGAGATCGGCGGCCCGTCGTGGACGCGGGACGGCGAGGGCGAGGGCTGGCCGAACGGGCGGCGGCTGGCCGTGGACGCCGGGGAGTCGGGCGGCTTCGAGCTGGTTCCGGGCGCCCGGGTGCGCAACGTGGCGCGGGCGCTGACGTCGCCGGAGATGTCGCGGCTGGTGGAGGAGGCCGACGACCCGAACGTCACGGTGATCGTGCTGACGCCGCCGGTGTTCGCGTACGCCGACGCGCTGGCGCTGGTGGACCGGGTGGACGGCGTGCTCGTCGTGTGCGACCCGCGCGGGGTGCACCGGTCGCAGCTGGCCCGGCTGCGGGACCTGATCACGGGCGCGGGCGGCACGGTGCTCGGCACCGTCATGCACCGCGGGCAGCACGGCAAGGACGGGCGGCGGGGGCGGAAGGGCTCCCGGGGCGCCAAGGGGTCGCGCGGGCAGTCGCGCGGCGCCGCGCGGCCGCCGTCGGACACGGGCCGCGCGGGCGGCCGGGGCGCGGGGGCGGGCGTACCCGACGACGAGGCGTCCACGACGATGGCGCTGCGCGCCGTCACCCCCTCCGACCGGCAGTGAGCGGCGCGCGGGGCGGTGGCGGGCCGCTGCGGAGCCGTACCGCCGCCGTCGCCTCGGTCCTCGACCAGGGCGCGGCGGGGCTGACGAACATCCTGGTGCTGGTGCTGGCCGCGCGGTTGTCGACGGCGGCGGGGTTCGCCGAGTTCTCCATGGTGTACCTGGTGTTCACCGTGGTGCTGGGCCTGTTCATGGCGTACGTCGGGCAGGAGCTGGTGCTGGTGCGCGGCGGCGCGGGCGCCGCGGCGGCGGCCTGCCGCTCGGCGCTCGGCTTCACCGCGGCGGGCGCGTCCGCGGTGGGCGCGGTGCTGGTCGCGGTGGGCCTGGCGCTGCCGCCGGGCGGGCGGGCCCTGGTGGCGCTCGGCGCGGTGCTGCCGGTGGTGCTGCTCCAGGACGCGGCCCGGTACTGCTTCTCGCTGCTGGGGCGCCCGCACCACGCGCTGGCGGCGGACGGGCTGCGGCTCCTGTCGACGGTGGCGGTGCTGGCGGCGCAGCCGTCCGGGGCGTCGCCGGGGCGGCTGGTGCTGGCGTGGGGGCTCGCCGCGCTGCCGGGGCTCGCGGCGGCGGCCCTGCTGCTGCGGCGGCCGTTGGCGGGGGCCCGTGCGGAGTTGCGGCGGTACCTGCGGCGGGGGCACCTGGGGCGGCGGTTCGCCGTCGAGTTCGCCGTGGGCAACGGCTCCGGCCAGGTCGCGGTGGTCTGCCTCGGCCTGCTGGGCAGCCCCCTCGCGGTGGGCGCGCTGCGGGGCGCCTCGGCGCTGTTCGGACCGCTGAACGTGTTCTTCGGCGCGGCGAACGGCTTCGGGCCGCCGCTGCTGAACCGCCTCGGCGGCGGGCGCTCCGTGGTGCGGGTGACGCTGCTGCTGGGGTGCGCGCTGGCCGCGGTGGGCGCCGTGTGGGGCGGGGTGTGGTGGCTGCTGCCGGACGACTGGGGCCGCGGCGTGCTGGGCGGGACGTGGCCGGCCGTCGCGGCGCTGCTGCCCGCGTCGACGGCCCAGTACACGCTGATGGGTCTCGGGGTGAGCGCGCTGCTCACGCTGCGGGTACTGAGCCCGCGCGAGACGCTGCCGGTGCAGGTCGTGTTCTCGCTGCTGTCGGTGGCGCTGCTGTACGCGGGGTTCGCGGCGGGCGGCGCGGTGGGCGCGGCGTGGGGGCTGGCGGGCGGTTCGGCGGCGAAGGCGCTGGCCGCGTGGGTGCGGGTGGCGCGGGTGCGCCGCCGGGCGGGCGCCCCGGGGGCCGCCGTCGCCGCGGGGCCCTGACGGGGCGGCGGGTCAGCCGAGCCGGGCGCCCCGGTCGCGGCGGTGCGTGGCGATGAGCGCGAGGCACAGGGCGGCGATGGCGACCTTGCCGGTGGCCTGGAGGAGCGGGCCGCGCACGAGGATGAAGGAGTACCCCGCCACCAGCGGCGCCGTGATCAGCAGCAGGCTGCCCGTCGGCGAGCCCCGTACGGCGCGGCGCGCCACGCGCCGGTCGACGCGGGCGGCGGCGTATCCGACGGCGGCCATGCCGGCCGTCATGCCGACGGGCCCGAAGTCGATCCACAGCTCCGCCCACACCGGTGAGGACAGGTTGGTGTTGACCGCGCCCATCCACTCGCCGACCATCACCCCCGTGTCGGACGGCTTGCCCGCCCACACGGAGCGGGGCACGGCGAACAGCAGCGAGCCGGCGAGCTGGTGGCCGTACGTGTGGCCCTGCCCGGACTCCACGTAGGTGATCGTGTTGGCGAACATGCCGACCTGGTCGTAGTCCTTGAGCGCCAGCGGCTCCAGGAACGACGTCGTCTCGATCTGCCGCGCGTTGTTCTCGTCGTACCGGAAGCGGTCGGCGAACGGGAAGACGAGCAGCGCGACGACCACGCCGAGGCTCAGGGAGGCCCGGTACATGGCGGCGCTCGCCGGGAACGCGGTGAACAGCAGCGCGAACAGCACCGTGAGGAACCAGTACCGGGGGTTGGAGACCGGGTTGTTCACGACGGCGTTCAGGACGACGAGGGCGCCGAACACCGCGACGACGGACCAGGTGCGGCGGGCCCGCCGGGACGTGACCAGCCAGCGCGTGTACACGAGGAGGGCGATGAGCGGCGGCACGGTGCCGAAGCCTCGCAGGAACGCCTGGCCGGCCTGGGAGCCGTCGCCGGAGACGCCGGCGTCCTCGATGCTGGCGATGATCTCCTGCCGGCTGCTGAAGAAGACGGCGGGGCCGCCGAGCTTGACGATGAGCAGGCCGCCGCAGGCGAAGGCGGCCAGCACCAGCAGCAGCAGGCGCCGGCGGTGGATCAGCAGCGGCCGGTCGTCGGGGGCGGCGCCCCGCTCCCCGGACCGCCCGTCGACGACCCGCCCGTCGACGGACCGGCCGGCCCGGCCCCGGCGGTGCCAGGGGGTGCGGTACCGGGCGAGCAGGGCGCCCACGTCGAAGGCGAAGCAGCCCAGCAGGACCAGCGAGACGGCCTGGACCAGGTCCTCGCGGGGGCCGACGACCGGGGTGGGGACGCGGCCGAGGACCGCCTGGGCGAGCGGGGCGACGCCCATCGCCATGTAGCAGAACATCCAGAACGTCGCCTGGAGCAGCTTGCGGCGGACGGTGAGCACCATCGCGGACAGCCGCACGCCGCAGTACACAGTGAGGACGGCCTGGAGCCAGAACGCGGCGTCGCGGGGGCCCTCGCCCGACTGGGAGACCACGACCAGCGGCAGGAAGCACGACAGGCCGAGGACGAGCGGCACGGAGAGCGCCCTGGAGAGCAGCGTCCGCGGCCGGAACGGCGGCGGCAGCGGGACGGTCCGGGCCGTGGCGCGGGGCACGGCCCGGGGCGTCGTGTCGACCGTCACTCCGTACCCCCCGCCACCGTGTCCCGCGCAGTCTAACGAGCACCCCGGGGGACGCCCTGCGTGCGGGACGGTACAACCGTTAATCTGATGGTCATTCCGCAGGGGGTCACAGGGGGGAGTCCGACGCCATGCGCGACCTGTCCGCGTTCACACTGGCCGGGTACGACAAGGGCCGGGGCAGGTTGACCCAGGCCCTGTGGTTCGCGGTGCTGAACCTGGTCTTCATGGCCTGGTGGTGCCCGGCCCGGCTGCGGGTGGCCCTGCTGCGCGCGTTCGGCGCGACGATCGGCGAGAACGTGCTGATACGCCACCGGGTGCGCGTCCTGTGGCCCTGGAAGCTGACCGTGGGCGACCACACCTGGATCGGTGAGGGCGCCTGGCTGCTCAACCTGGAGCCGGTCGTGCTCGGCGCCCACGTGTGCGTCTCCCAGGAGGCGCTGCTGTGCACCGGCGGCCACGACCACCGCGCCGCCGACTTCCGGTACCGCAACGCGCCCATCACCGTCGAGGACGGCGCCTGGGTCGCCGCCCGCGCCACCGTCCTGGCCGGCACCCGCGTGGGCCGCCACGCCGTCGTCGGCGCCGGCGCCGTGCTCCACCGGGACCTGCCGGAGCTGACCCTGCACACCGCGGACGGCACGCGCCGCCCCGTCGAGGAGCCCGTGTGACCACCGCGTCCCTGCGCGTCCTGCACGCCGTCACCCTGCACTCCCCCACCGGCGCGTTCGGCGGCCCCGTCCGGGTGGCCCTGAACCTGGCGCACGGGCTGCGCGACCGGGGCCACGCCCCGCGCCTGCTGGCCCTGGCCGACGGGTTCGGGCCCGTGCCGCCCGCCGACGTGGAGGGCGTGCCCGCCCGGCTGTACCCGGCCCGCCGGCTGCTGCCGCTCGGCTTCAGCGGCATCACCTCGCCGGCGCTGCTGGCGGAGGCGGGGCGGCTGGTGCGCGGCGCGG
Source organism: Streptomyces sp. NPDC045287 (assembly GCF_056432325.1). NCBI lineage: Bacteria > Bacillati > Actinomycetota > Actinomycetes > Kitasatosporales > Streptomycetaceae > Streptomyces > Streptomyces sp. NPDC045287. The sequence continues at coordinate 61,486 of NZ_JBWKJG010000011.1, forward strand.
ACGTCGTCCACGTGCACCTCGCCCGCGACCTGGTGACGCTCCCCGTGGCGCTGGCGGCGCTGCGCGCCCGGGTGCCGCTGGTGCTCCAGACGCACGGCATGGTCGACCCCAGCGACCGGCTCCTCGCCAGGGCCCTCGACGCGCTGGCCGTACGGCGGGTGCTGCGCGGCGCCGCCGCGGTGCTGCACCTGACGGGGCACGAGCGGCGCGACCTGGACGCGGTCGCCGGGGCGCCCCTGCCGCACGCGGTGCGCCTGGTCAACGGCGTTCCCCGGCAGGAGCCGCGCCCCGCGCCGGAGGGGCCGCCGAGGATCCTGTACGCGGCGCGCCTCCAGGCCCGCAAGCGGCCGTGCGACTTCGTGGCGGCCGCGCCGGAGGTGCTGCGCCACCACCCCGACGCCCGGTTCGTCGTCGCGGGCCCCGACGAGGGCGAACTGCCCGCCGTACGGGCGCTGATCGACGAGCTGGGGTTGCGGGGGCGCGTCACCTGCGTGGGGGCGCTGAGCGCGGCGGAGGTGCTGGACGAGCTGCGCCGGGCGCACGTGTACGTGCTGCCGTCGGTGGACGAGCCGTTCCCGATGTCGGTCCTGGAGTCACTGTCCGTGGGCACCCCGGCCGTGGTGACCGTGTCGAACGGGCTGGCGTCGGCGGTCCGGGAGGCGGGCGCGGGCCGGGTCGTGGCGGACGCGTCGGGCCTCGCGGGCGCCGTGCTGGAGCTGCTGGAGCCCCAGGCCGCCGGGAAGGCGTCGGCGGCGGCGCACGCGCTGGCCGGGACGGCCTTCTCCATGGACGCCGTGGTGGACGGGCTGCTGGCCGTGTACGGCCGCGCGGTGGACCGTCAGCCGCGCAGCCAGGCGTAGCAGCCGGTCGAGACGAACCGGGCGGCTCCGGCCGGGACGGTCAGGGTGTGCCGGCCGCCGGCGGCGCCGGGTGCCGGTCCGCCGGCCAGTTGGGCGCCCCCGGCGTCGGTGACCTGCCAGGAGCAGCCGGGGGACGCGGACACGGCCCGGTAGCGGCCGGCGGCCGGGGAGGCGTGGACGCCGTCCGGGTAGCCGCCCTTCGCCGCGTCGAGGACGGGGCGCTGCTCGGGGCAGAGGTGGGCGACGGCGTCGGCGGCGTCGCGGATCTCCCCGGCGACGACGGCCGCGGCGGCGGCGTCCTTGTCGCGCCTGGCGGTGCGGGAGATCCGCTGGCAGGACTCCTTGCCGATGTCGAGGACGGCGGCGGGGTCGGCGGACCGCGGCACCCGGCCGCTCAAGTACTCCTTCTCCTTCGGGGTGAAGGAGCCGGTGGCGGGGGTGAGCGCCGCGTCGGGCCGCACGTCCCCGGCGGGGGCGGACCCGCGCGGCGCGGGGACGGACCCCGCGGGGGCGGCGGTCGGGCCGGCGGTGGGGCCGGCCGCGGTCGTGCCGTCCTGCTCCCCCGCGACGCGGTCGGCCGCCGACAGGGAGGGCACGGACGCCGAGGGCGCGGACGCCTCCGTACGCCCGGAGGCGCCGTCGGAGGAGCAGCCCGCCACGGTGAGCACCGCCACCAGCAGCAGCGGGGCGGCGGGACGGCGGAGGAGGGTGGGCATGGGGCGCTCCTGGTGGGTGGATGCGGGACGGGGCGGCGCGCCGGAGGGCGCGCGGGGTTCGGGGGGCGCGCCCGCGGGCCGCTCGCGGAACCGGGTGACGGTGATGCCGGGTGACGGCGGTACGGAAGGGAGGGGCGCCCCCGCGGGCCCCCCGCGGGGCCGAAGGGACGCGCGGGTGCCGGGAGGACGGTCACGCGCGGGCGCGAAGCGCCGCACACGTGCGTCCTCCCGGCACCCGCTCACAGCGCCCGGGAGGCGCGCCGCGCCCGGATCACAGCGGCGAGAAGGTGAGGACCAGCCGGGGCGTGCCGCCCGAGGCGGGTGCCTCGCGCGACCACAGCCACAGGGCGTCCGTGCCCTCACCGGTCAGCGCCAGGCTGTAGTCGCCGCCCAGCGCGGCGCCGACGGCGGCCTGGTCGAGCTGGACGGAGGCGCTGGTGCCGGAGGTGGCCGGCGGGGTGAGCGTGCCCAGGAGCGGGGTGCCGAGCGCCGGCTTGGAGGCGTACGTGACCTCGTTCTCCGACCAGGCCCCCGTGACGGGCCGGACCAGCACCGGGTCGGTGGAGCCGGCCGTCGACGACGAGTCGGTGCGGACCTCCAGCGCCGCCCCGGTGAGCCGCGTCCCGGCGGGCGCGGCGGGCAGCGTGAAGCGGAGGTACGTCTCGTAGGCGGCGGTGCCGCGCACGGCGAGGGAGGTCGCGGCGCCGTAGTTGGTGCCGGTGGAGCCCCCGTTGACGTACGTGTCGGCGGTCGGCTGCACGGTGGTGACCGTGTCGCCCTGCTGGGAGGCGCGCGCGTAGTGGCCGGCGACCTGGTCCGCGGTGAGCGCGGTCGGGTAGACGGCGGTCTCGTCGAGCTGGCCGGCGAAGTAGTTGCTCGACGGGCGGGACGGCCAACTGCCGACGACGTCGCCGCCGGCGTGCCAGTAGCCCGCGTACCGCTCGTGGCCGGAGCGGGTGTTGCCGCCGACGCGCTTGCCGTCGATGTACAGGTTCATCCCGGCCGGGCTCTGCGTGCCGACGACGTGGTGCCACTTGCCGTCGTTGTACGTCCCCGGGGTGTTGAGGGTGCGGGCCGTGCCGTCGTAGGCGCCGAAGTACAACTGCCCCAGGTTGTTCATGTAGATGTGCTTGTCGTAGCGGCTGCTGTTGCGGGTGGTGTTGTTGCCGAACCCGATCAGCTTGCCGCCGCGCGTCGTGGTGGTCTTGAACCACGTCTCGACCGTGTACGCGTCACCGACCGTGACGCGGCGGTCGCTGTGGATCTTGGCGTCGACGCCGTCGAAGGCGAACGCCTTGCTGCCGTCCGCGATGGCGCCCGGGCCCTGGCCGAGGACGGGGGCGCCGGCCTGGAGGCCGCTGGTGTTCCCGGTCGACGAGTCCGCGACGTACGGGGTGGCCGTGTCGTCGTACCGCCAGTACAGCTGGGCGCCGTCCGCGATGACCCGGGAGGCGTACGGCTGCGGGGAGACCGCGACCGTGGCGGTGACGGTGGCGGACAGGCCGCTCACGTTGCCGGCGCCGTCCGTGGCGGTCACCCGGTAGGTGTGGGTGGTGCCGGGGGTCAGGCCCGTGTCGGTGAACGACGCCTGCGGGCGGTGCCAGGGCAGCGAGTCGGCGGTGACGGTGGCGATCGGGGTGGCCTCGCCGTTCCGGTACACCTTGTACGTCAGGCTGCTGTCGTCCAGGTCGAGGCTGGTGCGCCAGCGGACGTGGACCTCGCCCGGCTGCACGCTGGCCGCGCTCGCGACGGGCGTGGTGGGCCGGCCGGTGTCGCCGGTGGAGGCGAAGCGGGTGAGGCCCTGGGCGGGGGCGCCGTTGACGGTGGTGAACTCGCCGCCGGACCAGAGGTACTCGACGCCGTCCTTGGCGGCGATCGTCATCACGCGCGGACCGATGCCCTCGCCGAGGCCGTCGTTGGTGTCCGGGAACCAGCCGAGCTTGCCGACCGAGGTCGTGGGCTGCGCGAGGAAGTGGTAGCGGCGTCCGTCGGGGAACTCCCCGACGCTGCCGCAGTCGTGCGCGTGCGACGCGCTGTACAGCACGCCCTTGTGGGACTCGACCGCCTGCGTCGCGCCCAGGCAGGTGTCCCGCCAGCGCTGCTCGAAGCCGTTCAGCTCCAGGGCGATCCGGCCGTCGAAGCCGCCCGTCCCCTCGTTGGCGGTGTAGAAGCCGGTCGCGTCGGTGTCGATGTCCTTGACGACCGAGCTGTCCATGATGAAGCCCGGGTACGTCTTGGCGTTGGCGCCGGTCGTGGCGTCGACGACGGCCAGGGCGTGCGAGGAGGCGCCGTTGACGGTGAAGAAGTCGCCACCGAGCAGGGCGTGCCGCCCGTCCGGGGTGAGCTCGATGGCCCGGCCCGGCTCGTCGGCGTCGGCGCGGAACGGCCGCAGGGCGCCCGTCGTGGCGTCGACCGCGGCGAACCGCTGCCGCGTCTCGCCGTTGACCTGCCCGAAGTCGCCGCCCGCGTACACGGTGTCCTCGGTGACGGCGAGGGCGCGGACGGTGGCGGGGAAGGCGGCGTTGAAGCCGTCCTTCGGGGTGCAGGTGGCGATGTCGATGGCGGCGGCGCTGGACACCGGCATGCCGTTGACCGCGCCGAAGTAGCCGCCCGCGTACAGGGTGCGCTTGTCCGGCGACACGGCGAGGGCGCGCACGGTGGCGGTGCCCGAGGAGACCGTGAAGGACAGTTCGCAGTCGGTGGGGGCGCCCGTCGCGGCGTCCAGCGCGACGAAGTTCAGCGCCTGCCGCTCGGTTCCGGACGCTCCCTCGGGGGGCCGTACGGCGGAGAACGTGCCGCCCGCGAAGACCACGCCGTCCACCTGGGCGAGGGCCCAGACGATGCCGTTGGTCTGCCAGGTGGGCAGGTCGTCCGCGGTGAAGGCCACCGGCTCGGTGAGCGCGGTGGCCTGCGGGGCGGCGACCGCTCCCAGACCGGCCGCCAGGGACAGGGCGAGGGCGGCGTGCAGCCCTCTGGATCTCTTCATGTACCCCCCAAGACCGGAGTCTTGACGCCATGGGCGGACACCGGCGCGTTCCGAACGCCCGGTCGATCGCCCAAAAGAGTGAATAAGCCGTAGAGTAGCGCCCCTTGGGCTATTTCTGGCCAACTCCATGGAAAATCCCGGCCCCGCCTCAGCGGTCGACGCGGACCGTGACGCCGGCCAGTTCGTCCTGGACCTGGCGGACGTCGGCGTCGACCATGATCCGGGCGAGCTCGTCGACCCGCACCTCGGGCTTCCAGCCGAGCAGCTCCTTCGCCTTGCCGGCGTCGCCGATCAACGCGTCGACCTCGCTGGGGCGCTCGTACTTGGCGTCGTGGCGGACGTACTCCCGCCAGTCGAGGCCCGCGTGGCCGAAGGCCGTCTCCAGGAACTGGCGGACGGTGGCCGGGACGCCGGTCGCGACGACGTAGTCGGTCGGTTCGTCCTGCTGGAGCATCCTCCACATCGCGTCGACGTACTCGGGGGCGTACCCCCAGTCGCGGACGGCGTCCAGGTTGCCGAGGTACAGCTCGCTCTGCAGGCCCGCCTTGATCCGGGCGACCGCCCGCGTGATCTTCCGGGTCACGAAGGTCTCGCCGCGGCGCGGGGACTCGTGGTTGAAGAGGATGCCGTTCACCGCGTACATCCCGTACGCCTCGCGGTAGTTGACCGTCGCCCAGTAGCCGTAGACCTTGGCGACCCCGTACGGGCTGCGCGGGTGGAACGGGGTCCGCTCGTTCTGCGGGGGCGGGGTCGCGCCGAACATCTCCGACGACGACGCCTGGTAGACGCGGGTGTCGATGCCCGACGCCCGGACCGCCTCCAGCAGCCGCAGGGCGCCGAGCCCGGTGACGTCCCCCGTGTAGAGGGGCGCGTCGAAGGAGACGCGGACGTGGGACTGGGCGCCCAGGTTGTACACCTCGTCGGGGCGTATCTCGCGCAGCAGGTTCACCAGCGCCACCCCGTCGGTCAGGTCGGCGTGGTGCAGCACGAACGACCGGCCGGTCTCCTGCGGCCCCTGGTAGATGTGGTCGATCCGCTCGGTGTTGAAGGTGGACGAGCGGCGCACGAGGCCGTGCACCGTGTACCCCTTCGACAGCAGCAGCTCCGACAGGTACGAGCCGTCCTGCCCGGTGACCCCCGTGATCAGCGCGGTCCTGCTCATGCGTGGCATCTCCTCCCGGAGGAGCCGCGCGCCGGCCCCGTTCCCGTTCGTCCTCTTGCGTGTGTGCGGAAAACATGGTGACGGATGCGGGCCGCGCCGCCGCTCCTGGCATGATCCGGCCCATGACCGAATCGCAGGCGGCACCGCCGCCCCCCGCCCCGTCGTCGCCGTACCTGCCGCGGCAGGCCCGGATATTCGTCGCGGGTCACCGCGGACTCGTGGGGTCCGCGATGGTCCGCCGGCTGACCGCCGACGGCCACGAGGTGATCACCCGCGACCGCGCGGCGCTCGACCTCCGCGACGCCGACGGCACCGCCGCGTTCCTGGCGGACGCGCGGCCCGACGCGGTGGTCCTGGCCGCCGCCAAGGTCGGCGGCATCCTCGCCAACAGCACGCAGCCCGTGCCGTTCCTGGAGGACAACCTGCGCATCCAGCTCAGCGTGATCGCGGGCGCGCACGCGGCCGGCGTGCCGCGGCTGCTGTTCCTCGGCTCGTCGTGCATCTACCCCAAGCACGCGCCCCAGCCCATCCGGGAGGACGCGCTGCTGACCGGCCCGCTGGAGCCCACCAACGAGCCGTACGCGCTGGCGAAGATCGCCGGCATCTGCCAGGTCCAGTCGTACCGGCGGCAGTTCGGCGCCGCGTACATCTCGGCGATGCCGACGAACCTGTACGGCCCGGGCGACAACTTCGACCTGGAGACCTCGCACGTCCTGCCGGCCCTGGTGCGCCGCTTCCACGAGGCCCGCGAGGCCGGCCGGGACGAGGTGACGCTGTGGGGGTCGGGCACCCCGCGCCGGGAGTTCCTGCACGTCGACGACTTGGCGGACGCCTGTGTGACCCTCCTGGCGTCGTACGACGGCGACGCCCCGGTCAACGTCGGCTGCGGGCAGGACCTGACCATCCGCGAGCTGGCGGAGACGGTCGCCGATGTGACCGGTTTCACCGGCCGGATCACCTGGGACACCGGCAAGCCCGACGGCACGCCCCGCAAGCTGCTGGACGTGTCCCGGCTGACGGAACTCGGCTGGCGGCCCCGCATCCCGCTGCGGGAGGGCATCGCCGCGACGTACGCGTGGTGGCTGGCCCGGCGGGACGGCACCGGCCCGGCGGACGGCCGGTCCGCCGCGGGTGGCTGAGCGCGCCATCCCCGGCCCCTCAGTACGCTCCGCGGCCGTCGACGACGGCCCGGAGCGTACGGCTCATCACGTCGAGGTCACTGCTGAACGACCAGTTGTCGACGTAGTGGAGATCGAGCTGAACCGTTTCGTCCCAGGACAGGTCGGACCGGCCGCTGACCTGCCACAACCCCGTCATCCCGGGCTTCACCCGCAGGCGGCGCAGCGCCGTCGTGTCGTACTCCGCGACCTCCTCGGGCAGCGGCGGGCGCGGACCCACCAGGGACATGTCACCCCGAAGGACGTTGAACAGCTGCGGCAGCTCGTCCAGGGACGTGCGGCGCAGGAAGCGTCCCACGCGCGTGACGCGCGGGTCGCGGCGCATCTTGAACATCAGCCCGTCGGACTCGTTGCGCGGGGCGAGGTCGCCCTTGCGGCTGTCGGCGTCGGGCACCATGCTGCGGAACTTCCACATGGTGAACGTCTCCTGGTCGCGGCCCACCCGCCGCTGCCGGTAGAGCGCGGGCCCCGGCGAGTCCAGCCGTATGAGCAGCGCGAGGAGGAACAGCAGCGGGGCCAGCAGCAGCAGCCCGAGGGCGGCGCCGCAGCGGTCGACGGCCGACTTCAGCGCGGCCTGCGCGCCGTCGCCGAGCGGCGGTTCGACGCGCAGGACGGTGAGCCCGGCGACGGAGGAGGCCGTCAGCCGCTTCACGGACGTCTCGACCAGGCCGGGCGTGAGCGCGACCTCCAGGCCGGCGTCGTGGAGCACCCAGCACAGCTCGCGCAGCCGGTCCCCGGTGAGGCAACCGCCGGGAGCGAGCAGCACCAGTTCGGCGCGGTGGCGACGGGCGGCGTCGACCAGGCGGTGCCCGGCCGCGCGGCCGTCCAGGTCCGGGCCGAGCCGCTCAGCGCCGACCGTCCCGCCGGGGAGGGCGCCGTCCCCGGCGAAGGCGCCCCCGCCCTCCGCGAGGACGGTGCCGACGACGGCGTACGGGTGGTCCGTGCGCGACGCGAGGCGCTGGACGGCGCTCTCCAGGGCGCCCGGCTCGCCGACGACGAGGACCCGGTCGACGGCCTCGGCGGCGCGCCGGGCGGTGGTGAGGTGGCGGTGGAGACGGCGCTGGCACACCACCGCGCCCACCAGGCCGGGCACGAGCGCGACGAGCGCCGGGTACGGCTCCGGGGTGCGGGCGGTGGCGACGGCGAGGACGGCGAGCGCGGCCACCAGGATCAGCCAGTCGTGCAGGACCGGCAGGGCCCCGCGCGACTCGCCGAGCTCCCCGGTCCGGTAGCGGCGCCGGAACGCCCGGACCGCGATCCAGGTCGCGGTGGCGACGGCGGCGGTCCCCAGCGGGTGCGGCTGCCCCGCCCGGTCGAGGACCAGGGCGACGGAAGCGGCGGTGACGGCGGCGTCGGCGCCGAGGACGGCCGGCAGGTACCAGCGCGGCTTGGCGCGGCGGCCCGCCGGCGCGCGCCGTCCGCCGTCCGCGACGCCCCGGAGGGCGGACGGACGTATGGTGCGCGCGTCGTAGGTTCTGGTGTCTCCCAAGATTCGTACGCCCCCCCAGGCCTGGAAAACCGTGCGCCCCGCTCGGACTGCTCCAGCGGTTCACACAATTTCTTCACGCGAGGGCACACTACGGCACGCGGACGTCCTACAGAACACGTCCTTTCGTAAGCTTTCGTATGCGTACCGTTTCCGGTCGCTCGCCTACGCCGGTGCGGCCAACTCCGCCCAGACGGTCTTCCCGGGCGCTCCCGGGGACCTCGTGACGCCCCAGTCGAGGCAGAGCCGCTGCACGATGAACATGCCGTGCCCGCCGGGCCGGCCGGCGCGGTGGGGGGTGCGCGGCTCGGGCTGTCCGGCGCCGCGGTCGTCGACCTCCAGACGCAGCGCCTTGGCGTTCAGGGAGACCCGCAGCTCCTCGGGGCCGTCGGCGTGGAGGCAAGCGTTGGTGACGAGCTCGGAGACGACCAGCAGGACGTCCTCGGCGGCGGCGCGGCGGTCGGCGGAGGCCGCGGGCAGCCAGCCCCAGTCGTAGAGCGCCTGGCGGGTGAAGTCGCGGGCGAGCGGGACGATGCCGCTCGCCCCGTCCAGCGAGAGGCGGCGCGTCTCGCGGTGCGGACCCCGCTCGCCGGACGCGCCACAAGGTGCCACGCGCTGCACGGAGGGGTCGCCGGCGCGGTCCGGCTCGGGGCCGAGGCCGCTCGGCGGTTGCTGCTGGGTGGCACCCATCAGCGCGTCACCTCACCGATTCACCAGGTCGTCATTGCGTCGACGTCGACTTCGTTTACAAAGAGTGTGTCCCCCCGGCAACCCGCCGCGGGGCCTTCTGGCTTCTTCTGCCCGTCCGTCTGCGGGCGACACCCGCCAGATCGACCGGACCCGGACCCCGGCGCCGATACGCCGTCCTACCGGGTCAGCGCCGCCTCCAGGGAGTCGTGGATCTCGAAGACCACGCTGGCGCCGGTGATCTCGAAGACCCGGGCCACGGCGGGCCGCATCGCGGCCAGGTGGACCGCCCCGCCCGCCGCCTCGGCCTTCAGCCGCGCGCCGAGGAGCACGTTCAGCCCCGTCGAGTCGCAGAACTCCAGCTCCGAGCAGTCGACCACCAGGCGTGCGCGGCCCTGCGCGATCGCCGCCTCCAGGGGTTCGCGCAGCAGCTCCGCGGTGTGGTGATCGAGCTCACCCGCCGGTGTCAGGATCTCGCTCGAACCTTCCGTCCGGACCCCGACGCGGAGCCGGCCCTGATTCGCGCTGCCGACCGTCTCGCGGCCCATTCCGCCCCTCTTCGCCGATGCCGTTGGGTCGGGAGAACCCTACGACGAATTCGTCCCCGCGGGTAGTCGGAGGTCCCCGAAAAGGGTACATACGGGATAAACGACATAGCTCCCCCCCACTTGCACCGGCACCGGCGGACCGGGTAGGGCTAGTAGGGCAACCCCCCGACACGGCCGGCTTTGGAGGCGCCGCACACCGTAATCCGACGTATGGGCATCGGCGGCCATATGCCGAGAACGATGGAGGACAACCATGTCACCCCGGCTCGACGGAACGCGTACCCCGAACGCGGCGTCGGCAACATCCCCTCGCACGATCGATCCGTCCGACCTCCGGGACCTCCCGGAGATCCCTCCGTACGACGAGGTCGACCCCCTCGACGCGCGAGCGCTCTCCAAGACGCTCTTCGCCCGGCTGGAGGCCCTTGAGGAGGGCACCCCCGCGCACGCGTACGTCCGCAACACCCTGGTCGAGCTGAACCTGGCCCTGGTGAAGTTCGCCGCCTCCCGCTTCCGGACGCGCAGCGAGCCGATGGAGGACATCATCCAGGTCGGCACCATCGGTCTGATCAAGGCGATCGACCGCTTCGAGCTGAGCCGCGAGGTCGAGTTCCCGACCTTCGCGATGCCGACGATCATCGGTGAGATCAAGCGGTTCTTCCGCGACACGTCCTGGTCGGTGCGCGTCCCGCGGCGCCTCCAGGAGCTCCGGCTCGACCTGGCGAGGGCCGGCGACGAGCTGGCCCAGGAGCTGGACCGCTCCCCGACCGTCAAGGAGCTCGCCGAGAAGCTCGGCATCGGCGAGGACGAGGTCGTCGAGGGCATGGCGGCGAGCAACGCCTACACCGCCAGCTCGCTGGACGCCCAGCCCGAGGAGGACGACTCCGAGGGCGCCCTGGCGGACCGGATCGGCTACGAGGACCACGGCCTGGAGGGCATCGAGTACATCGAGTCCCTGAAGCCGCTGATCGCGTCGCTGTCGCCGCGGGACCGCGAGATCCTCTCGCTGCGGTTCGTCGCCGGGCTCACCCAGTCGCAGATCGGCGAGGAGCTGAACATCTCGCAGATGCACGTGTCCCGGCTGCTCACGCGCACCCTCGCGAAGCTCCGCAAGGGCCTGACCGTGGAGGAGTGACCCGCCTCCCGCCCGAGGGCCCGTCCCCGCGTCCGGGGGCGGGCCCTCGGGCGTTCCCGCGGGGCCCGCGCGCGTACGGCGGTTCCGGCGCGCGTGCGGGGGAGCCGGGGCGGCGCGGGTCGCGGGCCGGTGGGGCGGGGCCATGACGACGGGCGTGCGGCAGGAGGCGTTCCTCCGGCGGCGCCACGCCGAACGCCCGGGGGTCACCGGGGGGCCTCGGGCGTTCCCGCGGGGCCCGGGCCGTCGCCCGGCCCGGGGTGCGGGGGCGGGGTGCTGCTGGAGCCGCTCGCCGGACCGGACGGGCGCGTCCCGTGCGCGGTGCGCGTCCGCCTCGCCCGGGCGGTCCTCCCGCCGCAGTGGGGCCGGGCGGTCACCCGCGCTCCGCGAGGGTGTGCGCCACCAGGGCGTTGGCGTGGCCGTGGCCGAGGCCGTGCTCGGACTTGAGCCAGGCGACGAGCTCCATGTGCCGGGTGAGCGGGGAGGAGCGGATGAGGTCCTGCCACTGTGCGACCGGACGGCCGTACTTCTTCTCGATCGACGGGAAGTAGCTCGCGGGGCCCTTCACCCGCGCCTCCGCCTGCCGCTGCGCCTGTGCCTGTGCCTGCTGCGTCATCTCCGGTCCTTCCCGCCGCCGTGCGCGTGCTGTCGGGGGGTGGACCGGGCGCCGCCCCCGGACTCATCGGGGGCGGCGCGTGACGTGCGTCACACGGCGACGGGGACGCCCGCGCGCCAGACCCGGGTGACCAGCGGGACGCCCGGCCGGTAGGCGAGGTGGACGTGGGACGGGGCGTCCAGGACGGCCAGGTCGGCGCGGGCACCGGGGGTGAGGCGGCCGATGTCGGTGCGGCGGAGGGCCGCCGCGCCTCCGGCCGTCGCGGACCACACGGCCTCGTCGGGCGTCATGCCCATGTCCCGTACCGCCAGGGCGATGCAGAACGGCATCGACGAGGTGAACGACGAGCCGGGGTTGCAGTCCGTGGACAGCGCCACCGTCACGCCCGCGTCCAGCAGGCGGCGCGCGTCGGGCCACTCGGCGCGCGTGGAGAACTCGGCGCCGGGCAGCAGCGTCGCGACGGTCGAGCTGTTGGCGAGGGCGTCCACGTCCTCGTCCGTCAGGTGCGTGCAGTGGTCGGCGCTCGCCGCGTCCAGCTCCACCGCGAGCCGCACGCCGGGCCCGTACGACAACTGGTTGGCGTGGACGCGCGGGTGCAGGCCGCGGGCCATGCCGGCGGTGAGGACCGCGCGGGCCTGGTCGCCGTCGAAGGCGCCCTCCTCGCAGAACACGTCGATCCAGCGGGCGTGCGGCGCGCACGCGTCGAGCATCTCCCCGGTGACCAGGGCCACGTACGCGGCCGGGTCGTCGGCGTGGTCCGGGGGGACGACGTGCGCGCCGAGGTACGTGACCTCCTCGGTGTGGCGGGCCGCGATGCGCAGCGCCCGCGCCTCGTCCTCGACGGTCAGGCCGTAGCCGGACTTCGTCTCGAAGGTGGTCGTGCCCTGGCGGAGCGCCTCCCGCAGGTAGCGGGTGAGGTTCGCCTCCAGTTCGGCGTCGGTCGCGGCGCGGGTCGCGGCCACCGTCGTGCGGATGCCGCCCGCCTCGTACGGCCGGCCGGACATGCGGGCGTGGAACTCGGCGGTGCGGTCGCCGGCGAAGACGAGGTGCGAGTGGGAGTCGACGAAGCCGGGGATGACGGCCCGGCCGCCCACGTCGACGCGGTTGTCAGTGACGGGTGCTTTGCTGGCCTCACCGATCCAGACGACGCGGTCGCCCTCGATGACGACCGCCGCGTTCCGGATCAGTCCGAGGGGGGTTCCTCCCCCGTTCTCGAACTTGCTCGAGCGGGGGGACCCCCATCCCAGGGAGGGGTCGTTGGTGACCAGGCCGGCGATGTTGGTGATGAGCGTGGCCGCGGTGGCCGCCGGGGCGACGGCGCTGTTCGTCGTGTCGGGGCCCGCGGTCGCGGGGGCGCTGTTCGGGGGTTCGTTGCCGCTGTTCATGGTGCGGGAGTTCTCCTTCGGCCGGGTCAGTCGTGCAGGGCGGCGATCGCGTCCCGCAGCGCCCGCGGCACGTCCGGTACGAGGGCGTGGGCCCCGTCCCGTACGACGTGGCGACCGCCCACGACCGTGTGCCGCACGTCCGCGGCCGACGCGGCGAATACCGCTGTCTCGGCTGCCAGACGCGGTGGCGGCCCGGCCGTCCTGACGGTGTCCAGCGCGATCGTCGTGAAGTCGGCGAGCGCGCCCGCCTCCAGGCGGCCCGCGTCGGGCCGGCCCAGCGCGGCGTGCCCGTCGGCGGTCGCCGCGCGGAGCAGCGCGGCGGCGGTCCAGTTGCCGCGGGTGCGGGTGCGCAGCCGTTCGTCCAGCTCCATCGCGCGCGCCTCCTCCAGGAGGTCGATCACGGCGTGGCTGTCGGACCCCAGCGACAGGGGGCTGCCCGCGCGCTGGAGGGCGGCGGCCGGGCCGATGCCGTCGGCGAGGTCGCGTTCGGTGGTGGGGCACATGCACGTGCCGGTGGCGGAGCCGCCGAGGAGGGCGATGTCCTCCTCGGTGAGGTGGGTGGCGTGGACGGCGGTGGTCCGCTCGCCGAGCGCGCCCCGGTCGGCCAGCAGCCGGGTCGGGGTGGTGCCGTGCGCGGCGAGGCACGCCTCGTTCTCGGCGGGCTGCTCGGAGAGGTGGACGTGCAGGGGGGCTTCCCGGTCGCGCGCCCAGTCGGCGACGGTGGCGAGCTGGTCGGCGGGGACGGCGCGTACGGAGTGGATGGCGGCGCCGACGCGTACGCCGTCGGTGCCCGTGTCCTTCAGGGCGGAGGCGCGCTCGGCCCACGCGTCGGCGGTGCCGTCGGAGAAGCGCAGTTGGTGCTCGTTCGGGGGCTCCCCGAAGCCGGACGACAGGTAGGCCGTGTCGAGGAGGGTGATGCGGATGCCCGCGTCGCCGGCGGCGGCGATCAGCGCCTCGCCCATGGCGTTGGGGTCGGCGTACGGCGTGCCGCCGGGCGCGTGGTGCAGGTAGTGGAACTCGCCGACGGCGGTGACGCCCGCGAGGGCCATCTCCGCGTACACGGCCGTCGCCAGGGCGCGGTACGTGTCGGGGGTGAGCCGGGAGGCCGCCCGGTACATGGTGTCCCGCCACGTCCAGAAGGTGCCGCGGCCGGCCTGGACCCGGCCGCGCAGGGCCCGGTGGAAGGCGTGGCTGTGGGCGTTGGCCAGCCCCGGGAGCGTCAGCCCCCGCAGGGGCGTGGCGCCCGGGGGCGGGGTGGCCGTGTCCGGGCGGACGGCGGCGATCCTGCCGTCCGCCACGTCCAGGGCGACGCCGGAGGAGACGGCGCCGCCCAGCCAGGCGTGTTCCAGCCAGTACGTCGTCATCGGCATGCCAGGCCCTCCAGGACGTCGGCCAGGGCGTGCACGCCGGCCACGCAGTCGTCCTCGGCGGCGAACTCGGCCGGGGAGTGCGAGACGCCCGTGGGGTTGCGGACGAACAGCATCGCGGTCGGGACGGAGGCGGACAGGATGCCCGCGTCGTGTCCGGCGCCCGTGCCCAGGACCGGCACCGGGCGGTCGCCACCCCGGTCGAGGAGCTTCGCGAGCTCGTCGCGCAGGGCGTGCGCGAACTCGACGACCGGGGTGAACGACTCGCGTACGACGGTGAGGTCGACGCCCTGCCGGTCGGCGGCCTCCCGCGCCGCGGCCTCCACCGCGGCCGTGACCGTGTCGAGCGTCGCCTGGTCGGCGGCGCGCGAGTCGAGCCAGCCGCGGACGAGGGACGGGATGGCGTTGACGCCGTTCGGCTCGACGGCGACCTTGCCGAACGTGGCGACGGCGCCCGCCAGTTCCGCCTCGCGGCGGGCCGCCAGGACCGTCTGGGCGTACGGCAGCATCGGGTCGCGGCGGTCCGCGAGGCGGGTCGTCCCGGCGTGGTTCGCCTCGCCCCGGAAGTCGTACCGCCAGCGGCCGTGCGGCCAGATCGCGGAGGCGATGCCGACCGGGTCGCCGGACAGGTCCAGGGCCCGCCCCTGCTCGACGTGCAGTTCGACGAACGCGCCGACGCGTGCCAGCCGCTCCGGGTCCGGGCCGATGGCCGACGGGTCGTACCCGGCGGCCTCCATGGCCTCGGGCAGGCTCGTCCCGTCGCCGTCGCGCAGCGCGTGGGCGGCCTCCCGGGTCAGTTGCCCGGCGGTGAGCCGGGAGCCGACGCAGGCGAGGCCGAAGCGGGCGCCCTCCTCGTCGCCGAAGTTCACGACGGCGAGGGGGCGGGTGGGGGTGGCGCCGCGGCGGAGGAGTTCGTCGACGGCGGCGAACGACGAGACGACGCCGAGGGGGCCGTCGAACGCGCCGCCGTCCGGGACGGAGTCCAGGTGGGAGCCGGTGACGACGGCGTCCGTGCCGTGCGGGTCGCCCAGCCAGGCCCACTGGTTGCCGTTGCGGTCGGTCTCGTAGGCGAGACCCCGGGCCTCGGCCTGCTCCTGGAACCAGGTGCGGCAGTCGGCGTCGGCGCCGGTCCAGGCATAGCGGCGGTAGCCGCCGGAGCCGGCGTCGCGGCCGATGCCGCGCAGGTCGGCCCACATCGTGTGGAACGACGCGCCCGCGCGGGGCGCCGCCGCGCCGGCGGCGGCCTCCCGCCGCGCCCGCGCTCCTGCGGGGTCCCGGTCCGGTTCGACCCGGGCGGGATCCCGCCGCCCCGCGGGACGCCGCTCCTCGGCGGGGCGGCCGTCGGTCACGCCTCCTCCCGCATGGGGACGCGGACGCCGCGCTCGGTGGCGACCTCGTCGGCGCGGTCGTAGCCCGCGTCCACGTGGCGGATGACGCCCATGCCGGGGTCGTTGGTGAGGACGCGGCGGATCTTCTCGCCGGCCAGCTTCGTGCCGTCCGCGACGGTGACCTGGCCCGCGTGGATGGAGCGGCCCATGCCGACGCCGCCGCCGTGGTGGAGGGAGACCCAGGAGGCGCCGGAGGCGACGTTGACCATGGCGTTCAGCAGCGGCCAGTCCGCGATGGCGTCCGAGCCGTCGCGCATCGCCTCGGTCTCCCGGTACGGGGAGGCGACGGAGCCGCAGTCGAGGTGGTCGCGGCCGATGGCGAGCGGGGCGGCCAGTTCGCCGGAGCCCACCATGTCGTTGAAGCGCTCGCCCGCGCGGTCGCGCTCGCCGTAGCCGAGCCAGCAGATGCGGGCGGGCAGGCCCTGGAAGTGGACGCGCTCACCGGCCATCTTGATCCAGCGGGCCAGCGACTCGTTCTCCGGGAACAGGTCCAGGATCGCCTTGTCGGTCTTGGCGATGTCGGACGCCTCGCCCGACAGGGCCGCCCAGCGGAACGGGCCCTTGCCCTCGCAGAACAGCGGGCGGATGTATGCGGGGACGAAGCCGGGGAAGGCGAACGCCCGGTCGTACCCGGCGAGCCGCGCCTCGCCGCGGATGGAGTTGCCGTAGTCGAAGACCTCCGCGCCGGCGTCCATGAAGCCGACCATCGCCTCGACGTGCCGGGCCATCGACTCCCGCGCGCGGTCGGTGAACCCGGCCGGGTCCTTCGCCGCGTACGTCGCCATGTCGTCGAAGGCGACGCCGACCGGCAGGTACGACAGCGGGTCGTGGGCCGAGGTCTGGTCGGTGACGATGTCGATGGGGGCGTTCATCGCGAGGAGCTGCGGCACCAGCTCGGCGGCGTTGCCGAGGACGCCGATCGACAGGGGCCGGCGTGCGTCGCGGGCCTCGACGGCCAGGTGGAGGGCGTGGTCGAGCGAGTCGGCCCGCACGTCCAGGTAGCGGTGCTCGATGCGGCGCTCGATGGCGCGCGGGTCGCAGTCGATGCAGAGGGCGACGCCGTCGTTCATGGTGACGGCGAGCGGTTGGGCGCCGCCCATGCCGCCGAGGCCGGCGGTCAGGGTGATCGTCCCGGCGAGGGTGCCGCCGAACTTCTTCGCGGCGACGGCGGCGAACGTCTCGTACGTGCCCTGGAGGATGCCCTGCGTGCCGATGTAGATCCACGAACCGGCGGTCATCTGCCCGTACATGGTGAGGCCGAGGGCCTCCAGGCGACGGAACTCCTCCCAGTTCGCCCAGTCGCCGACCAGGTTGGAGTTGGCGATCAGGACGCGGGGGGCCCACTCGTGGGTCTGCATGACGCCGACCGGGCGGCCAGACTGGACGAGCATCGTCTCGTCCTGCTTCAGGGTGCGCAGCGTGCGGACCATGGCGTCGAAGGAGCGCCAGTCGCGGGCCGCCTTGCCCGTGCCGCCGTAGACGACGAGCTTGTCGGGGTGCTCGGCGACCTCGGGGTCGAGGTTGTTCTGCAGCATCCGCAGGGCGGCCTCCTGCTGCCATCCCAGGGCGCTCAGTCCCGTACCGCGCGGGGCCCGTACGGGTCGGGGTCCTGACTGTCCTGACATGGGGGTGCCTCCTCGGACGCTCGACCTGCGGCCACCAGGGCGGCGGCCACCTCTGTGAGTGAGTTATTCATATCCTGCGCGCCTGAATAGTTGTAGTCAACAGCTGCGCGGCCGCGCTGCGGGTGTTTGGCTGGGGGGCATGGCTTCCGACCGTCGCGATCAGGCCGTCCGCGCAGCCGTCGAGCACGCGCTGCTCTCCGAATCCGAACCCGTCGTCGCCCTCCTCGACACCGCCGGCGTCCGCGCCTCCGCCGCCGCCCTCCGCGCCGCCTTCGCCGCCGTCACCGGGGCGCCCGTGCTGCACGCCTTCGCCGTCAAGGCGTCCCCGCTCGTGCCCGTCCTGCGCCTGCTGTACGAGGAGGGGCTGGGCGCCGAGGTCGCGAGCCCCGGCGAGCTGGCCCTGGCGCGCGCGGCCGGCGTCCCGCCGCACCTGACCGTCCTCGACTCGCCCGCCAAGACCACCGCCGAACTGCGGGAGGCACTGGCCCTCGGCATCGCCGTCAACGTCGACAACCCGCAGGAGCTGGCCCGCCTCGACACGCTCCTCCCGGCCGCGGCGACGGGACCCGCCGCCCCGCCCCCGCCCCTCGGCCTCCGGGTGAACGCCCAGGTCGGCGGCGGCACGATCGACGCCATGTCGACCGCCACCGACACGTCCAAGTTCGGCGTCGGCCTGCGCGACGCCGGGGCGCGCGAGTGGATCGTGCGGGCGTTCCTGGACCGCCCGTGGCTGACGCGCCTGCACACCCACTCCGGCTCCCAGGGCGTCCCGCTCGACCGCATGGCGGCCGGGGTCCGCGCCGTGTACGAGCTCGCCGAGGAGATCAACGCGGCGGCCGGCCGGCGGCAGGTCGACACGATCGACATCGGCGGCGGGCTCCCGGTGAACTTCGCGTCGGACGAGGAGGTCCCGACGTACGGGGCGTACGCGCGGCTGCTCGCCGCCGAGGTCCCGGGGCTGTTCGACGGGCGGTACGGGCTGGTCACCGAGTTCGGCCGGTCGCTGCTGGCCAAGCACGGCACGGTGCTCGCCCGCGTCGAGTACACCAAGACGTCCGGTGCGCGGCCCATCGCCGTCACGCACGCCGGCGTCCAGGTCGCCACCCGCACCGTGTACGCCCCGGCGTCCTGGCCGCTGCGCATCGCCGCGTACGACGCCGGGGGGCGGCCCAAGGACGGTCCGGCCGTGGAACAGGACGTGGCCGGGCCGGCGTGCTTCGCCGGCGACCTGCTGGCCGTGGCCCGGGCGCTGCCGCGGCTCGCGCCGGGCGACGTGGTGGCGGCGCTGGACACCGGCGCGTACTACTTCGCCCACCACTACGCGTACAACTCCCTGCCCCGGCCCGGCGTGTACGGGTACGCGGTCCGGCCGGACGGGACGGTGCGGTTCACCACCGTGCGACCGCCGCAGCCGCTCGCGGAGATCGTCGCCGAGTCGGGCGGGGACCGGAGGGACGCGCTGGTACGGGAGTAGCGGTCCGGTGCGGGAGGGGTGGCGGAGCCTATCGCGCGGGAGCACGTTCCAAAGGAAAATGCCAGAAGTCCCGCCCAGAGGTGGAGCGTTGCGTAACCTCTCCGCTACCGAGGTCGCCGCGACCGCGCCATGGGAGGGGAGCCCGCGTGCCCGGAATCGACGAGTGCCTGCTGGAAGCGATGGCCCTGCCGGGTGCGCGCGGCGCGGCCCTCGTCGACTGGACCAGCGGGCTGGCCCTCGGCACGGTCGGCGAGTCCCCGGTCGGCGACCACGAGACCAGCGCCGCCGAGGCGGCCGAACTGGCCCGCGCGGCGGCCGAGTACGAGTCGTTCGCCCCCGCCCCGGACCCCGGCGGCGGACCGGACCCCGGCGGCGGACCGGGCGGTGGCCCCGGCGACGACGGGACCGCCCCCGTCGAGGACCTCATCGTCACCACCCGCACCGGCTACCACGTGCTCCGCTTCGTCACCACGAACTTCGACAGCAGCCTCTTCCTGCACCTGTGGCTCGACCGCACCACCGGCAACCTAGCCCTCGCCCGATTACGCCTGCGGGACCTCGCCGAGCGGCTGGTGCTGTGATGACCGGCGGCGTCTCCCCCCTGCTGCGGCGCCTCGCGGCCGACCGGGCGACCGGCGCGCTCGTACGCGACCTCGGCACCCTCCACCTCGTCGACGGCCAGGTCGTGCACGCCGAGAGCCCCGTCGCACCCGGCCTCGACGTGCTGCTGGCCGGCGGCAGCGACCGCCTCTCGGCGGCCCGGGCGCACGGCGTCCGCGCCGTGCGCACAGGCGCCGGCGAGCGCGAGATCTGCCGGCTGGGAGCCCTGTTCGACGCGGCGTTCTTCGCGCTCGCGCCCGGTCGCGGCCCGGCCCGCTTCCGGTACGGCGCCGACCCCCGCCACGCGGGCGCGGGCCGCCCCGTACCGGCCGCCGCGGTGGAGCGGGAGACCCTGCGCCGCCGCGAACTGCTCGACAGCGTCTGGCCGTACCCCGCCCTCGACACCGCCCCCGTCCTCCCCCGCCCCGCCGCGCCCGGCCAGAGCGTCACCGCCCGCGGTCGCGCCCTGCTGGCCCGCGCCGACGGCGTCCGCACCCCGGCCCAGCTCGCCTGGATCCTGGGCCGGCCGGCCTTCCACACCCTGCTGGAGGTGCGGCGCCTGGCCGCCGCCGGACTCGTCGAGACCCCCCTCCCGGACCCCGCCCCCGGCGCCGACCCCGGCTCCGCGCCCGTACCGCCGGGCGGCGCCGCCCCCGCGGCCGGTCCCCCCGACATCGCCCTGCTCCGCCGAGTCCGTGACGCCCTGGAGGCACGCCTGTGACCACCCGCTCCGCCCCCCTGCCCTCATGAGGTCCGCGTCATGAGGCGCGCCCTGCGGCAGCGCGCCGAGAGGAGACAACTGATGACGGCCGAACCGTACGTGCTCGGGGAGCTGCGCCGGCTCCGCGCGCGCGTCCCCCAGGTGACCGGGGCGCTCGTCGCCAGCGTCGACGGGCTGGTCCTCGCCCAGGACACCGGGGACGTGGAGCCGGAGGGCGTCGCCGCGCTGACGGCGGCCGCGCTCGGCATCGCCGTACGGCTGACCGACGCGACGGGACGGGGCGGGTTCCGCGAGCTGCTGGTGCGCGGCGAGCACGGCTACGTGGCGACGTACGCGGCGGGCGGCGCGGCGGTGCTGACGCTCCTCGCGGAGGACCGCGTCAACGTCGGCCGGCTCCACCTGGAGGGACGCCGCTCCGGCGCGCGCATCGCGGAACTCGTGGACGGCGCCCTGGAACGCCCCGACCTCGCCCCCTGACGAACCCCGGCGGCCCGGGACACCCGGCCCGCCCCCACCCCCGCTCACCCACCCGGAAAGGAAGTGCGCGTTCATGGCCAACGCGGAGACGGCACTCAAGGAAGCGACCACGGTGATCGACGGCGCCCTGGGCGCGGCGCTCGTCGACTACACGAGCGGCATGGCCCTCGGCACGGTCGGCGGCGGCAAGGGCCTGGACCTCACGGTCGCCGCCGCCGGGAACACCGACGTGGTGCGCGCGAAGGTGCGCACCATGGAGATGCTCGGCCTGCAGGACGAGATCGAGGACATCCTGATCACGCTGGGCACCCAGTACCACCTGATCCGGCTCCTCAAGGGGCGCGGCGCGGGCGGCCTGTTCCTCTACCTCGCGCTCGACAAGAACCGGGCGAACCTGGCGATGGCCCGCCACCAGCTCAGGAGGATCGAGAGCGAACTGGAGGTCTGACCGGCGCCGCGCCAGGCGTCCCGGCGCCGCGCACGAATCCCGGCGCCCTGCCGGGCGTCCCGGCACCCCGACGCCGCACCCCGGCGCCCCCGCACCCCGCCGTCAGCGGCGCCGCGCCCCTCCGGGTGCGGCGTCGCCCGCGGCGATGCCCGTCGTCCGGTACGCGGTGACCTGCCTGCCGGCCGGGCCGCCGCCCTTGGCGAGCTGGTCGGCGCAGACCCACAGCAGCCGGTCCTCGGCGACCTCGCGGCGGCCGATCCACACCGCCTTCAGCCACAGCCCGGCACCCAGCCCCGCGATGAGCAGCCCCACCGCGGCGGGCACCGCGAACGACGACGCGACGGCCACCGGGAACGCCGGGAACAGCCACCAGCGGCGGGCGCGCCGCCGGTTGCGGGCGGTCACGGCCCGGTCCTGGAGGATGTCCGCGCGGGCCGCCCGTACGGCACCGGCGGCCAGCTTCGCGTACCGGCCGCGCCGGGCGAGGAACACCGCCGCGGCCGCGATCAGGAACAGCGCGGCCCCCGCGAGCAGGCCGACGCGCCGCCCCGTCAGTCCGGGCGGCAGCGTCCCCACGGCCGCCCCGAGGATCCCCGACCACCACAGGGGCGCCGCCCCGGCCCGTACCGCCACGGCCACTCTCGCCAGCGCCTGCCCTCCGCGCGCCACGTCCCGTCCTCCTTCTGCCTCGGTTGCGATGCGGGTGTGCGCCGGGCAGGGTACAGGCGGTCCGTGAGAGTTCCCTGAGAGAACCGGCCCCGCGCTACTCGACGAACAGCCCGCGCGCGGCGGCCCGCGCGTCGAACTCCTCCAGCCGCGCCTGCGCGTCCGGCAGCCCGTCGCACATCGCCTCCAGCAGCACCCGTCCGAGCAGCATCGGCCCGCACGCCGTGTCGAAGGCGAGGGCGGTGCCGACGGCGGCCGGGAGCAACAGGTCGCTGTGGCGGGCGACCGGCGCGAACGCCGAGTCGGCGACGGTCACCACGGTCAGCCCGGCGGCCCTGGCGTACTCCAGGGCGTCGACGACCTCGCGCGGGTGGCGGGGCAGCGCGAAGCAGAGCAGGGCGGTGGCCCCGGCCCGTACGGCGGTGTCGATCCGGTCCGTGAGCATCGAGCCGCCCTCGTCGAGCAGCCGGACGTCCGGGTGGACCTTGGCGGCGAAGTACGCGAAGCCGCGGGCCTGGGCGGCGGCGGCGCGCAGGCCGAGGACGGGCAGGGGGCGGGAGGCGGCGAGCAGCCGGCCGGCCCGCTCGGCGGGCGCGGGGTCGGCGAGCAGCTCCGCGAGGTGGCGGAGGTTCTCGATCTCGGCGTGGACGGCCTGCTGGTACTCGTTGGCCGCGGTCTCCCCGGCGGGCGCGCCGCCCGTGCCCGTGCCCGCGCGGGCCGGCTCGGCGGGGGCGACCTCGCGGAGGTACCGGCGCAGCGCGGGGTAGCCGTCGAAGCCGAGGGCGACGGCGAA
This sequence comes from Streptomyces sp. NPDC045287, assembly GCF_056432325.1. Lineage (NCBI taxonomy): Bacteria > Bacillati > Actinomycetota > Actinomycetes > Kitasatosporales > Streptomycetaceae > Streptomyces > Streptomyces sp. NPDC045287. Next base: position 83,801 of record NZ_JBWKJG010000011.1, read on the forward strand.
GCGGGTGACGGAGGGCTGGCTGACCCCGGCCAGCTCGGCCAGCTCCACGCTGGACAGGAACGGCACGTCGGCGGCGCGCCGCACCATCCAGTGGGCGATCCGCCGCTGTGTCGGCGTCAGCCGGTGGCCCTCGAAGAGCGCCTGGAGCCGCGCGCCGGGGGTGTCGCTCATGCCGGTACCCCTGTCCTCCGCCTCTGGTCTATTCAGTCGTCCCTCTGACTGAATAGACCATATGCAAGGGCGGGGGCGGTACGGAACCGGGGTCCGGCCCCGCCACCGGCGACCCGCCCCCGGCGCGGCTGCGCGGCCCCCGCCGTACGGGTCCGGGGCACGGGCGGTCCGGCACCGCCCCCCGGCAATTCCTCCATCTTCTCCACGGGCCCCCCACAGATCCGCAATTCCCGCGGCGTACGGTCGAGTTGCCCCGCGGGAACCACGGGCGGCCCCCCTGCGTGATCGCTCCCGGGTGCCTTACGGTGCCGTACATACAATGCGACTCGAAATCGCGATCACCAGCATCGGGGGTTGGCGCACCATGGGGTTCGACGAGGAATGGGCCCAGCTGCGGGCCGAGGCGGCAGAGCGGCACGACGCGTCGATGCGCCTGAACCAGTTGCCCGCGGACCAGGGCGGTTCGGGGGGTGGCGGCGGAAAGCTCGCCTCGACGCCCGCCGAGAAGAACGCCGCCGCGAACACCATCGACACCGAGCTGCTGACCAAGACCCAGACCGCGGGCAAGCACGCCGACGAGGCCACCAACAGCGCCGCCGGCGCCCTCGGGGGCTGGGCCACGGGCACCGCCCTGAAGAAGGTGCAGACCACGTGGGAGGGCCAGGTCAAGACCCTCATGGGCCGGCTGAGCAAGGAGCGCGACGGCCTGCGCGGCACCGTCACCACCCTCGGCGGGGTCGACGCCGACCGCGGCAGCAAGATCCGCCAGGTCAAGTCGCCGTTCGCCGAGTACAACTGAGCCGGGAACCAGCATGCTGACGTATCACGAAGTCATGACGACCGACTTCGGGAAGCTGTCCGCCGCCGCCGAGAAGTGGCAGTCGATGGCCGAGGAATTCGGGAAGGTCGAGAAGCGGTACCGGGACAGCGTCCAGAAGATCACGCTCGGGGAGACCTGGCAGGGCGAGAGCGCGAACGCGGCTTCCCTGAACTTCGCCGCGACGCGTTACGAATACCAGGCCGCGCAGACCCAGGCGAAGGCCACGGCGACGCTGCTGCGCAACGCCCACCAGCAGTTGACCGACCTGAAGAAGCGGCTGGAGACCGCCCGCGCCGACGCCGTCAAGGAGGGCATGAAGGTCTCCGAGCAGGGCAACGTCTCCTTCGACCTGGAACGGGCCACCCAGGCCCAGCGCGACGCCCTGCGCGACGACCCCGACTACGCCAAGGGCGTCCGCGAGAGCGAGCAGTCCTGGGCCGACTACATCAAGGCGTGCGTCAAGGCCGTCGACGACGCCGACAAGGACCTCCAGAAGGACCTCGAAGCGGTCGTCAAGGACTCCGGCGGCGGCAAGGGCGACGGCACCGCCGGCGGCTTCAACGGCAATGCCGCGGCGGTCGCCCAGGCGGACGACAAGCAGCGCCAGGACCGCATGGACCTCGCCTCGTTCGCGATGCGCGACGGCGAGACCCTGGAGGACTGGCTCGCGCGCATCCAGCGCGACGGCGTCGAGAAGCTGACCGGCAACAAGCAGCTCGCGGACCTGCTCGCCGGCGTGCAGAAGGGGACGGTCACGGCCGGCGCCTTCGCGCTGGCCCTCGGCACGTCCGTCAAGGGCGGCTTCAAGCTGTTCCAGTACCTCAAGAGCGGCAAGACGATCACCGCGCCGGGCACGTTCCTGACGAGCCGCATCAACGAGCGGATGATGCTCGCCCAGTCGGGCAGCGTCTGGAGCAGGCTGCCGCCCAGCCTCGTCTCCGCCCTCACCGGCTCGGAGGAGGCGGCGGCGCTCGGCGGGTACATGAAGAACGGCCGGTTCTTCATCCCGACCGCGGCGGAGGCCAACCTCGCGCGCGTCGCCCAGCAGGGCGGCCTCGCCAACGCCGCCAAGGCCGCGGGCTGGATCCGCGGCGCCGGTGTCGTGGGCAGTGCGGCGGCCACCGCGTTCGGCGTGGCCAACCTCGCCACGTACGACATGGACATGATCAAGGCGAACCCGTCGAAGTTCGCCACCGACCTCAGCGGCACGGCTTTCAACGCCTCGCTCACCGCCCTCGCCGTCGCCCCGAACCCGGTCACGGTCGGCGCGGCCATCGGTACGGGCCTGGTCTACGGCGGCTGCCTCATCTGGGACAACCGCGAGGCCATCGGGGACGGTCTGGAGAAGGCGGGAGACTGGATCGGCGACAAGGCCTCGGACCTCGGGGACGGCATCGCCAGCGGGGCGAAGAAGCTCGGTAGCGCCCTCAACCCGTTCGACTGACGAGGGAGACATGCACACCACCATCACCCCGTTCACGCTCGCGTACGAGAAGCGCCGCGAGCCGGGCGGCCGGCCGCAGTACGGCTGGCGGGGCACGTCCCCGGAGTTCGGCGACGTCCACGTCGTCTGGCCGGCGCTCCCGCACGCCTCCGGCGTCATCGTGACCGAGGCGGGCGGTGGTGGCATCCCCACCGCCAGGTTCGAGACCCGCGGCCTGCTCTCGGACCTGGTCGCCATGCCCACCCTGAACCGCGCGACGTGCCGGGTCGACGGCCGGCTCGCCGCCATGGACCGGCACCGGTGGGCCGTCACCCACCGGGGCCGCTCCCTGCGGCTGCGGTACCTGGGCGACGACTACCGGCTGACGGCCCTCACCAAGCGCGCGTACCGGCTGGCGCGGCTCGCCGACGACGAGGACCCCGGGGTCGTCGTCACCGTGCGCCAGTCCGGCATCGGGGGCGGCAGGAGGCTGACCGTGGAGGCGGCGGGGCGGGTGCTGCCCGCCGACCTCGCCCTCGCGGCCCTGTTCGCCGGCGTCGACCGGTCGGTCCTCACGCGGCGGGGAGCCGTGCGGGCCGGTTTCAAGAGGATGTTCAGCTTCTGGGCGGAGGCGACGTACTGACGCGTCCCGGACGGCCCCGTCCGGCCCGCCGCGCGGTGACGTTCCCGCACCGGCCCCGACTACCAAGTGAGTGTGTATGCCTTCGTTTGACGTTTCCCGGTCCCGTTTCCGGCTGACCGACGAGCACCTGATCGTGCTCTCCGAGCTGGCGGCCGGCCGGCCGGTGGACGAGGAGTTCGCCGCGGCGCGCAAGGAGGTCGAGGACAGCGGCCTGGTCACCGCGGACGGACGGCTCCTCCACGCGCTCCTGCCGCTCGTGCAGACCTTCCTCGCGCCGGGCGTGGTCATCTCCCTGGAGGCGGGCGGCCGCCAGGGCAAGCTCCAGCACGGCATGCTCATCGGCGAGGAGCACGTCGTCGCGCACGAGGCGTGGCCGGGCGAGGCCGAGGCCGAGTACTCCCTCGTCGAGCCGAAGACGCTCGTGTGGAAGCTCGCCGACATGGTGAACCTCCGGCAGTCGCCCGCCGCCCGCGGGACGGCCCTCACGGCCGTCGAGACGACCGTCGCCGGGGTCGAAGCCGCCCTCGCCGCCCTGGAGGCCGCCTCGGGCCCCGGACGGAGCGCCGAGGACGAGCGCGCCGCCGTGCGGCGGGCGCTGGCCGCGGGCGGCGCGCCCGCCGAGCCGGCCCTCTCCCTCCTGGCCGAGCTGGTGTCGGAGCTGCGGTGCAGCTGGCGGATGACCGCCGCCTGGCACGGCCGCCAGGACGGCCGCGAGGGCGTCGAGGGCCGCGGCTTCGCCGTCTGGGACTGCGGGCCGCTCGGCTACTGGCTCCGCGAGCTGCCGGAGGAGCCTCTCCCGGCCGAGCGGCTCACCCCGGCGAGCCCGTTCCGGCTCGTGCGGACGGACGCGAAGACGATCTGGACGCTCATCACGGACCTGCTGCCGGACGCCGACGAGGTCCGCGCCGCGCGGGCCCGCTGAGGGCCGGGCCGCCGGGGGCCGGGCCGGGCGCCCGGCGCGCGCCCGCGTTCCCGGCGCGCGCGAACGCCGGTGGGGCCGGTCCAGACGGACCGGCCCCACCGGCGTTCGCGCGGGGACCGCCGCACCCCCGGGCTCCGGGGGGCGGGACGACGGCGGTCCCCGCGGGGGGACACGGGCCCGGGTCAGGGCCGGTCGCCGCATCCGCGGCGTCGGTGGAGGTCCGGGAGCCGCTCCGGAAGTCCGTGACGCCGACAACCCCTACGGTGCCGGACGCGTGTTAAGCGGATGCTGCCTCCACGTGTCGTCCTCGTACCGTTTGCACGAATCCCGTCCGCCCGGTCGTCACCTGCCGTCGCGGGCCAGGAAGGCGAGCAGGTCCTGGCGGCTCACCACGCCGGTCGGCTTGCCCTCGACCAGCACGATCGCCGCGTCCGCCCGCCCCAGGACGGCCATCAGGTCCTCGACCGGCTCGCCCGAGCCGACCTGCGGGAGCGGGGCGCTCATGTGCTTCTCCAGCGGGTCCCCGAGGGAGGCGCGCTGGGTGAACAGCGCCTCCAGCAGCTCCCGCTCGACGACCGAGCCGACGATCTCGGCGGCCATCACGTCCGGGTGCCCGGCGCCCGGCTTGACGATGGGCATCTGCGACACGCCGTACTCGCGGAGCACCTCGATCGCCTCGCCGACCGTCTCCTCCGGGTGCATGTGCACCAGCTTCGGGATGCCGCCCTCCTTGTGGTGGAGCACGTCGCCGACGCGCGCGGACGGGCCGGCGTCCTCCAGGAAGCCGTAGTCCGCCATCCACTCGTCGTTGAAGATCTTGGAGAGGTAGCCGCGGCCGCTGTCCGGCAGCAGGACGACCACGACGTCGTCCGGGCCGAGGCCCTCCGCGACGCGCAGCGCCGCGACGACGGCCATGCCGCAGGAGCCGCCGACGAGGAGGCCCTCCTCCTTGGCGAGGCGGCGGGTCATCTGGAAGGAGTCCTTGTCGGAGACGGCGACGATCTCGTCCGTCACCGTCCGGTCGTAGGCGGACGGCCAGAAGTCCTCACCGACGCCCTCCACCAGGTACGGGCGGCCGGAACCGCCGGAGTAGACCGAGCCCTCCGGGTCCGCGCCGACGACCCTGACCCTGCCGTCGCTGACCTCCTTGAGGTAGCGGCCGGTGCCGGTGATGGTGCCGCCCGTGCCGACGCCCGCGACGAAGTGGGTGATCCTCCCCTCCGTCTGCTCCCACAGCTCGGGGCCGGTGGTCTCGTAGTGCGAGCGCGGGTTGTTCGGGTTCGAGTACTGGTCCGGCTTCCAGGCGCCGGGCGTCTCGCGGACGAGGCGGTCGGAGACGTTGTAGTACGAGTCCGGGTGCTCCGGGTCGACCGCCGTGGGGCAGACGACGACCTCGGCCCCGTACGCCCGCAGCACGTTGATCTTGTCGGTGGACACCTTGTCGGGGCAGACGAAGACGCACTTGTAGCCCTTCTGCTGGGCCACGATCGCCAGCCCCACGCCCGTGTTGCCGGAGGTCGGCTCGACGATGGTGCCGCCGGGCTTGAGCTCGCCGCTCTTCTCGGCCGCCTCGATCATGCGCAGGGCGATGCGGTCCTTCACCGAACCGCCGGGGTTGAAGTACTCCACCTTGGCCAGGACCGTGGCCTGGATGCCCGCGGTCACACTGTTGAGCCTCACCAGCGGGGTGTTGCCGACGAGACTGATCATCGAGTCGTGGATTTGCACCGTAAGTCTCCGGGGTCTCCGTAATGGTCCAGCCAGCGTAAGCCGACCGGATGCGTAGGCGGGCACGGTTCCGGGGCAGTTAGCTCACAGACCGTACGGAGGAGGTGGCCGCGCCTATGTCGAGGGCGAGGGTGGCACGGCGGATCGCCGCGGGGGCGGCGTACGGGGGCGGCGGCATCGGCCTGCTGGGGGTGGCCGCGATGGGGGTGCTGCTGGCCGAGGTGCGGCTGGCGAAGCGGTCCGTGGGCGGCGGCGTCGCGCCGCTCCCGCCGGCGGCGGACGGGCTGTACGGGCGCGGCTTCGACGGGGTGCCGCTGCGGCTCGCCCTGCTGGGCGACTCCACCGCCGCGGGCCAGGGCGTGCGGCGGGCCGGCCAGACGCCGGGCGCGCTGCTGGCGGCCGGGCTCGCCCAGGTGGCCGAGCGGTCCGTGGAGCTGCGGAACGTCGCCCTGCCCGGCGCCCGCTCCGACGACCTGGAGCGGCAGGTCGCCCTGCTGCTCGGACCGTCGGGGTGGGTCCCGGACGCCTGCGTCATCATGATCGGCGCGAACGACGTCACGCACCGGATGCCGCCCACGCAGTCCGTGCGGTACCTGTCGGAGGCAGTGCGGCGGCTGCGCGCCGCGGGGGTCGAGGTGGTCGTCGGCACCTGTCCGGACCTGGGCACCATCGAGCCGGTGTACCAGCCGCTGCGCTGGCTGGCGCGGCGGCTGTCGCGGCAGTTGGCGGCGGCGCAGACGATCGTGGTGGTGGAGCACGGCGGCCGGACCGTGTCGCTGGGCGACCTGCTGGGGCCGGAGTTCGCGGCGAACCCGCGGGAGATGTTCGGCGCCGACAACTACCACCCGTCGGCGGAGGGGTACGCCACGGCGGCGATGGCGGTGCTGCCGACGGTGTGCGCGGTCCTGGGGGTGTGGCCCGAGCCGGAGCGGCCGGACGCGGACCGGCGCGAGGGGATGCTGCCGGTGGCCGTGGCGGCGGCGGAGGCGGCGCAGGAGGCGGGTACGGAGGTCACGGGCGCCCGCGCGCCGTGGGCCCTGCTCAAGCACCGCCGCCGCCGGCGCCTCACGGAGTCCGCCCCCGAGCCCCCCGTCACCGACGCCCCGGCGTGACCGCGCGCCGCGGGCCCCGCACGGCCCGCCCGCGCACCGCGCCCGCGCGCCCGTGACGGCGCGGGCGGGCGCGCCCGGAACCGGACGGCGGGGCCGCGGGAGTGGCGGGACGGGGGGCCGGGGAGAGAGACTGAGCGAGCGCTTAGAAATGCGGTGGGGGTCACACCCCACATGCGGTGACCCCAGCCCTACGTAGGGGTAACTTCCCTCTCAGTCGCACACCCGCCCACCCGCCCACCCTGGAGCCGTGATGCCCGAAGCCGTGATCGTCTCAGCCGCCCGCTCCCCCATCGGTCGGGCCTTCAAAGGCTCACTGAAGGACCTGCGGCCCGACGACCTGACCGCCACGATCATCCAGGCCGCCCTCGCCAAGGTCCCCGAGCTGGACCCGCGGGACATCGACGACCTCATGCTCGGCTGCGGCCTGCCGGGCGGTGAGCAGGGCTACAACCTGGGCCGCATCGTCGCCGTGCGGATGGGCATGGACCACCTGCCCGGCTGCACCCTGACCCGGTACTGCGCCTCGTCCCTGCAGACCACCCGCATGGCCCTGCACGCGATCAAGGCCGGCGAGGGCGACGTGTTCATCTCCGCCGGCGTCGAGACCGTCTCGCGGTACGTGAAGGGCAACTCCGACAGCCTGCCCGACACCCACAACCCGCTCTTCGACGAGGCGCAGGCCCGCACCGCGGCCGCCGCCGAGAACGGCGCCTCCGAGTGGCACGACCCGCGCGAGGACGGCCTGGTGCCGGACGCGTACATCGCGATGGGCCAGACCGCCGAGAACCTCGCCCTCCTCAAGGGCGTCAGCCGTGAGGAGATGGACGAGTTCGGCGTACGGTCGCAGAACCTCGCCGAGCAGGCCATCAAGAACGGCTTCTGGGAGCGCGAGATCACCCCGGTGACCCTCCCGGACGGCACCGTCGTCAGCAAGGACGACGGCCCCCGCGCGGGCGTCACCCTGGAGGGCGTCCAGGGCCTCAAGCCGGTCTTCCGCCCCGACGGCCGCGTCACCGCGGGCAACTGCTGCCCGCTCAACGACGGTGCCGCCGCCCTCGTCGTCATGTCCGACACGAAGGCGCGCGAGCTCGGCCTGACCCCGCTCGCCCGGGTCGTCTCCACCGGCGTCTCCGGCCTCTCCCCCGAGATCATGGGATACGGCCCGGTCGAGGCCACCAAGCGGGCGCTCGCCAACGCCGGCCTCACCATCGACGACATCGACCTGGTCGAGATCAACGAGGCGTTCGCCGCCCAGGTGATCCCCTCCTACAAGGACCTGGGCATCCCGCTCGACAAGCTGAACGTCAACGGCGGCGCCATCGCCGTCGGCCACCCCTTCGGCATGACCGGCGCGCGCATCACCACGACGCTGATCAACAGCCTCCAGTTCCACGACAAGCAGTTCGGCCTGGAGACCATGTGCGTCGGCGGCGGCCAGGGCATGGCCATGGTGATCGAGCGGCTCTCCTGACCCGACCCTCCTGAACCGCACCGCGTCCCAGCCGTGACCGAATCTCCCCCAGGATGTGACCTATCTCCTGGGGGAGATTCGTTTATGCAGGTCATGGTGGTGGGAGCGCGAAACACCAGCGAAAGAAAACTGTCCAATTCGTGACGTAATGCACTGACACCGGGTCCACAGGCGGGACAAGCTGATGTAGGAAGTGCGGGGGATCGATTGAAACCGGGAGTAAGTCAGTGAGCGCCATGTCTCTCGCCCTGCTGCTGACCACGGCCACCACCACGGCCGTGGGCGCCGCTGCCCTGTACGCCGCCCGCGGTCTGCGCCGGCAGATCACCGCCCTGCGCGCCGACCTCGCCGCCGCGGGCCGGACCCCGGCCGTCCCGCACGCCCGCTCCGCGGACGCCTCCGCCATGGCGGAGGAGATACGCGCCGCCGTCACCGAGGCCCTCGCCGAGGAGCGCGAGCGCGAGCTGGCGGAGGCCCGCGCGTTCTGGGCCGCCCAGGAGGCCCGGGAGGCCACCGACTCCCCCGCCTCCCTGCTGGGCGGTCTCCCCGGCCCGCTGGGCGGCGACGACGGCCCCTACTTCGTACCGCGCCAGGCCGACTTCGCGGGCCTGGAGGCGCTGGACCTCGACGCAGAGTACGACCCCACCGACCCGGCAGACCTGGCCGGCGACTTCCCCGGCGACTTCTCCGGAGCGGAGCTGCCCGAGCTGCCCGGCCCGCTGGGCGGGGAGCTTCCGGAGCCGGCCGGTGCGGGCGACTGCCCCGAGTACGCCGAGGACTCCCCCGAACTGGCCGCGGCCCGCCGGCGGCACCCCTCGCACCCCGACTTCGTGCCCGTCCGGACGCCGGTCGTCACCGACCACGAGCGGACCGTGGCGCGCCTGGAGGAGCTGGCCGCCGCGCGCACCGCGCTGACCGACGTACGGCCCGGCCCGCTCGGCACGCTCGACGTGTACGTCTTCGAGGACGGCACCACGCTGTGCATGACGCCGGGGCACCGCGAGACCGCCGAACGCCTCGCCGAGGCCCTGCGCGACGGCGCCGCGCCGTTCCTGCTGGGCGGGTCGGGCATCTCCGGCGCGTACGCCCTGACGTTCTCCTGCGGCGACGAGGAGAACGTCTACATCCTCGCCGACCGGGTCATCGCCTCCTTCTAGGCGCCGCCCCTACAGGCCCGCCCGCGCCGCCGCCGCGCGCACCGACGCCACCGCGTCCGCCAGCTCCCCGTCCAGCGCCGCCCCGGACGCGCCGCCCCGGCGCGCGGCGGCCCGCAGCGCCTCGGCGAGGTCCGCGCCCGCGACCGCCAGTTGGTCGCCCACCGCGAACACCCCCGCGTCCGGCATGACCCGCGTCTCCGCCGTGCCCTCCCACCGCTGCGCCCGCGCCGCCAGCTCCCTGGCCAGCGCCAGTCCCTCCGCCGCCGCGCCCTGCCTGAGCCGGCTCTGCGGGGCGGCCCGCAGCCGGTCGGCGAGGCGGCTCACGGCCTCGTCCAGTTCCGTCGTATCGCGCACACCGCGACCCTATGCGCCGGTGCGGCACTGTTGCCAACGGGCGAACGCTCGGGCACGGTGACGTGAAGGAGCACTCGCGCACAGCGTCCGGAGGCGCCCATGTCCCATGTCTTCTCCGAGGAAACCCACCGGAACCTGCTCTCCCGCATCCCCCACTGCACGGGCCGTGAGGTGTCCGACTGGCTTCGCACCGTCGAGGAAGGCCCCTCCCTCCTCCGCTTCGAGGAGAAGGTGAGCTGGCTCCGGAGCGAGCACGACCTCGCGTACGGCCACGCCAAGGCGATCATCCACGAGTACGACCTGCGGCGCGCCGCGCGCAAGCTGCTCTAGCGGCGGCGGTCCGGCACGACGCGGAAGGGCCCGCCCGGACGTACCGGGCGGGCCCTTCTCGGTCCACGGGACGATCAGCGGTCCCGGGGGACGGTCAGTCGTCGCCGGAGAAGATCTGCACGAGGCGCAGGAACTCCATGTAGATCCACACCAGGGTCATGGTGAGGCCGAAGGCGGCCAGCCACGACTCCTCGCGCGGGGCGCCGTACGTGATGCCGTCCTCGACCTGCTTGAAGTCCAGCGCCAGGAAGCAGGCGCCGAGGACGATGCCGATGATGCCGAACAGGATGCCGAGGCCGCCGCTGCGGAAGCCCAGGCCGTCACCGCCGCCGAACAGCGAGAACAGCAGGTTGACGGCCATCAGCAGCACGAAGCCGACCGCGGCCGCCATCACGAAGCCGTAGAAGCGGCGCGTGACGCGGATCCAGCGCATCTTGTACGCGATGAGCACACCGGCGAAGACCGCCATCGTGCCGAGCACCGCCTGCGGGACGGCGCCCGCCGTGACGTACGTCGAGACGGCGCTGGAGATGACGCCGAGGAAGACGCCCTCGAAGGCCGCGTACCCCAGGATCAGGGCGGGCGACGCCTTGCGCTTGAAGGACTGCACCATCGCCAGGACGAAGGCCACCAGGGCCGCGCCGACACCGATGCCGTACGACTTGCCGATGTTGGCCGGGTCGACCGGCAGCAGGAACCAGGCGAGCGTCGCGGTGACGAACACCGTGCCGAGCGTGATGGCCGTGCGGGACACCACGTCGTCGATGGTCATGGCGCCGGCGCGCGCCGGTGCCTGCAGCGGGGCGCCCTGCTGGACGTCCGGCTGCGCGTAGGGGTTGGTCGCGTACGGGTTCGTCGCGTACGGGTTGGTTCCAGCGGCGGGGCCCCCGGCCTGCTGCTGCGCGTTGAAGCCCGCGTAGCCGTTGTCGCGGCTGAACCCCCGTCGCGAGAAGACCGGGTTGCTGCTCCTCATCTCACTCCTCCATGGCCGCCGTGCGCGGCCTTGGAACAAGAGTAATGGGGAAGCAAAGGAAACACCCTAGTGCTCGGGGAGGATCTTTCCGCTCCTGGGTCTCGATCACGCAACCCCCGTAACGCGCCGAAACCTCCCCGAGCCGGTCGGTGCCCGGAGCGGGACTCGAACCCGCACGGCCGTAGGCCAGCGAGGTTTAAGCTCGCCGTGTCTGCGTTCCACCATCCGGGCATGACACGCGTTTTCTGCGCGTCGGCACATGAGCCTATCCGGGCGCGTCGCCCGAACAGCGGAAGAGTGGCCCGATGTTGTCTTATTTTATTGACTTCTGAGGGGTCATCAGCACGCGTCGAGGGCGCTGCGCAGCAGCGGTGCCGACGTCACGGCCGCACAGGCCATCCCGAGGGAATGACGGAAAGTCGCCGTCCCCCCACGGCGAGTCCTCGCCATCGGGGCCGAAGCCCGTCCCCGCAGGCCCTCCCGGCGGCCCCTCAGGGGCGCCGTCATACCTCAGGAGGAGGGGCGGACCGCGCCGTCAGACTCCAGAGGGCCCCGGGAACGGGCACGCGGGCGGACGCCCCGCGGGGGCGGCGGCACCGACGATGGAACGGTCCTCGACGAACCCATGTGCGACAGGAGCCCTCCTCGTGATCCCCACCCCGACGACCGCACGCCGCGCCACCGCGGTGGCCGCCCGCGCCACGGATCTCTCCAAGGTCTACGGACAGGGCGAGACCCAGGTGGTCGCCCTCGACCGGGTCACCGTGGAGTTCCCGCAGGGAGAGTTCACCGCGATCATGGGGCCGTCCGGCTCCGGCAAGTCGACGCTGATGCACTGCGTGGCCGGGCTGGACAGCTTCTCCGGCGGCTCGGTCCGCGTCGGCGAGACGGAGCTGGGCTCCCTGAAGGACAAGCAGCTCACGCAGTTGCGCCGGGACAAGATCGGCTTCATCTTCCAGGCGTTCAACCTGCTGCCGACGCTCACCGCCCTGGAGAACATCACGCTCCCCATGGACATCGCGGGCCGCAAGCCGGACAAGCAGTGGCTGGACCGGGTCATCGACATGGTCGGCCTGTCCGGGCGGCTCGGCCACCGGCCGGCGCAGCTCTCCGGCGGCCAGCAGCAGCGCGTCGCCGTCGCCCGCGCCCTGGCCTCCCGGCCCGAGATCATCTTCGGTGACGAGCCCACCGGCAACCTCGACTCGCGCTCCGGCGCCGAGGTGCTGGGCTTCCTGCGGAACTCGGTGCGGGAGCTGGGCCAGACGGTCGTGATGGTCACCCACGACCCGGTCGCCGCCTCCTACGCGGACCGGGTGATCTTCCTGGCGGACGGCCGGATCGTCGACGAGATGCTCGCGCCCACCGCCGACGGGGTGCTGGACCGCATGAAGGAGTTCGACGCCAAGGGCCGGACCAGCTGACCGGGGCGCCGGACCGCCCCGCGCCCCGCCCCTCCCGCCACCGGACACCTCCACCCCAGGACACACCTCATGTTCCGTACCGCCCTGCGCAATGTGCTCGCGCACAAGGCCAGGCTGCTGATGACCGTCCTCGCCGTCATGCTCGGCGTGGCCTTCGTCTCCGGCACCCTCGTCTTCACCGACACCCTCAACCAGGCCTTCGGCAAGCAGTCCGCCAAGAGCTACGACGACGTCGCCGTCGCCGTGTCCTCCCACGCCGACCCCGACGACCCCGAGCAGGAGCCCGGGATCCCCCGCGCCACGCTCGACAGGATCGCCGGGGTGGACGGCGTCGCCACCGCCACCGGCCGGGTCGAGGGCTTCGCCGGCGTGCCCGACCGGGCCGGGAAGCTGATCGGCGTCGGATGGTCCAACAAGGGCGCCAACTTCGCCCCCGGGAAGGACGGCGAGGACCCGAGGTACGACTTCGTCGAGGGCGGCGGCCCCGTTTCCGGCGGCCGGATAGCCCTCGACCGGGAGACCGCCACCAAGGGCGGCTACGAGATCGGCGACACGGTCCGCGTCGCCACCAACGGCCCGGTGGAGGAGTACCGCCTCCAGGGCGTCTTCACCACCGACGACGGCTCCGTCAGCGCCGGCGGCAGCCTGGTCCTGTTCGACACGGAGACCGCGCAGCGGCTGTTCCTCAAGCCGGGCTACTTCCAGGACGTCACCGTCACCGCGGCGCCCGGCGCCGACGACGCGGAGCTCCTCGGCGCGATCGAGCCGCTGCTGCCGAAGAGCGCCGAGGCACAGACGGGCAAGGCCCTCGCCCAGCAGCAGGCCGAGGAGATCGAGGAGAGCCTGAGCGCCTTCAACCAGGTCTTCCTGGGCGCCGCCGGGATCGCCCTCTTCGTCGGTGTCTTCCTGATCGCCAACACGTTCACGATGCTCGTCGCGCAGCGCACCAAGGAGGTCGCGCTGATGCGGGCCGTCGGCGCCTCCCGCAAGCAGATCACCCGCTCGGTGCTGGCGGAGGCCGCGATCGTCGGCCTGGTCGCCTCCGCCGCCGGCTACCTGCTCGGCATCGGGCTGGCCGTGGGCCTGCGCTCCGGCATGGCGGCGTTCGACCTGAAGGTGCCGGACGGCCCGCTCGTCCTCGGCGTCACGCCCGTGCTGTCCGCGCTCGGCGTCGGCCTCGTCGTCACGGTGCTCGCCGCGTGGCTGCCCGGCCGCCGCGCCGCGAAGATCCCGCCGGTCGCCGCGATGAACAGCCTGCACGCGGCCCCCACCCAGAAGTCGCTGGTCGTGCGGAACAGCATCGGCGGTGGACTGGCCCTGCTCGGCTCCGGCGTGATCGTCTACGGCGCCGTCGAGGGCGGCGACCTGGGGCGCGTCCTCATCGCCGGCGGCGCGTTCCTCACCCTGATCGGCGTGATCATGCTGATCCCGCTGCTGTCGCGTCCGCTCATCGCCGCCGTACGGCCGCTGCTGGTCGGGGCCTTCGGGATCTCCGGCAAGCTCGCCGGGCAGAACGCCGTCCGCAACCCGCGCCGCACGGGCGCGACCGCCTCGGCGTTGGCGATCGGCCTCACCCTGGTCACCGGCCTGTCGGTGCTCGGCGTCACGGTCGGCCAGTCCATCGACAAGATGACCACCGACCAGATCAAGGCGGACTACATGGTCCGGATGGCCGGCGGCGGCTTCCTCGACCAGTCCGCGCTGGACGCCCTGGAGAAGGCCCCCGGCGTCACCGCCCTGTCGCCGCAGCAGGCGTCGTACCTGGAGATCGACGGCGAGTTCACCTCCGCGTCCGCCGTCACGCCAGGCGACATCGAGCAGGTCATGAACGTCGAGCGGACCGCCGGTTCGCTGGACTCGCTGGGCCGGGGGCAGATCGCCGTGGCCGAGAAGACGGCGGAGTCGCGCGGCTGGAAGGTCGGCAGCACCCTGCCCGTGAAGTACGACGACGACCGGAAGGGCACGCTGACCGTCGGCGCGGTCTACAAGGACTCCGAGTTCCTCTCGCCCGTCCTGATCGACCGGAAGGTCGTCGCCCCGCACGACACGAAGCCGTACATCCCCTCCATCTTCGTCGCGATGGACGGCGGGGAGAGCGCCGCCAACGAGAAGGCCCTGGTCGACGCCCTCGGGAACAATCCGGCGATCACCGTCATGGACCAGCGGGACATCCGCGACGAGTTCGGCGGTGCCATCAACATGCTGCTGAACATCATGTACGGCCTGCTGGCGATGGCCCTGATCATCGCCGTGCTCGGAGTGGTCAACACGCTCGCCATGTCGGTGTTCGAGCGGCAGCAGGAGATCGGCATGCTCCGCGCGATCGGCCTCGACCGGCGCCGGGTGAAGCGGATGGTCCGCCTGGAGGCCGTGGTGATCTCGCTGTACGGCGCGGTCGTCGGGATCGTCCTCGGGTCGTTCCTCGGCTGGGCGATCGGCGAGACCGTCAAGAACAGCCTGCCGGGGTACGCGCTGGTCCTGCCGTGGGGCCGGATCGGGATCTTCCTGCTGCTCGCCGGTCTGGTCGGCGTCCTGGCCGCGATGTGGCCGGCGCGCAGCGCGGCGAAGCTGAACATGCTCAACGCCATCAAGGCCGAGTAGCGGACGCGGCGCCGAAGAGGGCCGGGTCCCCCGTCTCGGGGGCCCGGCCCTCCGCCGTGCGCGGGGTCCCGCCGGCCGGGTACTGCGGCGACGCACGGCAGGGGCCCTCCGGGGCGGGACGGGGACCTGGGGCGGGGTGGGCCCCCAGGGCGGGGTGGGGGCCCGTCCGGGGCGGAAGGGGGACCGGCCGGGGGATCCGGGGCGGGGCGGCTTCTCCGAGACGGAGTGCAGCCCCTCCCGGGCGGGACGCGGCCCCTCCCGGGAGGATCGAGCCCGTCCGGGAGGAACGGGCCCCGCCCGAAAGGGGCCGGAGCCTCACCTGCCGCCGGTTTCGCTCCAGACGCGGCTGCGCAGCGGCATCCCCGAGGCGCCGCCCTCGGGGGTCTTCACGGCGAGGACCTGGTTGACGCCGATCCGGTTGCGTTCGAAGGCGAGCGCGGACGCCGCCATATAGAGCCGCCAGACGCGGGCACGGCCGGGTGAGACGAGGCGTACGGCCTCGTCCCAGCGCTCCTCCAGGTTGGCGACCCAGCGGCGCAGGGTGAGGGCGTAGTGCTCGCGGAGCGCCTCGACGTCCCGCACCTCGAAGCCGGCCTCCTCCAGCGTGGCGGTGGTGCGGCCGATGGGCGCCAGCTCCCCGTCGGGGAAGACGTACGCGTCGATGAACGGGTCGAGGCGGTACTCCTCCTCACGGGGCTCGGGGCGGCGGGCGATCTGGTGGTTGAGGAGCCGGCCGCCGGGCTTGAGCAGGCCGTGCAGGACGTCGGCGTACTCGCGGTAGCGGACGGCGCCGACGTGCTCGGCCATGCCGATGGAGGAAATCGCGTCGTACGGCCCGTCGCGGACGTCCCGGTAGTCCTGGACGCGGATCTCGACGCGGTCGGCGAGGCCCTCGTCGGCGACGCGCTTGCGGGCGTGGACGGCCTGTTCGGAGCTGAGCGTGATGCCGACGACGGTGGCGCCGTGGTGGCGGGCGGCGTGCATCGCCATGGAGCCCCAGCCGCAGCCCACGTCGAGGAGCCGGTCGCCCTCCTTGAGGGCCAGCTTGCGGCAGACCAGCTCCAACTTGTCGTGCTGGGCCTCCTCCAGGGTGCCGCCCTCGGACCAGTAGGCGCACGAGTAGACCATGGACGGGCCGAGGACCAGCTCGTAGAAGTCGTTGCCCACGTCGTAGTGGTGGCTGATCGCCGCGCGGTCGCGGAGCTTGGTGTGCAGGGGGCCGCTGCGGCGCCGGACCTCCTCGGCGGGCGGGGCCGGCGGCGGGAAGGGCCCGGTGAGCCGCAGCAGTTCGCGGGCGGCGGCGCGGACGCGCGGGTCCCGGGCGGTGCGCAGGGCCTGGGCGGCCCGGGCGCCGAACCGGGGCCGGCGGCCTCCCTGACCGTCGCCGTCGGTGCCGGTGCCGGGGCCGCGCTCCCAGAGGAGGCCGGCGAGCCGGGCGAGCGCCTCGTACAGGTCGCCCTCCACGTCCAGTTCCCCGGCGACCCAGCCGCGGGCGAGGCCCAGTTCGCCCGGCCGCCACGCCATGCGGCGCAGCGCCCTGCGGTCCCGGATGACCAGCACGGGCGTGCCGGGGCCGGCGGGCGGACCGGCCTCGCTGCCGTCCCAGGCGCGGATCCGCACCGGGAGCGGAACGCCCAGCAGGTCCTCGGCGAGCGCGGCCAGCCGCGAAGCGGCGTCGGACATGGTGCACACCTCCGTGACGTCGATCCCAGAAATGCTCAGCACCACGTAAACACCGTTCGGCGCGGAAAGTAGTCCCAAAACCACGCGACGTGGCGGGCGGTCGGCGCAACGGCGGCATCCCGCCACGCGGCGGGCCCCCGGCGCGCACTGCGGTACGACGCGGCCCGGCCCCGGCACGGCACGTCCTGGCGCGACACCTCCCGGCACGTCCTGGCACGACACACGGCACGACACGACCCGGCACGGCACCGGCACGAGACCTCCCGGCACGGGACGACGCACCTGCGGCGGGCCCCGGCACGACGCGCTCCCCGGCACGGCAGGCCCCGGCACGTCCCGCGGCACGACGCGGCGAGGGGCCGCCCGCACCACGGATGGCGGGCGGCCCCTCGTCGGGACTGCGTGGGGACGGCCGGGTCCGGCCGTCGGGGCCGGGTCGGTCCGGCCGTCGTCAGGAGGCCTTGGCCTTCTCCTGCTTGGCGGCGGGCGCCGGGGCCGGCTTGGCCGCCTCGTAGAACTCCTCGCGCGGCGACTCGATGGCGCCGAGCGAGACGACCTCGCGCTTGAGGAACATCGCGAGCGTCCAGTCCGCGAAGACGCGGATCTTCCGGTTCCAGGTCGGCATGGCCATGCCGTGGTAGCCGCGGTGCATGTACCAGGCGAGACGGCCCTTGAGCTTGATCTTCATCTTGCCCATGACGATCATCGCGACGCCCTTGTGCAGGCCGAGGCCCGCCACCGCGCCCTTGTTGGCGTGGCTGTACTCCTTCTGCGGGAAGCCCCGCATGCCGGAGAGGACGTTGTCACCGAGCACCCGGGCCTGGCGCAGCGCGTGCTGGGCGTTGGGCGGGCACCAGGCGTTCTCGTTGCCGGCCTTGCGGCCCACGAGGTCCGGGACCTGGGCGTTGTCGCCCGCGGCCCAGATGTAGTCCGTGCCCGTGACCTGGAGCGTCGGCTGGCAGTCGACGTGGCCGCGGGGACCGAGCGGCAGGCCGAAGCGGGCCAGCGCCGGGTTCGGCTTCACACCGGCGGTCCACACGATCGTGTTGGAGTCGACTTCGAGGCCGTTCTTCAGCACCACGTGGCCGTCGACGCAGGAGTCCATGGACGTGCTCAGGTAGACCTCGACGCCGCGGCCCTCGAGGTGCTCCTTGCCGTACTTGCCGAGCTTCGGACCGACCTCGGGGAGGATCTTGTCGGCGGCGTCGACCAGGATGAAGCGCATGTCCTCGCGGGACACGTTCTTGTAGTACTTGGCGGCGTCGCGGGCCATGTCCTCGACCTCGCCGATCGTCTCGGCACCGGCGAAGCCACCGCCGACGAAGACGAAGGTCAGGGCCTTGCGGCGGACCTCCTCGTCGGTGGTCGAGTCGGCCTTGTCGAGCTGCTCGAGCACGTGGTTGCGCAGGCCGATGGCCTCCTCGATGCCCTTCATGCCGATGCCCTGCTCGGCGAGGCCGGGGATCGGGAAGGTGCGGGAGACCGCGCCGAGCGCGATCACCAGGTAGTCGAAGGGCAGCTCGTACGCCTCGCCGACCAGCGGCGCGACGGTGGCGACCTTGCGGTCCTGGTCGATGGTGGTGACCCGGCCGGTCAGGACCTCGGCCTTGGGCAGCACGCGTCGCAGCGGGACGACGACGTGCCGCGGCGAGATGCTGCCGGCGGCGGCTTCGGGGAGGAAGGGCTGGTACGTCATGTACGAGCGCGGGTCGACGACCGTGACGGTCGCCTCGCCGTAGCGCATCTTCTTCAGGATGCGTCGAGCTGCGTACAGGCCTACGTACCCACCGCCTACTACGAGGATCCTGGGACGCTCCGTGGTGCTCATGCCATCGAGTATCCACCCCTCGGACGGGGGTCGCTCGTGCGCCCCTTCACAAGGTTCGAGTGGACCTCTGCTACACTGCCCCGCCCACGTGACCGAGGTCATGGCGCCGACCGGGAACCAGGGTGTATCGAAGGACGTTGTTCACTGCCCCCTCACCCCTCGTGAACTGGACCGGAGAGCCTTTCGTAACGGTGGACCACCGCCTTGGTTCACATGGCCGAAACGCTTCTGCGGTTACGAAAACCGGGACGGGCAAGAGCCCCGAGAGGGCTCCGTAAGGGTCGCACCCCCCGTGGAGACCCTCATCAGGGCTCTTTTCCTTGTGAAGAACTTCACGACCTTTTCCCGACGACTCGTCGGTAGGCCCGTCGCGACCCGTGCCGATACGCCGGAACCACCACGTCCGCCCCGCTTGTCCCCCCTTGGGCCCCGTCCGTGACGACGCCCCGGCCCGCACGGGAAACACCCCCGGACGCGGCCGGCACACGGTCGGTCGGCGGCCGGTCCGCGGCCGTCCCGCGAGGCCGGCCCATGGGGCCGACACCCGGCCGGTCCGCGAGGCCGGTCCATGAGGCCGACACCCGGCCGGTCCGCGAGGCCGACGCGCGCCCGGTGCGCGAGGCCGAGGCGGTCCTGACGGAGGCGGGTCCCGGCGGGGAGGCCGGCCCGACCGCCCCGCCGGCGGAACTCCCGGCGGGCCCGCCCCCGAGTCCGCCGACACCCGCGGAGTACCCGGCCGGCCAACGCGGAGGGACGTACCGAAGGCCGACTTCCGCGAGGTCCCGGAGCCCTCAACCGACCGGCCGAACCGGCCGGTACACCTGCCGCACGCTGTTGCTGGGCATCACCCACGGCCGCACCCGCCCGGCCAGGAACAGCACCCGGCCACCGGGCCCGTTCGACCGCATGTCCTGGACCTGGTAGATCCGCCCGTCCTCCACCCGGACCCAGTCCCCGATCCGCACGGCCTCCGGCGTGGTGTCCACCGGGCGGGTGCCCGGCGGGACCGGCTGCTCGGGCGGCGCCTCCTTGACCAGCCGACAGCGCGCCGCCACGGCCCGCCACCTGTACCCCTGGCAGTCCTCCAACTCGACCACGCCCAACTCCCGGTCGCACACGACCCCCACGGCGTCCCGCACCGTGTCGTAGACCAGGTCGCCGACGCCGTACCGCCCCCTCCTCACCGGGCGCCCACCCCACGCTCCTCCCACCGCTCCCAGGTGTGCGGCCCGTCGTGGTGGCGGTACCTCGCGCACGCGTCCATACGACTGGGGCTGAGCGACGCGCAGTCGTCCAGGACGACCAGGACGACCATGCGGAGGGCCGCATCGCTCGACCACTGCGCCCACAAGGCCCTCGCCCCCGCAGCCGGGGCCGTGTCCAAGTCGACCACGCAGGCGCGGTGCGGCCCGTCGTGGCCGCCGGGTTCGTCGCAGTACAGCCGGCCCTGTTCGGCCTCGTCCGGCCATTGGGCGGTGATCGCGGCCCGAAGGGTCACCGGCAGTTCCTTGCCGGACCAGCATCCGATCACGGCGCCTCTCCTCCGTCGGGCCGCTCGGTCTCGTTCACGTCCACTTCCGCACGCGCCTTCCTGGTGACGTTCCGTGCTGTAATCGTCGCGATGCGCGAGTAGCCTCTCCAGGGGGGACGCCTGGACAATGCCAACCGTCCAATGACACCCGGGAGTTGGTTCGAATTGAGCGTCGAGAACGAGTCCGACGATCACACCGGCCCGACCGCCTCACCGCTGCTGCACTTCGGTGCGGAGGTCCGGTTGGAGCGCGAACGCCTGGGCATCTCGCGCCACGACCTCGCGGCGGAGGCACACTGCGGTTACTCGCTCGTGGCGAAGATCGAGGCGGGTGACCGCGTCCCGCCCCGCGAGTTCGCGGAGGCGTGCGACCGCCTGTTCCCGCACGCGGGCGGCCGGTTCGTCCGCCTGTGGCCGCTCGCCCTGCGCTACGCGTTCCCGCCGTGGTTCCGCCCGTACGTCGAGCTGGAGGCGAAGGCGACCGTGGTGAGGATGTTCAACCCTCAACTCCTCCCCGGGCTGGTCCAGACGGAGGACTACGCCCGCGCGGTGCTGCGCACTGGCCGGCCGTCGAACCTCGAAGACCTCGTCACGGCCCGCATGGAGCGGCAACGTGTCCTGACCCGCGAACAGCCGACCCGACTGTGGCTCGTCGTGAACGAGGCCGTACTACGGCACACGGTCGGAGACGCGGGCATCATGCGCGCCCAGCTCGGCCACCTCCGCGACCTGGCCGAAATTCCCAACCACCGCGTCCAGATCATCAAGGACAAGGGCCAGCACCACGGATACCACTGCCCGTTCGGCATCCTCTCGTTCACGGAGGGCGCGGACGTCGTACACGTTGACGGGTTCCCGCGCGGCTATCTCCTCGCCGAACAGGACGACGTCGCGCATGCCCGTGATGCCTATGATCTGCTCACGGCCATGGCCTGCTCACCGAATGAATCAGCCGACCTGATCGACTCGATACTGAAGGACTGTCACTCATGAACGACATTCCGGCCCCGGTCCCCGAGCATGCCTGGCGTGCGTCCTCGTACAGCGGAAACAACGGCGGCGAGTGCGTCGAATGGGCTCCCGCGTACGCCGTCGCGCACGACGTCGTGCCGGTCCGCGACAGCAAGCGCCCCACCGGCCCCGTGCTGAAGGTGTCGCCGGTGGCGTGGACGGGCCTGGTGACGATGGCGGCCGGATCCCAGGTGTGACATCACGACAACCCGGGAGAGCCCGCCCCTGACCGGGGGACGGGCTCTCCTGCCGTATCACCACAGTTCACAGCCACGGACCACCTGAGGCACACGCCTACACGATGCCGTCCGGCCGCTGTCCGGCACCGGACTCGTACGTCCCGGTCCTCAGAGCCGGCGAGGGAAGCCCGAATGTCCTACTTGCGACGGCGGTCGCGGGTCACAGCCAACTCCTCCCGGCACGCCCACGCCTGCGCCGAAGCGAGAAGAACACGAGTGATCGAGCGCGATTCGGGGAACCTCGTCCGCCTGCGGGGCGTGGGTGTTGATCGACGGGGAGCCGGGGTGCGCTGCCGCCTCGTCGGGATGGCACGCGAGCGACAGACTGGTCGCCTGCCTAATTCCGCCAATCGGGTCGGCCGACCTTGACCACGTCCTCCCGCAGGGGAAGTGTGCGCAGGAGTCGGCAACCGGCCTGCTGTGGGAGGGAATCGTGGCTTTAGAGTTCATCGGGAAAGATCCGAACTCACCCAACGGGGGCTCCCCGACGGTGTGGTTCGAGGATGAGAAGAACGAGATCGTCATCCAGGGCTGGCTC
Source organism: Streptomyces sp. NPDC045287 (assembly GCF_056432325.1). Taxonomy (NCBI): domain Bacteria; kingdom Bacillati; phylum Actinomycetota; class Actinomycetes; order Kitasatosporales; family Streptomycetaceae; genus Streptomyces; species Streptomyces sp. NPDC045287. Next base: position 105,757 of record NZ_JBWKJG010000011.1, read on the forward strand.
CCGGACCCCGAGATGAAACTCAAGATCAACGTGACCGAATGGGTCCCCGGCGGTCGCATCGGCGTACCTGATCACGAGGGTGTGGTACGCGTCCCGTCCGGGATGATCACGATCCTGAGGGAGGCGTGCGATGCCGCAGAACGACGTGCCGGACTTCACCGCGCTGCTGAGGAGCGCTGAGCACTCGGCGGTCCACCTGGAGATGCGCGACTCGTACATGGAGGACGAGGTCTTCGCGGCGTGGAGGGAAGGCCGCCAGATCGAGCTGCCCGACGCGTACCGGGAGTGGCGCGCGCTCGTTGAGGAGACCGTCGCTCGCGGAGTGGTCGTGCGCCGGGCGCGGGTGGTCTCGGAGCCGGTGACCGACTACATCCGGTGGGAGTACTCGCTGACCGGTCTGCACAACATCGCCGCCGGCGAGTCCGTCCGTTGGTTGCCCCGCCGCCTCGCCTCCGACCTGGCTCTGCCGGGCAACGACCTGTGGCTGATCGACGGTGAGCGGGTCCTCTTCCACTGGTTCACCGGTGACGGCGAATGGGCGGGTCATCAGTTCACCGAGGACCCTGACACCGTGAAGATGGTGGCCGCAGCGTTCGAGGCGGTCTGGGAGCGGGCCATCCCGCACGAGGCGTACGCGGTCTAACCCTCCACACCTCACCGGGCAATCAGCGTGTCGTCTTCATCGTCCAGCGTCATCGAGGCGCGGAAGGCCCTTGCCCGCCGCCTGACGAACATCCGCAAGGATGCCGGGCTTACAGGTGACGAGCTGTCTGTCCGGTGCGGGTGGGGTGCGTCCAAGACCAGCCGCATCCAGAGCGCGGCACGGCCTGCTTCCGAGGCCGACATCAGGATCTGGTGCACCGTGTGCGGGGCTGAGGACCAGATTCACGACTTGATTGCCGCCGCCCGAGCCGTCGAGTCGATGTACACCGAGTGGCGGGAGATGGAGCGCACCGGGCTCCGGGCCGCCCAGGATTCCGTCGCCTCGCTCTACGAACGCACCCGCTTGTTCCGGGTCTACGCGAGCAGGGTTCTGCCCGGGATGGTGCAGACCCGCGAGTACACGGCGGCTGTCCTGCACTCGGTCCAGCGCGACCGCGGCGTTGTCGTGGACGACGTGGACGAGGCCGTGCAGGCCCGTATGGACAGGCAGAAGGTCCTGTTCTCCGGACGGCACGAGTTCGGGTTGGTGATCGAGGAGTATGTCCTGCGGGCCGCCGTGTGCGACGCCGAGACGATGGCCGCGCAGCTCGACCGCCTGATCTCCGTGAGCGCCAGGCCGTACGTCAGTCTCGGCATCATCCCGCTCGGAGTCGGCCGCGTGACGCTGCCAGTGGAGGACTTCTACATGTTCGACGGGGCCGAAGTGGCCGTCGAACTGGCCTCCGGTTATCTGCGGATCACCCAGCCGAGTGAGATCTCCGACTACAACCGCGCCTTCGCGCGACTGGCGGCCATGGCAGTGCACGGCGCGCAGGCCCGCGCCTTGGTAAGGGACGCGATCAACACGCTCGGGTGAATCCCGGCAAGAACTGGCAACTTCGTTGAGCCCTCGCCGGGGCCGTTCCTAGCGTGGTGGGCGCCGCCTGGGACCGAAGCCTCTGGGCAGTCCCTGAGCAGCGGGCCGCGCTGCGTCCACCTGTCACATGGCGGGATCACCGAGCACCACTCGAAAGTACGTCGAGAGGAGCACCACCATGAGTACGACCGCCGTCGAACGCCGGGAACTCGGCCGCTTCCTGGCCGTCGCCAAGAAGCGGTTCGACCACGGCGAGGGCCCCACCGAAATGTTCTCCCCGGCCGTGGACGCCGAGTGGCACAGGCTGCTCGCCACCCCCGGATACGCCGCGTTCAGCACCGAGCACACCGGAACGGTACTGGGCCACCGCGAGGCGAAGGGCTCCGGCCCGATCGAGTGGGTGGCCGCGTACGAGGACGCGCACGGGCCGCTGCCGGAGATCTGGTTCACCGACGCGGGTGGCGTGCTCGACAAGACCGCACTCGCCCGTTACCGGGCCACCGGCACCATCGTGGCCGAGTGGGACTGCTCCCCGACCAGCGGTGACGGCGACGACGAAGCCACCCCGACGCCCCGATGACCCTCACACGCGTCGACGGAGCGCTCCGACCGACTGCCGGGGCGCTCCGCCTCGTCGAGGCCAGCACCACCAAGCCGGCCACCGTGGACATCACCGCGTACGCCCAGCGGATGACCGACCACTGCCCCTACCTGGCGTCCTCGCTCCAGCGTGGCCTCACCACCTGGACCGTCTACCGGGCCGATGGCGACGCCGACGCCGTCGAGGCCGAACTCTTCCACGCGGGGGTACAGGCCGCCGAGTGGCTTCGGCCCCTGATCCGCCTCCCCCATGGCACCCTGCGCTGCGAGAACATCGTCCTCCTGGGCGACGTCCCGGGTGTACGGCACCGTGACCTGATGGCGTGGCCGCACTGGGTCCTCAAGCACCTGTACGGGCCCGTCGGCATCATGGTCGGCAAGTTCCACGCGGGGGAAGAGGAGCGCACCCGGTCCGGTGGCCGTACCCCCGTCTCCCCGGTCTCGTTCCTCCCTGTACGGGCCGCGGTCCGTCGGCGCGACCCGCGGTTCCTCCACGCGACCCCCGACCTGGCCGCCGCGCTCGCCCTGGCCGACGACGACGGTTGTGACGTCTTCCAGCGACTCCCCTACGACTGGACGGAGATCCGCCCGTGGTCGGAACGCCAGCTCCCCCCGGCGAAGCCCTCTCCCACCTCCGGGACCGCGTCGGCCGGCCCTGCACGACCCGGCTCCTGAGCGACCGGCGCGGTTCTCGCGCCTGGAAGGTGCACGGCCCGCTCGGCGCCGTCGCCGTCAAGGCGAACAACCCCGATGACAAGACCGCCCGCGACAAGGCCGCGGAGATCGCCCAGGAGGACAGCCACATCACCCGCCTCATCGACGCGGGCGCGCTGAGCCCCGGCTACCGGGTCGGTGCCGGCACCTGGGACGGTGGCCGGTGGATCGCCGTCCGGTGGGTCGACGGCACCCCCCTGTGGCGTACGTTCGCCCTCGCCCGCGGCCCCGAAGGCGACCGGCCCTCCGTACGCCCGTGGTTGCTCGGGATCGCCCGCACCTGGGCCGAGAGCCTCGCCCGGCTGCATGCCGCCGGCTGGGCCCACGCCGATGTCCAGCCCACCAACACCCTCGTGGCGGACGGCCGCGCCGTACTCATCGACTACGCCCTCGCCTGCGGTTCCGGCGACGGCCCCCGCCTCCCCTACCGGGGAGCCCTCACCCACACCACCGCCCCGGAGATCGCCGCCTCCGTCCTCGCCACCTCCGCCGACACCCACGTCCAGGCCGCGCCGCCCGCCGACGTCTGGGGCCTCGGCGCGTCCCTGTTCTGGTGCTGGACCGGACACCGCCCCGTCGCCTACGACGACGCCGTGGACCGACCGGAGAAGCTGCGGGCCATCGCCGAGGGCAGCACGCTCCCGATCACCGGAGTTCGGCCCTGGCCGTTCCCCGAGTTCGAGGAAGCGGTCACCGCCTGCCTGGCTCCCGCCCCGGAAGACCGCCCGACAGCCGCCGCCGTCACCGGCATGCTCACCGGCAAGTGATCACGCTCCGGGAACTGGCCGCGGCCGACATCCCGGCCGTCCGACGGGTCTACAGCGGTGCGTCCGTCCGCTTCACCCACGGCCGTCCGTACACCACCGGGCAGGCGCACGACCGCGTCAGCCGCGCCCTCGCGGCAGCCCGCGAGAAGCCCCGCGTCCGGTGGGACTTCGGCGTCGTCCACGACGGGGACCTCGTCGGCACCATCTCCCTGCGGCTGCGGGAACCGGGCCTCGGCACCCTCGGCTACATCCTCCGCGAGGACACCTGGGGCCGCGGTTACGCCACCCACGCCGCACGGCAGGTCGTGGCCTTCGCCTTCACCCTCGCCGGCCTGGACCGTCTGGAGGCCAAGCACCACCCCGGCAACCCCGCCTCCGGCCGGGTCCTCGTGAAGGCCGGCTTCACCCGGGTCGGCACCGCCGGCCTGCCCCACACGGACGGAGTCGTCGTGCCGTACCCCGTCTACGGGTTTCACCGCGCCCTGTGGGCGTGCGGCCGGACCGGCCCGGAAGGACGCCGCTGAGTACGTGCTTCCAAGCCCCGCTTCTGATCTGAACCCGCTGGCGCAGAACGTCCATGAGTTCCTCCAACGCCGCGACGACGTCGGGCAGCCGACCTGCGGGCTCGTCCTCGCTCCGGAGTTGCCCAAGCGTCACGAGGTCCCCGGCGGGCCCGGCAGCGGCGAGTTGCTGGAGGCGCGTCGTCGATTGCTCGCCCCGGTCGTGGCCGAACAGGCGGAGCCCTATGCCACTTCGAGCAGGCGGTCGAAGCGGTCGCGGTGCGCCGGGGTCATGGCGAGACGCTCCGCAGCGAGGTTCTCCTCCAGGTGATCGATCCGGGCAGTGCCAGGGATCGGGAGGATGACGGGTGAGTGGTCGAGGAGCCAGGCGAGGGCGATCTGCGTGGGGGTGGCGTCGAGTTCGGTCGCCACGGAGGCGACCTCGGTCTTCGCCCCTGACGTGCCCCAGGCGACGGGTCGCCACGGCAGGAACGCGATTCCTGCCGCTTCGCAGGCCGCGAGCACGGGCTCGTGTTCGCGGTCGAGCAGGTTGTACCGGTTCTGCACGCTCGCGATGTCGACGATCTCCCGTGCCCGGTTCAGCTCGTCGACGGTGACCTCGGACAGTCCGATCCGGCCGATCTTGCCCTCGGCCCGCAGGTCCCGCAGCGTGCCGACCTGGTCGGCGAGCGGCGTTTCGGGGTCGATGCGGTGCAGTTGGAGAAGCTCGATCCGCTCGACCCGCAGGCGGCGGAGCGCCTGCTCGACCTGCTCTCGCAGCACGTCCGGCCGCCCGTCGAGCCTCCACTCGCCCGAGGGGCCCGATCGGGCGACGCCGACCTTGGTGGTGATCAGCAGTCCGTCCGGGTAGGGGTGCAGGGCCTCGGCCAGGAGTTCCTCGTTGGCTCCCCCGCCATAGAGGTACGCGGTGTCGATCAGCGTGACACCCAGTTCGACGGCCCGCCGGGCGACCGCGAGAGAGGTCTCGCGGTCCGGGCCCGGTTCCGTCGGCAAGTGCATGGCCCCGAACCCCAGCCGCCGTACTTCCAGGTCCCCGCCGATGCAAAACGCGGTCGATGTCACGTGTCGCCCTCCCCCTCGCTCAAACGGCAACGCTAACAGCGCAGTTGGCCGTGGCAAGCGTCCATCGGCAAGGAACGGCCACCGATCAGAACGGCGGCCACCTGGTCGACGACGGGCTCGGTCCAGGAGCACGCACCGGGTCGGCCCGCGGGGCGACCCGGTCGAGGAGGGCGGAGGCCGACGGTGGCACCGGGGCGCGAACGGGCCCCGGGAGCATGGACGGACCCCGGGAGCGCGGACGGCCGGGCGCGAGAGGGGCCGCCGGGCAGGGCGCGCGGGCCCGCCCCGGGAGGCGGGCCCCCGGCGGCGGGCCCGGTCAGGCCAGGGACCAGGACCAGGCGTTTCCGTCGGGGATCGCGCACGAGCGCGATTCCCGCACCACTCCGTGTACACGGATCTGCGTACACTGAGCTCATGGATGAGAACACCGTGACCGTACGGGAAGCCCGCGCGCACCTCGCGGACCACATCAACCGGGCCGAGGAGGGCGTTCCGACCGTCATCACGCGCAACGGCGTCCCGGTGGCGGCCGTGGTTCCGATCTCGGACTTCGAGGCGCTGGAGGAAGCGGCCGACGTGATGTTGGCGCGTGAAGCGGAAGCCGTACTGGCCGAGGGCGGCCCCACCCTCACGATGGCGGAACTGCTGGCGGACCTGTTCACCGAGCAGGACGGCGAGGCGGCGTGAAGTACGCCTTCCGGTTCACCACGGCGGCGCAACGGCAGCTCCGGGCCATCAGCCGGCCCGACGCCATGCGCATCCTGACCGCGCTGACCGCGCTCGGTGAGGACCCGTACCGCCAGGACGCGGACGTCAAGAAGCTCACCGGCCCGTCGGGGCTCTACCGGCTCCGGGTCGGGAGCTACCGGGTCGCCTACCAGGTCAACGACGGTGAACTCGTCGTCCTGGTCGTCAAGGTGGGCGACCGTCGGGACGTCTACCGCAACATGTGACGCCCCGCCGGGAGCCCCGCCGCCGTCGCCGGCAGGCGCGTCCGGATCCGTCTGACGGCATCGGGCGGGCGCCACCGAGCGGGGGCATGGACGGACGCGCCGGGGCGCGAACGGGCCCCGGGAGCGCGGACGGCCTGGGCGCGAGAGGGGCCGTCGGGCAGGGCGCGGGGGCCCGCCCCGGGAGGCGGGCCCCCGGCGGCGGGCCCGGTCAGGCCAGGGACCAGGCGATCCCGTCCAGGATGTCGTGTTCACTCACCACGACCTCGGGGGCGTCGATGTGCTCCATGATCTCGCGCAGGACCAGGGCGCCGGAGACGATGACGTCGACCCGGCCCGGGTGCATGACGGGGATCGCGGCGCGCTCCTCGTGGGTCATGGCCAGCAGCCGGTCGGTGACCTCGGCGACCTGCCCGTAGGGGATGCGGGAGCGGTGGATGGCCGCCGAGTCGTACTCCTCCAGGCCCAGCGCGATCGCGGCGACCGTGGTGACGGAGCCGGCGAGGCCGACGAGGGTGTGCGCCTCGCGCACGGGGACGGTCTCCTCGGCCAGGGCGATCGCGGCGCGCACGTCGGCGCGGATCGCGGCCACCTCGTCCTCGCCGGGCGGGTCGTGGCGGACGTGGCGCTCCGTCAGGCGCACGCAGCCGATGTCCACCGACCGGGCCGCCTCGACGTGCGCGGAACCGACGACGAACTCGGTGGAGCCGCCGCCGATGTCCACCACCAGGTACCGGTCGGTGCCCTCCAGTTCGCGGGTCGCCCCGGTGAAGGAGAACTCGGCCTCCTGGTCGCCGGTGATGACCTCCGGCTCGACCCCGAGGATGTCCAGGACGCCCCGCACGAAGTCCTCGCGGTTCTCGGCGTCGCGGGAGGCGGAGGTCGCCACGAAGCGGACCTTCTCGGCGCCCAGCTCCCCGATGGCGGCGGCGTACTCGCGGCACGCCGCGAACGTCCGCTCCAGCGCCTCCGGGGCCAGCCGGCCCGTGCGGTCCACGCCCTGGCCGAGGCGGACGATGGTCATCCGCCGGTCCAGGTCGACGAGGGTGCCCGCGTCGGGGTCGACGTCCGCCACGAGGAGGCGGATGGAGTTCGTGCCGCAGTCGATGGCCGCCACCCGGGTCACTTCTCCTCCTCCCCGTCGTCGATCGGCTTGAAGGCGAAGTGGCCGTCCGCGTCACCCTCGACGGTCCAGCCGTCCTCCTCCTTCGGGGCCACGCACGGCGTGACGCAGGGGCCCTTCGCCCACCACTCCGGGAGCATCGCCAGCGCCTCGTCGCCCAGCGGGTTCACGCCCGGCCCGGCGACCAGGGAGTGGGCGACCAGGACGTGCAGGCACTTCACGCGGTCCGGCATGCCGCCGGCGCTGGGGAAGCCGGTGAGGACCTCGATGGCGTCGCGGCGGGCGATGTAGTCCTCGTGCGCGGCCCGGTAGGCGGCGGCCAGCTCGGGGTCGGTGCCGAGGCGCTCGGTCATCTCCTTCATGACGCCGTTCGCCTCCAGCGTGCCGATCGCGGAGTTCGCGCGGGGGCACGTGAGGTAGTACGTCGTCGGGAACGGCGTGCCGTCGGGGAGCCGGGGCGCGGTCTCGACGACGTCGGGCTCGCCGCACGGGCAGCGGTGCGCGATGGCCCGCAGGCCGCGCGGCGGGCGGCCGAGCTGTTCCTTGAAGGCCGCGACGTCGGCCTCGGTCGGCTCGGTGCGTTCGGTCTGCGGAGGGGGCGTTTCCATGCCTGCCTTGATCCTGCTCGGTCCTGGTGGGGCGCGGGACCGCCGGGGGCGGCCCAGCGGCTATCGGTTCTGCTGGTCGGCGCGGTCCACGCCGTCCCAGACGCTGGAGTACCAGGGCCGGCCGGTGCCGCCCTGGTCGGTGCGGTGCCGCCGGGCCGCCCCGGGGTCGTTCATCGTGAAGGCGGTCTCGCCGGGCATCACGTAGTGGAGGTGCTGGCGGGCGAGCCGCTTGACGTAGGCGTCGTCCTGGAGGCGGGCCTTCTCGTCGCGCAGCCGTTCGACGCGGGCGGCGGCCTCCTCGGCCAGCCGCTCCTGCTCGGCGATCTCGCCGCGCTGCGACACGTACTGGCGCATCGGGTAGGCGAGGGCGACGACCATGGTGCAGACGACGAGGGCGAGGAAGGCGGCCCGGCCGGTGAGCCGGGAGCGGCGCGCCTGGCGGCGGCTCTGGGAACGGTAGACGCGGGCGGCGGTCTGCTCGCCGAGCAGCCGCAGCCTCGTCGCGGTCGAGAACCGGTCCCGGTCCTGGCCCATCGGCTCGCCCCTCCTCACGTACGACGTCCCCGGACACGGTACGGGACCGTGGCCGGGGACGTACGCAACCGGGGGCGACGAGGCGCCGGCCCCCGCTCGTTCAGTCGTTCGCGGGGCGGAACCGCGGGAACGCGCTGCGGCCGGCGTACACCGCGGCGTCGTCGAGGATCTCCTCGATGCGCAGGAGCTGGTTGTACTTGGCGACGCGCTCGGAGCGGGCCGGGGCGCCGGTCTTGATCTGGCCGCAGTTGGTGGCGACGGCCAGGTCGGCGATGGTGACGTCCTCGGTCTCGCCGGAGCGGTGGGACATCATGCACTTGAAGCCGTTGCGCTGGGCCAGCTCGACGGCGTCCAGGGTCTCCGTGAGGGAGCCGATCTGGTTGACCTTGACGAGCAGGGCGTTGGCCGCGCCCTCCTCGATGCCGCGGGCCAGGCGCTCCGGGTTGGTGACGAACAGGTCGTCGCCGACGAGCTGGACCTTCGAGCCGAGCTTCTCGGTGATGGTCTTCCAGCCGTCCCAGTCGTCCTCGAACAGCGGGTCCTCGATGGAGACGAGCGGGTACGAGGCGACGAGCTCCTCGTAGTACTCGGTCATCTCGGCGGCCGTGCGGGACTTGCCCTCGAAGGCGTACGCGCCGTCCTTGTAGAACTCGGACGCGGCGACGTCCAGGGCGAGCGCGATGTCCTTGCCCGGGGTGTAGCCGGCCTGCTTGATCGCCTCCAGGATGAGGTCGAGGGCGGCGCGGTTGGACTCCAGGTTCGGGGCGAAGCCGCCCTCGTCGCCGAGGCCGGTGGACAGGCCCTTGTCCTTCAGGACCTTCTTCAGGGTGTGGTAGACCTCGGTGCCCCAGCGCAGGGCCTCGGAGAAGGACTCCGCGCCGATCGGGGCGATCATGAACTCCTGGATGTCCACGTTGGAGTCGGCGTGCGAGCCGCCGTTCAGGATGTTCATCATCGGCACCGGCAGCAGGTGCGCGTTCGGGCCGCCCAGGTAGCGGAAGAGCGGCAGGTCGGACGCCTCGGAGGCGGCGTGCGCCACGGCGAGGGAGACGCCGAGGATGGCGTTGGCGCCGAGGGAGGACTTGTCCGGGGTGGCGTCCAGGTCGAACATCGCCTGGTCGATCAGCCGCTGCTCGGTGGCGTCGTAGCCGACGAGCTCCGGGCCGATCTGCTCGATGACGGCGAGCACGGCCTTCTCGACACCCTTGCCGAGGTAGCGGTCCTTGTCACCGTCGCGGAGCTCGAGGGCCTCGAACGCACCGGTGGAGGCACCGGACGGGACGGCAGCACGGCCGGTGCTGCCGTCGTCGAGGCCGACCTCGACCTCGACCGTGGGGTTGCCTCGGGAGTCCAGGATTTCCCGGGCTACGACGACGTCGATGGACGGCACGAGCATCTCCTTCTGGGATGTGACGCATGGAGTGCAGGATCTTTGGCCTTGCGGCAAGAGCCTAACCGCCCCGGAGGGCCGGGGCCCGCGACCGCCCGCCCGCTGGGACGAAAAAGGGCACGAAGCGGTGGATTGCGGGGTGAACAGCCGCCATTCCTACTGGACGGTAACCACCTTGAGCGCCCCCGTTCTCATCCGTCCTGGACCGGTTTGCCCCGAAACGGGGGAGGCCCCGGCTCGCCGCGTACGGGGGATGCGCGACGAGCCGGGGCCGGCTCGGGGGGGGGAGCGGCCGGCCGGGTGGGTCCGGCCGGACCGCCTCCGGGTCAGCTCAGGTGGAGCTGCTGGCCCGGGTAGATGAGGTCGGCGTCGTCGACGATGTCCTCGTTCAGGTCGAACAGCTTCTTCCAGCCGCCCTTGACGCCCTCGGCCGTGGCGATGGAGCTGAGCGTGTCGCCGGCCTTGACCTCGTACTCGCCGTCGCCCTTCTCGACCTTCTCGCCGGTCGGGGTGGTGACGGTCTCGGCCTTGGCCTTGGGGGCCGCCGCCTTGGGGGCCGCCGCCTCGGGCTGGGCCGGCTTGGGCGCGGTGCGCTGCTCGCTGCGCGTGGTGGGCTCCTCGGCGGTGCGCTCGGCGGCGGCGCCGCCACCGTACGGCGCGCTGGACAGGCCGACGCCGCAGACCGGCCAGGCGCCCTTGCCCTGGCCCGCGAGGACCTTCTCGGCGATCTCTATCTGCTGGGCCTTGCTGGCCCGGTCGGCGGTGGAGGCGTACTGCGTGCCGCCGTACGCGGCCCACGTGGAGGCCGAGAACTGCAGGCCGCCGTAGTAGCCGTTGCCGGTGTTGATGGACCAGTTGCCGCCGGACTCGCACTGCGCGACGCGGTCCCACTCGGAGGCGGTCGCGGCGCTGGCGGACGTGGCGCCCATCAGCGGGGCGGCGACGGCCACGCCGGTGATGCCGGCGAACGCGACGAGACGGACGGCCTTGGACGGGCGACGGTGCTTTCCCTTGCCGGAATCGGAATTCAGCATGGCGGATCTCCTCACCGACGCCTACGAGGTGAGCTGTCGGGTTCGGGCCTGGTGAGTGCCCGGCCGCGCGCTGGGCGCGCGGCTTCACCCCGAGCCGGTTCCGGTCGTCTCTCAACGGCCGGGCCCGGCACTTACCTTGGGTCCCCCGCTCCTGCCTACGGCGCTGGAAGCGTCGACTGTTCCCGTCGTCCGGCGGCAGGATTCGGCGTTACCGGTCGGACGGGGCCCGCGGTGGCGAGCGGTATCGACGGTAAGCACAGACCCGCCCCAAGTTCAAAGGGGGACATCCGGGTCAATCCACCCCTACGCGCCCACCTCTTGCGGGTGTTTGCGCAGGTAGGGGCGGAGACGGGCGGATCGGGCGGCGCAGGGGCGCGAGTTGGGGCAAAGAGACTCTTGTCTCACTTCCGAGAAACGGACATTCGGCCCGTAACTACCCCTCATTCACGCCCAGATCGAGGCTCTGGCCAGGGAGGATGAGATCGGGGTCGGTACCCACGGTCTCGCGGTTCGCGTCGTAGAGCGCCGGCCAGCCGCCGGCCAGCTCGTGGGTGTCCGCGATGGCCCACAGGTTGTCGCCGGGCTGGACGGTGTACGTGCCGTCCGCGGCGAGGCCCTCCGCAGTACGTGCCGTTCCGTCACCCCGCGAGGTGTGTCTACCGGTTTCACGCCCACTGACCGCATTGCCGGATTCAGCGGATTCGCCGGACTCGCCGGAGTCATCGGTGGCGCCCGGAACGGTCGGAGCGGTCGTGGCCTCCTCCTTGGCCGGCTCGCCGCGGTGCCTGCCCGTGCCGGAGGCGGAGCCGCCCGTGCCGCCGTCGGCCGCGGGCGCGTCGCCGGAGGCGGCGGGGTCCGCGGGGTCGTCGGAGGGCGCGGTCGGCGTGACCGTCGCGTCCGGGACGGCGGGGGCGGTGGCCTTCCCGCCGCCCTCGGCCGTGCCGGAGGGGGTCGTGGCGCCCTCGGTGGCGGCCTTCCCGTCCCGCGCGGCGGGCTCCTTCGACGCCCCGGCGTCCGCACCGGTGCTCGCGGACGGCTCCGGCGTGGCACCCGGGCCGGTCTCCGCCGGGGCGGGGTCGCCCGCACCGGCCAGGCCCGCGATGGGCGCACAGGTCTCCCACGCGGCGGAGCCCCGCGCGGCGAAGACCTTCTCCGCGACGGCGATCTGCTGGGAGCGGCTGGCGAGGTCGGCGCGCGGCGCGTACGCCGTGCCCCCGTACGCCTGCCAGGTCTCCTGCGAGAACTGGAGGCCGCCGTAGTAGCCGTTGCCGAGGTCGGCGCTCCACATGCCGCCGGTCTCGCACTCGGCGACCCGGTCCCAGGTGGCGGCGTCGGCGGCGGACGCGGTGCCCGCGCCGAGCAGCGGCAGGGCGATCGCCGATCCGGTCACCCCCGCGGCGACGACGAGGGCGGGAGCCTGACGGGGTCGACGGTGTCGTCCGTTCCCGGAGCGCATGCGTTGGACCTTTCGCGTGACTGCTGAGGTGACGGTGAACGTAGCGGCATTCGAACGCCAGTCACAAGTCGATGCAGGGGAGATTACGCGAACATCACAGAGCTGATGGTCCGTCAGGCCCTTTCGGGGGTGAACTCCACCGGGAGGGTCCGCAGCCCGCGCATGATGAGCCCGCCGCGCCACCGCAGTTCGTCCGGGTCGACGGCGAGGCGCAGGTCGGGCAGGCGCGTCAGCAGCGTGGCCAGCGCGGCCTGCCCCTCCAGCCGGGCGAGCGGCGCGCCCAGGCAGTAGTGGATGCCGTGCCCGTACCCGAGGTGCTGGTTGTCGGTCCGCCCGAGGTCCAGGGTGTCCGGGGCGTCGAACCGCTCCGGGTCCCGGTCGGCCGCGGCGAGGACGACGAGGACGGGTTCGCCGGGCTCGATCCGCTGCCCGCCGAGGACGAGCGGCTGCGTCGCGTAACGCCAGGTCGCCAGCTCGACCGGCCCGTCGTAGCGCAGCAGTTCCTCCACGGCCGTGGCGAGCAGCCCCGTCTCGCCCGCGGCGAGGGACCGCTGGAGGCGGGCGCGCTCGCCGGGGTTGCGGAGCAGGGCGTACGTGCCGTTGCCGATGAGGTTGACGGTCGTCTCGAAACCCGCGAACAGGAGGATGAAGGCCATCGCGGCGGCCTCGTTCCCGGTGAGGTGCTCGCCGTGGTCGGAGGCGCGGATGAGGCCGGAGATCAGGTCGTCGCCGAGGTCCTCCCGCTTCCGCTCGATCAGGTCGACGAGGTACGCCCGCATCCGCTTCACGGCCCGCGCGACACCGCCGCGCGGGCTCTCCCGCCGCCCGCCCCCCTCGGACGAGGACGCCGTCCGGCCGCCGTGCCGGATCATCTGCCCGGCCCAGTCCCGGAAGTCGTCCTGGTCCTCGGCGGGCACACCGAGCATGTCGCAGATGGCGTAGATGGGGAGGGGGAAGGCGAACTCGTGGATGAGGTCGGCCTCTCCCCGCGCGGCGAAGCCGTCGATCAGGCGGTCCGTCAGCTCCTGCACACGGGGGGCGAACTCCGCGACCCGGCGCGGGGTGAACGCCTTCGACACGAGCCGGCGCAGCCTCGTGTGGTCCGGCGGGTCGATGTTGAGCAGGTGCGTCATCAGCTCGGCCTTGCGCTCCCCCGGGATGCCCGTCTTGCCCTTGGCGTGCGCGGGCCCGCCGTGGTGCGCGGGGTCCTTGCTGAGCCGCTGGTCGGCGAGGGCCTGCCGGGCGTCGGCGTACCGGGTGACCAGCCACGCCTCGACGCCGCTGGGCAGCCGGGTCCGGTGCACGGGCGCGTGCTCCCGCAGCCAGGCGTACGCCGGGTACGGGTCGGTGGCGAACTCCCAGGTGAAGAGTTCGGGGGGCGCGGCGGGGTCGTGGGCGGCGTTCACCCCCCGACGGTATCCGCCCCGCCGCCGGGGTCCTCCGCGGCACCCGGGTACCCGGCGTCGGCGGCCTTGCGCATCCAGGCGGCGGCCTCGTCCAGGCGGCCGTCCTTCTCCAGGAGGCGGGCGAGGAGGAAGGCGCCGTAGGGGTCGCCGAGCTCGAAGCCCTTCTCGTACCAGGTGCGGGCCTGGTCCCGGTCGCCGCTGCTCTCCAGGAAGGCACCCAGGTGGGTCGCGTCCATGGGGTGCCAGGAGAACTCCCGCAGGTACTCCTCCGTTCCCTCCGGCGTGACCGGATCGTGCCGCGCCAGGTGCCCCTCCCTGCGGGTGTCACCGGCGTCGACCGCGCGGCGGAAGAAGATCTCCGCGAGCAGCGACTCGCCCCGGTACAGGTGGTACGCGCCGAGGCTGCCCGCGACCTCCGCGTACTCGGCCTCGAACGCGTCCACGTAGTACTTGAGGGCGCCCTGGTCGTCGCCCAGGCCGAACAGCAGATCGCCCAGGTGGTGCGCCGCTTCCGGGTCTCCCCCGTCCGCGCCCTTGCGGAGCCACCCCATCGCCCGGTCCCGCAGCAGCGTTCCCAGGAGGGTCGCCGCTCCGACGTCACCCGCCTCGGCGGCCCGTTCCAGGTAGGGCTCCGCCGCGCGGGCCTCGCCCCGGTCGGCCAGCACCCGGCCCAGCTCGGCCATCGCGCCCGGGTGCCCGGCGTCGGCGGCCCCGCGCAGCCAGTCCTCGTCGTGGAGGAGCTGTGCCAGGCGGTACATCGCCTCCCGGTCGTCCGCCCTCGCCCACGCCCGGAAGTGCTGCAGGGCCCGTACGGAGACGGCCTGCCGGTCGTGGGCGAGGGCCAGGTCCCACACCTCGTACGGGACGCGCGGCAGCCCCTTGGTCACCAGGGCCTTCCCGATCAAGGAGCCGTACGCGGCCAGCTCCGCCGTGCCCGGCGCCTCCACGAGCAGGCCCGTCACGCCGAGGCGCGGCCGGGTCGCCCAGGCGAGGGCCGCGTCGAACGCCTCGGCGTGCTTGGGGGCGTACGTCTCGTACACGGCCCGGACCAAGTCGCGCGGCAGCGGCCCGGTGAGTCCGCAGCGGGCCAGGTCGAGGGCGGCGCGGACCACCTGGTGGCCGGACCGGTTCCCGGCGGGGCGCCCGGCCCGCCGCCACTCCTCCCACAGCTCGGGCCCGACCGCCAGGTACTCGGTCACGCTCCGGTCGCCGCGCCAGGTGTACGCACCTCGGAGGTGCGCGTCCCGCGCGCCCTTCAGACGGGCCAGCTCGGCGGCGCTCCATTCGAGGTCCAGTTCGACGGTCCGGGCGCGGCCGAGGAGGCGCGCGGACGTCAGGGAGCCGAAGCGGTACTCGTCGTAGGCGGCGTCGGACATCGTGGCGACGACCGGCACGCCCATCGCCATGAAGCGGGACAGCAGCGCGGCGTCGAGGCCCCGGTCGGCGTCCAGGTAGCGCTCCAGGTCGTCCAGCCACAGCACGCAGTCGTTGTCCCGGGCGCGGATCCACCCGGGCAGCGTCCGCAGGTCCGTGCCGGGCAGCGGGACGCACACCTCGGTGCCGGGGGCGAACCGGCGCAGGTGCGCCCACGCGGTCGTCGTCTTCCCGGACAGCCGCTCCCCCGTGATCACCAGGAAGCCGCACTCCCCCGCCTCGGCCAGGTCCGCGTCGCGGTCCCGGGGGACGTACGGCCCCTCGTGCCGGGTGCCGAGGGCGAGCGGATCGGCCGTCGCCGCTTCCCACCAGAGGGCCGGGTCGTCGGGTGCTTCCGCGCCGTACTGGACGCTGCCGATGTACCCCGCCTGGACGAGGTGGGCGGCGGTGCCGCCGGAGACGGTGTTCCGGGTGGGGACGGCGGGGGCGTCCCCGGCCGGGGGTGCCTCGTCGGCGGGGCGGTGCACGTCGCGACGGAGGTCGCGGGTGCGTTCCGACGCGGTGACCTCCCTCGCGAAGGAGCACAGCTCGGCCAGGGTCCGCGGGTCGCGGGTGGCCGCCCAGCGCAGCCAGTGCTCGGCCTCGGCGCGGACCACGTGGGGGCCGCCGTCCACCCGTGCGCGGGCGGCCCGGTCGTTGGCCACCAGCTGGCCGAAGCCGCGGGCGGCCGGCCTGTCGAACGCCTTCAGCCGCTCGATCAGCTCCCCATGCCTCTCCGACCGGACCGCGCGGAGCACGGTGGTGACGGTCACGTCCCGCGTCTGGTCCCCGCCCACCGGTCCTCCCCAACTCGCAAGCCCTGACGGGCCGGAGGGCCACGTTACCCAGCCGGGCCGTCACCCGGCCGGGTGGCCCTCCGCCGCGCGGATCGCGTCGCGGTACGCGCGGGCCGCCGCCCGCAGCGCGGCCTCCGGGTCCACGCCGTCCGCCTCCGCGCGGGCCGCCAGCTCCAGCAGCGCGTAGCCGACGCCCTCCCCGGACGGCGGCTCGACGTCCAGGCCGGCGTTGCGGACCCGGCTCGCGAGCTTCGCCGCCAGGGCGAGGCCCGGCTGCCCCAGGGGGACGCCGTCCGTGACGGAGGCGCGCCGCTTCTCGACGGCCTTGGTGCGCAGCCAGTGCTCCTTGACCTGCTCGGGCGTCTCGGCAGTCTCCTCGCCGAAGACGTGCGGGTGGCGGTGGACGAGCTTCTCGACCAGGCCGCCCGCCACGTCGTCGAGGGAGAACGGCTCCTCCTCGGCCTCCTCGGCGATCCGGGCGTGGAAGACGACCTGGAGGAGGACGTCGCCCAGCTCCTCGCGCAGCTCCTCGCGGTCGCCGTCCTCGATCGCCTCGACCAGCTCGTACGCCTCCTCGATGGCGTACTTGGCGAGGCCCCGGTGGGTCTGGCGGGACGACCAGGGGCACTCGCGGCGGATGCGGTCCATCACCTCGACGAGGTCGAGGAGGCGGGCGCCCGGCAGGTCGTACGAACCGGGGAGCAGCTCCAGGTCGGGCATGGCGACGCGGCCGGAGCCGGCCAGGCGGGCCAGGCCGTCGGTGAGGTCCCGGTCGCCCTCGCCGGTGGCGAGGACGACGACCGTGCGGTCCCCGGCGCACGCGTCGACGAGCTCCCGCACCGTGGGCTCCGCGGTCTCGACGGCGACCCCCGCCTCGCGGAGGTACGGGAGCTGCGGGTGGTCCGGGTCGGGACACAGCACCGCGTCGGCGGCGTGCAGGGTCTGCCACGCCGGCCAGGACAGCACGCCGGGGGCCACCCGGTGGCTGGTGGTGAGGAGGACGAGGCGGCCGGTGCCGGGGGTGTCTGCGGCTTGAGCGTTCACCCTTCGAACCTACCGCCCCGGCCCTACGCCCCCGTCGGGGCCGCCCCCGGGTCCTGGGTGACCTGGCGGAGCCAGGGGGCCTGGTAGCGGCCGAGCTGGATCTTCTCGTGGTCCCAGGTGCCGTACCGGGGGTTCACGTCGATGCCGAGCTCCTCGGAGGCGGCGCCGAACAGGTCGGTGAGCTTCTTCTGGCCCTCGGGGGAGCCCGTCACGCCGTGCTTCTCGGCGATCTTGTTCATGAGGATGTTGCGCCGGACGACCCCGTCGATCTCGCCGGGCGCGGTGCCCTGCTGCTGGAGCAGCATCGCGGCGAGCTGCCCGTCCCCGCCGTACTGGCGGGCGGCGTCGCGCCGGGTCTGCTGGACCTCCTTGCGGCTGACCGTGATCCCGGCGTCGGCGGCGACCTTCTCCACCAGCCGGTCGAAGATCATCCCGTTGAGCTTCTCGCGGCTCAGGTCGCCCGTGGCGCGGATCAGCTGGTCGGCCTGGAGCGAGGCCTCCTGCGCCGAGCGGACGTCCCGGACCTGCGCCTGGAGCGCGGCCGTCTCGATGCGGTCCCCGCCCACGACGGCCGCCGCGCCCGGGTGGGCGTCGCTGCCGCAGGCGGTGAGGAGGGGGGCCGCGACGAGGAGGGCGGCGGACACGGAGAGCGCGGTGCGACGGCGGCGGTGCAAAGGGGCCTCCCGGCGTGGGTCGTACGTCAGAGTCAACGACCTTGCGGTGATCGATGGTAAGCAGTGGATGTGGCCCGGGCCACTACTTCGGAGCCACTTCTGCCAACGAGTCACGGTCCTCCGGGTTCTCGGGCCGCAGCATGATCGTCCGGGAGACGACGAACGTGACGGGGACGGCCGCCGCCGCGGCGAGCAGCGGCGCGTACCGGCTGGACAGGCCCGCCACGCCGACCAGCAGCCAGACGCCGGCGGTGGTGATCACGAAGTTCGCGGCGTTGGTGAGGGGGAACAGCAGGAACTTCCGCCAGGTGGGGCGGGTGCGGTAGGTGAAGTGGCTGTTGAGGAAGAACGAGCCGGTCATCGACAGCAGGAACGCGACGACGTGCGCGGCCACGTACGGCAGGCCGCACGCCAGGAACAGCAGGTAGCAGCCGTAGTACGTGCCGGTGTTCACCACCCCCACCAGGGCGAACCTGACGATCTGGCCGCTGACGCCGGTCATCTTCGGCTGAACTCCCCCGGGGACGGCTCGGTGCTCGGCACGCCCGTGTTCGCCGCCTTCACCAGGAAGTGCGGGCGCCGCTTCACCTCGTAGTAGATACGTCCCACATACTCCCCGATCAGGCCGAGCATCACCATCTGGACACCGGCGAGCGCGGTGACGGCGACCAGGAGGGTGACGTACCCGGGGGTGTCGACGCCGTTGAGGAGGGCGTCGCCGACGATCCACGCCGCGTAGAGAAAGGCCGTGGAGAGCAGGAGGAAACCCAGGTAGAAGGCGGCGCGGAGCGGTTTGTCGTTGAAGGAGAGCAGACCGTCGAGCCCGTAGTTGAGGAGTTTGCGGAACGTCCATTTCGAGCGGCCCTGTTCGCGCGTCTCGTTCTGGTACTCGAACGTCGTGGTGGGGAATCCGATCCAGGCGAAGATCCCTTTCGAAAAGCGGTTGTACTCGGTGAGTTCCAGCACCGCGTCGACGGCCCGGCGGGACAGCAGCCGGAAGTCCCCGACGCCGTCGAGCAGCTCCACGTCGACGAGCCGGTTGACCACCCGGTAGTAGGCGCGGGCGAGCAGGGTGCGCGTGACGCGGTCGCCGTCGCGGGTGCGGCGGGCGACGACCTGGTCGTAGCCGTCGGCGTGCAGGTCCAGCATGCGGCCGACGAGCCGCGGCGGGTGCTGGAGGTCGGCGTCCATGAGGACCACCGCGTCACCGGCGGCGTGGCGGAGCCCGGCGAGCATGGCGGCCTCCTTGCCGAAGTTCCGGCTGAAGGAGACGTACCGGACGCGGGGGTCGGCGGCGGCCCGCTCCTGGAGGAGTTCCAGCGTGCGGTCGCGGCTCCCGTCGTCCACGTAGACGAGTTCGAAGTCCGCCGCGAGGCGGCCCAGTTCCTCCGTCACGTGCGCGTGGAACCGGGCGATGATCTCCTCTTCGTCGAAGCAGGGCACCACTATCGAGATCAGCACGGCGACCACGGAAACGGCCGCGCGTGTCGGGTGCGGACCCCTTCCGTGGCGGGCAGGCGGCGATTGGATGAACTCGCTTTCGCCGCCCGGGAATTCCCGCTTTCCCGGTGTCATAT
This sequence comes from Streptomyces sp. NPDC045287, assembly GCF_056432325.1. Taxonomy (NCBI): domain Bacteria; kingdom Bacillati; phylum Actinomycetota; class Actinomycetes; order Kitasatosporales; family Streptomycetaceae; genus Streptomyces; species Streptomyces sp. NPDC045287. The sequence goes on from NZ_JBWKJG010000011.1 coordinate 124,946, forward strand.
TCGGGGCGTGGCCGAGTCCCGTACCCCTCCGTCCGCTCCGCGCGCCTGCGGCGCGGCCGCGCTGCTCGCCGTACTCGCCGTCTGCGCCGGCGACGCCGCCGCCCGGACCTTCCCCTTCGGGCCGCGCACGCGCGCCGTCAACGACCTCGGCAACCAGTTCGTGCCGTTCCACGCCCACCTGTGGGACCTGCTGCACGGGCGGGTCGAGGGCGGGCCGCTGAACTGGCGGTCGGGGTACGGGACCAGTCTGCTGCCCGACCTGGGAACCTATCTGACCAGCCCGTTCGCCCTGCTCGTCGGGGTGTTCCCGCGGGACCGGATCGACCTGGCCGTGTACGTGGTGACGGTGCTGAAGCTCGGCGCGGCGGCCGGCGCCATGGCGCTGGCGCTGCTGCGGCAGCGGCGGGGCAGCCGGTGGGGGGCGGCCGTGCTGGGCGCCGCGTACGCGCTGTGCGGCTGGGCGGTGGTGGAGGCCGCGTACAACCCGATGTGGCTGGACGGGCTGATCGCCTTCCCGCTGCTGTGCCTGGTCGCCGCGTGGGTGCGGGAGGGGCGACGGCCGGTGCTGGGGCCCGTGGTGGTCGCCGTGTGCTGGGCGGCCAACTTCTACACCGCGTACATGGCGACGCTCGGCGCGGCGCTGGTGCTGCTCGCGCGGGGCGGGGCGCGTCCCCGGGTGCTGGGGCGGGCGGTGGCGACGGTGGGGCTGGGGATCGGGATCGCCGCGCCCGTGCTGGTCCCGGTGTTCCTGGGGTCGCAGCACGCCTACCCGGGGTGGACGCGGCACTTCGACGCGGCCCCGTGGGCGGACGTGGCGGCGCGGGTGCTGCCGGCGACGTACAGCTTCTTCACGCCGGCGCTGTTCCTGGGGGCGGGGGCGCTGCTGCCGGCCGCCGCACTGCCGTTCCACCGGGGGGTGGCCCGGCGGGAGCGGCTGGTGTGGAGCGGGTTGGTGGCGGGGGTGCTGCTGTCCGCGCAGTGGGAGCCGACCCATCTGGTGTGGCACGTCTTCGCCACGCCGAACGGCAGCCCGTACCGGCAGACGTTCGTCCTGGCGGGGGTCGTGGTGATGGCCGCGTGGACGGCGGTGGCCGCGGGCTGGCCGGGGTGGCGGGCGCTGCTGGGCGGGGTGGGCGTGCTGGCCGCCGTGGCGGTGGCGGCGGCGGGCAGCGCGCTGGTGACGGGCGCGGCGTACGCGCTGTTCGCGGGCGGGGTGGCCGCCGCCGCGGGGGCGGTCGTCCTCCTGGGGCGTGCGGGACCTGTGGGACCGTCGGTGCGGGGGCGGCGGGTGGTGCGGGCCGTGGGGGGCGCGCTGCTGGCGGGCGCCGTCGTCGTGCCGGCCGCGGCCACCACGGCGTACGCCGACCGGGAGCGGCCCGCGCGGCTCGACCACTACCCGGCGTGGGGCGGCGCGCACGACGCGCGGGCGGCGGCCATGCGCGCCGTCGACGGCTGGCCCGCCTACCGGACCGACCCGGGGCGGCCCCAGCTCACCGGCAACGACCCGCTGTTGGTGGGCGGGCAGGGCGCCGCGTACTACAGCAGTCACACGCCACAGGTGTGGACGCGGACCCTGGCCGCGCTGGGCGGCGGCTGGACGTCGCACGGCCGCAGCCTGCAGAGCCTCGACAACCCGGTGACGGACGCCCTGTTCGCGGTGGGCGCGCGCTGGCGGGACGGGGTGCTGGTGCGGAACGGGGAGCGGCTGCCGCTGGTGACGGTACGGCCGGGGGCCGGTTCCGACGGGCGGGAACTCCGGTACGGGCCTTCCGCGTTCCGCAATCAGGAGCTGCTGCTCGGGTCACGCGTCTACGACCTCCCCGCGGACGGCGCGTGCCCGGTCGGCAGCGACGTCTTCGTCTGGGCGCCCGACTTCACCGGCACGGCGCGCCTGGGCGGTACGGGCCGGCCGGTCGAGCTGCGCGGCGGGCTGCCCAAGCGGCGGGCCGCCATGGCCCCGCTCGGCACGCAGCGCGCGGCCGGCGTGCGCGTGCAGTGGCGGGGGCGGGGCGCCGTGCCCGAGGGCTCCGTCGGCTGCCTCGACCGGGGGCGGCTGAGCGAGGCGGTGGCCCGGCTGCGGACGACCGCGGCGGTGGACGTGCGGGTGGACGGCGGCGGGGTGCGCGCCGTGCTCCCGCCGGGCGCGCACGGGGTGGCGGTCCTGGCGGCGCCCCGGATCGCCGGGTGGCGGTGCGGGGGGCGGCCGGCCGGGGAGTACCTGGGCCTGGTCGCCGTGGACGTCCCGGACGGGTCGCCGGTGAGCTGCGCGTTCCGCCCGCCGGGGCTGCGGGCCGGGACGGTGGTCGGGGCGGCGGCGCTGCTGGTGCTGGTGCTGGTGGGGGTGGTGGTGCGCCTCCGGCGCGCGCGTCGCCCGCACGCCACCGAGACTTCACCCGTGCACCACCGTGCCGTCTCCCGGGAACCGGCCGGTGCGGCGTAGCTTGCCCCGCATGCCCTCCCTTCTGAGAAATCCGCTGACGCGGCGGCTGCTGCGGCCCGCCCTCTCCCTGGTCGAGCAGCGCGTGGAGCACCACGCGCGCGCCCTCCAGAAGGACCTGGACGCCCTGCACCACGAGGTGGCCGACCTGCGCCGGCAGAGCTACGGGCTCGGGCTGCTCCTCGACCACGCCGGCCGCGGCACGCACCGGGTGCCGACGCCCACGCAGGTGGACCGGCTCGTCGGCGAGGTCCGCGCGGTGACCGGCGCGGCGGACGAGCGGGTGCGCGGGGAGGTCACCGTGGCGTACCGGCACCTCGTGGCGCTGGAGGCGCTGGGGGCCGGCGGGATCGGGGGGACGGTGGCCGACGTGTGCGGGCGGCTGGCGGCGGTCCCCCTCCTCGCGGCGGGTGCCGCCGCGGACGGTGCCGGGGGTGCCGCGGGCGGGGGCGCGGACGGCACCGGGGGCGCGGGCGGGGGCGTGGTGGAGGTGCTGGAGTCCGGTGCCCGGCACGGGCTGTTCGCGGCGGCGCTGTGCCGGATGCTGCGGCGGCAGGGGGTGGAGGCGCGGCTGACGCTCGTCGGCCCGCTGGACGGCGCGCCCACCCGGGAGGAGGCCGTGCGGGACGACCTCGCGCTGGGCGGCGGGCGGCCGGACGGGGCGCGGCTGGTGCGCGGCCGGCTGGACGAGCCCCGGGTCCGCGAGCTGGTCGCGGACCGGCGGTACGGGGTGGTCCTCCTGGACGTCCCCCACGACGGCGTCCACGCCCTGGCGGCGCCGGGTGCGGTGGTGGTGGCCCCGACCCCCGTCCCGGGGCCGGGCCCGGGCCTGCGGTCCCTGGGCGAGGTCGCGGACTCCGCGTACCACCGCGCGACCGCCTGACCGCCCGGTCGGGGCGCCGGGTCAGCGACCGCGCACCTGCTGCTGGTGGGTGAGCGCCCGGCGCAGCTCGCCCGCCAGCGGGTGGTACGGGCCGTACGTGCGCTCCGTGTCGTACAGCAGGTTCTGGAGCTGCTGGTACGCCCCGGAGTGGTCGCCCGTCGTGAGCAGCAGGTGCCCGATCCGGTGCCGGATGCCGAACGCCCGGCTCGGGTCGGCGCCGGGCTGCTGCCGGGCGCTCTCGTAGTACGGCAGGATCGCCCGGTACTCGGCGAGCGCCTCCGCCGCCTCGCCGAGCTGTTCCAGGCAGAGCGCCGCGTCGTGGCGGTACTGGAGGGTCTGCGGGTCGGCCGGTCCCGCCTCGGCGGCCCGGTCGGCGGCGAGGCGGCGCAGCTCGGGCAGGGCGCGCCGGTACTGGCCGTCGTCCATGAGGGTCGTCGCGTACTGCTTGCGCAGGACGCGGACGACGTGGGAGTGCTCGCCGTGCTCGGCAGCGGCGGCCGGGAGGATCGCGCCGAGGAGGTCGACGGCCTGGGTGATGCGGCCCTCCCCGAGGAGCCGCTTCACCTCGTCGACGGCGGCGGCCACGCCGGGCCGCCCGGCGACGGGCGCGCCGGTGGCCGCGGCGCCGGACGGCGGGGCGGTCGGGGGCGGCGGGACGTGGACGGCCGCGGCGGGCGCGGAGGCCCGCTCGGGCCAGGGCGCGAGGGGGCGCGTGAAGGGCCGGGTGGGGTCCATGGGCCCGGTCGGCCCCGTGCCGCGCGCCGGGAGGAGCGGGGCGAGCGCCTCGTACACCTCCTGCGCGCCGGAGGGCCGGTGCCCGGGGTCCTTGGCGAGGAGCCGCAGCACCAGGGCCTCCAGCGCCTCGGGGGTGTCGGGGCGGAGGTGCCTGATGGGCTGCGGGGTCTCGTAGAGGTGGCGGTGGAGGACGCCGAGGGCGGTGGAGCCGGCGAAGGGCACGTTCCCGCTGAGCAGTTCGTGGAGGACGACGCCGAGGGCGTACAGGTCGGTGTACGGGCCGACGGCGCCGCCCATGGCCTGTTCGGGCGCCATGTAGGCGGGGCTGCCGATGGGCGAGCCGGTGTGCGTGAGGCGCGTCGTGTCGGTGTCGAGGACGGAGGCGACCCCCAGGTCGAGGACGGTGACCGTGCCGTCGGGCTTCACCATCACGTTGCGCGGCTTCAGGTCGCGGTGGACGATCGGCACGGCGTGGACGGCGGCCAGCACCGCGCACAGTTGGGCGGCGACGGCGACGGCCCACTGCCACGGGTACGGCTCGTGCTCGGCGAGGTGGTCGGAGAGGTCGGCGCCCTCGACGTACTGCATGACGAGGTACAGGTCGTCGCCGTCGCTGCCCGCGTCGTGCACGGTGACCAGGCCGGGGTGGGCGACCTGGGCGGTGACCCGGCACTCGCGGACGAAGCGGCGGCGCATGTCCTCCGCGTCGGCGGCGGCGGCCATGTGGTCGGGGCGCAGCAGCTTGACGGCGACGCGCCGGTCGAGCCGCCGGTCGTACGCCGTCCAGACCTGGCCCATGCCGCCCTGGCCGATGACCGTGGCCAGCTCGTACCGACCGGTGATGACCCGTCCGTTCACCGGCCGCCGTCTTCCTTCCGGAGGAGGTCGCTGAGTTCGTCCAGCTCGGCGCGGACCTGGTCGATGCGGGGCGCCGCGGGCGCACCGGCCCGCGGGGCGGCCGGGGGCCGGGGCGGGGCCGCGGGCCCCGGCACGGCGTGCGGCCGGACCTGCGGCTGCCCCCCGCCGTAGGGGGGCATCGCCGCGGGGGGCGTCCCCGTGTACGGGGTCTGCGGCGGCGGGTACCCGTGGCCGGGCGCCGGGCCGAGGGGGAACGTCGTCGCGTACGGCGCGGTGGCCGGGCGGGTGGCGCGCGGGTCGTGGTGGCGGATGTCGGCGTACAGGAAGTACCCGGTGAACAGCGCGGCGTTCAGCAGGAGGCCGCCCACCGAGAGGTTGGCCCGCATGCTGTCCGTGTCCTCCGGGATGAAGACCAGGCACGTGACCGTGAGGACCACGGAGAGGCCGAACAGCCACCAGTCGCGGGGCCGTCGCGTCACCACCGCGAGGCGCAGGGGCGCCGCCCCCGTGAGGAAGCCCAGGCTCAGCAGCGGCAGCACGGCGAACAGGACGCGGAGCACGACGACGTGGGTCGGCGTACGACGCTGCGGTGGCACGGGGCCGGGGCCGTACATGGCTCCTCCAGGAGGCCGGGTGGGGGGAAGACGTCCGATACGGGGATGAGCGTATACAGCGACACGGACAACGGCCGCAGGGTTGTGCGGATCGGCCGTGCGGTTGCTCACGCCTCCAGCGTGCCGTCCGTCAGCCCGTCGTACATGCCGCGCACCAGCCGCTCCCCGAGGCGGCCCACCTGGCGCAGGGCCTGCTCGAACTCGGCGAGCGCGCGGAACCGTTCGCCGTACCGGCGCTGCTCGGCGAGCGGCAGCCGGGGCAGCTGGAGGCGGCGCACGTCGAGGCGGGTGGCGGTGGAGGCGTAGCTGCTGGCCTGGCGCTGGTTGGCGGTGCCGCGCAGGAACCCGGCGAGGAACCAGGGGTCGAGGGCGGCCGGGTCGGGGCGCAGGAGGTGGAGGTTGCGCCCGAGGGCGGCGCCCGCGGTGGCCTCGTCGACGACGCGTGCGACGGGGCCTCCGCCGAGGACGGGGACGACGACGTCGCCGGTGCGCAGCAGGACGGGTTCCTCGCCGTCCGGGGGGCCTTCGGGGAGGGTGCCGCCGGGTTCCCGGCCGGTGAGGACGTCCTGTTCGGTCAGGACGCGGGGGCGGGCGGCGGGCGGGCCGTGGCCGGGGGCGGTGCCGGCGCCGCCGGCGTGGAGGCGGAGGGCGCCGGTGCGGGCGAGTTCGCCGACGGTGACGCCGGGCGGGCGGGCCGGGCCGGCGGGGGCGGGCGCCGGTTCGGCGCGGGTGATGCCGCCGGGCGGCGGGGCCAACTCGGCGGTGCGGCGCAACTGGGCGGCGAGCCGGTCGGCCACGGTCGCCAGCTCGGCCGCGCCGCCGCTCGCCGCGGGGGGCGGCAGGTGGCGGGCGGGCGCGAGGTCCACGTCGTCGTCGAGGAGGTCGATGACGGGCAGGGAGCGGCTGGTGCCGGGGTGCTCGGGGGCGGTGCCGTGCCGCTCGAACGGCGTCCAGGCGTCGAGCACGGCGGTGTGGACGGCCTGCCAGTCGAGCCGGTCGCGGCCGGTCGCGCCGTGCGCGGACGCGTCGACGAGCAGCAGCTCGGGCGACGGGGCGGTGGCGCCGGGTCTGCGCAGCACCCACAGGTGGAGCGGGACGCCGTACGGGGGCGCGGCGCCGGCCGGGAGGGCGACGATCGCGCGGAGGGCGCCGCGGCGCAGCAGGTCGGCGCGGATGCGGCGGCCGGAGCGGCGGGACGCGGCGGCGGGCGGCATGAGCAGCACGGCCGTGCCGCCGGGGCGGAGCCGGGCGAGGGCGTGCTGCACCCAGGCGAGCTCGGACTCCGTGCGGGCGGGCAGGCCGTACTCCCAGCGGGGGTCGTAGGCGAGCTCCTCGTGGCCCCAGTTGCGCTCGTTGAACGGCGGGTGGCAGAGGACCGCGTCGGCAGCGAGGTGCGGGTGGGCGTCGGCGCGCAGCGCGTCGCCCGCGCGGGCGTGGACCTCGGCGCCGGTGTGCAGGGCGAGGTGGAGCGCGCCGAGGGCGGCCAGGTCGGGGTCGGCCTCCTGGGCGTACAGGGCGGCGGGGGCCTCGACGGCGCGGAGCAGGGCGCCCGTACCGCAGGCGGGGTCGAGGACCGTGGGGCGCTCGGCGCGACCGGGCGGGGCGGCGAGGGCGGCCATGAGGGCGGCCGGGCCGGGCGGGGTGAGGGTGAACTGGCGGGGGTGGGCGTCGAGGTGACGGCCCAGCAGGAACTCGAAGGCGGCCGGGGCGCCGCCGCTCCCGGCGGCGAGTTCGACGGCGGCGCGCAGCAGCGGCACGGACGGGGCGAGCGCCTCGGCGGTGGGGGTGGGGACGGGACGGAGGGGGCCCAGCCGGGCGGTGAGAGCGCCGTCGAGGACGGTGGGCAGCAGCTCGGCGAGGTGCTCGTCGGGCACCCGGGTCCCGGCGGGCCACAGGGCGGGCCGTTCGTGGACGAGGAGGAGGGCGCAGCCCGCGTGGACGAGGGCGGTGGCGGCGCCCCCGGGGTGGCCGGCGACCTGCTGCCAGACCCTCTCCCGCAGGGGCACTTCGGCGAGTTTGCCCTGGGCGCGCAGCCAGCGCTCGACGTCGGCCAGCGCGAAGGACGGGCTGGTCTCGGTGCCCCCGACCGGCTTGGGGAAGTCGGCGTGGCGGCGGCGCCAGTTGCTGACGGCGGCCCGGCCGACCCCGGCGAGCCTGGCGATCTCGGCGGCGGTCACCTCTGGTGCGTTCGTGTTCTCCGGCACGTGGCCGCTCCCTCCGTCCGCGATGTGCCCGCATCCTACGGCGAGTACACGATGACACTGTTTCACAGCGTGAGCAGGTAACGAGTAAAGAACGCTTGTTGACTGGGTTCACAAGCTCTGGTGTGATTGACGCATCGCTTCACGGGGCTGCGTCAAGCTCCGTCCCCGTCCCATGACTTCGCCCGGAGGGCATCCATGTCCCACCCCACGCAGCAGCCCCAGTACGGCGCGCCGCACCCCGCTCCGCCCGTCCCGGCCGCTCCGGCGCGCAACGGGCTGGGCACGGCCGCGCTGGTGCTCGGCATCATCGGCACGGTCTCCGGGTTCATCCCGCTGTTCTTCTGGCTCGCGGGGATCCTCGGTCTGCTGGCCCTGATCCTCGGCCTGGTCGGCCGGGGCCGCGCCAAGCGCGGCGAGGCCACCAACAAGGGCGTCACGACGGCCGGCGCGATCCTCGGCCTGGTGGCGCTGATCCTCTCCGTGGTCGGCGCGTACCTCACGTACAAGGCCGTGGACACCGCCGTCGACGAGATCAACAAGGAGCTGAGCAACACCGCCCCGAAGGACACGGCCGGCGGGGACAAGGGCACGGGCGCCGCGGGCGACGCCGGCGGCACGGACGGCGGCGCGGAAGGCGACAAGGTGCCCGAGGTGCTGTCCGCCGACGAGACGATCATCTACGACGACGACCTGAAGATCACCGTCTCGGCGGCGAAGTCCTTCACGCCGAGCGACATCTCCTCCGGCCACACCGCGGGCAACAAGGCGTACAAGGTCACCGTCGTCGTCGAGAACGGCAGCAAGGAGAAGTTCGACGCCGACATGGTCCTCCTGGAGGCCCGCGCCGGCAAGGACGGCGTGACCGCCGAGCAGGTCTACGACGACGGCCTGGACGGCGTCACCGGCACGGTCGCGCCCGGCAAGAAGGCCACCGGCACGTACGCCTTCGACGTGCCCGCCGACGCGAAGACCCTGACCGTCGAGGTCACCCCGGGCTTCGAGCACGAGGCCCAGCAGTGGGAGCTGAAGTTCTGAGCGGACGCCCCGCACCGGGGGCACGGCGTGCGGCGTGCGGTCCCCCGCACGCCGCCGCCCGCCGGGCGTGCGCCGCCGGGTCCACACCCGGTGGCGCACCCACGCGTTCGGCTCGACGTACACGGCGTACCCGTGGGACGCCTCGCAGCGGACCGGCGTCAGCGCGAACGGCACCTCCACCGGCCCGTCCGTGTCGAAGGCGGCCTCCCGCCCCGCCACGGGTCTCCCGGCGGGGCGAGGCGGGGCGGGTCAGGGCAGCGGCTCGCCGGGGCAGCCGTTCAGGACCCGCTTCATCGCGTCCCGCTCGGCGGCGGTGACCCACACCCCGTACTTCTTCTTCACCGCGACTTGCCGGGCCACGTACCGGCAGCGGAACTCCCGCGACGGCGGCAGCCAGGTCGCCGCGTCGCCGTCGCCCTTGCGGCGGTTGGCGGACGAGTCGACGGCGAGCAGGTTCAGCGGGTCGTTGGCGAAGCGCAGGCGCTTGGCCGCGTCCCACTGGCGGGCGCCCTTCTGCCAGGCGTCGGACAGGGCCACCACGTGGTCCACGTCGACCTTGCCGTCGCCCCGCCGGAACTCGATCCGCCGCCCCGTGTACGGGTCCCGCTCGATGACGCCCCGCGCCACCTTGCACCGGTCGCCGTCCTTGTGGCGCACGTCGGTGGCGTCCCGCACGAGGACGTCCTCGCGGGTGCCGCAGCCGTTGCCGTCCGTGTCGGCCCAGGGCCGCCCGAACTCCTCCCGCTCGTACCCGGTCCGGGGCGCCCGGCCCTTGACGGTGAGCGTGTCGACGGCGGCGAGCGCGGTCCCGTCCGCGCCCTCCCTCCCCTCCCCGTCCGCCCCGCACCCGGACAGGGCGAGGACGACGGCCGCGAGCGCGGCGGCGACGGGACGGCGGGCGGCGCGGGCGGCGATCGGCATGGTCGAGATCCTAGAGGGCCGCCCCCGCGCGGGAGGGCTCCTGCGTCCAGCCCGCGGCCATGACGTTGCGGTGGATGTCGAGCGCGGCCGTCGACCGGTTCAGGGTGATGTAGTGCAGCCCCGGCGCGCCCTCCGCCAGGAGGCGGCAGGCCATCGCCGTGGCGTGGTCGACGCCGATGCGGTGGCTCGCCTCCCGGTCGTGCCGGGCGGCCTCCAGGCGGTGGGCGAGGTCCTCCGGGAAGGCCGCGTCGCTGAGTTCGGCGAAGCGGCGGATCTGCCGCACGTCGGTCGCGGGCATGATCTCCGGGATGATCGGGGTGTCGCAGCCCGCGGCGGCGACCCGGTCGCGGAACCGCAGGTAGTCCTCGACGTCGAAGAACATCTGGGTGATGGCGTAGTCGGCGCCGGCCCGGCACTTGTCGACGAAGTGCCGGATGTCCTCCCGCACCGACGCGGAGCGCGGGTGCCCCTCCGGGAACGCCGCGACGCCGATGGTGAAGTCGCCCAGCGACCTGAGCAGTTCGACCAGTTGCCAGGCGTACGTGAGCCCCGCCGGGTGCGGCACCCACGGGCCGCGCGGATCGCCCGGCGGGTCGCCGCGCAGCGCGAGCACGTCCCGGATGCCGGCGTCCGCGTACTGCCCGATGACGCCCCGCAGGCCGGCCACCGAGTGGGCGACGGCGGTGAGGTGGGCGACGGGCCGCAGCGTCGTCTCGGCGGCGATCCGCTCCGTCACGGCGACCGTCCGGTCCCGGGAGGAGCCGCCGGCGCCGTACGTGACCGAGACGAAGGTCGGCGACAGCGGCTCGATCCGGCGGACCGCGTCCCACAGGGCGCGGGTGCCGTCGTCGGTGCGGGGCGGGAAGAACTCGAAGGAGAAGGACGGCGTGCCGCTCGCCAGGACCTCCCGCAGCGAGGGCCGGAGCCGGGTGCTCATGACGCGTCCGCCAGCCGCGCGTCCAGGTCCGGGGCGACCGCCGCGCGGCCGTAGACCTCGTTCATCCGGTCGGCCAGCTCCACCGGCACGATCTTGTACTCCTGCGTGCCGACGGACTCCAGCACCAGCGTCGCCAGGGCGCAGCCCAGTTGGGCCCCGTGCTCCGGCGACCAGCCCCAGGCCAGGCCGGCGAGGTAGCCGGCCCGGAACGCGTCGCCGACGCCGGTCGGGTCGACGGCCCGGTCCGTGGGGACGGCCGGCACGTCCACGCGGGTGCCGTCCGCGGTGGCCATGGTCACGCCCTCCGCGCCGCGCGTGGTGATCCAGGTGCCGACCCGCTCCAGGATCTCCCGCTCGCTCCAGCCGGTGCGCTCCCGCAGCAGGGCGGCCTCGTAGTCGTTGGTGAACAGCAGGCGCGCGCCGTCCACCAGGCGCCGGGCCTGCTCCCCGTCGAGGCGGGCGAGCTGCTGGGAGGGGTCGGCGGCGAAGGGCACGCGCCAACTGCGGCACTCGACGGTGTGCCGCACCATCGCCGTCGGGTCGTTGGGCGCGACGACCACCAGGTCGAGGCCGCCGACGCGGCGCGCGGTGCGGCCCAGCACGATGTCCCGCGCCTCGGTCATGGCACCGGGGTAGAACGTGGCGATCTGGTTCTGGTCGGCGTCCGTGGTGCACACGAAGCGCGCGGTGTGGCGGCTCTCGCTGATGTGCACGGAGGCGGTGTCGACGCCGTGGGAGCGCAGCCAGGCGTCGTACTCGGGGAAGTCCACGCCGGCGGCGCCGACGAGGACCGGCCCGACGCCCAGGCGCCCCAGGCCGACGGAGATGTTGGCGGCCACGCCGCCGCGGCGGACCTCCAGGTCGTCGGCGAGGAACGACAGGGAGACCCGGTCGAGCTGTCCGGGGATCAACTGCTCGGTGAAGCGGCCGGGATAGACCATCAGGTGGTCGGTGGCGATCGAACCGGTCACGGCGATGCGCACGACGTCTTCTCCTCGGAGCGGGTGCGGAGGGGCGGGGTCAGATGCCGGCGGCCGCGCGCAGGGCCTCGACGCGGTCGGTGCGCTCCCACGTGAAGCCCTCGTCCTCGCGGCCGAAGTGGCCGTACGCCGCGGTCCGGGCGTAGATCGGCCGCAGCAGGTCCAGGTCGCGGACGATGGCGGCCGGGCGCAGGTCGAAGACCTCCTCGACCGCCCGGTAGATGCGGTGCACCGCGACGCGGGCCGTGCCGAAGGTCTCCAGGAAGACGCTCACCGGCTCGGCCTTGCCGATGGCGTAGGCGACCTGGACCTCACAGCGGCGGGCGAGCCCGGCGGCCACGACGTTCTTGGCGACCCAGCGCATCGCGTACGCGGCCGACCGGTCGACCTTGGAGGGGTCCTTGCCGGAGAACGCGCCACCGCCGTGGCGGGCCATGCCGCCGTACGTGTCGATGATGATCTTCCGGCCGGTGAGCCCCGCGTCGCCCATCGGTCCGCCGATCTCGAACCGGCCCGTGGGGTTGACCAGGAGCCGGTAGCCGTCGGTCTCCAGTTCGATGCCGCGCTCGGCGAGCTCCTTGAGGACCGGGGTGACGACGTGGTCGCGGACGTCGGGGGTGAGCAGCCCGTCCAGGTCGACGCCGGCGGCGTGCTGCGAGGAGACGACGACCGTGTCGAGGCGCATCGGGCGGCTGCCCTGGTACTCGATGGTGACCTGCGTCTTGCCGTCGGGGCGCAGGTAGGGGACGGTGCCGTCCTTGCGCACGTCGGTCAGGCGGCGCGACAGGCGGTGGGCGAGGTGGATCGGCAGCGGCATCAGCTCGGGCGTCTCGTCCGTGGCGTACCCGAACATCAGGCCCTGGTCACCGGCGCCCTGGAGGGCGATGCCGTCGGCCTCGCACTGGCTGAGGGCTCCGGGCACGCGCGCCTCGTAGGCGAGGTCGACGCCCTGGGCGATGTCCGGGGACTGCGAGCCGAGGGAGACCGAGACGCCGCAGGACGCGCCGTCGAAGCCCTTCGCGGACGAGTCGTAGCCGATCTCCAGGACCTTGGCGCGGACGAGGGCGGGGATGTCGGCGTACGCGGTGGTCGTCACCTCGCCGGCCACGTGCACCTGGCCGGTGGTGATGAGGGTCTCGACGGCGACGCGGGCGGCGGGGTCCTCGGCCAGGAGGGCGTCGAGGATCGTGTCGCTGATCTGGTCGGCGATCTTGTCGGGGTGGCCTTCGGTGACGGACTCGGAAGTGAACAGCCGGGAGGGCATGACGTCTCCTCGTCGGGGTGGGTCGGGGTGGGTCGGCGTACGGGGGAAGGGGCGGAGCGGTACGGGGGATACCGGGCCCTCAGGGCCGCGGGGGAGAGGAAGAACCTGAGGGCCCGGAGCTCGGGGCGGACTGGCAGAACGGGCGGGGCGGTGGGGACGGTCGGGCCGAGCGGGGCGGACGGGTCAGCCGAGCGCGCCGGTGGCCGGGGTGAACAGGCGGGACCTGTCGCCCGGCAGGGGCCGCCCGTGGATCATGACGGTGGTGGAGACGGCCCGGCGCAGGCCCCGCCGGCGCGCCCAGGCCAGCAGCGCGTGCTGCTCGGCGTCGACGTCGAACCGGACCGGCCCCCCGGCCCGGGCGGTGAGCCCGGCCAGCAGGGCCGCGGCCGTCTCCGGGTCGTCGGCGACGACGGGCCCGATGGCGGTCGCGCCGACCGCGTCCCAGGCCATGGCGTACCCGCGGGGGCCGCGCGGCCCGTCGACGACCCGGGTCCGCGCGGCGACGGAGAAGAGGTGGCGCAGCATTCCGGCCCGGTCGGCGCCGAAGACCTCGCCGTCCAGGGCGACGATGCCCGGGAGGTCGTCGGGTCCCGCCGCGCGGGTCGGGTCGCCGTCCCCGGCCGCCGCCGGGGCGGGCGTGCCGGCGCAGCGCACCAGGGTGCCGATCTCCCGGAACCCGAACCGCTCGTAGAGGGGGCGGCCCTGGGGGGTGGCGGTGAGCCACACCGTGTCGGCGGGCGCCCGGTCGAGGGCGTGCCGCAGCAGCCGCGTGCCCAGGCCCCGGCCGGCGTGCGGTTCGGCGACCAGCATCCCGCCGATGGTGGTGACGGCGGTCCCGTACCGGACCGCCCCCACCGCACCGGCCAGTTCGCCGGCCCCGGCGGCCGTGCCCGCCGCCGCGTACGCGCCGTACACGGCGCCGGCCTCGAAGAGCAGGTCCCAGGCGCGGACCTCGGCGGGCCAGCCGCGGCCCCGCGCCAGCGCGAGGCAGGCGGGCAGGGCCGCGCGGTCCAGCCGGTGGACCTCGGCGACGGCGACGGTCACGGGCGGCGGCCCGAGACCGCGGCGATCACCCCGAACCACTCGGCGAAGTCGGGGCCGTCCGGCAGTTCGAGGTAGCGGTCGACCTCCTCCTGGGAGAGGTAGCCCTTCTCCACGAGCGTGGGTCCGGTCTGGCGGATCGTCGGGCGGATCCAGCGGTGGCCCTGCGCGCCCCAGCCGTCCCAACCGCCGAGGGACGGCGCCAGGTCGACGGTGACGTCGGTGAGGCCGAGGCGGGCGATGGTCGACGGCAGCTTGCGCGTCCACCGCATGTCGCCGCCCTGCGAGTTCATCTGCCGCACGATGGCGTCCATGGGCTTGGACCACTCGGGGTGCGCGGTCTCGTCGGACGGGAACCAGTAGCCGTCCACGATCACCAGCCAGCCGCCGGGCGCGAGCCACTTGTACATCCGGGCGAGCACCTCGTCGCGCTCCGGTATGTGCTTGAGCACGGAGCGGGCGTGGATGACGTCGAAGGACTCGGCGGGGAAGTCGTCCACGCGCATGTCGAAGTGGTGGACGCGCAGGTTCGGCGCGTAGTCCTCGTCGAGGTAGCGGGCGTCGATGTCGGCGGACGTGACGGTGCCGCCGGGGAAGCGGTCGGCCAGCCAGTACGAGACGGAGCCCGCGCCGGAGGCCAGGTCGAGGCAGCGGGGCGACTCTCCGAGCGGCAGGGCGGCCAGCGCCTTGGTGCTCACCGGGTCCAGGGCCTGCTGGAGCAGTTCGAGGCGCTCGCGCTCCTCGGGGATGTCCTTGCTGAGGACTCCCGTGCCGTAGGGGTCGTGCTTCATCACATTCCCTCTTCCTCGTGGCGGCCGGCGACGAGCTGTGCGGCAGGTACGCCGAGTTGGTATTCCAGGGCGGTGATCCCCCAGCTGAACCCCATGCCGCTGGTGGCCAGCAGGATGAGGTCACCGCGGTGCAGGCGCTTCCCGTCCAGCAGGTCGCGCAGCGCGATCATCGTGTCGGCGCCGCCCATGTGGCCCAGCCGGTGGTAGTTGAAGACGCTGCGCTCGGGCGGGATGCCGGTCTCGCGCAGCAGCCGCTCGTGCATCGACCGGTCCCCCTGGTTGATCAGGAAGTAGTCGATGTCGGACACCTTCCGGCCGAGGGCGGAGAGGGTGTCGTCCATGAGCGCGGTGAAGTTGTCGACGTAGGCGGTGGCGAGTCCCGGGCGGTGCGCGTCGCGCCGGATGACGACGCGCCCGTCACGGATCTCGCCCTTGTAGTAGTCGGACCAGCTGGGGTCGGTCCGCATCGCGGAGTGCAGGAGCCGGAAGGCGGTGGACTCCCGGGACAGCAGCACGGCGGCGGCCGAGTCGCCGTAGTTGAACAGCGCCTTGGAGTCGGGGTCGTCGTAGTCGACCATCCTGCTGAGCCGGTCGGCGATGAGGACGAGGACGTTCTCGGCACGGCCCAGCAGGATCTCGTGGACGCCGACGCGGATCGCGGTCAGTCCGGCGTTGCAGAAGTTGGTGATCTCGTAGCAGTGGGCGCGCCGGATGCCCAGCGCGTCCGCCACCTTCGCGGCCGGCGACCAGAAGGGGACGTCCCACTCGCCCGAGCCGGCGTAGATGACCTGCTGGACGTCGTCGGGGCCGAGTCCCGTCCGGTCGAGGATCCTGCGGCCGGCCTCCCGGGCCAGTTCCCAGGAGGGCTCGTCCTCGGCGAGCGCGGGGAAGCTCTCGCTGTGGGTGATCTTCAGGATGTCGGCGAGGTCCACGCCGGAGGACCGGGCCGCCTCGGTCATGCTGACGCTCGACGCGGGCAGGACGACCTCTATGTCGGCTATACCGCTCACGGTCAGGCCCGGGCGGCGATGCTGACCCGGTGCACCGTGCGGGGGACGCCGGGCTCGACGTCCGTCGCGGCGTGCAGCGTGGTCTGCGTCTTCCACACGACGAGGTCGTTGGGCGTCCAGCGGTGCGTGTAGACGTGGTCCTCGTCCTGGATGAGGGAGTCCACGAGGGCGAAGAACGCCTCGTTCTCGTTGGCGTCGAAGCCGACGACGCTGTCCATGTACTCCGGGGCGCCGTACAGGTACTCGCGGCCGGTGTACGGGTCCTTGACGACGAGGGGGTGCTCGACCTTGGGGTGCTCGATGTCGATCCACGCCCGGAACTCGGCGACGGACAGGCCCACGTGCTCCTCGCGGATGCGCAGCCGCTTGGCGACGGTGTGGATGCCGTTGCGTCCGGCGATCTTGTTCTTCCACTCGTCGGGGAGCCGGTCGTAGACGTCGACGGCGCTGGCGAAGAGGGTGTGGCCGGTGGTGCTCGGCACGTTGACGCCGTGCAGCATCGTGTACGGGGCGGGGTCGGCGACGAACGACGAGTCCTGGTGCCAGAAGTTGCCGACCCGGGCCACGCCGACGGGCTTGTCGTTCTTCTTCTCGTTCGAGGAGATCATGATCTCCGGCACCTCCGGGTGCCGGTACTTCTGGATCACGAACGGGACGGGGGTGCCCAGGCGGCCGGCGAGGGCCACCTGCTGCTGCGGCGTTATCTCGAAGCCGCGGATCACGACGAGTTCGCGCTGGTTGACCGCGTCCACGAAGGCGTCGACGGTCGCCTGGTCGGCGAAGTCCTCGTAGGTGATGCCCGTGATCTCCGCGCCGATGAAGGGAGTGATCTCCTTGATGTCCACAACGGTCTCCTTAACTGGTCAGCGTTCGCGTCAGGCGTGTGCGCGCCGGTCGGGTGCGCCGGGCGCGCACGGTCAGGCGTTGGCGAGGCACTCCTGTAGGGCCTGTGCGAAACCGTCGATCTGTTCGTCCGTCCGGTACGGCGGGACGGTGACCCGCAACCGCTCGGTGCCGAGCGGCACGGACGGGAAGTTGATGGGCTGGACGTAGATCCGGTGCTTCTCCAGCAGCAGGTCGGTGACCCTGCGCACCCGCTCGCTGCCGGGGATCATCACCGGGATGATGTGGTGCGCGGCGTCCAGGAAGGGGATGTCCCGCTCCCGCAGGGCGGCCTTCATCCGCAGGGACCTGTCGGTCAGCCGGCGGCGCAGCCCTTCGCCGTCCTGCACGAGCTCCAGCGCCTTGAGCGTGGCGTCCATGCACGCCTGCGGGAGCGAGGTGGTGAAGATGAAGCCGGGGGCGTGCGAGCGGATGAAGTCCACGGCCGTGTCGGGGCCCGCGACGTAGCCGCCGACGGTGCCGAGCGCCTTGCCGAAGACGCCCTGGACGAAGGTGGGCCGGGTCTCGCCGATGGCCTCGCACAGCCCGGCGCCGGTCGGCCCCATCGCGCCGATGGCGTGGGTCTCGTCGAGGTACGTCAGGGCGTTGTACCGCTCGGCCAGGTCGCAGATCCGGGAGACCGGCGACATGTCGGCGTCCATGGAGTACACCGACTCGAAGACGATCAGCTTGGGCTGGTCCGGGTCACACGCGGCGAGCTGCTCCTCCAGGGCGTCCACGTCGTTGTGCGGGAAGATCCGCTTCTCGCACTGGGAGCGGCGGATGCCCTCGATGAGGGAGCGGTGGTTGTTCTCGTCGGAGAAGGCGACGATGCCGGGTATCTCGGACAGCAGCACGCTGAGCGACTCGAAGTTCGCCACGTACCCGCTGGAGAACACGAGTGCGCGCTCCTTGCCGTGCCAGCGGGCCAGCCGCTCCTCCAGCTCGGCGTGGGTGGTGCTGGTGCCCGCGATGTTGCGGGAGCCGCCCATGCTGGTGCCGTGCCGGGCGGTGGAGTCGATCTGCGCCCGGATCAGCTCGGGGTGCTGGCTGAGTCCGAGGTAGTCGTTGGTGCACCAGACTTCGATCTCTTCGCCCTCGTGCAGGGTCTGCCCGGGGCTGGTGGACATGTGGGCGGTCGGGAAGTAGCTGCGGTACAGGCCGTTGCTCTTCATGAGCCGCAGCTTCTCGCTGAAGGTGACGAACGCCGGTTGGGGCGCCGTGACAGGACTGGCGGTCATGGTGTGGCGGTCCTTCGGTGTCGTGTCCGCTGGGGAGGCGGTTCCGCTGGGGAGGCGGGGTGGCGGCCGGCGGTCCGGAGGCTCAGCCGGAGGTGCCGGGCCGCACCGCCGCGCCCTCGGGGGCCGCGCCGTCCGCGGTGGTCTGCGGCGCGGGCTTCTTCTCCAGCGCGCCGGACAGGATGGTCAGGGCGAGGGCGGCGGCCGCGAGAAGGGCGCCGATCCAGTTGGGCGAGGTGTAGCCGTAGCCGGCGTCGATGGCCAGGCCGCCGAGGTAGGCACCGGCGGCGATGCCGACGTTGGAGGCCGAGACGGTGACGACGGCGGCGAGGGTGGGCGCGCCCTCGGCCTTGCTGATGACCCGGGTCATCAGGCCGGGTACGGTCGCGAACCCGGCCGCGCCCATGAGGACGAGCGTGATCGCCGCCAGCACCTTGTTGTGCGCGGTGGCGGAGAAGAGGGCGAGGGTGAGCGTCAGGGCGGCGAGCGCGACGCCGAGCGTGGGCAGCAGGGCCCGGTCGGCGAACCGGCCGCCGATCGTGTTGCCCGCGACCAGGCCGGCGCCGAACAGCACCAGCAGCGGGGCGATGGCCGCGGAGGCGTACCCGGTGACCTCGGTGAGCAGGGGTGCCACGTACGTGAACGAGGTGAACAGCGCGCCGAGGCTGAAGGCGGTCATGGCGAGGGCGATGAGCACCTGCGGGCGGCGGAAGACGGCGATCTCCTGGCGGAGGCCGGCGGTCTGCGCGCCGCGCTGGGCCGGGAGCAGCACCATGATGCCGACGAAGCCGATCGCGCCGATGACGACGAGCATCCAGAACGTGGCCCGCCAGCCGAAGTGCTGGCCGACCCAGGTGCCGAGCGGGGCGCCCACGACGTTCGCGATGGCGCCGCCCGCGAACACCATGGACACGGCGCGCGCCTTCTTCGACGCCTCGACGAGGTCGGCGGCGACGACGGACGCGAGGCCGATGAAGGACCCGTGGCAGGTGGCCGTGACGATGCGGCCGGCCATCAGGACCTCGTAGCCCGGGGACAGCGCGGACAGCAGGTTGCCCGCGATGAAGATGCCCATGAGTCCGAGCAGGACGGCCTTCCTCGGCAGGCGGATACCGGCGGAGACCAGGAGCGGTCCGCCGATGACGACGCCCAGCGCGTATCCGGAGATGAGATAGCCGGCCCCGGACACGGAGACCGACAGGTCGTCGGCGACATCGGACAGCAGTCCCATGATGACGAACTCGGTGGTTCCGATTCCGAAGGTGCTCAAGGTGAGCGCGACAAGTGCGAGCGGCATCCGCATTACCTCTTCGTTCCGCGTGACAGCTCCGCGTCATCCGATCGGGAAGGTCGGGACGCGCTGGGGTGGACTGCACGTGCGAGAGGAGCCGCGGTCGGAGGGACCGTGCGGCTCC
Organism: Streptomyces sp. NPDC045287; assembly: GCF_056432325.1. Classification (NCBI taxonomy): domain Bacteria; kingdom Bacillati; phylum Actinomycetota; class Actinomycetes; order Kitasatosporales; family Streptomycetaceae; genus Streptomyces; species Streptomyces sp. NPDC045287. Next base: position 144,191 of record NZ_JBWKJG010000011.1, read on the forward strand.
CGTTCTGAGGTGGACGCTACAAACAGACTTGTCTGCTTGTCAACGCGGATGAGACAGCCCATGACAGGGAAATCAGGTTCGCTTTGCCCGTATTGCCCCTTATCTAGCGAGAAAGTTCAAGGCAAAAAGACTGAGGTGGGCGATCGTCCCACCGACAACCAGACAGGAGTGCACGGTTATCGGGGTAGTCACCCACCCTTGAAGAAGTGTTCACACAGCCACGCGGCGTTCAGCCGGTCGTCACCGGCGGCGCGTCACTCCGCCTTTTCGAGACCACCCGCGCGCAGTTGGGTCCTGAGGTGCGCCACGAGGCCCGGCGCGGCGATCCCGGGGAGCATGCAGCGCCACATGACGGCGACCCGGTGCGTCAGGTCCTCGCGGTTCGTGTAGAGCTGCGACATGAGCTGCAAACCGGTGAAGGCACCCACGATGAGCTGTGCGACGTCCTCGACCTCCAGGCCGGGCAGGAGCTCGCCGCGCGCCTCCGCGTCGCGGAGGATCTCCAGGATGACCTCGGCCGAGCGCTGGTACGCGATGACCTTGCCGTCGCGGAAGGAGGTCTGCTCCACGGTGAGCCGGACACTGGCCTGCAGGACGGGGTCGTGCTGGAGGCCGTGCGCGAAGCGGAGCGTGAGGTCGATCAGCGACTGCAGCTTCGTCGGGCGCTCGGGCGCCACGAGCGCCTGCGTCTGGGCGTCCACCAGGGCCGCGGCGATGGCCTCCTTGGAGGAGAAGTGATGGTAGAGGGCGCCCCTGGTCAGTCCGGCGCGCGCCAGGATCGCCGTGGTGCTCGCGCCCTCGTAACCGCTTTGGGCGAAGACCTCGGCCGCCGCCTCAAGGATCAGCCGCCGCGTCCTGATCCCACGCTCTTGCAGCGCCATCGGCACACTCCCGTATTGGTTGACAATCCAAACAGCCTTGTCTGTATCTTAAGTCGGCGAATCAGGCAATCTCAGGTGTGCCCGACCTTGCCAAGATCTTCTGCTCATCCACGGGGAAACGAGTCCTGCATGCAAACGCTGTCGCACACCGCTGAGGCCGGCACTCCCTCGGCTCCGCGGTTGACACCCACCGTGCCACAACCCCGGCTCCCGGACGCGAGCGAGAACCTCACCATGACCGTTCCGCGCCAGTACGTCCACCGCGCCGCCATGGCCGAGGTCTTCCTCACCGACTGGACGAAGAGGGGCCCCGACGCCTTCACCGTCCGGGCGCAGTGGCCCCGGGCCCACGCGCTCTTCGTGACGCAGGGCGCCCACCAGGACCCGATGCTGCTAGCAGAAACGATTCGCCAGACCGGGTCGCTCCTCTCCCACGCCGCGTACGGCGTCCCCCTCGGGCACCAGTTCCTGATGTGGGACCTCACCTTCTCGGCCTCCCCCGAGGCCGTGGCCGCCGAACCGGTCCCCACGGAGCTCGAACTGCACGTCACGTGCCGCGACATCACCCGGCGCCGCGGCGAGCTGAGCAGGATGCGCTACAGCGCGAGCGTCCTGCGCGACGGCGAGCCCGTCGCCACCGGCGGGGCCTCCTTCAACTGCGTCACCCCCAGCGCCTACCGCAGGCTGCGCGGCGACCGCTCCTTCCTCCCGGACGGCGAGCTCCCGCCGCCCGTCGACCCGGCCATCGTCGGCCGCGACCGCGCCCGCGACGTGGTCCTGTCCGCGGCGCCCGAGGGACCCGCGGTGTCCGAGGCGCCCGCCGGGCGGTCCCCGCGCCGCTGGCTGCTGCGCGCCGACACCACCCACCCGATCCTGTTCGACCACCCGGTCGACCACGTGCCGGGCATGGTCCTGCTGGAGGCCGCCCGCCAGGCGGCCCAGGCGGTGAGCCCGCACCCGATCCTGCCGATCGCCGTCAGCACGGTGTACGAGAACTACGCCGAGTTCGACGCCCCCTGCTGGATCGAGGCCGTCCCCGGCGCCCCCGACGCCCTCGGCCGCCCCACGGTCGAGGTCACGGGCCGCCAGCGCGACCAGCAGGTCTTCGCCAGCACGGTCACGGCCTGGCCCCTGGTCTGACCTCCGGTCCCACCCACCCGCCGGACGGGGAGCGGGGTGCGGTGGTCCGGGCCCTCCCGGGGGGTGGGGTCCGGAGTCCAGCGGGCCGGTGGCCCGGGCCGGGGGGCCCGGGCCGCCGGTCCGCGCCACAGTGAGTGAGACAAGCCGAGCCGTAACGAGAGGCGCGCGTACGTGACGAGTTCCCTGGCCCCCACCGTCCTGGTCACCGGAGCCGGCGGGTTCGTCGGCAGCCGGGTCGTGGAGCACGCGCGGCACGCCGGCGGGGCGCGGCGGCCGAGGCTGCGGCTGGTGGCGCACCGGCGGCCCGTCGTGCCGCGGGGGCCCGGCGTCGAGAACGTCACGGGCGACCTCACCCGCCCCGGGACGCTGCGCGGCCTGTGCGACGGCGTCGACGTGCTGCTGCACTGCGCCTCGCACATCGGGGGTCCCGACGAACTGTGCCGCGCCGTCAACGTCGACGGCACCGCGGCCCTGCTCGACGAGGCCCGGCGGGCCGGTGTGGCCCGCGTCGTGTACCTGAGCACCGCCGCCGTGTACGGGCGCGGCAGCTTCGTACGGGCCGAGGCCGCCGACCTGGAGCGCGCCCCGCTGTCGGAGACGTCCCGGACCCGCGCCGCCGCCGAGGACCTGGTGCGCGCCGCGGGCGGGCACGTCCTGCGCCCGCACCTGGTGTACGGCGCCGGTGACCGGTGGGTCGTCCCCGGGCTGCTGCGGCTCCTGGGGGTGCTGGGGGCGCGCGTACGGGAGTGGGAGCGGGCCCGGCTGTCCGTCATCGACGTCGACGCGCTCGCCGGCGCGCTGGTGGCCGTCGCGCTGGCCCCGGAGGGCCGGCTGCGCGACACGGTCCACCACGCCAACCACCCCGACCCCGTACGCGCCGACGACCTCGTACGGGCTGCCGCCGGTGCCTGCGGGGTGCCCTGGCCGGCGGAGAGCGTCGACTACGCGGAGGCGTGCGAGCGGCTGGCCGCGCGGGGCGTGTCCACGCACACCCTGGACATGCTGGTGAGCGACCACTGGTTCGCGAGCACCGCCCTGTGGGAGGAGCTGGGACGCGCGCCGGGCCGCCCGTTCGCGGAGGGCTTCGCGGGGCACGCCGCCTGGTACCGCGAGCAGTACGCGACGGCGGACCGCACCGCCTGACCGCACCGCCCGGTCACACCGCCCGACCGCACCGTCCGACCGCACCGCCCGGTCACACCGTCCGACCGCACCGTCCGACCTCGGCGTCCGGTCGTACCGCCCGACCGCACCGGCCGGCGCCGTCCGGCCGCCGCGCCGGTGGTGCGCCGGAGCGGCCGGGCGGCCCCGCCCCACCTCCGACGCCCCGCCTCCGACGCCCCGCCACCGCCTCCCGGCTACGAGCCGAGGATCGTCGTCAGGAACTCCCCCGTCCACGCCAGCAGTTCGCGGCCCACCACCGGCTTGCCGCCGATCGTGCCCGTCGTCGGGCGGGGCACCAGGATCTGGCGGGCCGGGGCCTTGATCACCGTCCGCGGGTGCAGCCGCTTCAGGCGCAGCTCCTGCGACTCGCGCAGCTCGACGGGGGCGAAGCGGACGCTGTTGCCCTGCAACACGATCTCGCCGACCCCGCACGCCCGCGCCAGCATCCGCAGGCCCGCCACGAGGAGCAGGTTCTCGACCGGCTCGGGCAGCTTGCCGTACCGGTCCACCAGCTCCTCGCGGACGGCCTTGATGTCCTCCTCCGAGTTGGCGGAGGCGATCGCCCGGTACGCCTGGAGGCGCAGCCGCTCGCCGGGCGCGTAGTCGTGCGGGACGTGCGCGTCGACCGGCAGCTCGATCTTGACCTCCAGCGGCGGCTCCTCCTCCGCGCCGCCCTCCAGGGACGCCCGGTAGTCCGCGACGGCCTCGCCCACCATGCGGACGTACAGGTCGAAGCCGACGCCGGCGATGTGGCCGGACTGCTCGCCGCCCAGGAGGTTGCCCGCGCCGCGGATCTCCAGGTCCTTCATGGCGACGTACATGCCGGCGCCCATCTCGGTGTGCTGGGCGATCGTCGCGAGGCGCTCGTGGGCGGTCTCGGTGAGCGGCTTCTCCGGCGGGTACAGGAAGTACGCGTACCCGCGCTCGCGGCCCCGGCCGACGCGGCCGCGCAACTGGTGCAGCTGCGACAGGCCGAAGTTGTCGCCGCGCTCCACGATCAGCGTGTTGGCGTTGGAGATGTCGATGCCGGACTCGACGATCGTCGTCGACACGAGCACGTCGAACTTCTTCTCCCAGAAGTCCACGACGACCTGCTCCAGCGCCTGCTCCGACATCTGGCCGTGCGCCGTCGCGATCCGTGCCTCGGGCACGATCTCGCGGAGGCGGGCGGCGGCCCGGTCGATGGACTCGACGCGGTTGTGGATGTAGAACACCTGGCCCTCGCGGAGCAGTTCGCGGCGGATCGCGGCGCCGATCTGCTTCTCCTCGTACGGGCCGACGAACGTGAGGACCGGGTGCCGCTCCTCGGGCGGCGTGGTGATCGTCGACATCTCGCGGATGCCGGTGACGGCCATCTCCAGCGTGCGCGGGATGGGCGTCGCGGACATCGTCAGCACGTCGACGTTGGCGCGGAGCTTCTTCAACTGCTCCTTGTGCTCGACGCCGAAGCGCTGCTCCTCGTCGACGATGACCAGGCCCAGGTCCTTGAACTTCGTCTCGGACGAGAACAGCCGGTGCGTGCCGATGACCACGTCGACGGAGCCCTCCCGCAGCCCCTCCAGCGTCGCCTTCGCCTCCGCGTCCGACTGGAACCGCGACAGGGCCCTCACCACGACGGGGAACTGCGCGTACCGCTCCGAGAACGTGCCGAAGTGCTGCTGCACGAGGAGCGTCGTCGGGACGAGGACGGCGACCTGCTTGCCGTCCTGCACGGCCTTGAAGGCGGCCCGCACGGCGATCTCCGTCTTGCCGTAGCCGACGTCGCCGCAGATCAGCCGGTCCATCGGGACCGACTTCTCCATGTCCTCCTTCACCTCGGCGATCGTCGAGAGCTGGTCGGGCGTCTCCACGTACGGGAAGGCGTCCTCCAGCTCCCGCTGCCACGGCGTGTCGGGGCCGAAGGCGTGGCCGGGCGCCGCCATCCGCGCCGAGTACAGCTTGATCAGGTCGGCGGCGATCTCCTTGACGGCCTTCTTCGCGCGCGCCTTCGTCTTGGTCCAGTCGGCGCCGCCGAGCCGGTGCAGGGTCGGGGCCTCGCCGCCGACGTACTTGGTGACCTGCTCCAGCTGGTCGGTCGGGATGTACAGCCGGTCGCCGGGCTGGCCGCGCTTGGCGGGCGCGTACTCGACGAGCAGGTACTCGCGGGTGGCGCCCTGCACCGTCCGCTGCACCATCTCGATGTACCGGCCGACGCCGTGCTGCTCGTGGACGATGTAGTCGCCCGCCTCCAGGGTGAGCGGGTCGATCGTCTTGCGGCGGCGCGTCGGCATGCGGCGGCCGTCCTTGCCCGCGGCCTTCTGCCCCGACAGGTCGGTCTCCGTCAGCACGGCCAGCTTCAGGCCCGCGTCGACGAAGCCGTGCTCGACGGAACCGCACGCCACGTGCACGACGGACGGGGTGATCTCCGTCAGGTCCGCGTCGAGGCGGGCCGCGACGCCCTCGCCGCCGAGCACCTCGACCGTACGGGCCGCCGGGCCGTGCGCCTCCGTCACGAAGACGGTGCGCCAGCCGTCCGCGAGCCAGCCCTTCGTGTCGGCCAGCGCGCGCGCCGTGTCGCCCCGGTACGCCTCCGGGGCGCGCATGCCGAGCTGGATCGTGTCCTGCTCCAGCTCGGCGTCGGGCGCGAACGGCGACACCGACCACCAGGGCATGCCCAGCTCGCGCGCCCGGTCCCGTACGTCCGCGATGGACCACAGGGACGCGGCGTCCACGTCGATCGGGGCCTCTCCCCCGCCCGCCGTGGCCGCCCACGACGCCTGGAGGAACTCCTGGGACGTGGCGACCAGGTCGGCGGCCCGGGTCCGTACCCGCTCCGGGTCGCAGACGACGGCCATGGAACCCTGCGGCAGCACGTCCAGCAGCAGCTCCATGTCGTCGACGAGGACGGGGGCGAGGGACTCCATGCCCTCCACGGCGATCCCCTCGGCGATCTTGCTGAGGAGTTCGCCCAGCTCCGGGTGGGCCTCGGCGAGCGCGGCGGCCCGCTCCCTGACCTGCCCGGTCAGCAGCAGCTCCCGGCAGGGCGGCGCCCACAGCCCGTGTTCGGCGACCTCCAGGGACCGCTGGTCGGCGACCTTGAAGTAGCGGATCTCCTCGACGTCGTCGCCCCAGAACTCGACGCGCAGGGGGTGCTCCTCGGTCGGCGGGAACACGTCGAGGATGCCGCCGCGCACGGCGAACTCGCCGCGCTTCTCCACCAGCTCCACCCGCTGGTACGCGGCGGCGGCCAGTCCCTCGACGACCGTGCCCAGGTCGGCGCTCTCCCCGGTCCGCAAACTGACCGGCTCCAGGTCGCCAAGGCCCTTGACCTGCGGTTGGAGTACGGAGCGGATCGGCGCGACGACCACCTGCACGGGGCCGGCCGCGGGGTCGTCCGGCGACGGGTGCGCGAGGCGGCGCAGCACGGCGAGGCGCCGCCCGACCGTGTCGCTGCGCGGGGACAGCCGCTCGTGCGGCAGGGTCTCCCAGGCCGGGTACTCCACGACGCGGTCGGGGTCGAGCAGGCTGCGCAGCGCGGCGGCCAGGTCCTCGGCCTCCCGGCCGGTCGCGGTCACCGCCAGCACGGTCCGCCCGGCGTCCCTGGCCAGCGCCGCCACCGCGAAGGGCCGCGCCGCCGGGGGGCCGACCAGGTCCACGTGGGCCCGGTGCCCGCCGGTGGCCGCCTTGACGGCTTCGGCGAGGGCGGGGTCCTTGACGACGGCATCGAGGAGACCGTGCAGGCTCATGGAGCTTTCCGTCCCGGGTTCGTGAGGGGGGTGGGCAACGCGAAAGACCCGACGCGAAGAACGGGCCGGGGTCCTCTCAGCCTACGCCCGCACGGTGGTGCCCGCGCCAGGAAGGCCGGGCGGGGGGCGCGGCCGGGGTGCGGGGCGGGGCGCCGCCTCGGGCGCGCGCCGGAGTACGGGCGGGGCGCGGACCGGGTGCGGGCCGGAGCGGGGGGCGGAGCGAGGGGGGGCGGAGTGGGGCCGAGGTGCGAACCGGAGCGGGGCTGGGTGCGGGCCGGAGCGGGGGCCGGGTGCGAACCGGAGCGGGGGCCGGGACAACGGAACGGGCCGAAAGAGGAAGGACGAAGAACAAGGACATCCTCCCGCACGGGCGGAATCCGACGGAAGACCCGGAGGATCTCAGGGGAACCCCGGTGGAGTCCCGAGGGAAGGCCCAGAGGAGTCCCGAGGGTGTTCCGGGGGGCCTCGGATTCCGCACGCGGACGAACCGGGCGGAGGAAGGGGGAGGAACACCCCCACGAGGTCCCCACCCCCGTGGAGGACCCCGCGGAGGAGCGGTCCACCTCCATGGGTACCAGCCCGCGCCGGATCCTCCCCACCTGTTTTCCGGGACCGCCCGGTGAGAGGGTGTCAGGTGGAAATGCCGTGAGGGGAGGGACGCACGTGGTGGAGGGCACGAACAGGACGGGCGCGGACGGGACGGGCCCGAGCGAGGCGGGCACGGTCGGGACGGGCCCGAACGGTACCGGCGCGAACGGAACGGGCGCGAACGGGACGGGCGCGGAGGGCGTGGGCACGGGGGAGGACGCCCCGCAGGCCCTGGCCACCGACCGAGCACCGGCCACCGACCGAGCACCGGCCGCCGACCGAGCACCGGCCGCCGACCGGATACCGGCCGCCGACCGAGCGGCGCCGTCCCCGGAGAAGCCGCTCCGCCGGGGCCCGGTCGTGGCGGCGATGATGCTGTCGGTGGCGCTGGCCGCGCTGGACGGCACGGTGATCGCGACGGCGGTGCCGCAGATCGTGGGCGACCTGGGCGGCTTCTCCCTGTTCTCGTGGCTGTTCTCCGGCTACCTCCTCGCCGTCACGGTCACCATCCCCGTGTACGGGCGGCTCTCCGACACGTACGGCCGGAAACCGGTCCTCATCACGGGCATCGTGCTGTTCCTGGTCGGCTCGCTGCTGTGCGCCGCGGCGTGGAACATGGCGTCGCTGATCGCGTTCCGGGTGCTCCAGGGCCTGGGCGGCGGGGCGCTGCAGGGCACCGTGCAGACGATCGCCGCGGACCTGTACCCGCTGAAGGACCGGCCGCGGATCCAGGCCCGGCTGTCGGGCGTGTGGGCGGCGTCCGCGGTGGCGGGACCGGCGGTGGGCGGGCTGCTCACGACGTACGCGGACTGGCGCTGGATCTTCCTGGTGAACGTCCCGGTGGGCGGTCTCGCCCTGTGGCTGGTGGCCCGCTACCTGGTGGAACCCCGCCGCACGGGGCGGCCGGAGCGGGCGCGGGTGGACTGGCCGGGCGCCCTGCTGGTATTCGCGTCCGGCGCGGTGGTGCTGACGGCGCTGGTGCAGGGCGGCGTGGCGTGGCCCTGGCTGTCGGTGCCGTCGCTGGGGCTGTTCGGGGCGGGCGCGCTCCTCGTCGCCCTGACGGTGCTGGTGGAGCGGCGGGCGGCGGAGCCGATCGTGCCGGGCTGGGTGTGGCGGCGGCGCACGATCGCCTCGGTGAACCTGGCGCTGGGCGCGCTGGGGCTGCTGATGGTGGCGCCGTCGGTGTTCCTGCCGACGTACGCGCAGGCGGTGCTGGGCCTCGGGCCGGTGGCGGCCGGGTTCGTCCTGTCGGTGATGATCCTGAGCTGGCCGGTGAGCGCGTCGCTGTCGCACCACGTGTACCGGCGGGTCGGGTTCCGGCAGTCGGCGGTGATCGGCATGTCGCTGGCGATGGTGACGCTGCTGGTGTTCCCGTTCCTGCCGTACCCGGGCGAGCCCTGGCAGCCGGCGCTGCTGATGCTGCTGCTGGGCGCGGCCCTGGGCCTGTTCCAGCTGCCGCTGCTCGTGGGTGTCCAGTCGACGGTCGGCTGGTCGGAGAGGGGCACGGCGACGGGGTCGGTGCTGTTCTGCCGCCAGATCGGCCAGAGCGTGGGCGCGGCCCTGTTCGGCGCCGTCGCCAACGCGGTGCTCACCTCCCGCCTCGGCCCCTCGGGCGGCGACCTGGACACGGCGGCCCGCGCCCTGGACGACCCGGGCGCCCTGTCCCCGGCCGCCTCGGAGACCCTGCGCCGCGCCGTGGACACGGCGGTCGAGTACGTGTACCTGGGCGCGGCGGCGGCAGCGGGCCTGGCCGTCCTGGCCCTCCTGCTCGTGGCGCCGCGCCGCTTCCCGCTCCTCACGGAGCCGGACGGGGACTGACGCCGTCACCGCGCGGCGCGGGCAGCGGGACGAGGGTCCGCGCCCGGGCCCTCCACGACGCGTCGCCGTAGACCCCGGCCAGCGGGTACCAGCCGCCCCGGCCGGGCGGCCCGGCGACGACGGCGACCTTCATCCGGGCGGTGTCCAGGACCCGGGCGCCGGGCGGGCCCCGTCCGGCTGGCATCCATCCAACGCGGGTACCGCTCCGGGGAGAACCGGGCACTCTGGAGGTCCGGTTGAACGGGTTGAACGCTCGGGGGTTCGGCGATGGCGGCACGGACACGCACACCCAATGAGACGCTGGCGCGGCTGATGGCCGAGGCCGGCGCGGGCAACGAACAGTTCGCGCGCAAGGTGAACCGGACGGGCGCGGAGCTCGGACTCCGGTTGCACTACGACAAGACCGCGGTCTCCCACTGGTTGAAGGGCAGCGTGCCGAAGGCGGAGGCCCGGCCCGCCGCGGTGGAGGCGCTGTCCCGTCTGCTGGGCCGCCCGGTGACCTCCGCCGAACTGGGGTGGGGCGCGGGGCCCGGTGAAGAGCCCGACCTCGCGTCGGGGGTGGTGGAGCTGAGCCGGGCGGACATGGACCCGTCCCGGCGGAGCGTCCTGGGCGCGGGGCTGTACAGCGCCACGCTGCTGGTGCCGTCCTTCCAGGACCTGGCGGGTCGGTCGGAGGCGGCGCGCACGGGCCGGACGGTGCACATCGGGGACGGTGACGTGCGGACGGTCCGGCGCATGACGGAGAAGGTCGCGGAGATCCTGGACGAGATCGGCGCCGGTCACGCCCGCCCCATGGCGGCGGCCTTCCTGGTGAACGCGGTGGGCCCGTACCTGAAGGCGCCGGGCCCGGAGCGCGTACGGCGGGACATGCGGGCAGCCGCCGCCGACCTCGTCTACCTCACCGGGTGGATGGCCATGTACGAGGAGCGGCAGGGCCTGGGCCAGCGGTACTACGTGAAGGCGTTGAGGCTGGCCGGGGAGGCGGAGGACCACGTCACGTACTGCCGCACCCTGCGCGGCATGAGCCTCCAGGCGTCCCACCTCGGGTACGGGCCGAAGGCGCTGGAGCTGGCGGACGGCGCGGCGGAGGCGGCACCCGCGGCCGGGCCGCGCCTCGTGGCGTTCCTGCGGGGCCAGCAGGCCCACGCCTCCGCCATGGTCGGTGACCGGCGCGCCGCCCTGGCCCGCCTGGGCGAGACCGAGGCGGCCCTCGCCCGGGCCGACGACCGGCGGGACGCGGTGGGCGGCTACGACGAGGCCGCCTACTTCTTCCACGAGGCCCACGTCCGCTGGTGCCTGGGCGACGGGGAGGGCTCGATCAGGAGCCTGCGCCGGTCCAACGCGGCACGCGCCCCCGAGGAGCGGCAGGGGCGCCTGCACTGCCTGGGCGTGATCGCGGAACGGCAGTTCCGCATGCGGCACGTGGAGGCCGCCTGCGCCACGTGGCACGCCTTCCTCGACGAGCACCTGACGGTCTCCTCCGCCCGTGGCGACGCCCACCTCGCGACGATCCTCCGCGCCCTGCCCGCCCACCGCGGCCTCCCCGCCGCTCGCACCCTGGAGGAACGCGCCCGCCACGTCGCCGCACTGAAGGCCGCCTGACGGCCGGCGGACGGGAACCGTACGGCCCGCCCTCCGGTCGCGTCGTCCTCCGGGTACGGCCGCCCGTAGACTCCGGGCCCGGGGGGAGGCCGGCTCCGAGCCGGGACCACCGTGTGGCGGAACCGGAGGCGGAGATCGCCGCTCTGAGTACGCCGTGACGAGAGGGTGAGGCATGTCGCAGACCGATGGCGCACGACTGTTCCGGGAAGCCTGGATCGCGGGTGTCCGCCGCCACTTCCCCGGTGAGCCGAAGCCCGGCTACGTGACCCCCTGGGACGACACCCCGCAGTGGGAGCGCGAGGCCGCGGGCTCCGTCTACGAGCAGGTCCGCCGGTTCGTCGAGATCAGCGGCGGCAACACGGCCCGGCTGTCCCGCGAGCAGAAGGGCCGCTTCGTCGCCACGTGCTGGACGGCCCAGATGTTCAAGCACTTCGAGGACCCGAAGCCCGGTTACGTGGCGGACTGGCAGGACCTGCCGGCCTGGCAACAGGAGACCGACGCCGACATCTTCGAGACGATCGAGAAGTCCCTGGGCTGACCGCCCCGGCGTGCCCGATGACGGGCAGCACGAGGGCGAAGAACGGCGCAGCCGCCCGCCTCGGTGGAGTGAGGAGGGCCCCGGTGCCGAGGCGCCGGGGCCCTTCCGCGGTGCTTACAGCAGGCCGTCCCACATCTGTTCCAGCAGGACCGACCACCAGCTCTCCGGGGACGCCAGTGCCGCCGGGTCCAGCATGGCGAGCTGGGCCTGGAAGTCGACCGTCCAGCGGCCCGCCTGTTCCGGCGTCAGGCCGAAGCGGAGGCGCCACATGCGGCCCAGCAGGGCCAGGCAGCGGGTGAACTCCGGCAGGCCCGTGTTGACGAACTGCGGGGCCACCGGCCGGCCGCCCGGGCCGGCCTCGACCGGTACCGCGACGATGTGGGCCGTGCCGTACTGGACGCAGATCGCCCGGCCGAAGTCGGACCCGAGCACCAGGTACGCACCCGCGTCGGCGGCCGGCTGGATCTGGCGCTGCGCGGCCAGTTCGGCCAGCGTCGGGACGACCGGCTGCGCGGGCTGCGCCCAGAAGAACGGCCCGAAGTCCGCCGGCAGGCCCGCCCACACGAGGGTGCGCGCGACCAGCTCCGGTACGCCCTGCCGGGACACGGCCCGCTGGTCGAACCGGCAGATGCCGTGCGGCCCGAACGCGCCCGTCAGCTCCTGCGCGATGCCCTCCGGCGGGATCGGCGGGACCGGCTGCACCGGCGGCAGCGGGGCGCGCACCGGCGCGGGGCGGGCGGGGCCGTCCGCCACCTGATGCAGCTCCCCCTGGTGGGCGATGAGCTGCCGCATGCCCTGCTGGCGGCTCGCGTGGTCACGCCCGTACGGGGCGATCGACGTGATCCGTGCCTGCGGCCAGGTCTCCTGGATCATCCGGGCGCAGTAGCCGCCGGGCAGCTCGCACGAGGCGAGCTCCGTGTGCAGCTCCAGCACCTGCTGCGGCGGCACGTTCATGGCGCGCAGCTCGTGCAGGATCTGCCACTCCGGGTGCGGGGTGCCCGGCGCGGAACGGCGGATGATCTGCGCCTCCGAGCCGTCCGGCGCCCGGTAGCGGAGCACGACCTGGTAGCCGGGGCCGACCGTGGGCAGGCCGGTCGGCTGCGGATACCCGTACGCGGGCGCACCGGGCGGCGGTACGGCGCCGGGCGCGCCGGGCATACCGGGCGGCGGTACGGCCCCGGGTGCGCCGGGCATGCCGGGCGGGCCGGGGGGTGCCGGGGGGCCGCCCGGGCCGGGGTGGGCCAGCATCGTCGCGGCGTGGTGCACCCCGCCGGGCGGCGTCCCGCCGGGGGCGCCCGGGGCTCCGGGCGGCGCGGGTACGCCGGGGGCGCCCGGCGCGCCGGGCGGGCCGGGAGGCGCCGGGGGGCCGCCCGGGCCCGGCTGCGCGAGCATCGTCTGCGCCATGTCGACCCCGACGGCGCCCGGCGGCGTCGAACCGGGCGGCGCGGGAGGCCCGGGCGGACCGGGAGGTCCGGGAGGTCCGGGTGGGCCCGGGCGCGGCGGCGTGCCGGGGCCGCCGGGTCCCGGGTGGGCCAGCATCGTCTGCGCCGTGTCCACACCGCCGCCGGGCGGCGGGGTGGGCGCGCCGGGCGGCTTCGGCCCGTCCGGTCCGAGCTGCGCGACGAGCTGCGTCGGTACGTACCCGCCGGCGGGCGCACCGGGACCCGGCGCCGGTGCGGGCGGCGGGGTCGGCGTGCCGGTCGGCGTTCCGGCGGGCGGGCGGGCGCCCGGCGTACCCGGTGCGCCGGGGGGCGGCGGGGTCGTGGGGCCGCCCCCGCGCGTACCGCTCCCGGGCGTGCGCGGCGGCACCGCCGCCTTGCTGGTCGCCGCGTCCGCGATGTCGGCGGCGTCCAGGTCGAGGACGGGCCCGACGGCCGTACGGGGGAGCTGGCTGCCGCCCTGCATCAGCGCGGTCGGCGCGTCGGCCGGGACGGCCGGGGGCGGCGTGTCGTCGTCGTCCGAGCCGGCCAGCGGGGGCGCGAACACGGTCGCCGGGAGGGGGACGGAGACGTCGTCGGCCGCACCGGCCGAGGCGCTGGTGTCGTTCCAGGCGGAGGGCGGCGGCGTGGTGGACGACGTGGTGGACGACGTGGCGGGCACCCCGTCGGGGGCGGTCGGCTCGTGGTCCGGGCCGGGTCCGGGGACGGCGTCCCGCGGGCCGGGCACGGTGCCGCCGGGCGGGGTGCCGCCCGGAACGGCGTCGAACGGGGAGGTGCCGCCCGCGGAGGTGCCTCCCGGAGCGGCGTCGCGCGCGTCCGTGCCGGACGGGGCGCCGTCGCGCGGGCCACCGGCGTCCCGCGGGCCGGGCACGGACCACTCGTCGGCCGGCGCGCCCGCGGGCGGCGCGAACGGCACCGCCGGCGGAGGGGTCGCACCCGGCGCGGGCGGCGCGAACGGCACGCCCTGCGCGGGCGCGCCGCCCACCGGGGCCTCCCCCGCATCCGCTCCCGCGTCCGAACCCGCCTCCGAGCCCGCGCCGGACACGCCCGACGTACCCGACACGCCGGCCGCGCCCGCTGCACCTGACACACCAGACGCACCCGACGCAGCAGCCGCACCCGGCGGCTCCTCCGCCCTCCGGTCCGGGACGCCCATGCGGTCCGCCGCGTCCTGGAGCCACTCCGGCGGGGTCAGCAGGAAGGACGTCTGGTTCAGGTCGATGCGCTCCGGCTGCCGGGGCGGCGGGGTCCCGGCCGCCGCCCGGGCTCCGTACTCCTCCTCGTACCGGCGGATCACCTCGCCCACCGGCAGCTCCGGCCACAGCGTGGCCTCGCCGTCGCGGGCGATGACCAGCCGCTGCCCGCCGCCGTCCGAGGAGGGGCCGTCGGGGCGGTCCTCCGCCCAGGCGACGAAGCCCAGCTCGAACTCCCGCACCCGCACCTCGCGGTGCTGGTACGGCGGCACGTCTCCGTTGACCCACTCCTCGGCGCGCTCCTGCGCCTGCGCGAACGTCACCATCGGACCGTCACCCGTCACCCTTCACCCGTGACCGGGACGGCGCGTGCGAAGCCGCCGTCCACCATCAGGTTCGCCACCGTCTCCAGCTCCGGCGGGCTGCCCGCCAGGCGCCGCAGGAACTCGTCGAAGTCCGCGCCGCACGGCAGCAGGAGCCGCTCCATGCGCTCCTGGATCGCCGACCCGTCGCCGTCCCGCGCGTCGTCGTACGGGCAGAACCACACCGAACCCGTCCCGGCGCCCCGCGTCTTCACCGCCAGCAGGCCGCCCTGGACGAAGGCGACGCCCAGGTAGTCCTTGGTCAGGTGGTCGCGCAGGCACTTGTTGACGTACACGAGGTCGTTGGCGCCGGCCTCGTCCCGGACCGTGAAGAACGGCTGGTCGACGAGGAGCCCCAGCTCCGCGTCGAGGGCGACGCCGACCGGCGCGCAGCCGCCCGCGGCCTTGAGGAAGGAGCGGTACGCGCCGGGCAGCCGGTAGCCGAGGTCCTCCTCGACGCCCTGGAGCTGCGTCTCCGTCACGGACACGGCGTTCCTGGGCAGCCCGAAGTGGGCGGGGCGGGTGTCCTGGAGGGGGCGCGTGCCCCGCTTGTCCTGGTCGACCGCCGCGGTGGCGAGCCCGCCGTGGTGCCGCAGCAGGGCCTTCACCTCGACGGGGACCAGCTCCATGCGGCGCGTGCGGGGGACGTGGTGCCAGGTCCAGCCGTGCGGGGTGGCGACCGCCGGGAGCGCGTCCCACAGGGGGTGGCCGTCGGCCTTGAGCGCGGCGTTCGCGGAGACGTAGTCGGTCAGCCGCAGCTCGTCCACGCCGAAGCCCTCCGGCGGTTCGGCGATCTCCGCGGCGGCACGGGCGTACGGCGAGAAGTCCGGGAAGCCGTCGGCGTCCACCCGTACCCCCCTCGGGTGGCGGGCGGCCCGGACGGGGTCCGGGAAGTGCACGAGCTGTCCCGCGTAGGCCGCGTTCGGCGGCGCGGCTTGGTGCCCGAGCCGACCTGTCGTCATGGCGGTTGCCCCCTGGCTGCTGCTGGCTGGTTCCGCACAGCCTATGCGGTGGGTCCAGAGGGCGGCCGGGCCCTCCACGGCGGTGACCATGCGTCACGCCCGGGTGGCCGATCGGTGATCCCGCGACACACCGATAGGCCGATTCAGTGACCTCGTTTCCCATCTCCTCACCCATTTGGCAGTCTGTCCACGCAACTGGGGGGATTGCACAGAGGGGAACAGTACGCACCATGCACGCAGCGCAACCAGGAACGGCGCCCGCCTCCCGCGACACGGGGTCCGGCGGCGGGGACCCGCGCCTCTCGTGGAGCACCGCCACCCCCGACCGCGCGCCCGCGCTCCGCCACCGCCGCGACGGCATCCTGCCGACGGTGGGCGCGGCGCTGTCGGTACGCGGCGAGACCCTCACGTGCACGGCGGCGCGGGGCAACCAGCCGCCGGTGCTCCACCCCCTCGTCCAGGACTTCCTCGACACGCTCACGAGCGGGCAGCGGGAGCGCTTCACCGGGCGCTGCCCGGAGGCGATCCTGCTGTCGCGGCACCTGGTCGCCGCGGAGGGCAACCGGTCCAAACGGGCCCGGCGCAAACCGCTGACGGCCGGCGAGGCCAGGCGCTCCCTGAAGAACGCCAAGATCACGGCCCGGCGGATCCGCGAGGACGGCGATCCGCTCCACGGCACCTACGCCGCGCCGTGCCGCTCGTGTGCCGCCCTCCTCGCGCACTTCGGTGTACGTTCCGTCGATCCGACCTCGTCCCACCAGAACGGCTGACCCCACCCGCCATGCCCGACCTGAACACCACCCGCTTCTCCGTCGCCGTGGACGCCGCCCTGCGGGAGGCCGGCTGGCAGCCGGGCCGCTGGGACATCGAGCAGGCCGAGCGGTGGGCCGACGCACTGCGGGCCCACACGTCCCCGGCCGGGCACCGGCACAGCGTGTTCCCGGCGGCGGTGGAGGTGTGGGCCGAGTTCGGGGGGCTGCGGATCGCGCCCCCCGGTCAGGGGCGCCAGATCGCGCCGAGTCCGCTGCTGCTGGACCCGTTGGCGGGGCTGCACCTGGCGCGGAGCCTGTCGGACCTGGGGCGGGCGCTGGAGACCGAGCTGGCGCCGCTGGGGGCCGAAGGGGACGGCCGCGGCGTGCTGGCCATCGACGTGGAGGGGCGGGTGTACGGGCTGGACCACGCGGGCGACTGGTACCTGGGCCCGGACATCGACCACGCCCTGACGGCCCTGGTCACCGGCGTCCAACCCACCCGCCTCACCAGCCCCTGAGCAACCGCCCCCGGCGCCTCCGCACCGACCCCACCCGACCACCGACCCCACCCGACCACCGGGGCCACTCACCGGGAACACCCGACCGCCAGGGTCACCCACCCCCGGCCACCGGGGCCCCGGCCACCGGGGTCACCGGACTCACCCGCCCACCGGGAGGACGGCCGAGACGCGGAAGCCGCCCTCGTCCGTGGGGCCCGAGACGAACACGCCGCCCAGCGCCGTCACCCGCTCCCGCATGCCGATCAGGCCGTTGCCGCCGCTGGGGAGGCGGGCGCTGGCGGTGGCCGCGTCGCAGGGGCCGTTCTCCACCTGCATGGCGACCTCCTCGCCCCGGTGGGCGAGGCGTACGACGACCCTGGCGCCCGCCGCGTGCTTGTGGACGTTGGTCAGGGCCTCCTGCACCACCCGGTACGCGGTCTGCTCGACCTCCGGGGCGTACGCGCGGGCCTCGCCCTGGACGAGCAGTTCGACGACCGTCCCCGCCGCGCGGGACTGCTCGACGAGCTCCTCGACACCGCCGAGCCCCGGCCCGGCCCCGTCCTCCGCCGCGAACGCACCGGCGGCAGGAGCGGCGGGAGCAGCAGAAGGAGCAGAGGCGCCGGAAGCGGCGGAGGCGGCGGCTGCCGCGGCCCGCCCCACGGAGGCCAGCGGCTCCCCCACGGACGCCGGCGGCTCCCCCGGGGACGCGGCGGACAGCGCCCCGGCCGCCGGCTGTGCCGGTTCCGCGCGCAGGACCCCCAGCATCTCCCGCAGCTCCGTCAGCGCCTGCCGCCCCATCTCCCCCACGAGCGCCGCGTTCCTGACCGCCTTCTGCGGGTCCTTCAGCGCCACCGCCTGGAGCGCCGCCGCGTGCACGACCATGAGGCTCACCCGGTGGGCGACCACGTCGTGCATCTCGCGCGCGATGCGGGTCCGCTCCTCCGTGCGGGCGAGCTGGGCGCGCTGCTCCGCCTGGTCGGCCAGGAGGGACAGCTCCTGCTCCAGGGAGTCGGCGCGCTCGCGCAGGCTCTCCATGAGCCGCCGCCGCGCCCCTATGTAGAGCCCGAACAGGAGGGGCGGCGCGGTCAGCCCGACCGACATGAAGACCGACACGAGCGGCACGTACCAGGAGCCGGGGTCGAAGTCGGAGGCGGCGACGTCCTGCCGCAGCCGCACGAAGGTGACGAGGAAGACCGCGACGAGCGACATGCCGGCGAGCGCCGCGGTGATCCGCCGCGGCACGTCGGAGGCGGCGAGGGTGTACAGGCCGACGACGGCCATGAGGTAACCCATCTCGGCCGGTGTGACGGCGACGGAGACGAGGACGACGGCGATGGGCCAGCGCCGCCGCAGGACGAGCACCGATCCGGCGGCCAGTCCGAACAGCGCCCCCACCGCCGCCGGCACGTGGACGCCCTCGGCGAAGCCGACGCCCTCGCCCGCGCATTCCAGGGCCGAGAGGACCCCGAGTCCGATGTCCAGCGCGGCTCCGCGCCGCCTCCCCCACCACCCGAATCCCCGGGCGGTCATGCCCGCGGCGTCCTGGTGTGCCCCCGTTGTGGTCATGCATCCCAGCCTACGGGCGGCCCCCGCAGGTCCGCCGGGCACCGTCGCACGGAGGCCGGTCGGTACGGCATAGTGTTGCGTGCCGGTCCGGCGACCCGACCTCGTGTCCGGTTCAACCGGGTTGATCCCCCATGGTGTAATCAGGCAGCACTGCGGGTTTTGGTCCCGTATGTTCAGGTTCGAATCCTGATGGGGGAGCCAGTCGCGGCACGTCCGCGCGGGTCCTGGCCTCCGCGGCCGGGACCCGCCCTCGTTTCCCCTGCGAAACCCCCCGGTATCCTGCGGGTGTCCACCACCCGAAGCCGAAGGGCCACCCGTGAGCGCCAACCCCCCGGCCGCAGTCATCGTCCTCGCCGCGGGTGAGGGCACCCGCATGAAGTCCAAGACCCCGAAGGTCCTGCACGAGATCTGTGGCCGCTCCCTCGTCGGACACGTCGTCTCCGCCGCGCGCGAGCTGGACCCCGAGCACCTCTGCGTCGTCGTCGGCCACGCCCGCGAGCAGGTCGCCGCGCACCTCCAGGAGCACTACGCCGGGACGCGCACCGCCGTCCAGTACGAGCAGAACGGCACCGGGCACGCGGTCCGCATGGCGCTGGAGGAGCTGGGGCGGGTCGACGGCACCGTGGTCGTGGTGTGCGGCGACACCCCGCTGCTGTCCGGGCGGACGCTGGGCGCGCTGGCCGCGACGCACGCCGCGGACGGCAACGCCGTCACCGTGCTGACCGCCGAGGTGCCGGACGCGACCGGCTACGGCCGCATCGTCCGCGACCCGGCCACGGGCGCCGTCACCGCGATCGTGGAGCACAAGGACGCCAGCGACGAGCAGCGGGCCGTCCGGGAGATCAACTCCGGCGTGTTCGCGTTCGACGGGCGGCTCCTCGCGAAGGCGCTGGGCGAGGTCCGCACGGACAACAGCCAGGGCGAGGAGTACCTCACCGACGTGCTGGGCATCCTGCGCGAGGCCGGGCACCGCGTGGGCGCGTCCGTCGCGGGCGACCACCGCGAGATCCTCGGCATCAACAACCGCGTCCAGCTCTCCGAGGCCCGCGCGCTGCTCAACCGGCGCCTCCTGGAGCGCGCCATGGCGGACGGCGTGACGGTGATCGACCCGGCGTCCGTGCAGGTCGACGTCACCGTGACGTTCGAGCGGGACGCGGTGGTCCACCCGGGTACGCAGCTGCTGGGCGCCACGCACGTCGCGGAGGACGCCGAGGTCGGCCCGAACACCCGCCTGCGGGACACCCAGGTCGGCCGGGGCGCCCGCGTGGACAACACCGTCGCGGACTCCGCCGTGATCGGCGAGGGCGCCTCCGTGGGCCCGTACGCGTACCTCCGCCCGGGGACGCGGCTCGGTGTCAAGAGCAAGATCGGCACCTACGTCGAGACGAAGAACGCGACGATCGGCGAGGGCACGAAGGTCCCGCACCTGTCGTACGTCGGCGACGCCACCATCGGCGAGTACACGAACATCGGCGCCGCGAGCGTCTTCGTGAACTACGACGGCGAGAAGAAGCACCACACGACGATCGGGTCCCACTGCAAGACCGGGTCGGACAACATGTTTGTGGCTCCTGTCACGGTCGGGGACGGCGCCTACACGGCCGCCGGCTCCGTGATCACCAAGGACGTCCCGGCCGGCGCGTTGGCCGTGGCCCGTGGCCAGCAGCGGAATATCGAGGGCTGGGTGGCCCGGAAGCGGCCCGGCAGCGCCGCCGCCCAGGCCGCCACGGCGGCGGCCGGAGAGACCGGCGGCGAAGGCTGACCGAAAACACGTACGTCGTACTGGGCGTACCGTGATACGTGCACACAAATTCGGCTGGTTCGCGGCGCACGGGACACGCGGCCAGAGAACACGTCTGAGGAGACAGTGCTGTGACCGGGATCAAGACGACCGGCGAGAAGAAGCTGATGCTCTTCTCCGGCCGCGCCCACCCCGAGCTGGCCGAGGAGGTCGCACATCAGCTGGGTGTCGATCTGGTGCCGACGAAGGTCTTCGACTTCGCCAACGGTGAGATCTACGTCCGCTACCAGGAGTCGGCGCGAGGCGCGGACTGCTTCCTGATCCAGAGCCACACGGCTCCGATCAACAAGTGGATCATGGAACAGCTCATCATGATCGACGCTCTGAAGCGGGCCTCCGCCGCGAGCATCACCGTGATCATCCCGTCCTACGGCTACGCCCGGCAGGACAAGAAGCACAAGGGCCGCGAGCCGATCTCGGCGCGCCTCGTCGCGGACCTGCTGAAGTGCGCGGGCGCGGACCGCATCCTCACCGTGGACCTGCACACCGACCAGATCCAGGGCTTCTTCGACGGCCCGGTCGACCACCTGACCGCGCTGCCGGTCCTGGCGGACTACGTGGGCGCGAAGGTCGACCGCTCCAAGCTGACCGTCGTCTCCCCGGACGCCGGCCGCGTACGGGTCGCCGACCGCTGGTGCGACCGGCTGGACGCCCCGCTGGCCATCGTCCACAAGCGCCGCGACAAGGACGTCGCCAACCAGGTGACCGTCCACGAGGTCGTCGGCGAGGTCAAGGGCCGCGTGTGCATCCTGGTCGACGACATGATCGACACGGGTGGCACGATCTGCGCCGCCGCCGACGCGCTGTTCGCGCACGGCGCCGAGGACGTCATCGTCACCGCGACGCACGGCATCCTCTCCGGCCCGGCCGCGGACCGGCTGAAGAACTCCAAGGTGAGCGAGTTCGTGCTCACCAACACGCTGCCGACGCCGGGCGAGCTGGAGCTGGAGAAGATCACGGTGCTGTCGATCGCGCCGACGATCGCCCGCGCGGTGCGCGAGGTGTTCGAGGACGGCTCGGTCACCAGCCTCTTCGAAGAGCAGCAGTAGCCGGTACCCGATGCGCGGCACCGCCGCGAAGGCCGCCTTCCCCCGCCCGGGGAGGCGGCCTTCGCCGTCCGGGGGCCGTCCGGGGGCCGTCCGGGTCGGTCCGTCCGGGTCGGGCCGTCCGCGGGCCCCGGTGATCGGATTGGGTGCGCCGCGGAACGCCGAGTAGACTGTCGGAGTTGCTCGGCGAGGGAGGCCGTGGTCCGTACGACCGCGGCGGTCCGTTATCGACGCGCTCTTCGTAGCAGGCCAGTCCAGTCGTGGCCGAGTGACCGCGACCAGATGTCCGCCCCCGCATACGAGGAGTGCGCCATGTCCGAAGTGAAGCTCACCGCCGAGACCCGCAGCGAGTTCGGCAAGGGTGCCGCCCGCCGCATCCGCCGCGCCAACAAGGTCCCGGGCGTCCTGTACGGCCACGGCACCGACCCGGTCCACCTGACCCTGCCGGGCCACGACCTGATGATGGCCCTGAAGACGTCGAACGCCCTGCTCGCCCTGGAGCTCGACGGCAAGACCGAGCTGGCCATCCCGAAGGCCGTCCAGCGCGACCCGCTGAAGGGCTTCATCGAGCACGTCGACCTGCTGCTCGTGAACCGCGGCGAGCAGGTCAACGTCGAGATCCCGGTCCACACCGAGGGCGAGCTGGCCCCGGGCGGCAACCTGCTGGAGCACGTGCTGAACGCGCTGCCGGTCGAGGCCGAGGCCACCCACATCCCCGAGGCCCTGACCGTCTCCGTCGAGGGCCTGGAGGCCGGCGCCTCCGTCCTCGCCAAGGACATCACCCTGCCGAAGGGCGTCTCCCTCGCCGTCGACGCGGACACCGTCGTCCTGCAGGTCCTGGCCGCGCAGGCCGAGGAGCCGACCGCCGAGGGCGAAGAGGCCACCGAGGCCTGAGCATCGGTTTCGGCCTGATGTCGTCGTGGGGGGTGCGTCCAGCACCCCCCACACCCCTATCCGGAGGCACACGCAGATGACGGACGCCAGCGCCCCCTGGCTGATCGCGGGGCTGGGGAACCCGGGGCCCGGCTACGCCGGGAACCGGCACAACGTCGGCTTCATGGTGGCCGACCTCCTCGCCCAGCGGATCGGCGGCTCCTTCAAGCGGCACGGCAAGGCGCAGGCGCAGGTCCTGGAGGGGCGGCTGGGGCTCCCCGGCCCGTCCGGCCGGCGGGTCGTGCTCGCCAAGCCGATGTCGTACATGAACCTCTCCGGCGGGCCCGTGGTCGCCCTGCGGGACTTCTACAAGGTGCCCACGCACCAGATCGTGGCCGTCCACGACGAGCTGGACATCGACTACGGCACGCTGCGCCTCAAGCTGGGCGGCGGCGACAACGGCCACAACGGCCTCAAGTCAATGACGAAGGCGATGGGCCCGGAGTACCACCGGGTGCGGTTCGGGATCGGGCGCCCGCCCGGCCGGATGCCGGTCGCGGACTTCGTCCTCAAGGACTTCTCCTCCGCCGAGCGCAAGGAGCTCGACTACTTCGTGGACCGCGCGGCCGACGCCGTCGAGGCGCTGGTCACCGAGGGCCTGGAGCGGGCGCAGTCCGCGTACAACTCCTGACGGGCCGTCCACCGGAATTGACCGGGCGCGGCCCCATGGCCAAGGATCGCGCCCCATGAGCCCGAAGCAGCGGATCCCCGTACTCCCGTACGCCCGTGTCGCCGCCCTGGCGCTGGTCGCCCTGGTGCTGGTGGTCGCGGGCGTCCGGGCGTCCTGGGGCACCGCGCAGCACGTGCTGCTCTCCGAGGGCCGCGTGCACGGCACCATGACGGTCACCGGCTGCGGCGACGAGGTGTGCACGGGCCGCTTCGTCCCGGACGGGCCCGCCGCGCCGCCCCGGACGGACATGACGATCGCCCGGTCCGTCGCCGTCGAGGAGGGCGGCCGGTACGAGGTCGTCGTGAAGCCCGACACGACCGAGGCCGTGCGCACCGGCTGGGCCGGCGGGCTGCACGCGTGGCTGCCGCTGGGCGGTGCGCTGCTGCTCGCGTCCCTGGTCATCGGCGGCGGGCTGCGCTGGACCCGCGCCGCCTGGGCGTCGGGGGCGGCCGGCGGGGCGGTGCTGGTGGCGTCGTTCCTGATGCTCTGACGATGCGTCACATGCGGTCGGACGGCCGGGTCGTGGCAGAACCGGTGCGGACTTCCGTACAACCGAACGCGATGTGGCCCAACCGTTATCGGGGCCGCGGGGAGCAAATGGAATACATCCGTCCGGATGCCTCCGATCGCCCTTGACTGGCGTGCGGCGCCACAGGAAGCTGAGCCGCCCCCCACGGCACAGTCACCTCTCACGTTGGACTGCCCATGCGCACCCTTTCGAAGACCACCGGCGCCCTGGTGGCGGCCGCGGCCTGCTGCCTGACGTTCGCCCCCACCGCCCACGCCACCAACGGCGACAACGGCACCGTCAAGATCCACGACGCGGAGACCGGCGAGGAGCTCAAGAAGAACGAGCCCAAGGTCTGCGCGTTCTACCTCGACGCCTTCCGCTTCGACGCCGCCCAGGAGGTCACCTGGCAGATCCATGCCTGGGCCGAGAACGACGTCGAGAAGGGCACGGCCGTCAAGAACGGCTCGATCACCCTGGACGGCGAGGGCCACGGCCGCACCGAGGACATGACCCTCCCCGACGGTCAGTACAAGCTGTCCTGGAACTGGGAGGGCGAGAAGGGGCAGGCCAAGTCCAAGGTCTTCAAGTCCGACTGCCCGGACGTGGCGCCGGGCCCGTCCGACACCCCGAGCGGGAACCCCTCCGGGACCCCTTCGGAGAACTCCTCCGGGGCCCCCTCGCAGAACCCGTCCGGGACGCCCTCGGGGAACCCGTCCGGGGGTCCGTCGGAGAACCCCGGGTCCCCCGCGACCTCGCCGTCCCCGTCCGTGGCGCCGGGCGCCCCGGCGCCGTCCGGGACCGCCCCGGGCGGGACCGCGCCGACCGCCGCGCCGTCCCCGTCCCCGTCCGAGGGCTCCTCCACCGGTGACCTGGCCGAGACCGGAAGCGGCGCCCCCGTCGGCGTCCTCGCCGCCCTCGCCGCCGTGCTCGTCGCCGGTGGCGCCCTCCTGGTGGCGCGCCGCCGCAGGGTCCGGCAGCACTGACGACGCGCCCCGCGCGCGTGAACGGGCGGGCCCCCGCCGGAGCGACTCCGGCGGGGGCCCGTCCGCGTGCGGGGCGCGCGGTCAGCCGGTGTTGCGCAGACCGGCCGCCACGCCGTTCACGGTGAGCAGCAGCGCCCGGGCGAGCAGCGGGTCGGCCGGCTCGTCGGCGGCGGCCGCGTCGCGCTGCCGCTTCAGCAGCGCCACCTGGAGGTAGGAGATCGGGTCCAGGTAGGCGTCGCGGATCGCGAACGTCTGCTTCAGCGCGGGCTGCGCGTCCAGCAGTTCGCGCTCGCCGGTGATCCGCAGGACCTGCTCCACGGTGAGGGCGTGCTCGGCCTCGATGGCGGCGAAGACGTGCTTCAGCGGCTCGGGCACGAGCGTGTCGACGTAGTGGCGGGCGATCCGCAGGTCCGTCTTGGCGAGGGTCATCTCGACGTTCGACAGGAAGTTGCGGAAGAAGTGCCACTTCTCGTACATCTCGCCGAGCACGTCGTCCAGGCCCGCGTCGCGCAGCGCCTTCAGGCCGGAGCCCACGCCGTACCAGCCGGGCACGATCTGCCGCGACTGTGTCCAGCCGAACACCCACGGGATGGCCCGCAGGCCGTCGAGCCCGGCGCCCGAGTCGGGGCGGCGGGACGGCCGGGAGCCGAGGTGCAGCTCCGCGAGCTGGTCGACCGGGGTGGAGGCGAAGAAGTACGCCGGGAGGTCCGGGTCCTCGACGAGCGCCCGGTACGCCGTGTGGGCGGCCTCGGAGACCGTGTCCATCGCCGCGTCCCAGCGGGCCAGGGCCTCCTGCGGCTGGCGCGGCCCCGTGTGGAGGGCGGACGCCTGGAGCGTCGCGGCGACGGTCAGCTCCAGGTTCTCCCGGGCCAGGGACGGGATGAGGTACTTGTCGGAGATGACCTCGCCCTGCTCGGTGACCTTGATCTCGCCCTCCAGGGTGCCCCAGGGCTGGGCGAGGATCGCGTCGTGCGAGGGGCCGCCGCCGCGGCCGACCGTGCCCCCGCGGCCGTGGAACAGCCGGAGGCGGACGCCGTAGCGGTGGGCCACGTCGCGCAGTCTGCGCTGGGCGCGGTGGATCTCCCACTGGGAGGTGGTGATGCCGCCGAACTTCGACGAGTCGGAGTAACCGAGCATGACCTCCTGCACGTCGCCGCGGAGCGAGACGAGCCGTCGGTACGACGGGTCGGCGAGCATGTCGTTGAGGATGACGTCCGCGGCCCTCAGCTCGTCGGTCGTCTCCAGCAGCGGCACGATGCCGATCTTCGCCCAGCCGGCGTGCAGGTCGATCAGCCCCGCCTCGCGCGCGAGGACGGCGGCGGCGAACACGTCGTCGGCGCCCTGGCACATCGAGATGATGTACGACTCGATGACCTCGGGCCCGAACCGCTCGAACGCCTCCTTCACCGTGTGGAAGACGCCGAGGGTCTTCTCCCCGGCCGCGTCGAGCGGCGCCGGCGTCGGGGCGAGCGGGCGCCGGGAGCGCAGCTCCTTGGCGAGCAGCTTCTGCCGGTACTCGCGGGGCATGTCCGCGTACCGCCACGACTCCTCGCCGAGCCGGTCGAACAACTGTCCGAGGGCGTGGTGGTGGGCGTCGGCGTGCTCGCGGACGTCCATCGTGGCGAGCTGGAGGCCGAACGCGGACAGGGTGCGGATGGTGCGGTCCAGGTGGCCGTCGGCGAGGAGGCCGCCCCGGTGCTCGCGCAGCGAGGTCTGGATGAGGGCGAGGTCCCGGAGCAGCTCGGCCGTGCCGAGGTAGTCGCGGCCCTCCTGGTGCGGGGTGCCCTGGGCGAGGCGCTCGCGGGTGTTGACCAGCTTCTGCCGGATGCAGGTCGCCTTGAGCCGGTACGGCTCCTCGGCGTTCAGCCGCTTGTAGCGGGGGCTGATCTCGGGCAGGCGGTCCAGGTCCTGCTGGAGGGAGTCGAGGAGCTCCTGCGTGGCGCCGGCGTACCGGATGGAGTTGGACAGCAGGCCGCGCAGCTCGTCGATCGTCTCGATGGCGTCGGTCAGGCCGTGCTCGTGCTGGAGGATCAGCACCTCCCAGGTGACGGCCGGGGTCACGTTGGGGTTGCCGTCGCGGTCGCCGCCGATCCAGGTGCCGAAGGTCAGCGGGCGGGTGCCGGGCGGCAGCTCGACGCCGACCCGCTCCAGCTCGGCGGCGAGGTCCTCCAGGACGTCGCCGACCGCGCCGGCGTGCAGCTCGTCCAGGTAGTAGATGGCGTTGCGGGCCTCGTCGGCCGGCTCGGGGCGGACCACGCGGAGCTCGTCGGTCTGCCAGATGAGGTCGATGTTCTCCGCGAGCCGCAGGTCGTGGCGGCGGCGGTCGGTGGCGGTGACCGGCTCGTCGAGGAGGGCGGCGATCCGGCGGAGCTTGTTCAGCACGGAGCGGCGCGCGGCCTCGGTCGGGTGCGCGGTGAAGACCGGACGGACGTTGAGGTTGCGGACCGTCTCGCGGACGTGCTCCGGGTCGCCGTCCTTGAGCATGTCGGCCGTACGGGCGAGCAGGCCGCCCTCGGCGGCGCGGCGGGCGCGCATCTCGCGGCCCCGGTGGACCTGTTCGGTGACGTTGGCGAGGTGGAAGTAGGTCGAGAAGGCTCGGACCAGCCGGGCGGCGGTCTCCAGGTCGGTGTCGCCGAGCAGCTCGGCGGCGGCCTCGCCGTCCTCGCGGGTCAGGCGGCGGACCTTCTCGACGAGCTCGAGGAGCTCGGGCCCTTCCTGCCGTACGAGCGTCTCGCCCAGCAGGTCACCCAGTCGTCGGATGTCGGCGCGCAGCTCGGCGCTGGCGGAAGGGGTCTGGTCGGCACTGCTCACAGGTGCGGCTCCTTGCAGTGATGAGCACGTCTGGAGGGGGTACTGCTGAGGTGTCCCCCGGGATCGCCCCTTCGCACTACCGGCCGGTTTGCGCGAGGCGGTCCCAGCGGGACGCTGCGGACCGCGCTGTCCGACGACACCCAGGATAGGTGTCCGTCCGGGCCGCGCCGATCGCAGCCCTCTTGCCGCGGGCCCGGGCGCTGCCATACTTACGTCTCCGTAGGTTACGGGACCGTAGCAAGGCCGGTCCGACCTCCGTCCACTCCCTCTCCCACCCTCCCTCTCACCCCCAAGGGGACGCCCATGACCATGACCCCGGACGTACTCGACCGCACCGAGCGGCAACAGGACACGCCGTCCGCCACGCTGGGCGGCGACAGCAAGCGCTCCATCGAGCAGGTCACCCTGCTCCTCTTCATCACCGTGCCGTTCCTCGCCCTGGTGGCGGCCGTGCCGCTGGCCTGGGGGTGGGGAGTGAGCTGGCTCGACCTCGGGCTGCTGGTGGCGATGTACTTCATCGGCTGCCACGGCATCACGATCGGCTTCCACCGCTACTTCACCCACGGGTCGTTCAAGGCGAAGCGCCCGCTGCGGATCGCACTGGCGATCATGGGCTCGCTGGCGGTGGAGGGGCCGCTGGTGCGCTGGGTGGCGGACCACCGCAAGCACCACAAGTTCTCGGACGGGGAGGGCGACCCGCACTCGCCGTGGCGGTTCGGGGAGACGGTCCCGGCGCTGATGAAGGGCCTGTGGTGGGCGCACATCGGATGGATGTTCGACGAGGAGCAGACGCCGCAGCACAAGTACGCCCCGGACCTGATCAAGGACCCGGCGCTGCGGCGGATCTCCCGCCAGTTCGTCCTGTGGACGGTCGTGTCGCTGGCCCTCCCGCCGCTGGTGGGCGGATTGGTGACGATGTCGTGGTGGGGCGCCTTCACCGCGTTCTTCTGGGGCTCCCTGGTGCGGGTGGCCCTGCTGCACCACGTCACGTGGTCGATCAACTCGATCTGCCACGCGGTGGGCAAGCGCCCGTTCAAGTCGCGTGACCGCTCGGGCAACGTGTGGTGGCTGGCGGTCCTGTCGTGCGGCGAGTCCTGGCACAACCTGCACCACGCGGACCCGACGAGCGCCCGGCACGGCGTGATGAGGGGCCAGGTGGACTCCAGCGCACGGCTGATCCGCTGGTTCGAGAAGCTGGGGTGGGCGTACGACGTGCGCTGGCCCTCCGAGGCCCGGATCGAAGCCCGCCGCCAGCCGCGTTCCGCGAACGCGGCATGATGGACGGTGTGGCGATCGACGGCAGCAGTACCAGCAGCGACAAGCCCCGGCGGGGCCGCCGGGTCCGGATGACCGGCGCCGAACGGCGCCAGCAGCTGCTCGACATCGGCCGGACGCTGTTCGCCGAACGCGGTTTCGAAGGCACGTCGGTGGAGGAGATCGCGGCGAAGGCCGGGGTGTCGAAGCCGGTCGTGTACGAACACTTCGGCGGCAAGGAGGGGCTGTACGCGGTCGTGGTCGACCGGGAGATGCGCCAGCTCCTGGACATGGTGACCGGCGCGCTCACGGCGGGGCACCCGCGTGAGCTCCTGGAACAGGCGGCGTTCGCTCTGCTGGACTACATCGAGACGTACACGGACGGCTTCCGGATCCTGGTGCGGGACTCGCCGGTGGCGCAGTCGACGGGTACGTTCGCGTCGCTGATCTCGGACATCGCCACCCAGGTGGAGGACATCCTGGGCCTGGAGTTCAAGGCCCGGGGATTCGACCCGAAACTGGCGCCGCTGTACGCGCAGGCGCTGGTGGGGATGGTCGCGCTGACGGGGCAGTGGTGGCTGGACGCCCGGAAGCCGAAGAAGGCCGAGGTGGCGGCGCACCTGGTGAACCTGGCGTGGCACGGGCTGGACGGCCTGGAGCAGAAGCCCCGCCTGATAGGCCACCGCAAGTCCTGACCCCCTGCGGGCGGTCCGCCGCGCCTTCCGCCCCCGGGGCGTCCGCCGCCCCGCCGGACCGGTCCGCCCCGGGGCGGGCGCTCCTCCCCCGGCCCCGCCCGGGGAGGAGGAACGGCCGCCCGCCCCGCCGCCGGGCGGACCGGCCGCTCACGGCCGGGGAGGGCGGGGCCGCGGGGCCCCGGCCCCCCGCGGCGCGTCAGGCGCGGGGCTCCAGGAATTCGAGGCGGTTGCCCACCGGGTCCTCCGAGTAGAAGCGGCGGTGCCCGGGCAGCTTGTCGTCCCAGACGACCGGCGCCCCGTACGCCGCCAGCCGCGCCGCGTACGCCTCGATCCCGCTGACCAGCAGCCCGGGGTGCGCCCTCCTCGCCGGCCGGAAGCCCGCTTCGACCCCCAGGTGCAGCCGCACGGCACCCGCCTGGAACCAGCACCCTCCGTTCGCGGCGAGCGCCGGCGGCTTGGGGACCTCCGTCATCCCGAGGACGCCCGCGTAGTACGCGCGCAGCCGCTCCTCCGAGCCGACCGGTGCCGCCATCTGGACGTGGTCGACGGCGACCAGCATCAGTACTCCTTGTGGGCGACGGCGAATATGCGGCGGTAGGGGTAGACCGTGCCGTGGGGACCCGGCGGGTATGCCTTGCGCAGGAGGTCGCGGTACTGGGAGAGGAACTCCTCCGTCGCCTCCCCGTCGTCCGCGAGTACCGTGAGGACCGGGCGCAGGGCCGTGCCCTTGGTCCAGTCGAGGATCGGGTCCTCGCCCTGGAGGAGCTGGGCGTACACGGTCTCCCACGCGTCGGTCGCGCAGCCGAGGTCCGTCAGCCGCTCCAGGTACTCCGTCGCGTCGAGGATGTGGACGTACCGCCGCCCGTGCTCGCCGAGCCGGTCGCGCCACCGGGGGGACTCGCACAACTCGCTCAGCAGGGCGTGGCTGGGGGAGGTGAAGTTGGCGGGCACCTGGAAGGCGAGGGTGCCGCCGGGGGCGATCCCGTCCAGCCAGTCGCCGAAGGACTCGGCGTGGCCGGGGACCCACTGGAGCGCCGCGTTGGAGACGATCAGGTCGTACGGCTCGTCGGGCGTCCACCGGGCCGCGTCGGCGTGCCGGAAGTCGAGCCGGCCGCCGCCCGGCGTGGCCCCGGCGTACTCCTTCTCGGCCTGGTCGAGCATCTCGCGGGAGAGGTCGAAACCGGTGATGTGCGCGTCGGGCCAGCGGTCCGCGAGGAGCGCGGTGACGTTGCCGGGCCCGCAACCGATGTCGGCGATCCTGGCGGGCCGCCCCTCCTTGGCGGCGGGCAGCTCGGGGATCCGGGCGAGCAGGTCGAGGAACGGCCGGGCGCGGTGGCCGGAGTGGCGCAGATACTGCCGAGGATCCCAAATCGGTGCGGAATGCATGGTCAATTCCCCTTGCTGGTGCGAGATATCTCAGCGGAACGTTGCTCCACTCGCGACCCTCTCAATCGTACGGAAGCACATTTCTTGATATCAAGAGACTTCACGTCGACAGATCGCCTACACTGATCGTCATGGAGGACGAGGTCGACCGTCTGGTCGCTGCATGGCGCCGGGAGCGCCCGGACCTCGACGTGGAGCCGCTCGAGGTGCTGAGCCGGGTCTCCCGGCTGGCCCGCCACCTCGACCGGGCGCGCCGCCTCGCCTTCGCGGAGCACCAGCTGGAGCCGTGGGAGTTCGACGTCCTCACGTCGCTGCGCCGCGCCGGCGCCCCCTACCAGCTTTCCCCCGGTCAGCTCCTCACGCAGACGCTCGTCACGTCGGGCACGATGACCAACCGCATCGACCGGCTCGCGAAGAAGGGCCTCGTCGAGCGGCTGCCCGACCCCACCGACCGGCGCGGCGTCCTCGTCCGCCTCACCGCCGAGGGGCGCGACCGCGCCGACCAGGCCCTCGCCGGGCTGCTGGACCAGGAGCGGGCCATCCTCGCCCGGCTCTCCCGCGCCCAGCGCGCCGACCTCGCGGCGCTGCTACGCCAGCTGACCGCCCCGTTCGACAACGTTCCCGGCTGACTCGGCGGGGCCGACCCCGGCCCTGCGGGCCAGCGCGACCGCCGCGAGCGTGGAGTGCACGCCCAGTTTCCCCAGCACGTTCTGCATGTGCGTGCGGACCGTGTGCGGGGAGAGGAAGAGGCGCTCCGCGACGGCCTTGCGGCCCAGCCCCGCGACCATGCAGCGCAGCACCTCCCGTTCGCGCGGCGTGAGGGACTCGACGAGCCGCTCGCTCTCGGAGCGGTGCTTGCGGGCCGCCGTCAGCTCCCGCAGCACCCCCGTGAGCAGCGCGGGCGCCAGGTGGGTCTCGTCGCGCAGGACGCCCCGGACCACGCCGAGCAGCCGCTGGAGGGAGCAGTCCTTGGCGACCCAGCCGTTCGCCCCGGCCTGGAGGGCCAGCGCGGCGCGGCGCGGGTCGTCCTTCTCGGCGAGCACCACGGTCCGCACGGAGGGGTGGGCCTCGCGCACCCCGGCGACCAGGGAGATCCCGTCGACGATGCCGTCCGCCGCCCCGCCGTCCGGGACGACGCGCGCCACGGCCTGCCCGGCGGCCGTGCCGAGGTCGGCGTCGACGAGGAGGACGTCGAACCGGCGGCCCTCGGCGGCCGCGCGGTCCAGGCAGCGCATCGCGGCGGGGCCGCTGCCCGCCGCGGCGACGTCCACGTCGGGCTCGGCCGCCAGTGCTGCGGCGAGCGACTCGGCGAAGATGCGGTGGTCGTCCACCACCAGAACCCGGATACGGACCACTGGCACCCCTATGCGTCGAGGAAGCGGGCCGGAGCGGGCCGGCGCCCGGAGCCGGGGCGCGCACGCGGGCGTACGGCCGCCGCCGTGCCCGAGTGTTACCCCGCTCCAGGCGTCGTACCCGGCTGTCTCGCCCCCTGATGGGCATCGGCCCCCACCGATGCTGTGCATCAGCGTACGGGCGGAGGCCCGGACCGGAAGCCGATTTGCAGAACTGACCGACCAGGGTGTTTCCCGTGTGTCAGCTGTGCCGTTACGAGGCGGAAATCGACAGTTCTCCGTCCGGTCGGCGCGGTGCCGGCGCGGTTCACAGCACGCGGCGCGCTCCCGCCGACGGTACGGCCGGGAAGATCCGCGGCGCCGGGTGGCCCTCCGCCGCGAACGCCGCCTCCACCGCCGCGGCCACGGCGTCCGCCGCGTCCGCCTCGGTCAGGACGACCGCCGAGCCGCCGAAGCCGCCGCCGGTCATCCGGGCGCCCAGCGCCCCCGCGGCGACCGCCGCCGAGACGACGAGGTCCAGCTCGGGACAGGAGACCCGCAGGTCGTCCCGGAGGGAGGCGTGTCCCTCGGACAGGACGGGGCCGACGGCCCGTACGTCACCGGCGTCGAGCAGCGCCATCGTCCGCTC
The DNA here is from genome assembly GCF_056432325.1 of Streptomyces sp. NPDC045287. Classification (NCBI taxonomy): domain Bacteria; kingdom Bacillati; phylum Actinomycetota; class Actinomycetes; order Kitasatosporales; family Streptomycetaceae; genus Streptomyces; species Streptomyces sp. NPDC045287. Next base: position 176,491 of record NZ_JBWKJG010000011.1, read on the forward strand.
GACGCGGTGGTTGTCGGACACGACGTGGCGCACGTAGGCGCGTACGGTCGGGTCGTCCAGCCGCTCCAGCGCCTCCGGGAGCACCTCGTAGGGGACCTCCCGCAGGGTGCGCACCCCGAGCGCCCGCGCGCCCGCCTCGCACCCGGCGCGCCGCTCGGCGTACGCGCCGTCGCCGAGCGCGTGCTTCACGCGCGTGTCGACGACGAGCAGCCGCAGCCCGTGCGCCGGGAGGTCGAACGGGACTTGACGCTGCGTCAGGTCGCGGGTGTCCAGGTGCAGGACGTGCCCCTCCGTGCAGCAGGCGGACGCCATCTGGTCCATGACGCCGCAGGGCACGCCGACGAAGGCGTTCTCGGCGCGCTGGGCGAGGACGGCCAGCTCGGGGGCGGGCAGTCCCAGCCCGTACAGCTCGTCGAGGGCGAGGGCGGTGACGACCTCCAGGGCGGCCGAGGACGACAGCCCGGCGCCCGTGGGCACCGTCGACGACAGGTGGATGTCCGCGCCGGCGACCGGGTGGCCGGCCTCGCGCAGCGCCCACACGACCCCGGCCGGGTAGGCGGCCCAGCCGGTGTCGGCGCCGGGCCGCAGCCCGGCCGCGTCGAGCTGGACGATCCCCTGGCCCGAGGCGGTGTCCGCCTCCGCGGAGTGGATCCTCAGCCGCCCGTCCGTGCGGCGCGCGACGGCGGCGACCGCGGTGTGCGGCAGGGCCAGCGGCATCACGAACCCGTCGTTGAAGTCGGTGTACTCGCCGATCAGGTTCACCCGGCCCGGCGCGGCCCACACGCCGTCCGGCGCGGTGCCGTACAGCTCCCGGAACTGCGCGGCGACCTTCTCCGCCGCGGACACGGTCTCCGTACCGTTCACTGTGCCGTTCCCCTCTCCGTCTCGCGCCGCCGCGCGAAGTCCCATGCGTCGCGGACGATGCCCGCGAGGTCCGTGCGCGACGGCCGCCAGCCGAGCCGCTCCCGCGCGACGGCCGCCGAGGCGACCAGGACGGCCGGGTCGCCGGGGCGGCGCGCGGCCGTGACCTCGGGCACCGGGTGGCCGGTGACCTCGCGGACGGTCTCGATGACCTCGCGGACCGAGAAGCCGTTGCCGTTGCCGAGGTTGCAGATCAGGTGCTCGCCGGGGGTGACGGCGTCCATGGCGAGGAGGTGGGCCTCGGCCAGGTCCGCGACGTGGATGTAGTCGCGGACGCAGGTGCCGTCCGGGGTCGCGTAGTCGTCCCCGTACACGGAGATGGAATCGCGCCGGCCGAGGGCGACCTGGAGGACGAGCGGGATGAGGTGCGACTCGGGGTCGTGGAGCTCGCCGTGGCCGCCGTACGCGCCGGCGACGTTGAAGTACCGCAGGGACGCGGCGGCCAGGCCGTGCGCGGTGGCCTCCCCGCTGATCATGTGGTCGACGGCGAGCTTCGAGGCGCCGTACGGGCTGGTGGGGGCCGTGGGGTCGGTCTCCGTGAGGGGCGTGGAGACCGGCTCGCCGTACGTCGCGGCGGTCGAGGAGAACACCAGGCGGCGCACGCCGGCCGCGCGCATCGCGTCGAGCAGCGCCATCGTGCCGCCGACGTTGTTGTCCCAGTACTTCTCCGGCTTGGCGACGGACTCGCCGACCTGCGAGAACGCCGCGAAGTGCAGCACCCCGTCGTACGAGGCGTCGAGGAAGCGGGCGGCGTCCTGGACGCGGCCCTCGACGAAGGCGGCGCCGTCCGGGACGGCCTCGCGGAAGCCGGTCGACAGGTCGTCGAGGACCGTCACCTCGTGGCCGGCCTCCAGCAGGTGGGCGGCGACGACGCTGCCGACGTAGCCGGCCCCGCCCGTTACCAGGTACTTCATGATGCGCTCGCTACCTCTCGCAGTCGGCGGGCCGCCGCCTCCGGCGGCACGTCGTTGATGAACACGCTCATGCCCGATTCGGAGCCCGCGAGGAACTTCAGCTTGCCGGACGTGCGGCGGATGGTGAAAAGCTCGAGATGCAGGGCGAACGCGTCGCGCCGCGGGTCACCGAACGGCGCCTGGTGCCAGGCGGCGATGTACGGCGTGGGCGGTTCGCCCTCCCCGAAGATCCGGTCGAAGCGCCTCAACAGTTCCAGGTACACCTGTGGGAACTCTGTGCGCGCCGCCTCGTCGAGTCCGCGCAGGTCCGGGACGCGGCGGTTGGGGTAGAGGTGCACCTCGTACGGCCAGTGGGCGGCGTACGGCACGAAGGCGGTCCAGTGGTCGGTGGCGAGGACCACCCGCTCGCCGTCGGCGCGCTCCCGCTCGACGAGGTCGTCGAAGAGGTTGCCGCCGCCGGTGCGGGCCGCGTGCTCCTCCAGGGAGCGCAGCATCAGCGCCGTGCGGGGCGTGGTGAAGGGATAGCCGTAGATCTGGCCGTGCGGGTGGCCGAGGGTGACGCCGATCTCGGCTCCCCGGTTCTCGAAGCAGAACACCTGCTCCACGCCGGGGACCTCGGCCAGCTCGGCGGTGCGGTCGGTCCACGCCTCCAGGACGAGCCCGGCCTGCTCCTCGGTGAGGTCGGCGAAGGACGCGTCGTGGTCGGAGGTGAAGCAGACGACCTCGCAGCGGCCGGAGTCGCCGGCGAGGGAGGGGAAGCGGTTCTCGAAGACGACGACGTCGTAGTCGGAGTCGGGGATCTCGCTGTGCCGGCCGTCCCCGGAGGGGCACAGCGGGCACTCGTCGGCCGGCGGGTGGTACGTGCGGCCCTGCCGGTGGGAGGCGATGGCGACGCGGTCGCCGAGGAGCACGTCCTCGCGGATCTCGGAGGTGGTGGAGATCGGGTCGAGGGGCCGCCGGTCGACGGCGTCCCGCACCACGTCGTCCCGGGAGTCGTAGTACACCAGCTCGCGCCCGTCGGCGAGCCGGGTGGACGTCTTCTTCACTCAGGGCTCCTCGCACCACAACCAGATCAAACAGAACCACACACAAGGAATCACAAACACACACAGGCGTCAATGAGGCGGGACAGCGAAAACCCCCACCTCCCCGCCAGCGCGCCGGCGGTACGGCCGGGGGCGGGGAGCGCCGAGGGCGTCGGGGAGCCGAGGAAGCCGGGGCGGGGCACCTCTGGGGCCGCTCGTGTCGTGAGGCCGGAGTGGCGGTTGGGGGGGCAGGGGGTGGTCGGGCGCCCCTCGTGACCCTGGAGGCCCGTGCGGGCCGGGAGGGTGGGAGGACGCCCCCGTGGACCGCTCATGGCGGTGCAGGGGCACACGGGGCCAGGAGTGGGACCGGGAGACCCCTGCGGGCCGGGGGGAGGACGCGCCCGTGGGCCGTACAGGACGGGAGGGGCGCGGGTGACGAGAGGCCGGTCGGGTGCCACTCATGGAGCCGGAAGACCCTGCGGGCCGGGGGAAGGGCGCGCCCGTGGGCCGTACAGGACGGGAGGGGCGCGGGTGACGAGAGGCCGGTCGGGTGCCACTCATGGAGCCGGAAGACCCTGCGGGCCGGGAGGGGGAGGGTGCCCCCATGGACCGCTCGTGGAGCCGAAGGGGCGCGCGGGTGTCGAGGCGGCGATCGCGCGGAGGCGCGAAGCGCTGAGCACGTTCGCCGCCTCGACACCCGCTCACAGCGCCCCGGAGGCGGAACGAGCCTCAAAAAAGATCACCGCTGCTTCGGGATGCGGGGGAGGCCCGCTGCGGCGTGGTCGAGGAGGCCCGTGCGGGCCGCCAGGGCGGCGGCCTCCAGTCGGGAGCCGACGCCGAGTTTCATCAGGACGCGCTGCACGTGGGTGCGGGCCGTGCTCGGGGCGATGCCCATGCCGGCGGCGATCAGCCGGGTGTCTTCGCCCTCGGCGACCCGTACCAGGACTTCCACTTCGCGGGGGGTCAGCATCCGCAGTAACCGTTGGCCTTCGTCGTCCGGGGTGGCGGCCGGGTTGAGCAGTTCCGTGAAGGCTCCTTGCAGGAGTTGCGGGGCGACGGCGGCCTCGCCCGCGCGGGCCTTCATGATGGCGCGTTCGACGCCTTCGATGCGTTCGTCGTGTCGTACGTATCCGGAGGCGCCGGCCGCGAAGGCCGCTGCGATGCCGCGCGGGCTGGGTACCGGGCCCAGGACCAGCACCGCCACTTGTGGGCGGTCCCGTTTGATCCGTACGACCGGGTCGAAGGTGCCCGGTTCCGCCGGGGTCGCCGTGCCGAGGAGGCACACTTCGGGGGCGCGGTTCACCACCAGTTCGGCCGCGCCCGCGGCCGGTGCGGCGGCGGCGAGCACGCGGTGCCCGCGCAGCTTCAGGGCCGAGGCGAGCGCCTCGGCGAGCAGGCGGTGGTCGTCGACCACCATCAGGCGCACGCCCATCGAGAACCCCCAACCCCCTGGTGCGGCCCCCCGGCCGTCCATGACCCGGCAAGCTACACGCTTGTTCGACGTCGTGCGCCCCCTACCGGCCAGGAGACCCCCGCAATGTCGAATTCTTCGCCTATCAGGGCTACTTGAGGTGCGGTGGGGTGACGCCGGGGAAGCGCGCGGCCCGGCGCGTCGGGTGGACGCGCCGGGCCGCGGGGGGGCTCACGGGATCACCGGGTGGTGAACACCAGTGCCAGGTAACGCGTTTCCTTCACCACCGTCGACGGCTTGGAGACGAAGTAGTCGGCCAGGTACAGCCGTCCGTCGCGGTAGAGCATGTCCTCGCGCTCGGCGAGGCTGCGCTCGGCGTTGCTGATCGCCCGGTCCACCGGGGTCTTCAGCAGCACGGTCTCCTTGAACGTCCCGCCGTCGACGCTGACGATCTGGCCGCCGCGTTCGTAGCCGGGCGTCTTGTAGGCGATGAGGTTGCCGCCGTCCATCCGTACGGGGAACACCTGCGTGTTGGTGCCCGAGTCCAGTTTCTGGCCGGTGAGCTTGCCGGTGGCCAGGTCGAAGGCGACGATCTCGTTGACGCGGTTGTAGTCCTCGCCGGAGCCTTCGTGGGCTTCGGTGGGGACGTACAGGCGGCCGTTGCCGACGACGAGCTTCTCGCAGTTCTCCACGTCGGTGGAGCGGCACTTGCCCGCGTACCGCTCGGCGTCCGCGGTGATCTTCGCCTTCAGCTTGCCGGTCTTCTCGTCGAGGGAGAAGAAGTCCGAGATGCCGGAGCCGTCGCCCGCCGTGTCCCCCACGTCGGCCGCGACGACCAGCGGCCGGGTGGAGACGATCGACGCGTACTCGACGCCCGTCGGCATCTTGTACGAGGAGAGCGGCGCGCCGGTGACGGGGTCGAGGTTCTGGATCGTCACGTACTGGTTGTCGGTGTCGCCGCACTTGCGGGCGGCGACGAGGCCCGCGCCGCCGCCGTAGCCCATGTCGTAGCAGCCTTCGGCGTTCTCCTGGGGGCGCCAGAGTTCCTTGCCGCTGGCCAGGTCCCAGGCGGCGCCGCCGTGGGTGCCGCCCGCGGCGACCGTGTTCGCCCCGATGGTGACCTCGTCCCAGGCGACCTTGCGGTCACCGCGGGAGGCGCCCGTGACGGACTTGGTCCACAGCATCTTGCCGGCGTCCAGGTCGATCACGCCGACCTCGGAGCAGGCCGGGTACTTCAGTTGCGGCGTCGGCTTGGACGGCTGGAAGACCAGGGCGGTCTTGTTGTCCTTGACGTGCCGGGAGGCGGAGCAGATCTCGCCGGGCAGCGGCAGGCTCCACAGCTTGGTGCCCTTCAGCGCGTCGTAGCCGACGACCTCGTTGACGCCCGACTTCACGTACGTCTTGTCGGTCAGCCACGAGCCCGCGGTGGTCACCGTGTCGGTGACGACCGGCGCCGGGATCTGGAAGGCCACCTTCGCCTGGGGGTCGGCGGGCGCCTTCTCGGTGCCGGCGCCGTCGGGGGCCTTGGGGCCGTCGTCCTTCCCGTCGCTCCCGCCGGTGCCGCTGTCGCTGTTCGCGGTCGGCGTCGCCGGGTCGTCGCCCTTGGTGGAGGCGTACCAGACGCCGCTGCCGACGATCAGGGCGACCGCGACGGCCGCCGCGATGACGATCTTCATCTGTGCGGAGAGCTTCCCGCGTCCGCCGGGGGCGCCCGGTCCGGCCGGGGCGCCGGGCACGCCCGGCTGCGGGGGCATCGCCTGGTGCATGGGCGCGGTCGGGTAGCCGTACGCGGGCGGCTGGTTCGGGGCCCCGGGCGGCGGCTGGACGGGCGGCTGGCCCGGGTAGCCGTACGGCGGGGGCGCGGGCTGGCCGTACGGCGGGGGTACGGGCTGGCCGGGCGGCGGGGTGGCCGGGGCCTGCGGGTAGCCGTACGCCGGGTCGCCCTGCGGGGGCGGGGCGGGCGCGCCGAATCCGCCGGGCGGCGGGTCCTGCGGGGCGCCGAAACCGCCGGGGGGCGGGCCCGGGGGCTGGCTGGGCGGTGGGGGCGGTTGCGTCATCGTGTGTACCTCGGGGGGATAAGGAAGTCGTCGGCGCCGGGCCAGGGCTACTCGCCGAAGGCGATCATGGTCTTGGTCTCCAGCTCGGCCTTGTCGTTCTGGGCGCTGACCCGGCCGCTGGCGATGAAGAACCGGCCGCCGGCGTACTCGTACCGCGGCTGCCAGAAGTCCCGTTCGATCCGGGCGACGGACGCCGGGTGCTGGAGCAGCACGGTCGGCTGGCCGCCGGTCGGGGCCAGGGTGGCGACGGCGCCGCCGCGGTCCCAGGAGCCCTCGACGTAGACGAGGAGCTTGCCGCCCTCCATCCGCAGCGGGAGCATCGTCTTGTCCGCGCCCGCCTTGGCGCGCCACTTGGGCTTGCCGGTGTTCAGGTCGAACGCGACGACGTCGTTGGTGCCGCGGGTGAGGCTGGTGGGCTCCGTCGACATGTAGAAGGTGTCGGCGTCGGCCGCGACGCCGACGCAGCCCTGGAGGCGCTGGCCGAAGACGATGAGGCCGCCGCCGCCGCACTGGGCGCGGTACTTGTCGTTGCCGCCGGAGAGCTGGGAGCGCAGCTTGCCCGCGTCGGTGAGGGCCAGGACGGTGCGCTGCTTCTTCTCCTCCTGGACCGCGTTCACGACGAGCGGGCTGACCGAGTAGACCTTGTCGACCTCCCAGCCGCGCGCGAGCTGGTACTTCCACTTCGGCTTGCCGGTGGCCGGGTCGACCTCCCAGATCTCCTGCTGGGGGTTCTTGTAGTCGGAGACCCGGCAACTGGCGGCGGCGACCAGGCGGTTCCCGGCGCCGGCGAAGGCGTAGGGCTGGCAGCCGTCGGAGGGCTTGCCGAAGATCTGCTTGCCGTCGGTGAGGGAGAAGCCGTACGAGTTGCCGGTGCCGGCGGCCACGACCGTGTTGCCGGCCATGGCGAGCGTCGGGTCGGAGAGGGAGCTGAACCCGGTGCTCTTGGGGACCTCCGTCTTCCAGCCCGCCTTGCCGGTCTTCAGGTCGATCTGCTGGAGGACGCGGCAGTCGGCGCGGTCGCCGGTGCCGTCCTTGAGGCCGATGACGAGGGTGCCGTTCGCGGTGGGGGCGTTCGCGGCCTCGCAGACGTCCGTGGTGAAGGGGACGCTCCACTTCTTCTTGCCGTCGGCGGTGGAGAAGCCCTCGATGCCGCGGTACATGGCCTTGACGATCGTGTCGCCGACGACCCACGGGCCGTACACGTTGGCGCCGTTGCGCGGCAGGTCCACGTCGTTCTTGAGGAGCCACTCGACCTTGGCCTCGCCGGGCTGGCGGCCCGCGTTCAGGTCGTCGTTCCCCTCGCGGCCGCCGCCGGTGCCGTCGCCCTTGTCGACGGACGCGGACGCGGTCGGCTCCGGTGCGGGGCCGGTCGGCTGGGTGTTGGTGGTCCTCTCCGACTCGTCGCCGCTGACCGCCCACCAGGTGACGCCGCCCACGGCGAGCACCACGGCGACCGCGCCGGCGACGACCGCGACGGTCTTGCCCTTGAAGGGGCCGCCGCCGGAGCCGCCGCCGGGCGGCACGGGGCCGCCGGGGTACTGGGGCGGGGCGGGGGGACCGCCGTACGGGCCGGGCTGCTGGCCGTACGGGCCGGGCTGTGCGTACGGGCCGGGCTGCTGACCGTACGGTCCGGGCTGGCCGTACGGGCCGGGCTGCTGTGCGTACGGGCCGGGCTGCTGGCCGGGCGCCGGGGGCTGGCCGGGGGCCTGCGGGTAGCCGTAGCCGGGCGCCGGGGGCTGGCCGGGCGCCTGCGGGAAGCCGTACCCGGGCGCGGGCTGGGCCGGCGGCTGCGCCGGGGGTGCGGCGGGCGGCTGCGCGGGCGGGGCGGTCGGCGGCTGGGCCGGTGCGGCGGGCGGCTGGGCGGGCGGCTGGGGAACCCCCCGCGGGTCCTGCGGAGACCCGAAGCCCCCCTGCGGCGGTTGCTGGCTGGGCGGCTGAGACATCAGCGCTTCCCCCTTCGTGCGATCCGCTGGCCGACCGGCCTCCCCCGCGATTCCGGCACGAGGCTCGTCGCCGGAATGGAGCGATTCGGACAGGGATGTCGCACTGTTGCGTGAGTCGAGCGGGGCTTCTTTCTACCACCCGCCCCACGCGCGCAGAGGGGCCGGACCTCCCTGTTCCCAAGGGAGGACCGGCCCGTGACGCCCCCGTTATCCGCTCTCCACGCCTTCTCTACGCGCCCCCGCACGCGCTTCGCGCGTCCGACCGCTACGCGTCCTCGGCCAGTTCCAGCCAGCGCGTCTCCAAGTCCTCGCGCTCGCCGGCCAGTTCCCTCAGCTCCGCGTCCAGTTTCGCCACCTTCTCGAAGTCCGTGGCGTTTTCGGCGATCTCGGCGTGGAGGGCGGCCTCCCGGCCGGAGATCTTGTCGAGCTGCCGCTCGATCCGCACGAGTTCCTTCTTCGCGGCGCGGGCGTCGGCCGCGGAGGCCGTCCTCGCGGCCTTCGCCGCGGAGGCCGGGGCGGCGGACGGCGCGGACGCCGCCTCGACCATCCTCTCCCGGCGCTCCAGGTACTCGTCGATCCCGCGCGGCAGCATCCGCAGCGTCGCGTCGCCGAGCAGCGCGAACGTCCGGTCCGTGGTCCGCTCCAGGAAGAACCGGTCGTGGGAGATGACGATCATCGAGCCGGGCCAGCCGTCGAGCAGGTCCTCCAACTGCGTCAGCGTCTCGATGTCCAGGTCGTTGGTCGGCTCGTCGAGGAAGAGCACGTTCGGCTCGTCCATCAGCAGCCGCAGCAGTTGGAGGCGGCGGCGCTCACCGCCGGACAGGTCCCCGACCGGCGTCCACTGCTTCTCCTTGGTGAAGCCGAACTGCTCACAGAGCTGCCCCGCCGTCATCTCCCGGCCCTTGCCGAGGTCGACGCGGTCCCTGACCTGCTGCACGGCCTCCAGGACGCGCAGCGTCGGCGGCAGCTCCGCCACGTCCTGCGAGAGGTAGGCGAGGCGCACGGTCCGGCCGACGGCGATCCGGCCCGCGGCGGGCTGCTCCTCGCCCTGGGTCGCGGCCGCCTCCGCGAGCGCCCGCAGCAGCGACGTCTTGCCCGCGCCGTTCACCCCGACGAGGCCGATCCGGTCGCCCGGGCCGAGCTGCCACGTCAGGTGCTTCAGCAGCACCTTCGGACCGGCCTGGACCGTCACGTCCTCCAGGTCGAACACGGTCTTGCCGAGCCGCGCCGACGCGAACCGCATCAGCTCGCTGCTGTCGCGCGGCGGCGGCACGTCCGCGATCAGCTCGTTCGCCGCCTCGATGCGGTAGCGGGGCTTCGACGTGCGGGCCGGGGCGCCGCGCCGCAGCCACGCCAGCTCCTTGCGGACCAGGTTCTGCCGCTTGGTCTCCTCCGTGGCGGCGATCCGCTCCCGCTCGGCCCGCGCGAAGACGTAGTCGGAGTAGCCGCCCTCGTACTCGTGGACGGCGCCGCGCTGGACGTCCCACATGCGCGTGCACACCTGGTCGAGGAACCAGCGGTCGTGGGTGACGCAGACCAGCGCCGAGCGGCGGGCCTGGAGGTGCCGGGCGAGCCAGGCGATGCCCTCCACGTCGAGGTGGTTGGTGGGCTCGTCGAGGACGATCAGGTCCTGCTCCGCGATCAGCAGCTTGGCGAGCGCGATGCGGCGCCGCTCGCCGCCGGACAGCGGCCCGATGACCGTGTCCAGGCCCTGCGGGAAACCGGGCAGGTCCAGGCCGCCGAAGAGGCCGGTGAGCACGTCGCGGATCTTGGCGTTGCCCGCCCACTCGTGGTCCGCGAGGTCACCGATCACCTCGTGCCGCACGGTCGCGGCCGGGTCGAGCGAGTCGTGCTGCGTGAGCACCCCGAGGCGCAGGCCGCCGTTGTGCGTGACGCGGCCGCTGTCGGCCTCCTCCAGCTTGGCGAGGACGCGGATCAGCGTCGTCTTGCCGTCGCCGTTGCGCCCCACGACGCCGATCCGGTCGCCTTCGGAGACGCCGAGGGAGACACCGTCGAGCAGGGCACGGGTGCCGTACACCTTGCTGACGGCCTCGACATTGACCAGATTGGCGGCCATTTCACTCCTGGGGTGGCGGGACGGATCGACCTTCCAGGGTAGTGGGCGCCGGAGGGTGCCCGGCGAGCCGTGCGGTAGCGTGCGGCGATCGTTCGAGGGAGGGACCGGGGTCATGGTGCGGAACGTGGGGCGGGGCGCGACGGCGGTGGCGGTCGCGGCGCTGCTGGCCGGGTGCGCGTCGGGGGCGTCGGAGCCGTCGGCGGGTGCGGGCGCCGGGTCCGCGGGCCCGTCGGCGAAGGCCGGGGTGAGCCCGTCGGCGGAGGCGGGCGCGAAGGCCGGGGCGTCCGCGTCGCCGGGCGTGACCGCCGCGGCGAAGGGCGGGACGGTCGGCGCGGCCGGGTCGGCGTGCCCGCTGCCGGTGACGTTCGACGTGGCCGCCGGCTGGAAGCCGAAGAAGGTCGAGCCGCTCGACGACCCGGACCTGGCGGAGCTGAACGACCTGCTGGAGCAGGGCACCGTCACCATGGCCTGCGAGATCGACGCCAAGCCCGCCGGGAACATCGGCTTCCTGCGCGTGTGGACCGACGACGCGAAGGGCGCCGCGCCCCGCACGGTGCTGGAGTCCTTCGTCGCCGCCGACGACTCCCCCTCGTCGGTCGTCTACCGCGACGTCCGGGTGGGCCGGGGCGGCGCGCTCGCGGCGACCGAGGTGACGTACACCGTGGTGAGCGAGCTCCTCGACGAGCCGAAGAAGGCCCGCGCCCTGGCCGTGGCGACGCCGCGCGGCCCGCTCGTGCTGGAGTTGGGCGGCATGGACAGCGAGGAGCACGACGCGATGCTGCCCGCGTACGAACTGGCGAAGGGCTCCCTGGCCGCGACGGGCGGCTGACGGGGGACGGGGGACGGAAGAACCGGAGGAGGTCGTACCGCGTGTCCGTGTCCGTACGACGTCCGTCTGTGAGAGGTGCGACATGAACGAGGACAGCAGGGACCGGACCGGCCGGGCGCCCCGGCGACGCCGCGGGGTGCGGCTGGCGGCCGTCGCGTCGGCGGCGGTCGCGGTCGTGGCCGGAGGGGCGTTCTGGCTGTCCGGTGGGTACGACGCCTGGAGCGGCACCGGGAGCGCGCTGGACGGCGCCTGCGAGGGGGACCTGGCGGCCGACCGCGTACGGGCGCTCCTGCCGGACACCGGGCTGACCGCGTCGAGCGGGCTGCGGCAGGACGGCTGGTACTGCTCCGTCTCGGCCCCGGGCGGCGCGGACGGCGCCGGGTTCGAGGTGCGGATGCGCAACGCCGAGGAGCCGTTCGGGCCGGACGCCGCGATCGACCCGGGCGAGGGCGCCGTGCCGCTGGGCGGCGGGTGGACGGGCTCCTTCTCGTACGGCGTCGGCGGCGCGAACCGCGCGGACGGCGCGACCCCTGCGGACGGCGCGAACCGCACGGACGGCGCGCGCGGGCGGGTCGTACTGCTGCTGGACTGCGGCGACGAGTCCGGCGACGGGCTGCTCGCGGCGGCGGACGGGCGGCTCGCCGGCGGGCGGTCCTTCGAGGACGGGGCGGCCCGGGCCCGGCTCGTCTCCGCCCTGACGGACACGGCCCTGTCGTACGCGCGGCGCACCGGCTGCGACGCGGCGGGCGGCACCGAGCGGGTGCGGGAGGTGGCCGCGCCGGTCGTGGACGCGCGGCGACCGCTGGCGGAGGCGTCCGGCACCTGCCGGGGGATCGTGGACGCGGCCACCGCGCGCCGGTGGGGCGCCGGGACGGCCGCCGAGACCCCGGCGGAGCCGGCGCCCGTGGAGCGGTGCGTGCTGGGCAGCGGGCTCGGGACGCCGCTGTACACCTTCACGGCGTCGTACGGGCCCTACGGGGAGGCGGCGCTGTCGGGCGGGGGCGGCGCCCTGCCCGCGGGCGGCGCGGCGGACTCGCCGTCGGGGCACTACCGGATGTCGGCGACGTGCCCCGGGGCGGACGGGACGGGGGTCTACGAGATCGTCCCGGACGACGGGCTGGCGCTGGACCACGCGTCGCTGCGGGCGGCGCTGAAGTCCTTCGCGGCGGCGTCCGCCACCCTCCACCACTGCCAGGCCCCGTCCTGACGGGGCGGGCGCCCCTCCGGACGGGTCCCGTCCTGACCGGTCGGGCGCCCCTCCAGGCGGGCGCCCCTCCGGACGGACGCTCCTCCAGGCGGGCACCCCTCCAGGTGGGCGCCCTTCCGGGCGGGGCGCCCGCCGTGCCCCGCCCCGCCCCGTCCCGGTCCCCCGTCCGAGAGGGCCGTCCGCGGGCCGGGCGGCGGGGTCAGCGGCGGAGTTCGACCAGCAGCCAGCCCGCCAGGGTGAGGGCCAGCGCCTGGGGGGCCGTGACGGGGACCGCGACCAGGACCGCGCTGTGCCCCTCCAGCAGCCCGCCGAAGCCCACCGCCGACAGGCCCAGCACCCCCAGCAGGCTCAAGGTGACTCCCAGGACGGCCGGCGCCGCGGAGCGGGGGCCCGGGGCGGCGGCCCCGGACGGCGGCGCCGTCCCCGGGTGTTCCGCCGCGCGGAAGACCCGCACCAGCAGCCCCGTCACCACCGCCGCCACCGCCACCCGCGCCGGGAGCTGCGCCCACCACGCGCCGGACGCCGGTTCCGGCAGCGGCACGTCCAGCGCGAGCATCGCGCCGTACACGCCGAGCATCGCCGTCAGGTGCCACAGGAACGCGGTCATGGCGATCCCGTTCGCCGCGACGACCGCCCGCCACACGCGGGCGCGGGCGGCGAGCCGCGTCCCGGGGCCGCGCAGCAGCTCCGCCGCGCCGACCAGCCACACCCCGTGGCACAGCAGGGCCAGCGTCGGGGGCGCCATGTTGGACACCTCCTCGCCGGGCATGCCCACCATCGACAGCGGGTACGGCCCGAGGGCGACCAGCGCCACCGCACCCGCCAGCCCCGCCGCGGCCAGCGCCCGCGGGACCCGGGGCGCCCGGAGGCGGCCGTCCGCGCGGAGGAAGCCCAACTGGTGGACGGCGAGCCACACGAGTGCGAAGTTCAGGAACCCGACGTACGGCACGTCCCCGGCGAACCGCAGCGCGTCCACCGCGGCGGCCCCGCCCGCCAGCGCGGCGAACGCACCCCAGCCCCACCGCCGGTGGAGCCGCAGCAGCGGCGGGGTGAACGCGACCATCGCCAGGTAGACGCCGACGAACCACAGCGGCTGCGCCACCAGCCGCAGCGCCGTGCCGGTCAGGCCGTCCCCGCCGCCGAGGAGCTGGACGGCGAGGGCCGCCGCGCCCCACACGGCGGCGAAGACGGCGGTCGGGCGGAGCAGCCGCCGCACCCGGCTCCGGACGAACGCGGCGTACGCGGGCCGGGACCGGTACGACAGGGCGTGCGCGAAGCCGCCGACGAAGAAGAACACCGGCATCACCTGGAGCCCCCAGGTGAGGACCTGGAGGGCGGGCACGACCGCGAGGAGGTTGCCGACCTTCCCGTCGGCCGTCACCGCGGCCATCAGCCAGTGCCCGAGGACGACCGCCGCCAGGGACGCGACCCGCAGGAGGTCGACGTAGCGGTCCCTGGTGGCGGGCGTGTGGGCGGCGAGGTACCGCGCGTCGAGTCCCGTTCCCGTGTGTGGCATGCGGGAAGGGTCGCCTCCCGGCCGCGGGGGCCGGGAGAGTACGCCTACTCAGTCACGCGGTGAGTACCCGGGCGCCGGGCGCCGGCGAGGTGGCCGTGCGGGCCGTGCGGCACGTGCCGGACGCGACGAGCGCGGCGGCGACGGACCCGGCGGCCTCGGCGTCCTTGACGAGGAACGCCGTGGTGGGGCCGGAGCCGGAGACGATCCCGGCTAGGGCCCCGGCGGCGGTCCCGGCGGCGAGGGTGTCGGCGAGGGACGGCCGCAGGGAGAGGGCGGCGGGCTGGAGGTCGTTGGCGAGGGCACCGGCGAGGGCGGCGGGGTCGCCGGCGCGCAGCGCGTCGAGGAGGGCGGGGGACGCGGCGGGCGCGGGGACGTCCGGTGCCAGCCGGTCGAACTCGGCGTACACGGCGGGCGTGGACAGGCCGCCGTCGGCGACGGCGAACACCCAGTGGAAGGTGCCGCCGACGGGGAGCTCGGTGAGGTGCTCGCCGCGACCGGTGCCCAGGGCCGCGCCGCCGACGAGGGAGAACGGCACGTCACTGCCCAACTCGGCGCAGATGTCGAGGAGTTCGGCGCGACTGGCGCCCGTGCCCCACAGCGCGTCGCAGGCGAGGAGGGCGCCCGCGCCGTCCGCGCTGCCGCCGGCCATGCCACCCGCGACGGGGATGTCCTTGGCGATGTGGAGGTGCACGTCGGGGGTGATGCCGTGCCGGGCGGCGAGGAGTTCCGCGGCGCGCGCGGCGAGGTTCGTACGGTCCAGGGGGACCCGGTCCGCGTCGGGCCCCTCGCAGGTGACGCGGAGGGACTCGGCCGGTGTGGCGGTCACCTCGTCGTACAGGGAGACGGCGAGGAACACGTTCGCCAGGTCGTGGAACCCGTCGGGGCGGGCGGGGCCGACCGCCAGCTGGACGTTGACCTTGGCCGGGACTCGTACGGTGATGCTCACGCTCGGGCCTCCGCGATACGGGCGAACTCTTCGACGGTCAGGGACTCCCCCCGGGCCTGGGGGGACACTCCGGCCGCGACGAGCGCGGCCTCGGCGGCGGCGGGCGACCCGGCCCAGCCGGCCAGGGCGGCGCGCAGGGTCTTGCGGCGCTGTGCGAAGGCGGCGTCGACGACGGCGAAGACCTCGCGCTTGGAAGCGGTGGTCTTCGGCGGGTCGCGGCGCACGAGGGAGACGAGGCCGGAGTCGACGTTGGGCGCGGGCCAGAAGACGTTGCGGCCGATGGCGCCGGCGCGCCGGACCTCCGCGTACCAGTTGGCCTTCACCGAGGGGACGCCGTACACCTTGTTGCCGGGGCGGGCGGCGAGCCGGTCGGCGACCTCGGCCTGGACCATGACGAGCGTGCGCTCGATGGTCGGGAAGCGGTCGAGCATGTGCAGCAGGACGGGCACCGCGACGTTGTACGGCAGGTTCGCGACGAGCGCGGTGGGCGGCGGGCCGGGCAGCTCCCGGACGTCCATGGCGTCGGAGTGGACCAGGGAGAAGCGGGTGGCCCGCTCGGGCGCGCGGGCGGTGATCGTGGCGGGCAGCGCCGCGGCGAGCGTGTCGTCGATCTCGACGGCCACGACGCGGTCGGCCGCCTCCAGCAGGGCGAGGGTGAGGGAGCCGAGTCCGGGGCCGACCTCCACGACGACGTCGTCGGGGCGCACCTCCGCGGTGCGGACGATGCGCCGGACGGTGTTGGCGTCGATGACGAAGTTCTGGCCGCGCTGCTTGGTGGGGCGTACCCCGAGGGCTGCGGCCAGTTCGCGGATGTCGGCGGGGCCGAGGAGGGCGTCGGGCTCAGTGGTGCTCACCGATACAGCCTACGGCCGCAGTGCGGCCACGGACTCGCCCCCCGCTGCACGTAGAGCTTCTTCGCCCGGTATGTCTGTTCGGCGGCGGGGGCGTCCTGGGGGCGGCCGGTGCCGCCGAGGGAGCGCCAGGTGCGGGTGTCGAACTGGTAGAGGCCGCCGTACGTGCCGGAGGGGTCGACGGCGCCGGGGCGTCCGCCGGACTCGCACCGGGCGAGGGCGGCCCAGTTCAGGCCGTCGGCGCCGGCGACGGAGCCGGGCCGCTGCTTGGTGCCGACGCGGACGATCCGGGCGACCGGCTCGCGGACCACGGCGGCGCCGGTCCGGCGGGTGTGCCGGCGGACGCCGTTGACGGTGCGGGTCTCGTACGTGACGCGGCGCAGGCCCGGGCGGCCCTGCCGGTCGACGACCTCGGTGCCCCGGTACAGGTCCGGGTCGTCGACGCGGCGCACGGCGTACGGGATGGCCTCGTCGCGGGTCTCCCGGTCGTCCCTGACCCGCAGGACGGTGATGGTCTGGCCGTCGCGGGGGAACGCGTCGGCCGGTACGGAGGTCGTGTCCTGGCCGCGCAGGGCGATCCCGGCGCGGGTGAGGGCCTCGGTGACGGTGGCGGCGTTGGTGCGGACGGTGCGCTCCCGGCCGTCCGCGAGGAACGTCACGGCGCGTTCGGTGCGGACGGCCAGGGCGAGGCCGTCGCGGTCGATGGGGGCGGAGCGGGAGCGGGAGAGGTGGGCGCCCTCGGCGCGGACGCCGAACCGGCGCAGGGCCTCGTCGACGGTGCGGGCGGTGGTCCACAGGCGGCGGACGCGGCCGTCGAGGTCCAGGTCGAGGGGGCGGCCCCAGCGGACGACGACCTCGTCGCCGCTGGCCAGGGCGGCGCCGGGGGCGGGGGACACGAGGTCGTGCGCGCCGACGGCGATGCCCTCGGCGGCGAGGAGCTCGCCGACGTCGTCGGCGAAGGTGTGCAGGGTGCGGGGGGCGCCGTCGACGCTGAGCCGGATCGCCTTGTCGTCCGCGACGAAGGCGCTGGTGCCGCCGGCGAGCACGGCGAGGACGAGGGCTTGCGGGACGAGCCGCCGCAGCCCGTCCCCGGGACGCGGCCCGGCGGGGGGCTTGGCGGGGGGCTGGATGGGGGGCTGGATGGGGGGCTTGGCGGCGGGCGGTTCGGTGGGCGAGGTGGGGGGCTCGGCTGGCGGGGTGGGGGCCTTGGCGCGGCGCGGGGCGGCCTTGGTGGAGCGCGAGGCGGCCTTGGCGCGGCGCGGGGCGGCGGAGCGCGGGGCGGGGTCCTTGGAGCGGCGCGGGGCGGGGCCCTTGGCGGGGGGTTTGGCGGCGGGCGGTTCGGCGGGCGAGGTGGGGGGTTCGGCTGGTGGGGTGGGGGGCTTAGCGGGGCGGGGGGCGGCCTTGGTGGAGCGCGGGGCGGCCTTGGTGGAGCGCGGGGCGGCCTTGGTGGAGCGCGGGGCGGAGGGCTCGGCGCCGGGCGGTTCGGCGGGTGATTCGGCCGGCGGGGCGGAGTCCTGGGCGGGCCGCCGGACGGAGTTCCCAGCAGGGCACTCGGGGGTGGGCGGGATGGGGTGCGGGGCGGCGGACGGTTCGGTGGTGCGGTGGCGGGCGGCGCGGCGGGAGCCGGCGGGGGTCCGGTGACTGCCTCGTGAGGTCTTCACGAGGCCGGGACCCTAGTCGAACAGCCGTCACTCTCCAAAGCCACTCGGCTACTCAGCGTCGTGTCGCCGTGTCGCTACGCCCGCCCGCCGCCGCTCAGTAATCGAACGCCCGCGCGGTGTTCTCGGCGATCGCCGTCGCCATGGCCTCCTCCCCGACCCCCCGCACGTCCGCCATGGCGCGGACGGTGACCGGGATCAGGTACGGCGCGTTGGGCCTGCCCCGGTAGGGAGCGGGGGTGAGGAACGGCGCGTCCGTCTCGACGAGGACCAGCTCCAGCGGGGCGACGGCGAGGGCGTCGCGCAGCGGCTGGGCGTTCTTGAAGGTGACGTTCCCGGCGAAGGACATGTAGTAGCCGCGCTCGGCGCAGACGCGGGCCATGTCGGCGTCGCCGGAGTAGCAGTGGAAGACGGTCCGCTCCGGGGCGCCCTCCTCGGCGAGGACCCGCAGCACGTCGTCGTGGGCCTCGCGGTCGTGGATGACGAGGGTCTTGCCGTGCCGCTTGGCGATCTCGATGTGGGCGCGGAACGAGCGCTCCTGCGCCTCCTTGCCCTCGGGTCCCGTACGGAAGTGGTCGAGGCCCGTCTCGCCCACGGCCTTCACGTGGTCGAGGGCGGCCAGCCGGTCGATCTCCGCGAGCGCGTCGTCGAGCGCCGCGTCCCCGCCGGCCTCCCGCGCGCCCTGGCGCGACCATCCGTCGGGGTCGCCGAGCACGATGCGCGGCGCCTCGTTGGGGTGGAGGGCGACGGCGGCGTGGACGTTGGCGTACTGGGCGGCCGTCTCCGCCGCCCACCGCGAGCCCTTCAGGTCGCAGCCGACCTGGACGACGGTCTCGACGCCGACGAGCCCGGCCTTGGTCAGGGCCTCCTCGACCGTGCCGGACTGCATGTCGAGGTGGGTGTGCGAGTCGGCCACCGCGACGGGCAGGGGCTCGGGCAGCGGCGGCGGGGCGTCCTTGGCACTCATGCCCCGATCGTAGATCGTGCGGAAGCCCCCGCCCCGGCCCCCGCCGGCACCGGCCCCCGTCGGCTCCACCGGCCCTCACCGGCACCGGCGGCCCCCACCGGCGCCGGCACCGACCGGCACCGACCGGCCTCGGCCCCCACCGGCGGCGTCACCTCCGGTGGAACAGGTGCGGCAGGTGCCTGCGGCGCGGCTCCGGCTCCCCCACGCGGGTCGCCCCGGACGGACCGGCCGCCTCCGGTCCCGCCGCGGCGTCCGCGCCGGGCGGCGGCTTCTCCTCCAGCTCCTGGCCGATCGGCCCGGCCGTCGCCACCGGGATGGCGGCCCTCCGGAGCGTCGCGCCGGACCCGGCGGCCGGGTGCTCGCCGTGGTCGAGCACCGTCGAGATCCGGCCGGGGCCCATGATGCGCACCACGTGCCGCCCGCAGTTGGGGCACGTCGGTTTCGACAGGGGCGAGGGCACGCGCCGGCCCTCGCTGCGGTAGACGACGAAGTCGTGACCGGTGATGTCCGTGTGGTGCTCGATGTCGTACGCCTGCTCCCAGCCGTAACCACACCTCATGCAGGCGAAGGCGTACGCCTCGTGGCCGACCGGGATGCTGGAGGTCTCGCTCATGCCGGTTCCTTCCCACCGCCGCGGTGGACGCCTTCGCTGGCGGCGTGCCTCAACGGGTGAGAGCTGTGCTTTTCACGATAGCTCTTTGCCCGCGTTCGGGCTGTTTCCTCCGGCGTTCTTCGCCGCGACGACGGCGTCGAACACCTCCCGCTTGGGCAACCCCGCCTCGGCGGCGACGGCGGCGATCGCCTCCTTGCGCCGCTCCCCCGCCTCCTCCCGCACCCGGACCCGGCGGACCAGCTCGGCCGGGTCGAGGTCGGCGGGCCCGGACGCGGGGGCGCCCTCGACGACGACGGTGATCTCTCCCCGTACGCCCTCGGCGGCCCACGCGGCCAGCTCCCCGAGGCCGCCGCGCTTGACCTCCTCGTACGTCTTGGTCAGCTCCCGGCACACGGCGGCGCGCCGGTCCGCGCCGAACACCTCGGCCATCGCGGCGAGCGTGTCGTCGAGGCGGTGCGGGGCCTCGAAGTAGACGAGCGTGCGGCGCTCGGCGGCGACCTCCCGCAGCCGGGCGAGCCGCTCGCCGGCCTTGCGGGGCGGGAAGCCCTCGAAGCAGAACCGGTCGACGGGCAGGCCCGACAGGGCGAGCGCGGTGAGCACGGCGGACGGGCCGGGCACAGCCGTGACCTTGATGTCCCGTTCGACGGCGGCGGCCACCAGCCGGTAGCCGGGGTCGGAAACGGACGGCATGCCCGCGTCGGTGACCAGCAGCACCCGGGAGCCGCCCGCGAGGGCCTCGACCAGCTCGGGCGTCCGCGCGGCCTCGTTGCCCTCGAAGTACGACACGACCCGGCCGCGCGGCTGCACGCCGAGGGCCTGGGTGAGGCGGCGCAGCCGGCGGGTGTCCTCGGCGGCGACGACGTCGGCCTCCGCCAGCTCGGCGGCGAGGCGGGGCGGGGCGTCGGCGACGTCGCCGATCGGGGTACCTGCGAGTACGAGCGTTCCTGTCACGGGGCCATCCTCGCAGCCGCGCGGGCGGCCCGGCCGGGCGAGTCGCGCGGGCGCGTTCCCTACGATGGCGCGGTGACCAGTACTGCGCCAGAGGCCCTGCACGGACAGGACGGCCCGGGCGGGCCCGCCGCCGGCCCCCTCGGGGGACACGAGCCGCCCTCGTGGGAGCGGCGCCTGCGCCGGTTCGGGTACGCCCCGCGCGGGGTGCCGGGGCTGCGGGAGCGGCTGGTGCCGCCGTACGCGCGGGCGTCGCTCCGCCCGTGGGCCGGGCTCGGGCTGCCGCCGCGGGCGGCGCGGGTCCTGCTGCGCCTCGCCCCGTGGGGCGGGCCGCTGCTGGTGGCGCTGGTCGCGGGCGTGCTGCGGTTCTGGAACCTGGGCTCGCCGCACGCGGTGATATTCGACGAGACGTACTACGCCAAGGACGCCTGGGCGCTGATCCACAACGGCTACGAGGGGTCGTGGCCGAAGGACGTCGACAAAACGATCCTGGCGGACCCCGGCGCCGTCCAGGTCCCGGTGGACCCGGGCTACGTGGTCCACCCGCCGGTCGGCAAGTGGGTCATCGGGCTCGGCGAGTGGCTGTTCGGGTTCGACCCGTTCGGCTGGCGCTTCATGGTGGCGGTGTGCGGCACGCTGTCGGTGCTGATGCTGTGCCGGATCGGGCGGCGGCTGTTCCGGTCGACGTTCCTGGGCTGCCTGGCGGGCGGTCTGCTCGCCGTCGACGGGCTGCACTTCGTGATGAGCCGCACGGCCCTCCTCGACCAGGTGCTGATGTTCTTCGTGCTGGCCGCGTTCGGCTGCCTGCTGGTGGACCGGGACTGGGCGCGGCGGCGGCTCGCGGCGGCCCTTCCGGTCGACGGGGACGGGGTCCTGCGGCCGGACGCGCGGATCGCGGAGACCCTGCGGCTGGGGTGGCGGCCGTGGCGGCTGGCGGCCGGTGTGGCGCTGGGCCTGGCCGCGGCGACCAAGTGGAACGGCCTGTACGTCATGGCCGCGTTCGGGCTGCTGACCGTGGCGTGGGACGTGGGCGCGCGGCGGGTCGCCGGCGCGCGGCGCCCGTACGCGGCGGTGCTGAAGCGGGACGTGCTGCCGGCGTTCACGTCGACGGTGCCGGTGGCGCTGGTCGCGTACGTCGCCTCCTGGACCGGGTGGATCCTGTCCGACAAGGGCTACTTCCGCACCTGGGCGTCGACCGGCGAGGGCCGGGACAGCTCGTGGTCGTGGCTGTTCCCCGACTGGTGGCGGAGCCTGTGGCACTACGAGTCGGAGGTGTACACGTTCCACGTCAACCTCACCTCGGGGCACACGTACGAGTCGAACCCGTGGAGCTGGATCGTCCTGGGCCGCCCCGTCTCGTACTTCTACGAGTCGCCCGCGCAGGGCCGGGACGGCTGCCCGGCGGACGCGGCGGAGAAGTGCGCGCGCGAGGTGCTGGCGATCGGGACGCCGCTGCTGTGGTGGGCGGCGTGCTTCGCGCTGCTGTACGTGCTGTGGCGCTGGTTCTTCCGCCGCGACTGGCGCGCCGGGGCGATCGCCTGCGCGGTCGCGGCGGGGTGGGCACCGTGGTTCCACTACCAGGAGCGGACGATCTTCCTCTTCTACGCGGTGGTGTTCGTCCCGTTCCTGTGCCTGGCGGTCACGATGATGATCGGCGCGATGCTCGGCCCGGCCGCGCCCCGGCCCGGCCCGGACGGCGCCCCGGACGGCGCCCCGGACGCGGACGCCGCGCGCGCCGAGCGCCGCCGCACGATCGGCGCGGTCGGCGCGGGCGTCCTGGTCCTGCTGATCGTGTGGAACTTCATCTACTTCTGGCCCCTGTTCACCGGCGAGACGATCCCGATGGACCAGTGGCGGGCGCGGATGTGGCTGGATACGTGGGTGTGAGGGCTTCCGGTTGATTCCGTTCGGGTAACGGGCGCGCACGTGTTCGACTTTGCGGCATAGGGTTTCCCCAGCGGATCTTGAACACGTTCAGGGGGACGTGCCGACGGAGGGGGACCGCGGAATGCGCAGCGGAGCGAAGGTGGCGGTCGTCGGCGGGTTGTTCGCCGTCGTCGCCGGGGGCGTCGGGTACGGGGCGTACAACCTGTGGGACGGCCTGACGGGCGGCACGACCACCACCGCGTCGGCCGACGGCTCGCCCAGGAGGACCGGTCCCGTCACGGCGGAGGAGACCGAGGCCACGGCGAAGGGCTTCCTCGCCGCGTGGGCGGCGGGCGACGCGGCCGAGGCCGCCCGGTTCACCAACGACCCGGCCACGGCGCAGACCGCGCTGTCCGCCTACCTGACGGAGACCCACGTCGGGGGCGTGAAGGCCACGGCGGGCGCGCCCAGCGGGACGACGGTGCCGTTCACGGTCAGCGCCGTCGTCTCGTACGGCGGGGCCCGCGTTCCGTGGACGTACGCGTCGCGGCTCACCGTCGTGCGGGGGCTCTCCACCGGGCAGCCGCGCGTCGACTGGTCGCCGGCCGTCCTGCACCCGGAGCTGAAGGACGGCCAGGCGCTGCGGGTGACCTCGTCCGGGGCGCCCGCCATCAAGGCCGTCGACCGCAACGGCGCCGAGTTGACGGCGGAGCGGTACCCGTCGCTCCGGCCGGTCCTGGACGAGCTGCGCAAGCGGTACGGCGCCCGGGCGGGCGGCACGTCCGGCGTCGAACTCGTCGTCAGTGGCGAGGGCGAGGCCGCGGACCGCACGCTGCTGACGCTGCGCGGGGGCAAGCCGGGCGAGGTCCGCACGACGCTGGACGCCGGGGTGCAGGCCGCCGCCGAGAAGGCGGTGAAGCGGTACGCCGAGTCCTCCGTGGTCGCGATCAAGCCGAGTACGGGCGAGATACGCGCGGTCGCCAACAACCGGAAGGACGGCTGGAACGCGGCGTTCCTCGGCAAGCAGGCCCCCGGATCCACGATGAAGATCGTCACGGCGGCGCTGTTGCTGGAGAAGGGCCTCGTGGCCGCGGACCGGGTCGCGGAGTGCCCGTCCGAGGCGATGTACCAGGGCACCACGATCAGGAACCTGGACGGTTTCTCCCTCGCCGGCAGGACGTTCACGGAGAGCTTCGCGCGCTCCTGCAACACCGCGTTCGTCAAGCTCATCGACGACGTGGACGACGACGCCGCCCTCGGCAAGGAGGCGCGGGACGTCTTCGGCATCGGGATGAACTGGCAGACGGGCGTGCCCACCTCGGACGGGTCCGTGCCCGCCGAGACGGGCGGGGTGGCCGCCACCCAGTACATCGGGCAGGGCACCGTCCAGATGAACGCCCTGAACATCGCCTCCATCGCGGCGACCGCGAAGAACGGCGCCTTCAAGCAGCCGGTCATCGTCTCGGCCGCCCTCGACGGCCGGGAGATCGCCGTGGCGCCCCGCGGCATGGACGGCTCGGCCGCCCGCCAACTGCGCGACATGATGCGCGCGACCGCCCGCGGCTACGGCACGGGCGCGGACGCGATGGCGGGCGTGAGCGGCGACAAGGGCGCGAAGACCGGTTCGGCGGAGGTCGACGACCAGGGGCAGGCGAACAGTTGGTTCGCTGCGTTCGCCGACGACCTGGCCGCCGCGGCGGTGGTCCAGGCGGCCGGGCACGGCGGCGACGCGGCGGGCCCGCTGGTGGCGTCCGTACTGAACGCGCGGTAACCGCCCCGCCGAACGTCACCGCCGCGCCCGGCCCCACGCCGGCCGGCCCGGCGGGGGCCCGGCCCGATGGGGAGCCCGGCGGGGCACGCCCGGTGCATCCGGCACGTCCGGCTCCACGGGGCACCCGGCGCGTCCGGCTCGGCAGCGCACCCGGCACGGCGGGGCCCAGCTCGGCGGAGAGCCCGGCACGGCGCGCATCGCGGCGGCCGGGCCGATGGCGGCGGGCATCGAGCCGGGAGCGGGCTGGTGCCGCACACCGGGTGGGCCACCGCGCCGGGTGGGCCACCGACGCCGCGTACGGCCGCCGCGCCGCGCGTGCGGCGGCGCGGCGGCGCGGCTCACCCCTCGGTGGGAGTGCCCAGTTCGGTCACCGTGACCCAGGCGAACTCCTGCCCGGTGCGCGGGGCGCGGCTGTTGCCCCAGTCGTCGGTGGCGACGACCGCGTACAGCACCGTCTCACCGTCCTGCGTCGCCTTGTGCAGGTAGCTCGTGTCGGTCTCGTTCAGCCAGGCGATCTGGCCGATGGCCCACGCCCCGTCCTCACTGCCGATGGGGCCGTCGCCCAACCAGGTGGCCCTGTACACGTCGTACCGCTTGAGGTCCGGCTCCTCGTTGGGCTTCCACTCCAGCAGTACGCCGTCCTCGCGGGGCGTCGCGGTCAGGCCGGTGACAACGGCCGGGGGCACGCGGTCGCCGGGGGTGGTGTGCGTGACGGCGGCGGCGCGGGTCTCGTTGCCCGAGCGGTCGACGGCGGCCAGGACGTACTCGTACGTGGCACCGTACTCGGCATTGCTGTCCTCGTACGCGAACGTGTACGGCCGGGTGGTGTTGTCCACGACCCTGCCGATGCGGTCCACGGCCAGCTCCCCGTCGCGGTAGAGGCGATATCCGGCCACGTCGTCGCTGGTGGACCCGGACCACTGCAGGTAGACGCCGTAGCGGCTGTCGGCGGTGGTCACGCCGGTCGGCGGGGCGGGCGGGTGGTCGCCGCGGGTGACGGTCAGGTCGGCGGACCGGATGGAGGCGTTTCCGGCGGCGTCGACGGCGCTCACCGAGTAGGTGTAGTCGGCCCGTTCGGGGGCGGTCGTGTCCGTCCAGGTGGGGGACGTGACGGTGGCGGCCTCGACGACGGGCTGGGTCTCCCCGTTCACGGGGCGTTTCTGCCGGAACACGGTGTACCGCGCCGCGTCGGGCACCGCCGTCCACCGGAGCGTCACCCCGCCCCGCGCGTCGGCGCCGGTGAGGCCGGTCGGGGAGGCGGGCCGGGTGCGGTCGACGCTGACGACGGACCGGTCGGCGCTGCCCGTCGACTCGTTGCCGGCCTTGTCGACGGCGCGGACCTCGTACAAGTACGTCTCGCCGGTGGCGGGCGGGAGGTTCGCGTACGTGTCGGACGTGACGAGGCCGGTGCCGCTGACCCGCGACCAGGCGGTGGAGGTGGCGGGGCGCCGGTACACGCGGTACCCGGCGATGTCCATCTCCTTGTTGCGGAGCCACACCAGGGTGGCCCTGTTGATGGTCCGGTCGTGGCTGACGGCCAGGCCCGTGGGGGCGAGCGGGCGGACCTTGTCGACGGTGGAGGCGGTGCGGGGCGCGTAGGTGAACTTGACGTTCGCGGCGCCGGTCCAGGCGGCGAAGTCGACGCGGATCGTGTGGGAGCCGGCCGGGAGGGAGAGGTTGAGCGTGCGCCGCTGGGTGGCGGTGACGTTCCGCCACGCGTCGATCTTGCGGACGCCGTCGACGTACACGCGGACGCCGTCCTGCGACTCGGCGGTGAAGGTGAAGGGGCCGCCGGAACCGAAGTCGCGGGTGAGGGTCCAGCGGGCGGAGAAGTTGTCCTTCGGCAGCGTGACGCCGGGAGGGTCGCCGAGGCCGTAGTTCTGGTTGAGCGCGCTTTCGCAGAAGGTCGCCTTCGGCGTGCCGCTCAGCGTCGTGTTGGCGTAGAACTGCACCCGCCACTTGGGCGAGGAACAGACGGAGGCCGCGGCGGCCGGGGTGGCGGTCAGCAGACCGCCGGTGACGGCGAGCACGGCCGTGGTGGCCAGCGCTCCCGCCCTGGTGCGAGTGATCACAGAAGGGTCGACCTTTCAAGCCCACGTCAGTAGGGACGGCATACGTGGGGGGGCGGCGGTACGGGTGGGGCCGGTGTTTCCGCCAGGGCGCGAATGCTACAGCCGTGTCATGCCCGTGCCCACGCCAGGAGGGCGTACCGCTCGTCGTCGACGGGCCGCCCCCACAGCGCGGCGTCCCCGTCGAGCCGCTCGACGCGCAGGTCGCGGACGAGCGGCGCGACGACGCCGGCCAGTACCCCGGCGGACACGCCCCCGCCCCAGGGCAGCGCCTCACCGCCGGGGACGTACGGCTCGGGCTCCCGCCCCGCCTCGCCCCACCGCCCCTCGACCAGGACGAGCCGCCCGCCGCTCCGCAGCAGCCCGGTCCACGCGCGGAGGGCGGCCTCGGGCTCGGGGAGGGTCCACACGAGGTGCCGCACGAGGACGACGTCGAACCGCCGCTCCCCCACGGGGGGCCGCGCGGCGTCCCCCACCAGGAACCGCCCCGACAGCCCCGCCGCCGCGAACTTCGCCCCGGCCCGCGCCACCATGCCCGGTGCGAGGTCGACCCCGGTGACGCGGTGCCCGTCCTCGGCGAGGACCAGCGCGAGGGAGCCCGTACCGCACCCCGCGTCGAGCACGTCGCACGCCCCCTCCGGCAGCCACCGCCGCAGCCGGTCCCGCCAGGCGCCGCGGGTACGGGGGTCGAGGAGCCCGTGGTCGGGCTCGTCGTCGAACGAGGCGGAGGCGGAGTCCCAGTGGGCGGCGATGGCGGCGTTCAGTCCGGTCATCGGGGCATCGTCGCACCGCCCACCGACAACGCCCCCGGAAAACACCTCGTACTCCTCCGCCGCACGGCACTAGCCTTCCGTCCCATGACCACCCCTCCTCCCCCCGCCCTGCGGACGATCCACGGCACCCCCGTCTGGATGTGCCCCGCCGAGGGCCCGCCCGTGGCGGGCGAACAGGACGCCCTGGACCTGATCGGCGACGCCGGCTACTGGGGCGCCCGGTGGGTCGTCGTTCCGGTCGCGCGCTTCGACGAGGCGTTCTTCCGCCTGCGCACGCGCGTGGCGGGCGACGTCGTCCAGAAGTTCGTGAACTACCGCATGGGGCTGGTCGTCCTCGGTGACGTCTCCCGCCACACGGAGGGGAGTCCGGCGCTGCGGGACTTCGTCCGCGAGTGCAACAGGGGCACGCAGACGTGGTTCGTCCCGACCCTGCGGGACCTGACGGACCGCCTGGAGCCCTGAGCGACCGGGACGGGGGCGAGACCGGGACGGCTGGGGCGGGGGCGGCCGGTGCTGTGGCCGGGACCGGGGCGGGAGCGGTCGGGGTCGGGGACGGTCGGGGCCGGGGGTGAGGCCGGGACGGGGGCGGCCGACCGCTCAGCGCGGATCGCGCGCGCAGCGGGGGCAGAGGCAGGGCGGCCAGACGCTCGACCCCAGCGGGCCCGGGCGGTCCGTGACGCGGTAGGCGCGCGGGGCGCCCCAGGTGCGTCCCCCGTCCCGGGAGACCCGCAGGGTGAGCGACCGCAGGGGCTCGCCTTCCGTGCCCGACGTGCCCGCCGCGCCTTCCGTGCCCGCCGCGCCTTCCGCACCGGTGTTCACCGCGGCGCCGTCCGGTGCTCGTGGTTGCGCAGCTCGACGTTGCAGTCGGACACCTTGGACAGGTCGCCCCGCCGCCGCGCGGCGGCGCGCTCCGCCACGAGGGCGGCACACACCCGGCAGCCGGGCGTGCCCTTCGGCTCCGGCACGGGCAGGGCGAGGTGTACGGGGCCGTCCATGGCCGTCGTCGTCCGCATGGACGGGACGCTAGGGAGGGGAAGTTGAGGAGCGCTACGGAATGTTCTCAATTGTTCTCGACCAACGGGGCAATGTTCCCCCACGGTCCCCCGTGTTCCGCGGAAACCAGTACCGCACGATGGGTCACATCCGGAAGGCTGAGCGGAGTCGGCCTACCGGAAGGATGTGTTCATGGCACGGCGTTTACGCTTCAACGGCACTGGTAGCGGCGAGGGCGGCTGCCCCAGCATTCACGAGGACCTGGACAGCGGCGAGATCATCGTGCACGGGCCGCCCCTGGACCCCGAGGACGTCGGGCGGCTGCGGCACCTGTCGCCGGGCGAGGTGCCGATCGTCGTACCCCGGGAGCTGCTCGTCGACTTCGGCCCCAAGGAAGTGAACCGCGTGCCTCGCATCATCGACCTCAAAGCGTTCGGCAAACTCTTCGAAGTGTTCGAGCACACGGCGTGGCGGTTGGAGACACGGCGACGGTACGCGTCGGACGAGGCGACGGAGACGTACGCCCAGTTCCTCCGCGGGCAGACTCCGTCCTGGGACCTCAACAGCCCTTGGGCGACCACCATCCGGAAGAAGACGTCCGAGGGAGCGACGGTGGGCCGGGTGCGCGTGGTGGACCGGCAGCCGACGCCCGGGCAGCGCTACCTCCTCGCCCACGCGGAGAAGAACACCGCAATCGGCGAGGACATCCGGAACATGTGGCGGGACGACGCCGAACGCCTGGACCTACCGGCCGAGGACTTCTGGATCTTCGACTCCCGGCTCGTCGCGCTGCTCAACTTCGACGACGACGACAACCTGGTCGACGTCGAACTGATCACCGAACCCGCAGAAGTCGTCCGCTACGCCCAACTCCGCGATCGGGCATGGCATTACGCCGTGCGGCGCGAGGCGTTCGCCACGGAGGTCGCCGCCATCGAGTAGGGGGTTACCGTGTACCAGTGAGCACGGACTTCCAGCAGGCACGTGAGGCTCTCGGCGCGAGGCTCAAGGAGCTGCGTCTGTCCGGGCCCGGCGGCCGGCTCACCGGTATCGCCCTCGCGAAGCGGCTGGGCTGGCCGCACTCCAAGGTGTACAAGTTGGAGAACGGCCGTCAGACGGCGACGGCCGAGGACCTGCGGGCCTGGTGCGAGGCCGTCGGTGCGCCCGACGCGCTGGACGAGTTGCGTGCGCGACTCAACGGACTGGAGTCCCGGCAGCGTTCATGGCGTCGGCAACTGGCCGGTGGGCACCGTCCCGTGCAGGAAGCCCACAACCATGCGCACGCCGACGCGTCGGTGCTGCGCGCGTGGGAGTCGTCGTGGGTCGTGGGCGTCCTGCAGACCCCCGACTACGCACGTGCCGTCCTGTCCCGCTTCGCTGAGCTGCACCGCTCGAAGCGGGACGTCGAGGAGGCGGTGCGCAGCCGCATGAAGCGGCAGGAAGGGCTGTACGACGCGCGCAGGCGGTACCACATCCTGCTCTGGGAAGGCGTCCTCCGCTCCCGGATCTGCCCGACTTCCGTGCTGGCCGCGCAGCTCGACCGGCTCAGCGGTGTGATCGGGCTCGACACCGTGGAGCTGGGCATCGTCCCCTTCGGCTCCGCCCTGAAGCTCCCACCCGGCACGGGGTTCTGGATCTACGACGACAAACAGGTGGTCGTCGAGACCTGGCACGCCGAACTGTGGCTCGACGACGAGGCCAGCGTCGTCACGCACCAGCGGGTCTGGCGGACCCTGCGCGAGTCCGCCGTCTTCGGAACCGAGGCCCAGCGGGTGATCCACGAGGCCCGCCGGGAGTTGGACGGCCAGTAGGGCGGCGCGTCGGGCGCGGCGCTCCCCGGCCGGTTACCCGTTCGCCTTCCGCACCGCCCGCACCAGGGCCTGGGCGCGGGGGTCCGCGGTGACGCCCTTGCGCATGCCGTTGGTGACGTAGGCGAAGGCGATGCCCGACTCCGGGTCGGCGAAGGCGAGGGAGCCGCCCCTGCCGGGGTGGCCGAAGGAGCCGGGGGCGAGGAGCGGGGACGCCGGGCCGTGCAGCATGTAGCCGAGGCCGAAGCGGGTGCCGACGACCAGGACGCGGTCGGGGCCCGCCGACTCCTCCGTGCGGGCCAGCGCCAGGGTCGCCGGGGCGAACAGGCGGTGGCCGTCCACGGGGCCGAGCAGCGCCGCGTAGAACCGGGCCAGGGCGCGTGCCGTGGCGATGCCGCCCGAGCCGGGCAGCCCCGCCGCGCGGTACTCGGGCGCGTTCTCGTCCGGTGCCGGGTCGATCACCGCGAAGGCCCGCCGCGTCAGCGACCCCGCGTCCCGGTACGCCTCCGCCACCGACCGCTTCGGGCGCAGCACGAGGCCGCCGGAGGCCGACGCGGGCGGCTCGTCGAGCCGGCCGACGCGGCCGACGCGGTGCGCCTCGTCGTCGGGCAGGCCCAGCCACAGGTCGAGGCCGAGCGGGCGGGCCACCTCCTCCGCGACCCACCGCCCGATGGACCGGCCCGTGACGCGCTGCACCAGGCCGGCGAGGAGCCAGCTGTACGTGTGCGCGTGGTAGCCGTGGTCGGTGCCGGGCTCCCAGGCCGGGGCCTGGGCCGCGACCGCCGCCGTCGCCCGCTCGAAGCGGCTCCCCGCGTCCAGCGCGTCCTCGGGCGACAGGGGCGCGTCCAACACGGGGACACCGGCCCGGTGCGCCAGCAGGTGCCGTACGCGCGTCCGTTCCTTGCCCGCCGCCTTGTACTCCGGCCAGTACGTCCCGACCGGCGCGTCCAGGTCGAGTTGGCCGCGCTGGTGCAGCAGCAGCGGCACCGCCGCCGCGACGCCCTTCGTGACGGACCGTACGACCTGGGCGGTGTCCACCGCCCACGGCGCACCGCCGTCGACGTCCCGCGTGCCGGCCCACAGGTCGACGACCTTCCGGCCGTCCCGGTACACGGCGACCGCCGCGCCGCGCTCCCCGCGCTGCTCGAAGTTGCGCGTGAACGCGTCCTTCACCGGCTCGAAGCCGGGGTCCACGGTGCCCTGGACGTCCACCTCTGCCCGCACTTTCTCTCGGGGTCGCTCACCCCATGGTGCAACGGCCCGGATCCCGCCCGGATTCCGGGTCCGCCTCGCGGCCGGGCCGGCGCCGAACGGCGACTCCGGGCGGTGCCCGCGCACCGGCTCCCCGGACGCGAACGGCTCGCCGGGCGCGAACGGCTCGCCGGGCGGGGCGTGCGCCGCGACGGCGGCCACGGTGACGGGCCCGGCGGACGGTGGCAGGACCGACGACCACGGTGACGGGCCCGATGGGCGGTGACCGGGACGGGACCGGTGGGCGCGGACACGGGCGTGTCCGGATCCGTCGCGTACGCGCGCGGCGTCCGCTCCCGGGTGTTCGGCGGTGTCCGGCCGGTCGGCGACGGCCGCTCCCGCGCACCCCGTGCAGGGGCGGCGGAGGCGCGGAAGCGGCGCCGGGCGGGGTCGGTGGATGGGTGGGACAGTGGGGGGTACGCGGTATGAGCAGGTACTGGCAAGTGTGAGGAGCCCGTGATGTGCCCCGCCGACGTACACCCCGAAGAGGCCCGTCCGGGCGGGGAGACCCGCTCCGACGGTCCGCGCGCGGCCGTGCGGGCCGCGGAACCGGCCGGGGCGGTGGGGTCCGTACGGGCCGGCCCGCCGGTGGAGGTGCGGGCGCGGGGCATGGTCGTGACGGACGGCCCGCTGTCCCGGCCGGTGCCGGTGGCGCTGCGCTACGACCCCGGCACGGAGCCGGGAGCGGTGCGGTTCGTCCTGCCCGGCGGCAGTTGGTCGTGCCCGCGCACGCTGCTGGAGACGGGGCTGCGGGCGCCCGCGCACGACGGGGACGTCGACGTGTGGCCGTGCGGGCGGGTGCAGACGGTGGTCGAGTTCCACTCGCCGGAGGGCACGGAGGTCGTCCAGTTCGACTCGTCGGCGCTGCGCGGCTTCCTGCGGCGGACGTACGCCGCCGCCACCGCGCCGGCCGCGCGCTGATCGCGCGCGCCGGCGGAGTGGCGGCACGGGGCTGAGGCGGGACGGGGCCTCACCCGGACGGCGCACCGGCGGCCGTACGGTTCCTGTCCGGCTCCCGTCCGCCGCACGAGGGCCCCCGCCCGCGGAGCCCCACCCGAGGGACCCCGTCAGCAGGGCCCCGCCTGGGGACTCCGCCCGAGGAGCCCCACCCGAGGGACCCCACCCGGAGCGTCAGGCCCGGGGCGCCCCGGCCGAGGGGACCCGTCAGAGGGGCCCGCCCGAGGAACCCCACCCCGGAGCGTCAGCCCGGGGCGCCCCGCTCGGGGGCGCCCCGCCCGAAGGGCTTCGCCCCGGGGCGTCAGGCCCGTACGAGTTCCCGTTCCTGGTCGGCGTCCGGGTCGCCGGGGTGGCCGGTGCCGCCGGCGAGCTCCTTGCGCAGGCCCTCGCCCTCGACGTCGACGTTCGGCAGGACGCGGTCCAGCCAGCGCGGCAGCCACCACGCCTTGTGGCCGAGCAGGGCGAGGACGGCCGGGACGATGGCCATGCGGACGACGAACGCGTCGAACAGGACGGCCGCCGCGAGACCAAAGCCGATCATCTTCACCATCTGCTCGCTGGCCCCGATGAAGCCCGCGAAAACGGCGATCATGATGACGGCGGCGGCGGTGACGACGCGGGCGCCGTGGCGGAAGCCGGTGACGATCGCCTCGCCGGGCCGCTCGCCGTGGACGTACGCCTCGCGCATGCGGGTGACGAGGAAGACCTCGTAGTCCATGGCGAGGCCGAAGACGACGCCCACCATGAAGATCGGCATCATGCTCATGATCGGGCCGGTCTGTTCCACGCCGAAGACCGAGCCGAGCCAGCCCCACTGGAAGACGGCGACGACGGCGCCGAGGGCGGCGACCACCGACAGGAGGAAGCCGAGGGCGGCCTTGAGCGGTACGAGCACGGACCGGAAGACGACCATCAGCAGCAGGAAGGCGAGGCCGACGACGAGCGCCAGGTAGGGCAGCAGCGCGTCGTTCATCTTCTGCGAGAAGTCGATGTTCATCGCGGTCTGGCCGCTGACGAGGACGTTGTCGCCGGTCGCGTCGCGGATGTCGTGGACGAGGTCCTCGGTGGCCGTGGACGACGGGCGGTCCTTCGGCACGACGGTGATCATCGCCGTGTCGCCGGCCTTGTTCGGGGTGGGCGGGGTGACGGCGGCGACGCCGTCGAGGCCCTTGATCGTGTCGGCGGCCCGGGCGGCGGCGTCCTTGTCGCCGTCCACGACGACCATCAGCGGGCCGTTGAAGCCGGGGCCGAAACCGTCGGACAGCAGGTCGTACGCGCGGCGCTGGGTGGTGGAGGTCGGCTGGGCGCCGTCGTCGGGCAGGCCCATCTCCAGGGAGGCGGCCGGCACGGCGAGCGCGCCGAGGCCGACGACGCCGACGAGCAGGACGGCGACGGGGCGGCGCAGGATGAAGCGGGCCCAGCGGGTCCCGGCGTTCGGCGCGGCCCCCTCGGCCCCGCCCGTACCGCCGGTTCCCTCGGTTCCGCCGGCCTCACCGGGACCGGTGGCGGTCGCGGCCTCCCGGCCGGCGACCGTCTCACGGGCCTCGCCGGTCTCGCCGGTCCTGCGGGCCTTGTCGGCCCTGCGGGCCTTGCGGCCGAGGATGCGCCCGCCCGCGTAGCCGAGCAGCGCCGGTATGAGGGTCAGCGCGATCAGTACGGCGATGGCGACCGTGCCGGCGGCGGCGACGCCCATCTTCGTCAGCATCGGGATGTTGACGACGGCGAGGCCGACCAGGGCGATGACGACGGTCAGGCCGGCGAAGACGACGGCCGAGCCGGCGGTGCCGACCGCGCGGCCGGCGGCCTCCTCGCGGTCGTGGCCCTCGGCGAGCTCGGCGCGGTAGCGGGAGACGATGAACAGGGCGTAGTCGATGCCGACGGCGAGGCCGATCATCGTGGCGAGGGTGGCGGTGGTGGAGCCGAGGTCCAGGGCGCTGGCGAGGGCGGTGATCGACGAGACGCCGATGCCGACGCCGATGATCGCGGTGAGCAGCGGCAGGCCGGCCGCGATGAGCGAGCCGAAGGTGATGACGAGGACGATCCCGGCGACGATCACGCCGATGATCTCCCCCGTGCCGGTCTCGGGCATCGTCTGGAGGGCGTCGCCGCCGATCTCGACGGTCAGGCCGCCGTCCTGCGCCTCGGCGCCGGTCTCCTGGAGCGCGTCGCGCGTCGCGTCGGTCAGCTCCATGCCGTTGACCTCGTACGAGACGTGGATGTACGCGGTGGTGCCGTCACGCGAGACGGCCTGCGCGGCGTACGGGTCGGTGACGTTGGCGACCTGGTCGGAGCCGGCGCGGAGGTCCGCGACGGCCTTGTCGACGCGGGCCTTGTTCGCCGGGTCGGTCATCTTCTGCCCGTCGGGCGCCTTGAAGACGACCCGGGCGGTGGCGCCGTCGGCGCTGCCGCCGGGGAATCGTTCCTCCAGCAGGTCGAAGGCCCTCTGTGCCTCCGTACCGGGCATGGAGAAGGAGCTGGAGGTGGCTGCCGGCGCGGACGCGGCGCCCACTCCGGCGAGGGCCAGGAGCGCGACCCACAGGAGGGTCACGAGATGGCGGCGCCGGAAGGCGAACCGGCCGAGTTTGTAGAGGAACGTGGCCACTGGGGCGTACTCCCGAGGTGTGTGGGACGGGGCAGGACGTTGGGGAGTCGGCCCGACAGCGTGAGCGGTACGTGTCAGGTAGTGCGGTTCCGGGGCGGTGGCGCGGTCCGGCGTGGGGAGCGCCGGGGCCGGCCGACCCGGGTGGTCCGCCCCCGGCGGGGCGGGCGGGTCAGGGGGCGCCGAGGGCGGGGAGCACGACGGCGTCCACGTAGGCGGTGAGGAACGCCTGGTCGACCGGGCGGTCCTCGATGAAGGAACGGGCGACGACGGCGCCGATCATCATGTGCGGGACCAGGCCGAGCGCCGGGTTGTCGGCGGCGACCTCGCCCCGTTCCACGGCGCGGCGCAGGATCTGGTCGAGCCCGGTCACCTCGGGTTCGATCAGCAGCTCGCGCAGCGCCTCGTGGAGTTCGGGGTTCTCGCCGACGGCGTGGGCCAGGCCCCGCATCATCGCGGAGTCCTTCGCCATGCGGCAGTCGTCGGAGCTCCCGATGATCTCGTGGAAGTCCCCCCGGAGCGACCCGGTGTCGATCTCCGCGATGCGTACGGGCTTGTGGTGCCGCAGGGACTGGGCGACCAGCTCGGGCTTGCTCCCCCACTGGCGGTAGAGGGTGGCCTTGCTGGAGCGCGTGCGGGCGGCGATGGCGTCCATGGTGAGCCCGTCGTAGCCGACCTCCCCGAGGAGGTCGATGACGGTCTCGTACAGCTCCGACTCGCGTTCCGGGGTGAGTCTGCTGCGGGCCATGGGCGATTCCATCCGAACGAAACGGTTTCGTACACCTCAAGCGTAAGGCGGGCCGCGAGCGAAACGAAACCGTTTCGTACGTGGGCTTCGTCACGAACACCAGGTCGATGCGCCGGTCGAGTTGCCGCGTTCCCGCCGCGCGGAAAGCATGAACGTGTGAGCAGTGACGGCGCGTACCTCCGGTATCCCCACGTCCACGACGACCTCCTCTGCTTCGCGGCCGAGGACGACCTGTGGCTCGCCCCGCTCGTCGCCGGGGGCGGATCCCCCGGCCGTGCCTGGCGGCTCACCGTCGACCGGACGAGAGTGGGGCACCCCCGCTTCTCGCCGGACGGGCGGCACATCGCGTACACGAGCTGGCGCAGCCTCGACCCGGAGATCCACCTCCTGCCGGTCGACGGCGGCCCGGCGCGGCGGCTGTCGTACTGGGGGTCGCTGGACACCCGCGTGTGCGGCTGGGACCCCGACGGCAACATCCTGGCCGTCGCGTCGCACGGGCAGCCGTTCTCGCACTTCTCGTGGGCGTACAAGGTGTCCGTCGACGGCAGCCCGGGCCGCCGCCTCCCGTGGGGGCCGTGCGCCGACATCCAGGTCGCCGACGTCGACGGGGAGCACCGCACGCTGCTGCTGACCGGGAAGCCGCCGCACGAGCCGGCCGCCTGGAAGCGGTACCGGGGCGGGGCGACCGGGCGGCTGTGGCTGCACGGCGAACGGCTGCTGCCGGACCTCGGCGGCCACCTGGACTGTGCGATGTTCGTGGGCGGGCGGATCGCGTTCCTCTCCGACCACGAGGGCGTCGGCAACCTCTACTCGTGCCTGCCCGACGGCTCCGACCTGCGGCGCCACACCGACCACGACGCGTTCTACGCCCGGCACGCCTCCTCCGACGGGCGCCGGGTCGTCTACCAGTGCGCCGGCGACCTGTGGATGGTGGACTCCCTGGCGCCCGACTCCCGGCCGCACAAGCTGGCGGTGCGGCTCGGCGGGCCGCGCGCCGGGCGGCGCACCTACCAGGTGCCGGCCGCCCTGCACCTCCAGTCGGTGGCCGTCGACGAGACCGGGCGGGCCAGCGCCGTCTGCGTGCGCGGCAGCCTGTACTGGCTCACGCACCGCGACGGGCCGGCCCGGTCGATCGCCGACACGCCGGGGGTGCGGGTGCGGCTGCCGGAGATGCTGGACGGCGGGCGCGTCGCGTACGTGACGGACGCGGAGGGCGAGGACGCCGTCGAGATCGCGTACCTGCCGCGCGCCAGCGGCCAGCGGGAGCCGCGCCGGCTCGCCGCGGGGCGGCTGGGGCGCGTCCTGGAGATGGTCTCCGACCCGGACGGGGAGCGGCTCGCCATCGCGTCGCACGACGGGCGGCTGCTGCTGCTGGACGTGTCGGAGGAGGCGGTGGAGGCGGCGGGCCCGGTGCGGACCGGGCGCCTGCGGCGGATCACCGACCCGGTGCGGCCGGAGGGCTCGGGCGGCCCGGCGGAGCCGGGGAGCTCGGGAGCGGCGGAGGGCTCGGCGGAGGCCGGTGGCCCTTCGGCGCCGGGCGGCCCGGCGGCTTCGGCGGACCCGGAGGAACCGGGCGGCCTGGCGGACCCGGCGGCCTCGGCGGCCTCGGCGGACCCGGAGGAACCGGGGGGCGGCCTGGCGGGACCGGCGGCCTCAGCGGACCCCACCGGTTCAGCCGACCCGGAGGACCCGGCAGCCTCAAACAGCCCGGAAGCCTCAGCCGACTCGGCGGGCCCGACAGCCTCAAGCGGCCCGGCGAGCCCAGCAGACTCAGACACCCCCACAGCCTCAACCGGCACAGCGGCCCCGGCCGACACGGCAACTTCGGCGGCCCCGGCCGACCCGGCGGACTCGGCCGGGGTGGTGACGGAGCTGATCCGCTCGGAGAACGGCCCCGTGCGCGACCTGGCGTTCTCCCCGGACGGGGCGTGGCTGACCTGGTCGCACCCGTTCATCGGCCGGTCGCTGCGGCAGATCAAGATGGCCCGCATCAAGGACCGCCTGGTCGTCGACGTGACCAACGGCCGCTTCGAGGACGAGAGCCCCGTGTTCACGCGGGACGGCCGCTACCTGGCGTTCCTGTCGTGGCGCGGCTTCGACCCGGTGTACGACGTGCACACCGGCGACCTGTCGTTCCCGCTGGGCTGCCGCCCGTACCTCGTGCCGTTGGCGTCGACGACGCCGTCGCCGTTCGCGCTCTCCCCGGAGGGCCGCCCGGCGGCGGGCGGACTGGACCAGGGCGAGGAGGAGCAGGCGGGCGACGGGACCGTGCTGGTCGAGGTGGAGGGCCTGGAGAGCCGGGTGACGCCGTTCCCGGTGGCCGCGTCGAAGTACTCGTCGCTGCACCCGGTGAGCGGGGGCGGGCTGGTGTGGTTGCGCTGGCCCATCTCGGGCGCGCTCGGCGAGACGTTCGTCAACCCGTCGGACCCGTCGGAGCGGCCGACGCTGGAGCACTTCAACCTCACCAAGGCGCGCAAGACGGAGCTGGTCGCGCACCTGGACTGGTTCGCGGTGAGCGGCGACGGGACGCGGCTCGTCGTGGTCGACGAGGGCGAGCTGCGGGCCCAGCCCGCGAACGAGACGGGCGACCCCGACACGACGGTGTACGTGGACGCCCGGCGCATCCGGCACGAGGTGGACCCGGGCGCCGAGTGGCGGCAGGCGTACGACGAGGCGGGCCGCATCACGCGCGCGCACTTCTGGGAGCCGGGCATGGCCGGCATCGACTGGGACGGCGTCCTGGACCAGTACCGGCCGCTCGTCGAGCGGGTCGCGTCGCCCGACGAGTTCGCCGACCTGCTGCGGGAGGTCCTCGGCGAGCTGGGCACCTCGCACGCGTACGTCACGCCCGCGCGACGCAACGAGGGCCCGCCGCACTACCAGCGCGCGATGGGGCTGCTCGGCGCGAACCTGGTGTGCCGGGACGGGAAGTGGGTCGTCAAGCGGATCCTGCCGGGCGACTCGTCGGACTCCAAGGCGCGTTCGCCGCTGGCCGGTACGGGCATCCGGGAGGGCGCGGTCCTCACGCACGTGGACGGGCGGCCGGTGGACCCGGTGACCGGGCCGTACCCGCTGCTCTCGGCGGCGGGCGGGACGACGGTGGAGCTGACGTTCGGCCCGGCGGACGGGGAGACGGGCCGGCCGCGGCGCGTGGCGGTCGTGCCGCTGGTCGACGAGCGTCCGCTGCGGTACCAGGACTGGGTGGCCAAGCGCCGCGAGGTCGTGCGGGAGTTGAGCGACGGCCGGTGCGGGTACCTGCACATCCCCGACATGGGCGGCTCCGGGTGGGCGCAGTTCAACCGGGACCTGCGGCTGGAGGTGTCGCGGCCGGCGCTCATCGTGGACGTGCGCGGCAACGCGGGCGGGCACATCAGCGAGCTGGTCGTCGAGAAGCTGACGCGCCGGATCCTGGGCTGGGACCTCACGCGGAACGCCCAGCCGGTGTCGTACGCGTCGAACTCGCCGCGCGGGCCGGTCGTCGCGCTCGCGGACGAGGCCACGTCGTCGGACGGCGACATGATCACGGCGGTGTTCAAGCTGCAGGGCCTCGGCCCGGTCGTCGGGCAGCGCACCTGGGGCGGCGTCGTCGGCATGACGGGCCGCCACCGGCTGGGCGACGGCACGGTGATCACGGTCCCGATGAACGCGGCCTGGTTCGAGGCGTACGGGTGGGACGTGGAGAACCACGGCGTGGAGCCGGACATCGAGATCGAACGCACCCCGCTGGACTGGGCGGAGGGCCGCCACCGCCAGCTCGCGGACGCGGTCGACCTGGCGCTGGGGCTCCTGAAGAAGCACCCCCCGTCGAGCCCCCCGGACTATTCGGCCACCCCGAACCTCTCCCGCCCGCCGCTGCCGCCGCGACCGTAGGAGGCGCCCGGCACCCGCCGCGGCCCCCGCCCTGCCCGCCCGGGCGCCCGCCGCACCTACTGGGACCTGGTCCCCACCGCCGTGCGCAGTCCGACCACGGGGGCGGTCACCTCGGCGGAGCACCGCCGGTTCTGCGACGCCCACGGCTTCGACGTGACGGAGTGGCCCGGCTACGCGGCCCTCGCCGGCATCCGCGAACTGCGCACGGCGAGTTGCGCGGTGCGGCACGCGGCGGGCAACCCGGACTGGGCCGGTCAGGCCCGACACCGGGTCGACTGCCTGCGCGGACGCCACGGCCCGCGGCCCTGGATGTGGAGGGGCATCCCGTGACCGGGCCCTCCACCGGAGCCGCACGACCGGTGTCACCGGCGCGACGGCGGCCTGTTCACCCCGTACGGCCGGGAGTTCGGGACGGCACGACGACGGCACGGTGCGTGACGGGCGCGGCGTGGGGCGGGCGCGGCGCGGGGCGGGTCCTCCGGGGGGCCGGGGGTCCCGGGCCGGGCGGCTTCGCGGGGGGCGGGGTCCGGGCGCCGTCCGCGTGGGGCGGTCGCCTGCCCGTCCGGCGCTTCCCGAGCGGGCCCCGCGCCGGGTCCGGGTGGCTCGTACGCGCGTGTGCCCCGGGCGGGTGGGGCCGTCCGGGGCACAGCGGAAGGGGTGGCGGGGTCAGATGTCGTCGTCGTCCACCGCGCCCTGCCTGTCGCGCGTCGTGTCGTCCTGCGTGCGCTGCTTGCCCTGCTGCTTGCCCTTGCGCTGCTGCATGCGCTGCTGCGCCTCGTCCTTCACGCCCTGCGCGCGCTGCTTGCCCTGCTGCTGCAACTGCTCGGCCTTTTCCTTGAACTGGTCAGAGATGCCCATACCGGGTTTCACTCCTACACGGGGTGGGGGGACGCGGAGCCGTGACCGGCCCCGCGTCGACCAGCCTGGCACGAGCGGACACGCCGCGCATTTCGATCAGTTACGCTCCGCACGCGCCCGCTCGTCGGCGGCGCCGCCCGCGCCCACCAGCCCCTTCGGCACGCCGGCCAGCCGGGGCTCGAAGCGCCGCATCTCGCGCCGGCCCACCGCCGTGATGACCCCCGGCAGGTAGCCCCGTACGGACTGCATGCCGCGCAGCCACCACTGGGCGTACACGTGGGCCGAGCGCCGCTCTATGCCCGCGACGATCCGGTCGACGGCCGGGCCCAGCGGGTACGTGCGGTTCGCCGGCCACGGCAGCCGCTGCCGCAGCTCCCGCATGACGTCGTCCTGGTCGGCGCCGCGCACCATGTCGGTGTCCGTCCACGACAGGTAGCCCACCCCGACCCGCACGCCCCGGTGGGCGACCTCGGTGCGCAGGCAGTGCGCGAACGCCTCCACACCCGACTTGGACGCGCAGTACGCCGTCATCATCGGCGCCGGTGTGACGGCGGCGAGCGACGCGATCTGGAGGAAGTACCCGCGGCTCTCCAGCAGGACGGGCAGGAAGGCCCGCCCGGTGACGGCGCCGCCGACGAGGTTGACCTCGATGACGCGCCGCCACGCGACCGGGTCGGAGTCCGCGAACGGGCCGCCCGTCGCCACGCCGGCGTTGGCGACGACGACGTCCACCTTGCCGAAGCGCTCCTTCACCTCGTACGCGACCCGCGCCATCGTCTCGTGGTCGGTGACGTCCGCGTGCCACCAGTCGCTCTCGGTGTGCAGCCGCTCCGAGACCCGCTTCAGCTCGTCCGGTTCGAGCCCCACGAGCGCGACCCGCGCTCCGCGCGCGGAGAGCTTGCGCGCCAGCAGTTCGCCGACGCCGCGCGCGCCCCCCGTGACGACGGCGACCTGACCTTCCAGGCTGACCTTGCTCATACGGCTTCCTCTTCCCTCTCGTCGTCACGCCCGGTGTCGTCACGCCCGGCGTCACCGCGTCCGGCGTCGTCACCTCCGGTGCCGTCGCCGAGGTACGTCGCGGACAGTTCGCGCAGGCGCGCCGTGACGGCCTCGGGCGCCTCGACGGGTGTCATGTGCCCGATGCCGGGCAGCACGTCGAGGCCGACGCACCGCGGCAGGGCGGCGGCGAGCGCGCGGGCGTGGACCGGCGGGGTGAGCCGGTCGGCGGCGCCCGCGACGACCGCGGTGGGCACGTCCAAGGCGCGCACGTCGGCCTCCAGGTCCAGCCCGGCGAGCACGTGCGACCAGGCGACGCGCACGGCGCGCGGGCAGGCGTGCACGATGCGGGCGCACTCCGCGACCCGGTCGGGCGCCGAACCGGGGCCCATCGTGGCGTACTTGAGGATCGCCTTCGACACGGGCGTGACCGGCCCGAGGGGGGCGCGGGCGCCGAGGACCGCGCCGGTGATCCGGGTGCGCAGGGCGCCGGCGCGCAGCGGTACGACGAGGGACTCGGGGACCAGCCGGGACGCGCCGGTGCTGCACAGCAGGACGGCGGCGGCGTGGGCGCGCAGGGCGGGGCGCCCGGCGGCGGCCATCAGCGTCATGCCGCCCATGGAGTGCCCGGCCAGGACGGCCTTCTCGCCGGGGGCGAGCGTGGCGGTGAGGACCGCCTCCAGGTCGTCGGCGAGGGCGCGCGTCGAGTAGCCGGAGGGGCCGGCGGCGGGCGGGGTGGCGCCGTGGCCGCGCTGGTCGTAGACGACGACGCGGTGGTCGGTGGCGAGGTCCCGCACCTGGGCGGTCCAGAAGTCGGTGGAGCAGGTCCAGCCGTGGGCCAGGACGACGGCGGGGGCGCCCTCGGGGCCGTACACCTCGACGTGCAGGGCCTGGCCGTCGGCGGAGGTGGCGGTCAGGGTGCGCGGGGTGGCCGCCGCGTACGGGGTGGGGTTCACGCCGCGGCCTCCTCACGGCCGCGCGGGGCCCGCTCCGAGGGGGCCGTGCCGGCCCTCCCGGGCGCCCGCACCACCTCGTACTCGCCGAGGTCCACGCTCCGCGTCGCGCGCCGGAACTCGGCCGTGGTGCCCGGCCACAGCGTGGTGTTGCGGCCGTTGGCGTCGAGGTACCAGCTGTCGCAGCCGCCGGACTTCCACACGGTGCGCTCCATCCGCGCCTGGACGCGCCGGTTCCACGCGGCGACGGCGGACGGGCGGGGAGCGAGGGCCCGGCCCGCGCCGAGGAGGTCCAGCCGGCGCAGGAAGTCGGCCATGTAGTTCAGTTGGGACTCGATCATGAGGATCATCGAGGAGTTCCCGAGCCCGGTGTTGGGGCCGATGATCGTCATCCAGTTGGGGAACCCGGCGGCGGTCGCGCCGCGCAGCGCCTCCATGCCGTCCTTCCACGCCTCCGCGAGCGTGACGCCCTCGGCGCCGACGACGCGGTCGGCGATCGGCATGTCCGTGACGTGGAAGCCCGTGCCGAAGACGATCGCGTCGACCTCGGCCTCGGAGCCGTCCGCGCCGACGGCGGTCCGGCCGCGCACCTCGGTCAGTCCGGCGGCGACGACGTCGACGTTGGGGCGGGCGAGGGCCGGATAGTAGTCGTTGGAGAGCAGGATGCGCTTGCAGCCGATCCGGTACGACGGGGTCAACTTGGCGCGCAGGGCGGGGTCCTTCACGGCGCGGTGCATGTTGGCCTTGGCGAGCGCCTCGACCAGGCCCAGCGCCTCCGGCCGCTTGGTGAACGCGCCGACCTGGAGCTCGCGGATCCCCCACAGCAGGCCCCGGCGGGCCTTGCCGGTGAACGGGAGCTGCCGGTGGAGCCAGCGCTCGGCGCCGGTGACGGCGCGGTCGACGCGCGGCATGACCCACGGCGGGGTGCGCTGGAAGAGGGAGAGGCGGCCGACCTCCGGCTGGATGGCGGGGACGATCTGGATGGCGGAGGCGCCGGTGCCGATCATCGCGACGCGCTTGCCGGTCAGGTCGTAGTCGTGGTCCCAGCGGGCGGAGTGGAAGACCTTGCCGCCCGCCTCGCGGAAGCCGTCGAGGCCCGGCACGTCGGGGATCTTGGGGTCGGACAGCGGCCCGGTCGCGGAGACGACCACGTCGGCGGTGAGGGTGCCCCGCGAGGTCTCGATCTCCCAGTGCACGGCGTCCGCGTCCCAGCGCGCCGTCAGCACCTCGTGCCCCAGGCGCAGGTGGGGCCGGAGCCCGAAGGTGTCGGTGACGCGCTCCAGGTACGCGCGGATGTGCGGTTGCCCGGAGAAGGTGCGGGGCCAGTCGGGGTTGGGCGCGAACGAGAACGAGTACAGGTGCGACGGGACGTCGCAGGCGCAGCCGGGGTAGCTGTTGTCGCGCCAGGTGCCGCCGACCGCGTCGGACCGCTCCAGGACGACGAAGTCGGTGATCCCCTCGCGGCGCAGCCGGACGGCGGCACCGAGGCCGCCGAAGCCGGATCCGATCACCGCCACTCGTACGTGTTCGCGCGCGTGGTCGCTCATGCCGCCTCCCAAGACTCTGCCAGCAATCACTGGCACTGTCCGGAGGGTAGAGCAGCTCCCTACCCGGCGGTAGAGGGCGGGGCGAGGAAGTTACCCCTGGTACGTCTATAGGCTTGCCGGCGTGGCGAACGAGGGTGAGGACCGTGAATACCGCATGGAGGAACTGGCCGAAGCGGCCGGCATCACCCCCCGGACGCTCCGCTTCTACCGCGAGCGCGGGCTGATACCGCCCCCGCGCCGCGAGGGCCGCATCGCCTGGTACGGCCCCCACCACCTGGCCCGGCTGCGCACCATCGCGGCGCTGCTGGAGCGCGGCCACACCCTCAACGGCATCGCGGACCTGGCCGCCGCCTTCGAGAGCGGCCGGGACGTGGGCGAGGTGCTGGGCCTCGGGGAGCCCACGGAGGAGGAGCCCGTACGGCTCACCCCGGAGCAGTTGGCCGACCACTTCGGCGACCAGGTCAGCGCCGAGAACTTCGCCGCCGCCCTCGACCTGGGCTACCTCGCGACGGACGGCGAGGAGATCGTCCACGTCAGCCGCCGACTGCTGGAGGTGTCGTCCGCGTTGGTGCGGGAGGGCGTCCCGCTGGCGGCGGTGCTCGGCGCCGCCCGCGACGTGCGCGTCCACGCGGACGCCCTCGCGAAGCTGTTCACGGACCTGCTCCACACCCACGCGCGCGACGAGGACGCGCACCGGCTGCGCCCGCTCGCCAAGAGCGTGGTGGACGCGGAGCTGTCGATGGCGCTGGACCGCCGCCTGCGCGGGAGCGACGAGGCGCGCGAGGGCCACGAGGCGCGCGACGGCGCGGCGCGGGGAGCTTAGGCGCCCCCGGAAGGGCCCGCGGGGTGCCGCGGGAGGGCCCGCGGGGTGCCGTTTCCCCTGGGAGACGGCCGCGGCGCGGGACCGGCGGGCCGGGGCCGGCTGGGCGGGCCTGCGGGCCGGGACCT
Source organism: Streptomyces sp. NPDC045287 (assembly GCF_056432325.1). Lineage (NCBI taxonomy): Bacteria > Bacillati > Actinomycetota > Actinomycetes > Kitasatosporales > Streptomycetaceae > Streptomyces > Streptomyces sp. NPDC045287. Next base: position 220,381 of record NZ_JBWKJG010000011.1, read on the forward strand.
GCGGGCCGGGCCGGCGACAAGGGACCGGCGGGGTGGCCGGCACCGGACGGGACGCGCCGGTACGCCACGCCGGTGGAGCCGTCCGCCGGCATCCGCGCCGCCCCGGACGGGACGCGCCCGTGCCGGACGAGCCGTACCCGCGCCCGCGTCGGACGAGCCGTACCCGCGCCGGACGAGCCGTACCGGTGCCGGACGGGCCCCGTACCGGCCCCGCCGCGCGGGGTTCGGGCGGCCGGCCGACGCCTACAGCAGCAGGACCATGACCGCGACCGCGAAGGCCAGCGTCAGCACCGCGTACAGGTTGACCTTCCACTTGGGGATCACGTGCTCCTCGCCGCGCCGGGCCTTCTCCGCGTACGTCCGTACGTCCGGCCTGATGGCGACGAGCAGGAGGGCCACCGAGAGGAGGGCGACGGAGAAGATGACCAGGGCCTCCTTCTCCGCGTGGCCCCGCAGTCGGCCGTGCCCGAGGACGGCGAGCGCTCCGAGGGCGGGCGCCACCAGCGAGTACGCCGCGCCCTTCCCGCTCCTGAGGCAGAAGTAGAACGCCGCCGGGACCAGCGCGGAGACGGCGAGCGCCACGATCCACCACTGCCCGACCGTCAAGCGTTCCGCGACCACGCCCTGTCTCCCGTCCTTCCGGTGGCTGCCGCGGGCGGGTGGCGACCGGTGCGGTGCCACCCGCCCCTCCTGCGGCGGTTTTCCGGGATTACTGCCCGGTCAGCTCCAGTTCAGCCATCCGATGGCCGCCGTGGCGGTGTCCTCCAGGAAGCCGGACACCTTCGCGCCGACCTCGTCCGCGACCCCCTTCAGGCCCTCGACCCTCTTGGAGGCCCAACTGAGGGCGCGGCCCTTGCCGAAGAACAGGGCGCTCAGCGCGAACGTGCCCACGGACGTGTTGAAGGCGCTGCTCCCCCAGCCGGCGGAGAACCCGGTGGCGATGACGTTCACGCCGCCGGCCAGCAGGGAGACCCCTCCCGCGACGACCGAGACCCCACCGAGGAACGCCGCGACGGGCTGGCCCCCCGGGATCATCGCGGCGATCAGCGCCGCGCCACCGGCGGCTGCGGAGATCGTCCCGGCGACGGTGCTGACGCGGCCGGACCAGGTCGCCCACTGGTCCGCGGTCAGGCCGAGGAACTCGCCGTCCTTCTCGGCCTTGTTCGTGTCGTTGTCGGGCGTGTCGGCCGGGTTGGTGCCGTTCTGCTGGTTCTCCCGGGCCCTGCGCGCCGCTTCGGCCGCCGCGGCGGCCATCTCCTGCTGCCGCTTCTGCTGCACGATGCGGCGCGCGTCGCTGGCCGCCGCCGCGGCGGCCCGGGCGTCCTGGCCCGCCTGCGTCGCCGCGGCGCGCGCCTGCGCCGCGGACCGGGCCGCCGCGGCGGCCGAGGCCTGGGCCCGGGCGGCGGAGGCGTAGGCCTGGTTCGCGGAGTAGTTCGCGGTGCGGGCCGCGGTGCGCGCCACGGCCGCCGCCTCCTTGGCCCGGCTCGCGGAGGCCGCGGCCTTGGCGGCCCACGCGTCGGCCGCCGCGGCGTTGTCCCGGGCCTCCTTGGCCGCGTTCGCCGCGGCGGTGGCGTACCCCTGGGCCTTGGCCGCCCAGTTCGACGCCTCCTCGGCCGCCTTCCGGGCCTCCGCCGCCGCCTTGGAGGCGTACGCGGCGTCCTCCAGGGCCTTCTGCGCGATCTGGGCGGCGTGCGCGATGGAGGCCCGGATCGCCGCGACGTGGGCCTCGGCGTCCTGGTCGAGGCGGGCGACGTTGTACTGGTCGTGCGCGATGAAGGACCGCCGCATCAGGGCGGACCCCTCCAGCACGACCTTCGCCGCGGACTGGAGGTAGGCGCCACCGGTGTTGAGGATCTTGAAGATCTCGACGGTGTCGTCTTCCTTGAGCGCCTCGGCGTACTCCGTGCTCAGGAAGCGGAACAGCGCCTCCGGGCTGCCGTCGTTGAGAGCGGCCTCCGCCTTGGCCTTGACCGCCGGGCCGGGGTTCTGGCTCAGGATCTTGAAGACGGTGACGCGGTTCTCGGTGGCGGCCGCCTCGGTCATGCCCTGCGCGAGGAAGCGGCTGGCCGCGCCGGTGTCCTGGCTCTCCAGGGCCCGCTGCGCCGCCGCCGCGATGTCCGGGGCGGCCACCTCGGCGACGGCGAGGACGGTCTCCTGGTCGTCCTGCTGCTGGGCCGCGAGCCGGTCGGCGTCGATCCAGTTGAGGACGTCGTAGTCGCTGCCGGCGAGGGCGAACTCGGCCGCCTCGCGGGTCCAGGTGCCGTGGCTGTCCAGGAGCTTGACCGCCGCCTTGCGCCCCAGCTCCACGGCCCGGGCGTCGTCTCCGGCGGCGAGGGCGCTCTGGGCCTGCTCGATGAGGTCGGTGGTCTCCTGCGACGTCTGCTCGCTCTGGGTCCGCTGCCGGGTGAGCCGCTCCAGGGCCTCCTTCTCCTGGGCGGCCTTGAGCCGGGCGGCGACGATGCCGACCTCGGTGTCCTGCTGGATCCGTTCGGCTTCCGCCTCGCGGGCCGCCGCCTCGACCTCCTGCGCCTTCTTCACCGCGTCGGCGGCGGCGGTGGCGGCCTTGTAGGCGGCGTCGGCGTAGGCGGTGGACCGCTTGGCGTACTCGATGGCCTGCCCGGCGTACTTGGCCGCTTCCTCGGCCGCGGCGGCGGCCGCGTCGGCGTGGTCGGCCGCGGAGTTGGCGGCCCGGTGGGCCTCGGCCGCGGCGGCTGCGGACGTGTTGGCCAGGCGCTGGGACAGGGCCGCGGCGCTGCTGGCGCGGGCCGCCTGCGCGTTGGCCTCCGCGGCGGCCTCGCGGGCGCGGCGGGCCTGGTCGGTGGCGGCACCGGCGGCGGCGGCCGCGTCGGCGGAGGCGTTGGCGGCCGCGGCGGCGTTGCCCGCCGCGGAGGCCGCCGCGGCACCGGCGGTGGCGGCCTGCGAGGAGGCGATGGACGCCTGCTGCGCGGCCGCCGCGGCGGTGCGCGCCTTGGCTGCCGCGTCGCGGGCGCCCTGGGCGGCCTGGCGTGCCGCGGACGCCTTCGAGGCGTCGGCGGACGCGGCGATGGCCGCGTTGTAGGCGCGGGAGGCCGCCCGGCCCGCCTGCGCCGCCGCCGCGGCGGCGGCCTGGGCCGCCCGTGCGGCACGCTGCGAGGCGGACTGCGCGGCGCGGGAGGCGCTGATCGCGGTCTGCGCCGCCCTGGCCGCGCCGCGTGCGGCGTCGGCGGCCTTGTCGGCGGCCTTCGCCGACTTGCGGACGTCCTGCTGCGCGGCCTTCGCCTCGGCGGCGGCCGTGAGGGCGGCTTCCTTCGCCTTCTCCGCCGCCTCCTTGGCCTGGTTGGAGGCGGCTACGGCCTTGTCCGTCTTGAGCTTGGCCTGCTTGCCCTCGCGTTCGACGATCGCCACGAGCTGGTCGATGGTGGCGGTTTCCTCGTCGCGGGCGCGGGCGATGTGCTGACCCGTGGTCAGGAACCAGTGGATGGCCTTCGGCGAGCCGTCGGAGAGCGCGCGTTCGGCGTACTTCTTCACCTCGGGCGAGGCGGTGGCGAGGATGGTGAAGACCTCGGCCCGCTCGTCCTCGTCCTGGGCGGTGTACCGGGTCTCGTTGAGGAAGGTCTCCAGCGCTTCCCGCGTGTCCGTCTCCAGCGCCGCGGAGGCTTCCCGCTTCACGGCCCTGCCGCCGCTGTTCATGACGCGGAAGACCTCGACCCGCAGGTCGGTCTGGAGCGACGCCTGGTAGCCGTCCTTCAGGAACGCGGCGATCGCCTCGTCGCCGCCGGCCAACGCCTGCTGCGCGGACGCCTGGACCGACCTGCCCGCCCAGGCGAGGCCCTGGAACACGGCGAAACGGTTGTCCTCGGCCTGGGCCTGGGCGTATCCACCGTTCAGGAACGCCGCGATCTGGGCGTCACCGCCGGCCAGCGCGGCGGCGGCGGCCTCGCGCACGGAACGGCCACCGATGCGGAAGGCCCACACGGCCCGGGCGCGGTCGGTGTCCGGCAGCCGGTCGGGTATGCCGGTGACGCCGTCCGCCGCGCGCGCGGGGGTGGCGGCCAGGGTGAGGACGCCGGGCAGCGCGGGAGCCGCGGTCACCGCGGCCAGGGTGGTGAGAAGACGTCGTCTGCTCCACAGGGTGGGTGGCATGACCTGGGTCCTTTCGTGACGAAGACGAGGGATTCGGTAAGCACGACGGCGATGTGGCACGGGCCCGGGTGCCGTGGGCGCGCGCGCCGAAGCGGCACCGGACGGCGGTGCCGGGCGGGGTCCCGGGCGGGGGTCCCGCGGTGGGCGGGCCGCCCTGTCCCGGCCCGTACGCGGTGGCGAACCCGCCGGAAGCGCCGGGCGGGAGGGCGTCGCCGCCCGGGGCGACCCGGCGGCCGGTGTCCCCGGGGACGCCGGGCGGGAAGGACCTGCGCGCGGTTCCGGAGCCGAAGCCGGTCGGAGCGGCATCGGCGGCAGCGGTCAGCCCACCGAAGCGGTCGCCCTGCACTCCAGCCCCTTCCAGCGTCAAACGGCAGGGAGTTGACGGGCTTTCCGCTCGTCACGCCGGATCTGCCCTGCCGGATTCCGGCCCCCCTGCGGCCTTCCCCAAGAGATCACTCCAGCAGCCCCCCGCCCGTGAAGGCAAGGAGGAAATGAACGACATGAACGACACTCGAAGAACGAGATCGTGAGCCTCGCCACATCGGCGGAATGGTTGTACGGAATTCCCTATCGATCACATTACGAAATGGCCGGGAAGTGGAGGGAGTTGGTCCACTTCTCCGGCCCTCCGGCTCGCCCGACGACCGCCGGGGGGGGGGACCGCACACCCGGCGGGACCCCCGGTCACCGGCGCAGATGCCGGGACGGGGACCGGGGTTGGGGCCGGGGTCGAGGTCAGGGGCGGGACCGTGCGGCCGGGGTCGGGGTCAGGGACGGGACCGGAACCGGGACCGTACGGCCGGGGACGGGACCGGAACCGGGACCGGGACCGTACGGCCGGGGACGGGACCGGAACCGGGACCGGGACCGTACGGCCGGGGTCGAAACCGGAACCGGGGCCGTGCGGCCGGCGCGTCGGCGGGGGCGCCGCCAGCGGGGGCACCGTCAGCGGGCGGGTCGCGGACGCGGGGGAAGGTCCCACCAGCGGGCCTTGTAGATGCCGCCGCCCGGCAGGCGGTACGCGCCCGCGGGGCGGTGGACGGCCGCGGTCGTCGTCCACCAGGGCTCCGCCAGGCCCCGCTCCGGGGCGGTCGACAGGATCCGGCCGGTCCGGGGCTCGTCGCCCACGGCCTTCACGCGGGGGCGGCTCACGGCGGCGGCGCCCGGGTAGTCCCGGACGAAGGCGCGGCGGCTCTTGACGTACTGGTACACGGCCGTGCCGGTGCTCACCCACAGCCGGTCCGGGTGCCGCGCGACCTGGCCCAGGTCGTGGCCGCCCCGGTCGGGCAGCGGCACCTCGTCCACCCGCCGCAGCACGGGCCGCCCGCCCCGGCTGCCCGGGCGCAGCGCCACGAGCCGGTCGCCGCCGAGGGCCCACAGGACGCCGCGCTGCTCGTCCCACTCCAGTCCGTGCGCGTCGTCCAGCGCGAACGCCGCGTACCGCCCGCCGGGCGGCGGCTCGTACAGCCGGACCACATCGCCGGTGCTGCCCGCGACCGCGACGGAGCCGTCCGGGAGCAGTTCGGCGCTGTGCGGGTTGATCCGGGTGGTGCCGGGCGCGAGGGCGGCGGCCCAGTAGCGGTCGCCGGACGGGTACGCGACGACGGCCGCGAAGCCGTACGAGGCGGTGGTCAGCAGGTAGGTGCGGCCCCGCCAGCGCCGGGGCTTCGCCTCGTCGGGGTGCACCCAACTGCGCTCGGGCGCCAGGTCGGCGTACCTGGGGTCCCCCACGGGCGAGAACGCCCACCGCTCGGCCGCCGGGCCCCACACCCGCCGCCCCCCGTCGAACACGACGACCCGCCGCGACGCCTGCTCGGTCACGACGACGTCGGAGGCACCAAAAGCGCCGGGAGCACCGGCGGTACTGGAGGCACTGGCGGTACCGGGGGCACCCGAGGCGCCCGGAGGGACGGAGGAGGCCCCGGAGGCGAGGGCGACGAGCGCGGCGAGAGTCACGGGGAGAGTCGCGAAGAGCACCCCGCCACGCTGCCACCGGCCGCCGCCCGGGCGGACACGACGCGCGCGCCCGCCGCCCCCGCCCGCGCCACATCGGCCCGTACGGCCCAGGGCCGCGGCTCCCGGGACGCTACGCGGCGATGGCCAGGCGGCGCTGGATCGGGGGGACTTCCTCCTCCAGCGTCTCCGACGCCTCCAGGCCGAACGCCGCCTGCGGGTTCTCCTGTACCAGGCGGAGCCAGTCGCCGACCGTGGACTCCTGCGGCACGGTGACGATGCGCGCCGGCCCCAGGGGCGCGCGCGTGGACAGCACGGTGGCCATGAACTGGTCCGTCGCCGTGATGAGGATGACGTCGTGCCCGAAGCTCGACACGTGCTCCATCACCCCGCGGGCGGGTTCGTCCGGGTCGGCGACCACCACGGCGTGGGCCCCCCGCCCGTCCGTCGTGTGGGCGACCCCCGCCAGGAACTCCATGAACCCCGGGATGTGCTTGTTTCGGAGCTCTTCGACCACCTTGTCGCGCCCCGCTTCGAAGCCGGGCGTCCCGGCGGCCGTGAAGTTGAGGGTCACGGAGACCGCGTTGGCCAGCGCCGCGTCGATCTCGGCCATCTCGGCGCGCGTGGGGTACGCGGCCCCGTCGTCGAGGCCGTGCGCGGCGAGCCACCGGTTGACCTCGCTCCACAGCCAGGCCCGTGACCTGCCCACGGTCCCCTCGGCGGCGGGGAAGGGCTCCCCGTGCGCCTTGCGGTCGCCGGCGATCCACTGGCTGACGTTCTGCCGCGAGCGCCCCGTCCGCTCGGCGATCTCGTGGACGCCGACCAGGTCGCGGTCCAGTCGGCACACCCGCAGTTGCGGCGCCGCCGCGCGGGCGGCGGAGACGGCGGTCAACGCCGCTTCGAGGGCGGAGCCCCCGGAACCGGTCATGCTCAGCAGGTCCACGCCCCCGGCCCGGGCCAACAACGCGTCGCAGTTCTCCAGCAAGGCGTCAACGGCAGCCTGGTCGTCCACGTCCACGCCGGAGACGACAAAGGTGAAGTCGTAGTCCATGTTGGCCCCCTAGTCCTTCACCACAGTCGCAGAGCTGTTGACATTCGTCAACAGACAAAAGGGGTTAAATATGGACAAATATTCTTTGTCTAGTCGCGTGACCGTCCGGTGAGGCTACGGTTCGGCGCGTCCGACGGGAGCGGGCAGCGGGAGGCCAGGCGGTCGATCCTGCGCGCGTGGGCCCCGTCGTCGCGGGGCGACCCGGAGACCGGGATGGTGGTGCACGCGGCCCCGCACGGGCAGTACAGCTTGCCCCAGTGGCCCTCCTTGCACAGCTTCCAGCCGCGCTCGGCCCACCTTTCCAGGACCCGGCGGACCTCCTTCTTCGGATGGTCGGAGGGGTTGAGGTCGCGACCTACCATCCGGCCACCGCCCCCGCTCGCGGGTGGCCGCCACGCGATATCCGCCGCCCCCACGGGAGCAGGGACCTACAACCCGCACCAGAGCGAGGCGGGGGGTGAACAAGTACCACGGGGGTTCGCGCTCCTCCAGTGCCGGCCGCGCGAGGAACGGGACTCCCCGCGAGCAAGATCACTTACGTGACGGAGTGGTGACACTCAGCCACCAGTACGATACTCCAGATGGGGGACCCCACGTCATCGCCACGACCATCGGCGTTCCACCTTACGGTGGACATCGCCTTGTGACCGCCATCAGTTGACGCGCCGACGCGTCGGCAGCCGTCCGCCCGCACCGCCGCTCGGCCGATCGTCCCGCCCCGCACCCGACCTGAACAGCCGTCGCGTCCATCGAGCCGACGAGCTGCCGGCCGCACCCGGCCGGGCGTACTTTCGGAGCCATGGCCACTGAGCATCTGGGTGACCGCATCGGGAAGCTGCGGTGCCTGGCCGACCTCACGCAAGAGGGCCTGGCCGAACGGTCCGGGGTCTCCGTGGACGTGATCCGGAAGTTGGAGCAGCACAGGAAGCACAGCGCTCGTCTGCCCACCCTGCACTCGCTGGCCAAGGGGCTCGGTGTGGAACTGACCGCCCTGCTGGGCGACCCGCCGGGCGTGCCGTCGAGCGGCGACGCCGACCCGCCGCAACTGGTCGCCGTCCGGCGGGCGATCATGCCACCGATCTTCGCGCCGCCGACCGAACCCACGGGTCCCGAGAAGGTGTCGCTCCCCCTCCTGCGTGCCGAGCTGGCCGACGCCTGGACGCTGTACCACGCCGCCGAGTTCGCCCGCCTCACAGGACTGCTGCCCGGCATCATCGCGGATGCCCGGCTGCTGGCGGCTGTGGGAACCGTCGATCAACGGGCGGCGGGACAGGCCGCGCTCGGAAAGACCCTCCAGCTCGCCGGTCACCTGGCCATCCGGCTGGGCAAGACCGATCTCGCCCTGTCCGCCCTGGAACGCGCCCACTCCGCCGCCGGGCAGTCGTCGGACCCGCTGCTCGCCCCGATGATCGCCAACTCCGTCGCCTGGGCGTACCAGCGGCAGGCGCGGCTGGACGACGCGCGCCACGTCGCCGTGCACAGCGCCGACGGCGTGGCCCGTGAGCAGCCGGGCACGGCGGAGGGCATCCGCGTCTGGGGCGGCCTCCTCATGTCGGCCGCCACGTCCTACGCGCGCGGCGACGACTACGCGACGGCCAACGACCTGATGGTGGAGGCAGAGAGGGCCGCCGGTCGCCTGTCGACGCTTCCCCCGCCCGAGGACGGCAGACTCGTGTCGGTCTTCAGCCGCTCGTCGGTCCGCATCGAACGGGTGCGCCTCGCAGTGCAGCACGAGCGGCCCGAGGAGGCGTTGACCCTGGCCAGGGGCATGAGAATCAGCAGCGACACTCCCCCGTCATGGCGGACCTGGCTGCTGCTGGACCTGGCGCGCGCCCACACCGACCTGGGTGACGCCTCCGGGGCCGTGCGGACACTGGAGCGGCTGCGCCGCGTGGCCCCGGGGTGGATGCGGCACCACACCCTGGCCATCGCAATCGTCAGCGACTTGTGGGACGGCCCTGCCCGGCCACCCGGCCTTCGCAGACTCGCCGAGCATCTGGGGATCGCCGAGTAGCGTGCGAAAGTAGGACGTTCCGTCCCTGGGACGGGGAGGGTGTCGGCGGCACGCTGCTGACATGACCGAACCGACGCGTGACGACCCCCGACCGGTTGAACCACCCGTGTGGCCGGACCCGGCCCCGGTTGCGGGGTGCGCCCGGTGTGCCGGGCTCGCTGCCGCACGGGCCCGGGCGCGCGACCGGGGGGACATGTCGGCCGTCACCGACTGCAACGTCCTCCTCCGACGGCACCGGGACGCACACCCATGACCCACCCGACAACCGACAGCGACCCCGCCGCCGACGAACGCCCCCTGCTGACCCTCCGGGTGTCACGCGACGGCGGACGCACCTGGGACGACCGCACGGTCATCCACAGCCGCGAAGACCTCACCCCACTCCCGTCCTCCGTATGGCCCCCCTGCACCTGCCCCCGGTGCACACCGGACGGCCCCACCGAAAAAGCAGGTCACGGACCGTAGACCACCGTCACCGGCGCATGGTCCGACCAACGGGCCGCATGGACCTCGGCACGCTCCACCCGGGCCTTCAGCGCGCGGGACGCCAGGCCCGGGGTGGCGATGTGGTAGTCGATGCGCCAGCCCGCGTCGTTGTCGAAGGCACGGCCCCGGTAGGACCACCACGAGTACGGGCCCTCCTGGTCGGGGTGGAGGGCGCGGACCACGTCGACGTACGCCACCTCGTCGAGGACGCGGCCGAACCAGGCCCGCTCCTCGGGGAGGAACCCGGAGTTCTTGCGGTTGGCCCGCCAGTTCTTCAGGTCGGCCTCCTGGTGGGCGATGTTCCAGTCGCCGCACACGAGGACCTCGCGGCCGTCCGCCGCCGCGCGCTCCCTCAGCTCCTTCAGGTACGGCAGGAAGGCGTCCATGAAGCGGACCTTCTCGTCCTGGCGCTCCGTGCCGACCTCACCGGACGGCAGGTAGAGGCTGGCGACCGTGAGGCCCGGCAGGTCGGCCTCCAGGTACCGGCCGGACGCGTCGAACTCTTCCACCCCGAAGCCGACCCGCACCGCGTCCGGCTCGCGCCGCGTGTAGAGGGACACGCCCGCGCGGCCCTTGGCGGCGGCCGGCGCGTGGAACGCGTACCAGCCCTCGGGCGCCCGGACCTCCTCGGGGAGCTGGGTCTCCTCGGCCCGTACCTCCTGGAGGCAGAGCACGTCGGCGGCCGTCCCGGCCAGCCACTCCACGAACCCCTTCTTGGCGGCGGCGCGGAGGCCGTTGACATTGACGGTCGTCACAGTGAGCATCCCGGCACAATACGACAGTCCCGATACGCGGCCCGCCGCCCCACCACGCATAGAAGTACGATACTCCGCATGATTATACGACCCAGGCCGTTCGACCACCCCGACGCCGTCAAGCTCAACGACGAAGTGCAGCTCGAATACGCCGAGCGGTACGACGGCGACGGTGACGAGACCCCCCTCGACCCGTCCATGTTCCGGCCGCCGCGCGGCCTCTACCTGTTGGCGTACGACGAGCGGGAGCGCCCGGTCGCGACGGGCGGCTGGCGCTCGATGGACGAGAACGGCGAGGGGTACGCGGACGGCGACGCCGAGCTGAAGCGGATGTACGTCGTCCGCGAGGCGCGCGGCCAGGGCCTGGCCCGGCGCGTCCTGGCCCGTTTGGAGGAGGACGCCCGCGCGGCGGGGCGACGGCGGATGGTCCTGGAGACGGGGACCAAGCAGCCGGAGGCCATCGCACTGTACCTGTCCAGCGGCTACGAGCCCTGCGAGAGGTTCGGCCTGTACCGCCATCACGAGGACAGCCGCTGTTTCGCGAAACTGTTGATGGGTCAGTAAAGAGATAGTGACGCGCTGCTGACCTTCCCGTCAGGGCCGTGGCACTCCACCAGAAGCGGCTCGACCGGTACCGCGATCCGCACCCATCCCTTCGTCCCCCCACCACCCCCTGCCCGGGTGGCCGTCAGCGACCGCCCGGGCACGGCAGAAGGAGACATGTGTGAGACGCCATCGCTCGCCCGTTGCCGCCCTGCTCAGCACGGCAGCCCTCCTCACCGGCGCCCTCCTGGCCGGCGCCCTGACCGCCGCCGCTCCGGCGGTCGCCGCGCCCGGTCCCCCCGACGACACCGGCACGGCGGCCACCGCCCAGGCCGCCGTCCGGGACGTACCGGCCGCCGAGCGGCAGGGCGCGGCCGAGTTCTGGACCGCCGAGCGGATGCGCGGCGCCACCCCGCTCGACCTGCGCCCCACCCCCGCCCAACTGGACGGGGCCAAGGCGCCCGAGCCGGGCGGCAAACCGACGACCGTCGCCCCGACCGCCGCCCCGGCCACCGCTTCCGAAGGGGCCGTCGGCCCCCTCGCGTTCCCGCAGGCCGGTGCCCCCTGGACGGGCGGCGGCGCGGTCGTGAAGACGGTCGGACGGGTGTTCTTCACCTTCCAGGGCAATGCCGCGTCCTGCTCCGGCAACGCCGTGACCAGCCAGAACCAGTCCACCGTCATGACGGCCGGGCACTGCGTGAAGTACCAGGGAAGCTGGCACACCGACTGGGTCTTCGTCCCCGGGTACGACAACGGGCAGGCCCCCTACGGGCAGTGGCCCGCGACCAAGACGCTCACCACGCCGCAGTGGGAGGCGAGCGAGGACCTCAACTACGACATCGGCGCCGCCGTCGTCGCCCCGCTGAACGGCCAGAGGCTGACGGCCGTCACCGGCGCGCAGGGCATCCAGTTCAACAGCGGCTACAACAAGCCGATGTACGCCTTCGGCTACCCGGCGGCCGCCCCGTACGACGGGTCCAGGCTGATCTACTGCAGCGGGAACTCCTCCAGGGACTTCCTCTTCACGCAGGACCACAGCCTCGCCTGCAACATGACCGGCGGATCCAGCGGCGGCCCCTGGTTCACCGGCTTCAGCGAGGCGACCGGGACCGGACTCCAGGTCTCGGTGAACAGCTTCGGGTACACGTTCATGCCGAACCGCATGTTCGGTCCGTACTTCGGCAACGAGGCGCAGGCGCTGTACAACACGGCGCAGACCTCCTGACGCACGAGGGCCGGTCACGGCCCGTGTGACCCGTGGCCCGTTCCCGACCGGGGGAACGGGCCACTCCCGCCTCCGGGACCGCACGGCCCCCCGGTCGGAGGTCGGCCCTGGTCACTGGGCGGTCCCGGCCACAGGGCGGGACCCGGCCGGTGTCACTTCCGGACCGGGTGTCACTTCCGAACTGGGTGTCACTCTCGAACCGGGTGCCGCTTCCGGACCGGACCGGGTGACACGTCCACACCTGACCGGGTGACAGGCCCGCATCTGATCGGGCGACACGCCCAAGTCCGGCCGGGTGACACGCCCGGACCCGGCCGGGCCTCATGTCCGAATTCGGCCGGGCGTCACCTCTGAACCCGGCCGGGCGTCACGCCCGGGCCGGGTCCGCGGCCGGTACGGCGTCGTCGAGGACGTGCCGCAGGAGCCGCACGCGCTCGACGGCGTCGGGGGTCGCGAGGAGGGCGGCGAGGACGGCGATGCGGGCCTGCCCGGCGCGCAGCGTCCCGGTGGGGACGGCGCCCGCGGCGACGAGGTCGACGGCACCGCCGTGCGTGTAGATCTGGGAGACGGGCCCGGCCGGCACGCGCGTGGTGAGGGCGACCAGGACGCCCCGCGCGGTGGCCCCGGCGACGGCGGAGACGATCTCGGGCGTGGCGTTGCCGGCGCCGGTGGCGACGAGGACGAGGCCCTGCGCGCCGGCGTCGACGGCGGCGTTCAGCAGCACCGGGTCACCGTCGGCGTGGTGCATCACCATGTCGACGCGCGGCGGCGTGCCGGGCAGGTCGGGCAGGGGCAGCGGGGCGGGCCGCTCGGGGCGGCGCAGGACGGAGACCTTGCCGAAGCCGATGTTGCCGAGGCGGATGCCGGAGGGGTCCGCGAAGGCGTCGGCGTCGAGCGTGTGCGCCTTGACCGTGCCGCGCGCGGCGTGGAGCTTGCCGTCGAAGGCGATCAGGACGCCCAGTCCGCGGCAGCGCGCGGCGGTGAGCAGGGCGTCGTGGAGGTTGCGCGGCCCGTCGCCGTCCTCGGAGTCGAGGGGGAGCTGGGCGCCGGTGAACACGACGGGGCGCGGGTCGTGGTGGTGGAGGTCGACGAGGAACGCCGACTCCTCCAGCGTGTCGGTGCCGTGGGTGACGACGACGCCGTCGACGCCGGGGTCCGCCAGGACCTCGTGCACCGTGCGCAGCAGGGTGAGCTGGTGGACGGTGGTGAGGCGGGGGCTGTTGACGCTGAACAGGTCGACGACCTCGACGATGACGCCCTCCGGCACGGCGGCGGTCGCCATGACCTCCCGCCCGTGCGCCTCGGCGGCGAACCCGGACCCCTGCCAGCGGCTCGCTATCGTCCCGCCGGTGCTGATCACGACGATCCGTCCCACGCTGTCCCGCCCTCTCCTCACGTCTCACGCAAAACACCCGAAAGAGCAATGATAGGAGAGTACGAACGCAATAAGATCGCTCATTTCTCCACCTACCCCCGCCCCTGTGGTGGATAATTGCGCCATGGACGCGATCGACCGCGCTATCTTGCGCGAGCTCCAGAAGGACGGCCGGCTGAGCAACCAGGAGCTGGCCGCGCGGGTCGGCCTGACCCCGTCCCCCTGCATGCGCCGGGTGCGCCAGTTGGAGCAGGACGGCGTGATCCAGGGCTACCGGGCGGTGATCGACCCGGAGGCGGTGAACCGGGGCTTCGAGGTGCTGGTCTCCATCGAGGTGGAGCGGGACCGCGAGGTGGTGGAGGCGTTCGAGGCGGCGCTCCAGGACATCCCGGACGTCATCGAGGCGTACCGGCTGTTCGGCAGCCCGGGGTGCCTGCTGCGGATCGCGGTCGCGGACCTGCGCGCGTACGAGCGGCTGTGGATCGAGAAGCTGACCGCCCTGACGGGGGTCACGGAGGTCAACTCCCAGATCATCATGAAGCGCGTGAAGGAACCGACGGGCCTGCCCGTCGCCCCCTGACCGTCAGCGGCGGCTGCGCCGGGCCTCGCGCACGAAGTGCCGTACGAACGCGAGGACGCCCCACGCGAGCAGCACGTTCACCAGCGCGCCGCCCGCGTACTGCACCAAGGGGTCGAAGGGCCCCGCGGTCTCGTCCGAGAGGTCCACCTCGCCGGGAGACGAGAACAGCAGGTGGGCGGCGATGAAGGCGACGACGACCAGGGTCGAACCGGGGAAGGCGACCAGGGCCAGGCACCCGCCCCACCCCTCGGGGCTCCCGGCGACGCCGTAGGCGAGCGCGAACGCGGCGACGAGCCCGGTGTAACCGGCCGCCACGAGGGGGGCCTTGCCCCGGCGGCGCGCGGGGTCCGTCTGTGTCATCAGGGGCTTTCCGTCTCTCTGGAGGGCGGCCGGGCCGGTTCGGGCACGCGACGGACCTGCGCCTCCACGAAGGGACCGAGGGGCCGCCGGACCCCATTATTGAACACGTTCAAGTCCAGAGCCGACCCCGGCCGACCAAGGACCGCACCCCGTCACGGCCCGTCCCGCGGTGACCGTCCAGGCCACGGCCGTACCACCGGGGCCATCCGGGCGGCGGCCGGGTCGGGCTCAGTGGAGTGGAAGGGAGCCGTGATGTCACGGCCCTCGGGACGGGTGTCCAGCAGACGTCAGGTGCTGGGCGTCTTCACCACGATGGGAGCCGGTTGCGCGCTGTCCGCCTGCACGATCGGGACCCTGGCACGGCAAGATCACCGTCACGATGGAGGTGTACACGCACGTGCCGTCCGAGGCGACCCGCAAGGCCCTGCGAAGCTCGCAAAGCACCTGGGTCGGCAGGTCCGACACAGTTGCCGTACTTCGCTGCCGTACGGCAAGACAAAGCCCCCGCCCGGAGAACCCGGCGGGGGCTTTGATGTCTGTGGACCTGAGGGGATTTGAACCCCTGACCCCCTCGATGCGAACGAGGTGCGCTACCAGTCTGCGCCACAGGCCCTTGCGACGTGTGAAACATTAGCATCCCGATCGGGGTGCTCGGAAATCCGTTGCCGGGTCGGGCGCCGAGAGGTGGGTCACCTGGTCATTCGTTGGCCGCGCGGGGGCGGTCGTCGTCGGCGTACTGGTCGAACAGCGGGGTGCGGCCGTGGTCGCGGGAGCGGCGCGGGGGCGTGGCCGAGGGGTTCGGGTTCTTGCGGGTGGGCGGGGGCGGGGTGGGCTCCGCCGGGGAGGAGCGGGCGGCGCTCCACGTCTCCGGGTCGGTGACGTCGACGCCGCCCGTGGCGCGGGGGGCGACCGGGGCGGTGACGTAGGTGGGGAGCGGTACCGGGACGGGGTCCCAACTGTCGCCCCTCGCCGGGCCGCGGTCGCGCTGCTGGTCGACCCACTCGGCGTGGTCGGTCTGCTCGACGAGCGCGCGGCGGTCGGCCTCCGCCGGGGACACCGGCGGTGTGGCCGGTTCCGGGTGCGCCGGGGCCGCCTCGTCCTGGAGGGGGGGTGCCGGGCGGCCTCGGCGGGGGCGGTTCTCGCGGAGGCGCTGGGCCGCGGCCTCCGCGCGGCGCCGGTCCATCACGTACACGAAGCGGCGGCGCTCCTGGCGGCGCAGGTACACGATGTACGCGCTGAGCAGGACCGCCGGGAGGCCCGGCGCCCACAGGAACGCGAGGCCGCCCACGGCCGCGACGACCGCGCCCACGGTGAACGCGAGGAAGAGGAGCACCGTCGTACGGCGGCGGCGGGCCAGGACGCGGGAGCGGCGGGCGCGCTCGGCGGCCGCCCGCGACACGGCGGGGCGGGGGTGGGCGTCGGGGGCCGCCCTGCGCGCCGCGGAAGCGGAGGCGGGAGCGGGGACGGCGGCGGAGGCGGGAGCGGGGGCCTCCGGGAGTTCCAGGCGCGCCTCCGTGTGGGACGGGGGCGCGGCGAAGGCCCGGACGTCGACCGAGTCGATCTGCTCGGTCTCGGCGTCCGGGTCCACGTCGGGCACCCGCCAGTCCTCGTCGGCGCCGCGGGCGCGCAGCTCCTTGGCGTACCGGCGCTCCATCCCCGCCCGTCCGGACAGGAGCCGGATGGCGGTGCTGAAGCGTTCGGTCGGGCGTGCTTCGTTCAGCTCGTCCTGCCTGCGGAGCCACATCGGCACCAGATAGGCGGCCCAGGCTCCGACGATGACTGCGTAGATGAGGCCGCTGCTGCTCACGCCTCACACGGTAGAGGTGTTCGCATGAGGCCATCTGCCAATTGGGCCGGTGTGTCGCACGATCTGGCTGATATCACTGACATTTTTGTGATTGTTCGGATCGTTTGCGTGCACGCAAGCGCTTAATTCGAACACATGAATTATTTACTTTGGTGTTCCCGGCGCGACCTGTGCCAGCGCCGCACCAGGCCCTCGGGGACCTCCTCCGCGGTCAGCGCGAAGACGAGGTGGTCCCGCCAGGCGCCGTCGATATGGAGGTACCGCGGACGCAGCCCCTCCTCGCGGAATCCCAATTTCTCCACGACGCGGCGGCTCGGCCCGTTCTCGGGGCGGATGCACACCTCGATCCGGTGCAGCCCGACCGCCCGGAAGCAGTGGTCGACGGCGAGCGCGACCGCCGTGGGCATGACGCCGCGGCCCGCGACGTCCCGGTCGACCCAGTAGCCGACGTGCCCGGAGCACATCGAGCCCCAGGTGATCCCGGCGACGGTGAGCTGGCCGACGAGCCGGCCCTGGTACTCGATGACGAACGGCAGCATTCGGCCGGCGTTGGCCTCCGCGCGCAGGTGGCGGACCATCTGCCGGTACGTGGGGCGCTGGAGGGGGGGCGCTCCGGGAGCGGGCGGCGGGACGGTGGCCTCCCAGGGGCGCAGCCAGTCGCGGTTGCGCCCGTTGACCTCCCGCCACGCCTTGTGGTCGCGGGCCTTTATCGGGCGCAGCACCACGTCGCCGTCGGCCAGCGTCACGGGCCAGGCGGGGTTCATGAGGCCGGTCTCGGGTGGTCGCCGCCGCGTAGCTGGTCCACCGCGTGGACGAGGAGCGGCTCCAGGACGGCGAGGCCGTCGCGTACGCCGCCGGTGGAGCCGGGCAGGTTGACGATCAGGGTGCGGCCCGCGACGCCGGCCAGGCCGCGGGAGAGGGCCGCCGTGGGGACCTTCCCCCGGCCGTACGCGCGGATGGCCTCCGGGATGCCGGGCACCTCGTGGTCGAGGACGCGGCGGGTGGCCTCGGGCGTGGCGTCGGTGGGCGAGACGCCCGTGCCACCGGTCGTGAGGATCACGTCGTACCCGTCGCGCACCCCCGCGCGCAGGGCGGCCTCGACGGGGTCGCCGTCCGGGACGACCCGCGGGCCGTCGACGGCGAAGCCGAGCGCCGCCAGGCCCTCGGCGAGGAGGGGGCCGCCCCTGTCCTCGTACACGCCGGCCGCGGCGCGGTTCGATGCGGTGACCACCAGCGCGCGGTACGTCACGGCCGGCTCCAGTCCCCGGACTTGCCGCCCGTCTTCTCCTCCACCCGCACGTCGGTGATGACGGCGGCCTTGTCGACCGCCTTGACCATGTCGACGACGGTCAGGGCGGCCACGGACACCGCCGTGAGGGCCTCCATCTCGACGCCCGTGCGGTCCGCGGTCCGCACGGTCGCGGTGATCTCGACCGCGTCGTCGGCGACCTCCAGGTCGACCTTCACCCCGGAGACGGCGAGGGGGTGGCACAGCGGGATCAGGTCGGGGGTGCGCTTGGCCCCCATGATCCCGGCGATCCGGGCCGTGGCGAGCGCGTCGCCCTTCGGGACGCCCTCGCCGCGCAGCAGCTCCACCACCCGTGGCGACACGAGGACCCGGCCGCTCGCGCGCGCGGTGCGGGCGGTGACGTCCTTCGCGGAGACGTCCACCATGCGGGCCGCGCCCGCCTCGTCGATGTGGGTCAGGCTGCCTTGCGTACTCAACTCACTCCGCCTCGCGATCCTGGCGCCGGTCGTCTTGTCCGGCACGGCGGCAGACACCGTACCGCCAGGCCGCCCCGCGGGGCCCGCCGGTTCAGCCGATGAGAACGACCTCCAGCTCGGTCCCCGGCTCCACGCGCGTGGTCTCCTCCGGTACGACGATGAGCGCGTCGGCCTGGGCGAGGGCGGCGACCAGGTGCGACCCGGCACCGCCCACAGGAGCGACGGTACCCGCCTGGGCGTCGTACGTCCCGCGCAGGAACTGACGCTTCCCGGCGGGCGACGGCAGCGGCCCGGCGGCGGACAGCACGGCACGCGCGCGCGGGCGGTGGAGGTCCGGCAGCCCCATGAGGGCGCGGATCGCGGGCCGGACGAACAGCTCGAAGGAGACGTACGAGGAGACCGGATTGCCCGGCAGGGCGAGCAGCGGGGTGTGCTCGGGGCCGATGGAGCCGAAGCCCTGGGGCTTGCCCGGCTGCATGGCGAGCGCGCGGAACTCGACGCCGCCGCCCGGCTCGTCGGCGTCGGACGCCGCCGACAGGGCCTCCTTGACCACGTCGTACGCGCCGACGCTGACGCCGCCCGTGGTCACCAGGAGGTCCGCACGGACCAGCTGGTCCTCGATGGTGGCGCGGAGCGTGTCCGCGTCGTCCGTGACGGCGCCGACCCGGTAGGCGATGGCGCCGGCGTCGCGGGCGGCGGCGGCCAGGGCGAAGCTGTTGGAGTCGTAGATCTGGCCGGGGCCCAGCTCGGCGCCCGGCTGGACGAGCTCGCTGCCCGTGGAGAGGACGACCACGCGGGGGCGGGGGCGGACCCGGACCGAGCCGCGGCCGATGGCGGCGAGGAGGCCGATCTGGGGCGGCCCGAGGACCGTGCCCGCCGCGAGGGCCAGGTCGCCGGCGGCCACGTCGCTGCCGCGCGCGCGTACGTGGGCGCGGGCCTCGGCGGGCCGGTGGACGCGGACCTCGCCGCTCGCGCCCTCCGGGGCCACGCTGGCCGCGCGCATGCCCGTGGCGGCGCCGCCGCCCGTACCGCCGTCGGTCCACTCGACGGGGACGACCGCCTCGGCGCCGGGCGGGAGGGGCGCGCCGGTCATGATCCGCGCGGCCTGGCCGGGGCCGACCTCGGGCAGGCCGTCGCCGCCGGCCGCCACGTCCCCGACGACGGTGAGGACCGCGGGGAACTCCTCGCTCGCCCCGGCGACGTCGGCGACGCGCACGGCGTAGCCGTCCATGGAGCTGTTGTCGAAGGGCGGCAGGGCGACGGGCACCGTGACGTCCTCGACCAGCACGCAGCCCTGGGCGTCGGGCAGCTGCAGCTCGATGGGGTCCAGCGGGTGGACGGCCGTGAGGATGTCCTCCAGGTGCTCGTCCACCGTCCAGACGGTTCTCTCCGGGCTCACTGAGCTCACAGGGCCTACATCTCCTCGGTGACGTAACGGCGGAGCCAGGAACGGAACTCCGGTCCCAGATCTTCACGTTCGCACGCGAGTCTGACAATCGCCCGCAGATAGTCGCCGCGGTCGCCGGTGTCGTAGCGGCGGCCCTTGAAGACGACGCCGTGGACGGGGCCGCCGGCCTTCTCGTCGGTGGCGAGCTTGTGGAGGGCGTCGGTCAGCTGGATCTCGCCGCCCCGGCCGGGCTCGGTCTCGCGCAGTATCCCGAAGATCGCCGGGTCCAGGACGTACCGGCCGATGATCGCGTAGTTGCTGGGGGCGTCGGCGGGGTCCGGCTTCTCCACGAGGTCGGTGACCCTGACCACGTCGGCCTCGTTGGTGGGCTCGACGGCGGCGCAGCCGTAGAGGTGGATCTGGGACGGGTCGACCTCCATGAGGGCCACGACGCTGCCGCCCTGGCTCTCCTGGACCTCCACCATGCGGGACAGCAGCGGGTCGCGGGGGTCGATCAGGTCGTCGCCGAGGAGCACGGCGAACGGCTGGTCGCCGACGTGCGGGGCGGCGCACAGGACGGCGTGGCCGAGGCCGCGCGGGTCGCCCTGGCGGACGTAGTGCATGGTCGCCAGCTCGTTCGACGCCTTGACGCGCTCCAGTCTCTCCTGGTCGCCCTTGCGGTAGAGCGCTTCTTCGAGCTCGTAGTTCCGGTCGAAGTGGTCCTCCAGGGGCCGCTTGTTCCGACCGGTGATCATCAGTACGTCGTTCAGACCGGCGGCCACCGCCTCCTCCACCACGTACTGGATGGCAGGCTTGTCGACGACGGGCAGCATCTCCTTGGGGGTGGCCTTCGTGGCGGGCAGGAAGCGGGTGCCGAGGCCCGCGGCGGGGATGACGGCCTTGCGGATCATGGAATGTGACTCAGTCATGCCGAGCACCATATCTGTTCAACATATGAGGGAAGATTCAGGTTCGGTTACCTTTCTCCACGTATAAGCACATACAAGAAGATTGATGGGGAGACGTGCCCGAGAAAACTGTTCCGGCGAACGGCGGTACGGCGGATCGCGGGGAGCGGGGGACCGCTGCCGGGCCGGACGCGGGGGTCCCGCGGGGGGCGCCGGACAGGGTGCCGGACAAGGCGGGGCTGCGGAGCCGGTTGCTCGCCGCCCGCACCCTGCTGACCACCGAGGACGTCGAGCGGGCCGCCGGGGCCCTCGCCGCCGCGGCGCTGGAGCTGCCCGAGCTGGCGGGGGCCGGCACGGTCGCCGCGTACGTCTCCGTGGGCCGGGAGCCGGGCACGCGGACGCTGATCGAGGCGCTGCGCGCGCGGGGCGTGCGGGTGCTGCTGCCCGTCCTGATGGCCGACAACGACCTGGACTGGGCGGTCTACGAGGGCGCCGCCGGGCTCGCCGGGGCGCGGCGGGGGCTGCTGGAGCCCTCGGGGCCCCGGCTCGGTCCGGAGGCGGTCGCGGAGGCGGGCGCGGTGCTGCTGCCGGGGCTCGCGGTGGACGCGCGGGGCATGCGGCTGGGCCGGGGCGGCGGCTCGTACGACCGGGTACTGGCCCGTCTCGCGCGCGTGGGGGCCGATCCGGCGCTCGTGGTGCTCCTCTACGCGCACGAGGTGGTCGCCCGGGTCCCGGAGGAACCGCACGACCACCCCGTGCACGCGGTGGTGACCCCCGACGGGGTGCGGCGCTTCACCGCACCCCGGCCGGGCTGATCAGGGCTTCAGGACCAGGTGGTCGGCCTTCGCCGCGTCGACCGCCTCGTCGCTGAACGGCCAGTCCAGCAGTTCGCCCCTGGCCCACGCGTCGGTCTGGTCCGTGTAGTGCGGGTGGTAGGCGTGGCCGGAGGCGCCGGTCAGGTTGATCCAGCGGGACTTGTCCCAGTCGCCGACGTTGACGACCATCCGCATGGACGGCACCCAGACGACGCCGTAGCCGCCCGCCGCGTTCCAGCCGGTGGCGTTGACGGCCGCCTCGCCGCCCGCCAGGTTCCACGGGCCGCGGTTCAGCAGGAACTTCACGACGTCCGGTCCGCCCGTGCCCAGCGTCTGGTTGCGCAGGTTCAGCTGGTGCAGCCGGCCCCAGCTCCAGGTGGAGATGTCCTTGCCGAGCTGCGCGGTCAGCTCCCAGCGGGCGTCCTTCATGGCGCGGGCGAGCAGTTGGTCGCGGGTCTCGGTGGCGTCGTCGAGGCGGTTCCCCGGCGTGCGCCACCAGGCGTTGTCCTCGTCCTCCAGGAGCGGGCGGACCACCTCGTACCAGCGGTCGCCGCCGTCCGGCTGCGCCTTGTCCGCGTCGCGCTGGCCGCACTCGCGGACGAGCCGGTCGCGCTGGTCGTCCGGGACGGTGGGGTCGGCGGGCGGGACGTTGAGGCACTCGCCCTTGACGCGCAGCTCCTTGGGGAGCTTGTCGCCGAACGCCAGCTTCAGGACGTTGCGCCAGACCGCGTTGAAGTACGCGGCGGCCGGGGAGTCGGCCTCCTGCGTGTAGTCCCAGCCCTCCAGCAGCTTCTGCGCCTCCCGGACGTACGGGTCCGCGATGTCGACCTTCAGCAGGAGCGGGGTCAGCAGCTTGGCTATCTCGCTCTGGTTGTCCGTCTGCATGGTGCGCATGTCGTCGGTGGAGATCTTGCCGCCGTCCTTGATCTTCGACTCGATGAGGTCGTTGATGCGCTGGCTGCGGGAGCCGTAGCCCCAGTCGGCGGTGAGGTGGTGCGGGTACTCGTCGTTCACGACGGCCTGGTTGGCGGTGACGATGTAGCCGCGCTCCGGGTTCTCCTCGTACGGCAGCTCGTCGAACGGGATGTACTTCTTCCAGTCGTACGCGGGGTCCCAGCCGGGCGCCGGGAGCGTGCCGTCGTGCTTCTCGGCGCGGACGGGGATCTTGCCGGGGGCCTGGTAGCCGATGTGGCCCTTGGCGCCCTTGGCGTCGGCGTAGACCAGGTTCTGCGACGGCACCTCGAAGTCGCGGGCGGCGTCCCGGAACCCCTTGAAGTCGCGGGCGCGGTTCAGCTTGAACACGGCGTCCATGGACTTGCCCGGGGTGAGGGCGGTCCAGCGCAGGGAGACCGCGTAGCCGTCGCCGCGGTCGGGCGCGGGGTCGGCGATGGGGGCCTTCTGGCCGACCTTCTCCAGCTCGCCGCTGCGGTCGGAGATCAGCGGGCCGTTGTTGGTGGTGCGGACGGTGATGGTGCGGCTGCCGCCACCGGCGATCCTGATCACCTCGTCGCGGGTCTCGAACGGCACCTCCTTGGTGCCGCGCAGGTAGCCGCGGTCGGTGACCTTCTGCAGGTACAGGTCGGTGACGTCGGCACCGAGGTTGGTGAAGCCCCAGGCGATGTCCTGGTTGTGGCCGATGACGACACCCGGCATCCCGGCGAAGGTGTAGCCGGCGACGTCGTAGCGGCACTTGTCGGAGACGGCGCGGCAGTGCAGGCCCATCTGGTACCAGACGGACGGCAGCTGCGGGGCGAGGTGCGGGTCGTTGGCCAGGAGCGGCTTGCCGGTGGTCGTGTGCTCGCCGGAGACGACCCACGAGTTGGAGCCGATGCCGTCGCCGTTCGGGCCGAGCAGGGCGGGAACGGAGTCGAGCGCCTCGGAGAGGGCCGCGAGCTGCGACTGGAGGCCGCCCTGGAGGTCGCCCTGGGCGCCGCTCTGGAAGCCGCCGGCGCCCTGGTCGGTCTGGCCGGTGCCGGAGCCCTGGACGCCGCCCTGGAAGCCGCCGCCGTCGCCCGTGCCCGTGCCGTCACCCGTGCCGTCGCCGTCCTCGCCGTCACCGGACGCCTTGAAGTCCTCGACGACGGGGCGGTGGGTCTTGTACGGGTAGGCCGGGTACAGGTCCTCGATCTGCTCGTCGGTGAGCCGGCTCGTCATGAGCGAGCGGTCGATCTCGTCCTGCATGTTGCCGCGCAGGTCCCAGGCCATGGCCTTCAGCCAGGCGATCGAGTCGACCGGGGTCCAGGGCTCGATCGCGTAGTCGTGCGAGAAGGCGAGCGCGGAGTACTCGACGGAGACGTCCCGGGGCGCCTTGTCCTTCAGGTAGGCGTTGACGCCGTCCGCGTACGCCCGGAGGTTCTTCTTCGTCTCCTCCGACAGGACCTCGTCGTACTCCTCCTTCGCCACCCGGTGCCAGCCGAGCGTGCGGAGGAACGCGTCCGTGTCGACCATGTCCTTGCCGAGCATCTCGGAGAGGCGGCCCGCGGTCATGTGGCGGCGGACGTCCATCTCCCAGAAGCGGTCCTGTGCCTGGACGTACCCCTGGGCGCGGAACAGGTCCTCGTCCGTGGAGGCGTAGATCTGCGGGACGCCGTAGCCGTCGCGCTTGACGTCGACCGGCCCGGAGAGACCGGCGAGCTGGAGCGTGCCGGTGGTCTGCGGGAAGGGCGCGCGCACGGTGCTGACGCTCCAGTAGGCGCCGTAGCCGACGCCCGCGACGAGCGCCAGCACCAGGGCGATCACGAGCAAGCGGGCACGTCGCCCCTTCTTCTTGGGGGAAGAGACGGTGGTGTTGGCGGGCATCGCTGTCCTTCGAGGCGCAGGCTGGGTCCAGGAGTGCTGGGAGCAACCATAGGCGCAGCGATCGACCGCCCCGGACGCGGTGCCGGTAAAGGGGGCCCGCCGCGGAAGGCGGCACCGGCGTCAGGGAAACGTTAAAGATTAGGTAAGGTAACGAAGTACCGGCCGTCGCAGACCCTCCGCACGGCCGGACATACCCGGCATAACCCCGCCTTCGCCGAAAACCGGCAACTGTACGAATCCGCCCGGGCGGTGGGAACGGCGCCCACGCGCGCGTAGCCGGGTCGGAAGACCGGACGCGGACGCCCGCGCACAACTGAAGAGGTCCGCCCACGCATCTCCCGGGAAGGTTCGGCCCCTGACTGTCCACCAGCTCAACGAACTCCTGCTCATCGGCTCGCTCGTCCTGCTCGTCGCCGTCGTCGCGGTGCGCCTGTCCTCACGCAGCGGCCTCCCCAGCCTGCTCCTGTACCTCGGCATCGGCGTCGCCATGGGGCAGGACGGCATCGGCAACGTCGCCTTCGACAACGCCGAGCTCACCCAGGTCATCGGCTACGGCGCGCTCGTCGTGATCCTCGCCGAGGGCGGCCTGGGCACCAAGTGGAAGGAGATCAGGCCCGCCCTGCCCGCCGCGACCGTCCTCGCGACCGTCGGCGTCGCGGTGAGCGTGGGCATCACGGCCGCCGCGGCGCACTACCTCGTCGGCCTGGAGTGGCGGCAGGCGCTGCTCATCGGCGCCGTCGTCTCCTCCACGGACGCCGCGGCCGTCTTCTCCGTGCTGCGCAAGGTGCCCCTGCCCTCGCGGGTGACCGGCACCCTGGAGGCCGAGTCGGGGTTCAACGACGCGCCCGTCGTGATCCTGGTGGTCGCCTTCTCGACGACGGGCCCCGTGGACAGCTGGTACGTCCTGGTCGGCACGATCGCGCTGGAGCTCGCCATCGGCGCGGGCGTCGGCCTGGCGGTCGGCCTCCTCGGCGCGTACGGGCTGAAGCGGGTCGCCCTGCCGGCCTCCGGCCTGTACCCGATCGCCGTGATGGCCATCGCCGTCACCGCGTACGCGGCGGGCGCCCTCGCCCACGGCAGCGGCTTCCTCGCGGTGTACCTGGCCTCCGTGGTGCTCGGCAACGCGAAGTTGCCGCACCAGCCGGCCAACCGCGGCTTCGCCGAGGGCCTCGGCTGGATCGCCCAGATCGGGATGTTCGTCCTGCTCGGCCTGCTGGTGACCCCGCACGAACTGCTGCGGGACTTCTGGCCGGCGGTGGCGATCGGCCTGGCCCTGACGGCCGTGGCGCGCCCGGTGTCGGTCCTGCTGAGCCTGACGCCGTTCCGCATCCCGTGGCAGGAGCAGGCCCTGATGTCGTGGGCCGGGCTGCGGGGCGCGGTGCCGATCATCCTGGCGACGATCCCGATGGTGTCGGGGATCGAGGGCAGCCGGAAGGTCTTCAACATCGTCTTCGTCCTGGTCGTCGTCTACACGCTGGTGCAGGGGCCGACGCTGCCCTGGCTGGCGAAGGCGCTGCGGCTGGGCGCCGGGACGGAGGCCACGGACCTGGGGGTCGAGTCGGCGCCCCTGGAGCGGCTCCGCGGCCACCTGCTGTCCCTGTCGATCCCGGACCGGTCGAAGATGCACGGCGTGGAGGTCGCGGAGCTGCGGCTGCCGCCCGGCGCGGCGGTCACCCTCGTCGTCCGGGACGGCACGAGTTTCGTGCCGTCGCCGACGACGGTGCTGCGGCGCGGCGACGAACTGCTGGTCGTGGCGACGGACCCGGTGCGGGACGCGGCGGAGCGGCGGCTGCGGGCCGTCGGCCGGGGCGGCAAACTGGCGGGCTGGCTGGGGACGGGAGGCTGATCCCGGCAGTCGGGGGCGGTACGGGGCGGGTGCGCCGGCCGGGGACGGGAGGCCGGCCCTCCAGCGGCCGGGGGCGGAGGGGCGGAGCAGGTGCGCCGACCGGGGACCGGGGGCTGGTCCGGCGACCGGGGGCAGTGCGGGGGTGGCTCGCGGCTTCCCGGGCGGAGGGGGTCGCGTGGCGCTTTCCGCGGGCGGCGGAGTGGCACGTAGCGCTTTTCGCAGGCAGGGAAGCGGATCTTGGCACTTTCCGCAGGTAGGGAAGGGGCACATGGCACTTTTCACAGGAGCCACTCCGCTCGCCCCCTGTACCATGAAGGCGCATTGATCGAACCAACTCTGCCTGATGCAGGGCTGGCGCGACCGCATGGCGGCCGAGTCCCCCTCCGCGGGGCTCCGGTATCTACCGCGCTTCCGCGCAAGAGGACAGCCCTCGGCGGCTCCCGGCACCCCGGCGAGCGCTACCAGGCGGCAGAAAGGCACGGGCCGTGGCATCCACGGTCACCTCCGACGCTGTGAAGCGTCCCGGATACGGGCAGCTCCTGCGCACCCCCGGGGCCTGGACGTTTCTGCTGCCCGGATTCGCGGCGCGGCAGCCGTTCGCGATGCTCACCATCGGCATCGTCCTGCTGGTTCAGCACACCACCGGCTCGTACGGCAGCGCGGGCGCCGTCGCCGCGGTGACCGGCGTGTCCATGGCGCTGTTCGCCCCGCAGAGCGGGAAGCTCGCGGACCGCTTCGGGCAGCGCGCCGTCCTGGTCCCCGGCGTCCTCGTGCACGCCGCGTCGGTCTCCCTGCTGACGGTGCTCGCCCTGGCCGACGCGCCCCTGTGGGCGCTGTTCGCGGCGGCGGTGCCGAGCGGCGCCTCCGTCCCGCAGGTGGGCCCCATGGTGCGGGCCCGCTGGGCGGCCCGGCTGGAGGGCTCGCCGCTCATGTCGACGGCGGCGGCGTTCGAGTCCGTGACGGACGAGTTCACGTTCGTCGTGGGCCCCGTCCTGGCGACGGCGCTGTGCACCGGCGTGCACCCGGCGGCCGGCCTGGTCGCCGAGGCGTCCCTGACCCTGGTCGGCGGCCTCCTGTTCGCCGCCCAGAAGCGCACCCAGCCGGCCCACGGGGCCCACTCCGACGCCGGGGCGCGACCGCGCGCGTCGGCGCTGTCCGTGCCGGGCGTACGCGTGCTGGCGGTGGCGTTCCTGGGGATCGGCTCCGTCTTCGGCGGCATGCAGGTCTCGCTGACCGCGTTCACCGAGGAGATCGGCGACCCCGGGGTCAACGGCCTGCTGTACGGCCTCTTCGCCGCGGGCAACATGCTGGCCGGCATCGCCGTCGGCGCCATCGCCTGGAAGTCCGGGCCCCGGCGCCGCCTGATCGTCGGGTACGCGGCGCTGACCGTGGCCGCCTCGCTGCTGTGGTCCGCGCAGTCGGTGCTGCTGCTGGGCGCGCTCGGCCTGGTGGTCGGCCTGTGCATCGCGCCCGCGCTGATCAGCGGGTACACGCTCGTCGAGCCCCTGGTGCCGGCCTCCGCGCGCACGGAGGCGTTCACCTGGCTGACCGGCGCCGTCGCACTGGGCCAGGCGGCCGCCGTGACGGTCGCCGGACGCCTCGCGGACGCGCACGGCTCGGCCGCCGGGTTCCTGGTGCCGCTGGGCGGCACGGCGCTGGCGCTGGTCACCCTGCTCGCGCTCCGGTCGCGGCTGGCGCCCCGGGCGCCCCAGGACCGCGCCGCCGCACGTGGCATCGGTCACCGCGTGCCGGTGGCGGTGGACTGAAGCGAAGGAATGCGTCACTATTGTTCGTCGTTAGCACTCATCGAGTGAGAGTGCCAGGAGGAAGACAAGTGCCGACGTACCAGTACCAGTGCACCGAGTGCGGCGAGGGCCTCGAGGCGGTGCAGAAGTTCACCGATGACGCCCTGACCGAGTGCCCGAGCTGCAAGGGACGCCTGAAGAAGGTGTTCTCGGCGGTCGGTATCGTCTTCAAGGGCTCCGGCTTCTACCGCAACGACAGCCGTGGCGCCTCCTCGAGCAGCTCCCCCGCGGCGAAGTCCGGCTCGTCGTCGTCCTCGGCGTCGTCGTCCGACTCGTCCTCGTCCTCGTCCGGCTCGTCCTCCTCGGACGCGAAGCCCGCGGCGTCGAGCACGGGCAGCGGCACCAGCTCCGCCGCCTGACCGAGGCACCGACACGTCCCAGGGCCCTGCCGTTCCGTACGGCGGGGCCTTCGGCGTACCCGGCGGCGGGGCGGGCCTGCGCAGGCCGGGGTGGGGCGCTGGTACAGGACGAGGCATCCAGGGGCCGGTACGGAGCGGGGGCACCGGTACGGGGCGGGGGCGGCCCGAGGTCGGGAGCGCCGGTGTGGGGTGGGGCGCCCGGAGGGGCCGGGGGCACCCGGACGGGCCGGGGGTTTCCGGATGCCGGGCGTCCGGAGGGGCCGGGGGGCGTCCAGGGGCCGGATGGGCCGCGTCTAGGGTGAGGCGCATGGCGACGCATGCAGAGATCGGCGTGATCGGCGGTTCCGGCTTCTACTCCTTCCTGGAGGACGTGACCGAGGTCGAGGTCACCACCCCGTACGGCAAGCCCAGCGACTCCCTGTTCGTCGGGGAGGTGGCCGGACGCAGGGTCGCCTTCCTGCCCCGGCACGGCCGCGACCACCGGCTGCCGCCGCACCGCATCAACTACCGGGCCAACCTGTGGGCGCTGCGTTCGGTCGGCGTCCGCCAGGTCCTGGGGCCGTGCGCCGTGGGCGGGCTGCGCGCCGAGTACGGGCCGGGCACGCTCCTCGTACCGGACCAGCTCGTCGACCGTACGAAGTCGCGCGTCCAGACCTTCTTCGACGGGGAGCCGCTGCCGGACGGCACGGTGCCGAACGTCGTCCACACCACGTTCGCCGACCCGTACTGCCCGGACGGGCGGAAGGCGGCGCTGAGGGCCGCGCAGGGCCGGAGGTGGGACGCCGTGGACGGTGGCACGATGGTCGTCGTCGAGGGGCCGCGCTTCTCGACGCGCGCCGAGTCGCGCTGGCACGCCGCGATGGGCTGGTCCGTCGTCGGGATGACCGGCCACCCCGAGGCGGTCCTCGCCCGTGAGCTGGGCCTCTGCTACACGTCGTTGGCCCTGGTCACGGACTTGGACGCGGGCGCCGAAACGGGCGAGGGCGTGTCGCACACGGAGGTGCTGCGGGTGTTCGGGGAGAACGTCGAGCGACTGCGCGCCGTGCTGTTCGACGCGGTGGGGGCGCTGCCGGAGACCGAGAACCGGTCGTGCCTGTGCACCCACGCCCACGACGGGTGGAACCTGGGGATCGAGCTGCCGTAGGACCGCGGCTCACCCCTGGGGGTGAGCCGGTTTTCCACAGAGGGGCCGGCTGTGCACAGGCCCGAGCGGGGGCGGGGGGAACGCGGGATGGTGAGGGACGTCGGCGCTCCGCCGGCGACGGTCCTCCCACGACAGGCGGTGCGCCATGACATCCCGCACGTACCAGTCCGCGTCCTTCTCCGCGTCTTCTTCCTCCGCGTCTTCCTCCCCGTCCTCTTCCGCGTCCTTCTCCGCGTCCCCCGCCGTCCCCTCTTCCGCGTCCCCCTCCGTGTCCCCGCTTCCGGCCCCTCCGTCCCCCTTCTCCTCCGTCCCTCCCCCGGCGCCGTTCGTACCGGAGACGTGCGCGGTGCCGCTGTTCGCGCCGCTGCGGGTACGCGGCGGGCGGTACGGGCTGTGGTGGGCCGTGCGGCGCAGGCGGCGGGCGATGGCGGCGGCGCTGGCGATGGCGGCCGCCGCGATGGCGGCGTCGGGTTTCCGCGAGCCCTCGGCCGAGGCCGGGCCGGAGGCGCGGCGGGCGGACCGCGCGGCCGCGGTGCGGACCGGGCCGCCCGGCCTGTCGGCGGCACCGGCGGGGCAAAGGAAGCGGGACCTGGTGTCCGCGCCCGTGCGGATCGCGGACGGGGAGACCGTACGGCTGCTGCGGCCCGGCGACCGGGTGGACGTGATCGCCGCCCCGGCGACCCCGGCCGGCACGTCGGCGGAGGACGACGGCCCGCAGGCTCGGATCGTGGCGTCCGGGGCCCGGGTGACGGCCGTGCCCCGCGGGGAGGGAGAAGAGGAGGGCGCTCCTCCGGACGGTCTGGGCGGGCCCGCCGGGGCGGAACGGGGTGACGGCGCGCTACTCGTGCTGGCCGTGCCGCGCGCAGCCGCCGCGGACCTCGTCGCCGCGTCCGCCACGGCGCGACTGGCGGTGGTCCTGTGCTGACTCACCCGCACGGGCAGTGCCCGCACCGGTCCGGGTACACCGATTGGACGGCCTCGTGCCCCGCGCGGCGTAATGGCTGCGCCCACTGCACACGCGACGAAAGGCATCTAGGTGAGCCAGGAAAGCAGGACGAGTCTCCTGGAAGGCTTCAAGGCGTTCCTGATGCGGGGGAACGTGGTGGATCTCGCGGTGGCCGTCGTCATCGGCGCCGCGTTCACCAATATCGTCAACGCCATCGTGAGGGGTGTCATCAGCCCGATCGTCGGCGCCTTCGGCACGAAGAGCCTGGACGGCTACCGGTCCTGCCTCAAGGGCCCGTGTGTGGTGGAGGGCGGCGAGGTCACCAGCGGTGTGGCCATCCTGTGGGGTTCGGTGCTCAGCGCCACGCTCACCTTCCTGATCACGGCCACGGTGGTGTACTTCCTGATGGTGCTGCCGATGGCCAAGTACCTGGCGCGGAAGGCCGCCCGGGAGAAGGCGCTGCACGGCGGCCAGGAGAGCGTGGAGGTCACCGAGCTGGACGTGCTGAAGGACATCCGCGACGCGCTCGTCCACCAGCGGGGCGACGAGACCGCCGGTTCGGGGGCCCGTGTTCCGTAACCCGCGCCGCGGCGACGGCTCAGAGGTGGTGCGGCGGCTTCTCGTCGAGGAAGCGGGCCAGGTCGTCGGCCGCGCCGTCACCACCCGGAGCCCGCTCGCCCCATCCACGGTCCGTATCGTCCGCGGACTGCTGGTCCAGCGGATCGTCGAAGACCAGCGCGGGCTTCTTCTTCTCGGGCTCGGGCCGGTTCTCCGCAGCGCGCGGTCCGGGGGTGGGGGCGGTACTCATACGTTCAGCGTACGCCGCACGGTACGGGCGTCACCCCGTCACCCGGCATGCCGTGCCGGTCGCCGCCGTGCCCTCTGTCGCGCCGCGGCCTGACGCAGGACCCGGGCGCTGGGCGCCGAGCGCGCGGCCCTGCGGGCACGGACGCCACACGACCTCTCCCGGAAGCACCGCGCCACGGCCCCTTCCCGTTCCTCTTGGCTCCCGTTCCTCGTCGTCCTGTGTCGCGTTCGACCTGTGGCGTGCTGTGGCGACGGTCCGGTGGCCGACCCCTCGTGACAGCGGTGACGGCGGTGGGGGGAGGGTCCCCCGGGCGTCCGCGGGCGGGCGGCGGGATATGAACAGGCGGGGTGCCGGTCTTGAAGGCGTGCGTGCTAGGTAGGAGGCGTGGACTCCTGGGGGTTGGCGGGCGGGCCGACGGATGCGGCCCGGCTGTGGGTGAAGCACGCACGGGTGCCCGGTGAGCGGGCGCTGAGCGGAACGACGGTCGCACTCGCCGGAGGGCGGCACCATCGCCGCAGTAGACGTGCGGGGTGGCGACCGGCAGGCCCGGGGCGAGGCGGGGCGCCGACCGACCGGGCCGGACCGTGGTGGGGTGCGGGTGCGGGGCGCCGCTGCGGGCGCGGTTCTCGGCGACGGGCTCGGCAGTGGAGCGCGGGCGCGTGGGCGCCGGTGCGGGCACGGTCCTCGGCGGCGGGCGTGATGGCGGTGGTGGTGAAGGGCGCGGTGGTGGAGTGCGGATGTACGGGTGCCGCCGGTACGGGCGGGGCCGTCGGTGGGCCGCGCGGTGATGGTGGAGGGTGTGGCGGTGGAGTCCGGGTGTGTGGGTGCCATCGGTCCGGGTGTGTGGGCGCCATCGGCACGGGCGGGGTCGTCGGCGGGCTGTGCGGCGGGCTGTGCGGCGGGCTGTGCGGCGGGCTGTGCGGCGGGCTGTGCGGCGGGCTGTGCGGCGGGCTGTGCGGCGGGCTGTGCGGCGGGGCGGAACGCCGGAAGGGTGCTGGAGGGTTCGGGGGTGGCGGTGACGGCGCTGATGGTGGTGAACGTGGTGGACCCGCCGATCGGCTCGTCGACGGGCGCCCGGTACGGGGCGTACGGCGGTCCGGCCTTCGCGGCGGAGGGCGTAGCGGACCGGCCCGCGCTCCCGGCACCGGAGGTGCACGCGGCGGAAGCGCACGTGGAAGTGGCGCTGCGGCTGGTGGAGGCGCCGGGGCGCGGTGCCATGCCGCCGATGAGCACGAGGTTCGCGGTGGCGGGTACGGACGGGGAGCCGACCCGCGCGCAGGGTCAGAAGGTCGCGGGGGTGGTGCACGACGGCGTCGCGCGCGCCGTACGGCCCACCCACCGGCTGAAGGAGGGGAAACCGGCTTCGCCCTGGCGACCGGCGCACGACCGCTCATCCGGGGGCGCGAACCGCTCGCGCCGGACGCCTTGCCGGGGGCTGCGGCGGACGTCGTGGCACGAGCCATCGTACGGGCCGTGCTGACCGCGCGGCCCGTGTCAGGGCCGGGTGGCGACTTTCCGTCATACCACGGCCGGTACGGGACGCCGCCCGGGCTGGGCGGACTCCGGGGCGGTGACGGGCCGGACGGACCGAAGTGGCTGAACGGGCGGTACGGCCCGGGCTGTTGACCGTTCCGGCGGGGGGGCGCGCGGGAAATCGCCTCACGCGCCCTTCGTTTTCCGGAAGCCGGTCGCGTTGTCGTACCAAGGCACTACCTTGAGCAAGCATCGAGTAACACGCGGCGACCGCCTGGAGACCCATCTTGAACGATCCGATCGATCGGAACGATCCGTACGAGACCACAGAGCTGCATGTCGAGCGGCTTCTGGGCCGGGCGCTCAACTCCTTCGATCTGCCCGATGCCCTGGTCGAGCGGCTGCGTTCGGCGCTGGCGCACGCGAGCGCGCTGCACTCCTCGCACCACAGCGCGGCCCTGCACCGCGCGACGTACCGGCACACGTATCTGCTGGCGGACGGCGCGTCCCTGACGCTGTGGGAGCTGGTGCACCACACGGGCGAAGATGACCGGGACCACCACGAGCTGTACGTGGACGAGGCGGAGGTGCGGCTGGCGGCGGCGCGCCTGTCGGCGTCGTTCGGCCTCCCCGACACCGTGGGGCGGGCCGATCCGCTGGACGACGACCTGGACGCGGACCTGGAGCTGCTGAGCGCGCTGCTCGTGCGCCCGCTGGCGCCCGCGCCGCGCATGTACGTGCCGGACGACTCGGCGGACCACGCGCGCCGGGTGCTGCGCCGCGCGGAGAACGCCGACCGACCGGGCGAGGCGGTCGCCGCGCGGCTGCGCGGGGCGTTCGCCCACCACATCCAGCAGGTGTTCGGCCGGCAGTGCGGGGTGGCGGGCGGCAGGGACGCGGGGTTCTCGCTGTACGAGCACGCGTTCCTGCTGATGGACGGGACGGAGATGAGCGTCTGGGAGGTCGAGCACACGGCGACGCCGGACGGCCGCCACATGTGCGAGGTGTACGAGAACGAGCACATGGCGCGGGCCGCGATGGAGGTACGCGCGGAACGGGCGTGGTGAACCCGGCGCGCGTCGCCGTAGCCGGACGTGCGGGGCCGGGCGCCCGGAGCGGAAGGGCCGGGTGGTGGGACCGATCGAGATCGGCCCCACCACCCGGCCCCACCACCCGGCTCCCCCGCCCCGCTCCGCCGCTCGGCCGTGACGGCTCGGGTCGTGACGGCTCAGGTCATGACGGCTCAGGCCGTAACGGCTCAGGTCATCACAGCTCGGGTCGTAACGGCTCGGGTCGTGACAGCTCGGGCCGTAACGGCTCGGCCGTGGCGGCTCAGGCCGCGACGGTGGCCTTCCGGTCCGGGTCCGGGTCCGGGCCGGGCGAGGACTCGTCGCCGTTCGTGGGGGACTTGCGGGCGCTCTTGAGGGCGACGACGAGCGCCGCGCTGACGAGCGTGCCGGCGAGGACCGCCAAGAGGTACGGGAACGGGTTGCCGATCAGCGGCACCACGAAGATGCCGCCGTGCGGTGCCCGCAGCGTCGCCTCGAACGCCATCGACAGCGCGCCCGTGACCGCGCCGCCCGCCATCGCCGACGGGATGACCCGCAGCGGGTCGGCCGCCGCGAACGGGATCGCGCCCTCGGAGATGAACGACGCGCCCAGCACCCACGCCGCCTTGCCGTTCTCCCGCTCGGCCCTGGTGAACAGACGGCCGCGTACGGTCGTGGCCAGGGCCATGGCGAGCGACGGCACCATGCCGGCGGCCATCACGGCGGCCATGACCTTCAGGGAGCCCTCGTTGGGGGTGGCGAGGCCGCCCACCGCGAAGGCGTAGGCCACCTTGTTGACCGGCCCGCCGAGGTCGAAGGACATCATCAGGCCGAGGATCACACCGAGGACGACGGCGTTCGCGCCGGTCAGGCCGGACAGCCAGTCGGTGAGCGCCTTCTGCAGCGAGGCGATCGGCTTGCCGACCACCAGGAACATCAGGAAGCCGACCACCGCCGACGCGACGAGAGGGATGACCACGACCGGCATGATCCCGCGCAGTACGGACGGGACCCTCAGCCGCTGGACGGCCATCACCACCCCGCCCGCGAGCAGACCGGCCGCCAGGCCGCCGAGGAAACCCGCGTCGATGGTGAGCGCCACGGCGCCGCCCACGAAGCCGGGGACGAGGCCGGGACGGTCCGCCATGCCGTACGCGATGTAGCCCGCCAGTACGGGGACCAGGAAGCCGAACGCCAGGCCGCCGATCTGGAACATGAGCGCGGCCCAGCTGTCCGCCCGGCCCCAGGCGAAGTGCTCCGCGACGGACGGCGCCTTGTCGATCTCCCAGCCGCCGATGGCGAAACCGAGGGCGATGAGCAGGCCGCCCGCGGCGACGAACGGGACCATGTAGCCGACACCGGACATCAGCCACTCGCGGAGCCGTGTGCCGTAGCCCTCACCGGGCTTGCCCTTCCGTTCGACGGGTGTGGCACCGGAGGCGACGGGGACCGCACCGGAAGCACGGGAGGCGGCGGGAGTCGCGGGGGCCGTCGTCTCGCCCCGCGCGGCCTTCGCGCGGACCTCGGCTATCAGCTCGGCGGCGCGGTTGATGCCGGCCTTCACCCCGACGTCGACGGTCGGTTTCCCGGCGAACCGCTCCTTGTCGCGTACGGCGACGTCATGGGCGAAGATCACGCCGTCGGCGGCGGCGACGGTTGCCGCGTCGAGCCGGGTGAAGCCGGCCGACCCCTGCGTCTCGACGGTCACCTCGACTCCGGCGCCCCGCCCGGCCTGCTCCAGCGCCTCGGCCGCCATGTAGGTATGGGCGATGCCGGTGGGGCAGGAGGTGACCGCGACGATACGGAAGGGCTCCTTCCGATCGGGTGCTCCGTCTCTGGCCGGGGCGCCTACCTCGGGGGCGGCACCCGTAGCACCGGCCCCAGCGCCTGCCGTAGCGCCCGCGGCGCTCGCCGTAGCGGCCTCGGGGTCCGCCGTACCGGCTCCAGACACCGCCGTACCGACCCCGGAATCCGCCGTACCGGTCCCGGACACTGCTTCACCGGTTCCGGTGCCCGCCCCACCGGTCCCGGAATTCGTTGCACCGGCCCCGGCGCCTGCCGCACCGGCCCCGTTGTCCGCCGTGCCCGCCCCAGTGTCCGCCGCACCGGGCCCGGTGTCCGGGGGTGTTCCGCCCGGGGTCGGCGGCGCCTCGCCCCGCAGCAGCGCCGCTGCCTCCACCGGGGACGCCGTCGCCCGCAACGCCGTCGTGAAGTCCCGGTCCATCAGGCTGCGGGCCAGGGACGACAGGATCGTCAGGTGGGCGTCGTCCGCGCCCGCCGGGGCGGCGATCAGGAAGATCAGGTCCGCCGGACCGTCCGGGGCGCCGAAGTCGACGCCGTGCGCCGCACGGCCGAACGCCAACGTCGGCTCCGTGACGTGGGCGCTGCGGCAGTGCGGGATCCCTATGCCGCCGTCCAGGCCCGTCGGCATCTGGGCCTCGCGCGCCGCCACGTCGGCGAGGAAGCCGTCCAGGTCGGTGACGCGGCCCAGGGCCACCATGCGCTCGGCGAGCGAACGGGCCGCTTCCTGCTTCGTCTGTGCGGCCAGGTCGAGATCGACCAGGTCCGCGGTGATCATGTCGTTCATCGCGGCTTCCCAGGGGCTCGTCACTCGGTGAGTGCGCGGTCGAGGGGGACGTCGGTGGTCACGGTGACCGCCGACGGGTTCAGGTGGGCGGGCGTCGGCATCTGGCTGCCGGGCAGTTGGACGGCGGCCGCGCCGTGCGCGACGGCGGCGGCCAGGGCGGCCGGCCCCTCGCCCCCCGCCGCGAGGAAACCGGCGAGGGAGGCGTCGCCCGCGCCGACGTCGCTGCGCACGGAGGCGACGGCGGCGTTGCCGTACCAGACGCCGTCCGCCGACACGAGGAGCTGGCCGTCCGCGCCGAGGCTGGCCAGTACGGCTCCGGCTCCGGCGGCGCGCAGCTCCTCGGCGGCCTCCACGGCGTCGCCCACGGTCGCCAGGGGCCGGCCGACCGCCTCCGCGAGCTCCCGGGCGTTGGGCTTCACCACGTCGGGCCGGCCGCGCAGGGCGACCAGCAGGGACGGCCCGGACGTGTCGAGGGCGGTGCGGGAGCCGTGCCCGTGGGCGCGGGTGACGAGGTCGGCGTACCAGGTGGGGGCGAGGCCCCCGGGGAGGCTGCCGCAGCAGGCGACCCAGTCGGCACCGGCGGCGTGCGCGCCGACGGCCGCGAGGAGGGCCTCGGACTCGCCCGGCGTGAGGTGCGGACCCGGCGCGTTGATCTTGGTGAGGGTGCCGTCGGGTTCGGCGACGGCGATGTTGGAGCGGGTGTGCCCGCCGATCGGCACGGGGGCGACGTCGATGCCCTGCCCGGCGAGCAGTTCCGCGACGAGCGCGCCGGGCGCGCCGCCGAGGGGGGCGACGGCGAGGGTGCGGTGCCCGGCTGCCGCGACGGCCCGCGAGACGTTGACGCCCTTGCCGCCCGGGTCCACGCGCTCCCCGGTCGCGCGCAGCACCTCGCCCCGCTCCAGGGCCGGTACCTCGTAGGTCCGGTCCAGGGACGGGTTGGGGGTGACGGTGAGGATCATGCGCGTACGACTTCCGTTCCCGCGGCCTCGATGGCGGCCGCGTCCTGGGGGTCGAGCCCCGTGTCGGTGATGAGCAGGTCGACGTCGGCCAGGCCCCCGAAGCGGGCGAAGTGGTCCTGCCCGTGCTTGGCGGAGTCCGCGAGGAGGACGACGCGGCGCGCGGCGGCGACGACGGCCCGCTTCACGGCGGCTTCCGCGAGGTCGGGGGTGGTGAGCCCGTGGGCGAGGGAGAAGCCGTTGGCGCCGACGAAGACGACGTCGGCGCGGACCTCCCCGTACGAGCGGAGCGCCCACGCGTCGACGGCGGCGCGGGTGCGGTGCCGGACGCGGCCGCCGACGAGGTGGAGGGCGATGCCGGGGTGGTCGGCGAGCCGGGCGGCGGTGGTGAGGGCATGGGTGACGACGGTGAGGGAGCACTCCGGCGGGAGCCCGGCGGCGATCCGCCCGACCGTGGAACCGGCGTCGAGGATGACGCTGCCCTCCTGGGGCAGCTCCGCGAGGGCGGCCCGCGCGATGCGGTCCTTCTCGTCGGCGGCGGTCGACTCGCGCTCCGCGAGGTCGGGCTCGAAGTCGAGGCGGCCCGCCGGGATGGCGCCACCGTGCACGCGGCGTACGAGACCGGCCCGGTCGAGGGCCTTCAGGTCGCGCCGGATGGTCTCGGCGGTGACCTGGAACGCGTCCGCGAGGGAGAGCACGTCGACGCGACCGTCCTCGCGGGCGAGGCGGAGGATCGCCTGCTGGCGCTCCGGTGCGTACATGTCCGTTCACATCCGTTCCTGACCGAACCTGTGGTTCTTACAGCACAGTATGGAAGGAAGTCCGGGAAGTAAACAGACTCGGGCAGGAAATCGGGCACATTCGGGCATGGGGAGGGCGCGTGCGTGCCGGAGGCGTGCCGGGGCCCGGCCGGGGTGCGTCCCGGCCGGGCCCCGTCCGTCCGCGCGGAGGGCGTGCGGACGGAAGCACGGACGTACTGGCGCACGGACGCCCAGAAGCACAGACGTACAGAGGTAGGGGCGCACAGACGTACAGACGTACAGACGTACAGACGCACGGGCATACGGGCGTACGGGCGTACGGGCGTACGGGCTCAGCGTCCCGCCGCCACCGGCACCGACTCCGCTCCCCGTGCGGCCCCCGCAGGGCCCCCGCCGTCCGGCGCCGCCCCGTCCCCGCCGCCCTCCAGGTGCTGCCGGGGCCGGGCCGGCAGGGCGAACATCACCAGGAACACCACGCCCAGCACCGCCGCGACCCACCCGAGCGCCCCGGTGAAGGCGCCGGCCACCGCCGGGCCCGGCCCGCCCGGTACGAACACGACCGACACGAGCCCGAGGCCCAGCGCGTTGCCCAACTGCATCACGGAGTTGACGATCCCGGACGCCGACCCGGCGTGCTCGCGCGGCACGTCCGACAGCACCGCGTCCGTCAGCGGCGCCACGACCAGGCCCATGCCCACGCCGAGCACCACCAGCGGCACCGCCATCTGCCACGGCTCGATCCCCATGCCGTACCGGTCCGCCTCCCACCGGTACAGCCCGACGCCCGCGATCATCGTCAGCGCGCCCGCCTGGAGCACCTTCCGGCCGAACCTCGGC
The DNA here is from genome assembly GCF_056432325.1 of Streptomyces sp. NPDC045287. Taxonomy (NCBI): domain Bacteria; kingdom Bacillati; phylum Actinomycetota; class Actinomycetes; order Kitasatosporales; family Streptomycetaceae; genus Streptomyces; species Streptomyces sp. NPDC045287. The sequence continues at coordinate 258,857 of NZ_JBWKJG010000011.1, forward strand.
ACCAGCTTCTGCACCGACACGCCCGCCGCGACCGACACCGCCACCGAGAACGGCACCCCGGTCAGACCGGCCCGCAGCGCGCCCCAGCCCAACCCGACCTGCATGTACAGCGTCCAGGTCAGGAAGAAGACGCCCAGCCCGATCCCGAAGGCCAGTTGCACGGCGACCCCCGCCGCGAAGCTCTTGACCCGGAACAGCGACAGTTCGACCAGCGGCGAGCCGTCCCGCCGCCCCCTGCGCCTCTCGTACGCGACGAAGGCCACCGCCACCGGGACGCTGCCGGCCATCATGGCGAAGCACCAGACCGGCCAGTCCAGCTCGGCGCCGCGCGTCAGCGGGTACATCAGCAGCAGCATCGCGGCGATCGCGACGACGACGCCCGGCAGGTCGAGCCGCAGCGCCTTCGGGGTCTTCGACTCGGCGATGAACGCACGGCCGAGGAGCAGCGCGGCGATGCCGACGGGCAGGTTGATCAGGAAGATCGGCCGCCAGCCCAGGCCGAACAGGTCCCCCTGCGTGAGCAGCGCGCCCAGCAGCGGCCCGGACACGGAACCGAGCCCGACGATCGCGCCGAACAGGCCGAAGACCTTGCCGCGCTCGTGCGCGGGGAACGTGGCGTGCACGATCGACAGGACCTGCGGGACCATCAGCGCCGCCGTCCCGCCCTGGAGGATGCGGGAGGCGACCAGCATCTCGGGGCCGGTGGCGAAGCCGCAGAGCGCCGACGCGAGGGTGAAGCCGGCGACGCCGACGAGGAACAGGCGCCTGCGGCCGTGGATGTCGCCGAGCCGGCCGCCGGTGATCAGGCCGGCGGCGAAGGCGAGCGCGTACCCGGCGGTGATCCACTGGACGGCGCCGAAGTCTGCGCCGAGGTCCCGTTGGATCGACGGGAGGGCGATGTGGACGATCGTGACGTCGACCAGGTCCATGAAGGCCGCGGTCATGACGACGGCGAGGGCGATCCAGCGGCGGCGGTCCGCCGCGGGCGCCGCCCCGGCGGGGCTGGGGGTCGGGTTCTGCGAGGTCATGGCGGAGAACGTAGGGGCCGTACAGGTCGGAACACGTCCTAGATCACGGGCATGCTGGGCGCCATGACGGACACCCCGGGACGCCTCCTGACCCTGCTCTCCCTGTTGCAGACGCCGCGCGAGTGGCCGGGCAGCGAGCTGGCCGCGCGGCTCGGCGTGAGTCCCCGGACGATCCGCCGGGACGTCGACCGGCTGCGCGGCCTCGGTTATCCGGTGGAGGCGACGAGGGGCGCGGTCGGCGGGTACCGGCTGGTCGCGGGGAAGGCGATGCCGCCGCTGGTGCTGGAGGACGAGGAGGCCGTGGCGATCGCCGTCGGCCTGCGGGCGGGGGCGGGCCACGCCGTCGAGGGCGTGGAGGAGGCGTCCGTACGGGCGCTGGCGAAGCTGGAGCAGGTCCTGCCGTCGCGGCTGCGGCACCGGGTGTCGACGTTGCAGAGCGCGACGATCCCGCTGGCCCGGGGGGACGGGGCGACCGTCTCGTCGCGGACGCTGACCGCGCTGGCGGCGGCGGTCACGGGGCGGGAGCGGGTGCGGTTCGGGTACCGGGCGGGCGACGGGACGGAGTCGCGGCGGCAGGTGGAGCCGTACCGGCTGGTGTCGACGGGGCACCGCTGGTACCTGGTCGCGTACGACCTGGGGCGGGAGGACTGGCGGACGTTCCGGGTGGACCGGGTGGACGAGCCGTTCGCGACGGGCGCGCGGTTCACGCCCCGGGAGGTGCCGGGCGGGGACGCGGCGGCGCTGGTGGGGCGTTCGCTGCGGCGGGGCCGGGAGGACCGGGAGAGTCCGGAGAGCCCGGATGTGGACGTGTCGTTCGCGGCGCCCGCGTCGTTCGTGGCGGCGCGCCTCCCCGCGTACCTGGCCCCCGAGGCCACGGGCGGGGACACCTGCCGCGTCCGGGCGCGGGCGACGGACTCGGTGGAGTGGCTGGCGGTCCGGCTGGCCCTGGTGGACGCCGACTTCACCGTGCACGGCCCGCCGGAACTCGCCGCGTACGTCGCGTCGCTGGCCTCCCGACTGGAGCGCGCGGTGGGCGGCGGGGCCGCGGGGCACGGCTGAGCGGGCGGGGCCGGGCAGGGGCGGGGAGCGGGGCACCGGGGGCGGGACGCCAGACGCCGTGGAGCGGGGCGCCGGGGCGGGGCACGGCTGAGCGGGCAGGGGCGGGGAAGCGGGGCACCGGGGGCGGGACGCCAGACGCCGTGGAGCCAGGGAGCGGGGCACCGGGGCCGGGTGGCGCAGGGCACCGAGCTCGGGACGCCGGGGGACGGTGAGACACCAGGGAACAGCGGGACGCCGGGGCGCCGGACAGACCGCAGCCCCTCGCCGGGGGGGGAGGCGGGGGGCTGCGGGTCCGGCCGCCGTCCCGTCCCTGGGGGGATCCGGGCGGGACGGCGGGTCTGGGGGATCACCGGGTCACCGGGTCGTGGACCACCGGGTCATCGGGGCACAGGGTCACGCCGCCGCGTCGAAGCCCGTGTCGCGGGCCATGCGCTTCAGCTCCAGCAGGGCGTGCTTCTCGATCTGACGAATGCGCTCGCGGGTCAGGCCGTGTTCCTTGCCGACCTCCGTGAGCGTCCGCTCACGGCCGTCCTCGATGCCGTACCGCATGCGGATGATGGACGCCGTGCGGTGGTCGAGGCGGCCGATCAGGTCCTCCAGCTCCTCGCTGCGCAGCAGCGTGAGCACCGACTGCTCCGGCGACACCGCCGACGTGTCCTCCAGCAGGTCGCCGAACTGGGTCTCCCCGGCGTCGTCCACCGGCATGTTCAGCGACACCGGGTCGCGGGCCCAGTCGAGCACGTCGGAGATCCGCTCCGGGGTGGAGTCGAGCTCCGCGGCGATCTCGGTGGGCTCCGGCTCACGGCCGTGCTCGCGGTTGAACTCGCGCTGCACGCGGCGGATGCGGCCCAGCTCCTCCACGAGGTGGACGGGGAGCCGGATCGTGCGCGACTGGTCCGCGATGGACCGCGTGATGGCCTGGCGGATCCACCACGTCGCGTACGTCGAGAACTTGAAGCCCTTCGTGTAGTCGAACTTCTCCACGGCGCGCACCAGGCCGGCGTTGCCCTCCTGGATCAGGTCCAGCAGGGGCAGCCCGCTGCGCGGGTAGCGCCGGGCCACGGCGACCACCAGACGCAGGTTGGAGCGGATGAAGACGTCCTTCGCGCGCTCGCCCTCGGCGACCAGGCGCTCCAGCTCCTCCCGGGTCGCGCCACCGGCCTCGGTCTCCACCTCGCCGTCCAGGATCTGCTGGGCGTACACGCCCGCTTCGATGATCTGGGACAGCTCGACCTCCTTGGCGGCGTCGAGCAGCGGCGTGCGCGCGATCTCGTCGAGGTACATGCCGACCAGGTCGCGGTCGGCGATCTCCCCGCCCACGGCGCGAACGCTGTTGGCCCGATCGGTCCCGGTGGTGGCGGTCTCCGGACGGGCGACGGCACGGGTTGCCATGCGAGCTCCCTTACTGAGTAGGTCGCGACACCCTTCCGGGTGCCCTGCATCCGACGGAAACAACGACTGGAATCGGGACAGAATTCCCATGCCGCCCATCGATTTCGCCGATCATGCAGTACCCTGTGCCGCCCGGGAGGCGGGACACCCGGCGGTCGACCGGGCAGAAGCGCAGGTCGGAGCGGGGACGGAGGCCGGTCCGCCGACTCGCGCGGAGCCGTACGGACCCCGCGCGTGAGACGGCCGTCACATGTGGTACAGCGCCCTCCCCGGACGGCCTCGCCCCGGCCACCCCTGGCCGGCCAGCGCCCTTGGCCGGGAACCGTCGCCCTCCGACCGGGAAGACGGCGGTCGCCGCGTCCCGGTTGCCCGGAACAACGACACGGGTGCCCGGAACCTTCCGGCCGGGATCGCCTCGTATCCAGATCGCCTCGTACCCGGATCGTCTCGTACGGGACCAGGACCGCGGGGGAGGCCGCTCGGGCCCCGGGACTAGGCCCATCGCCCGTTCCGCCGGGGGACGGCGCCCGCCTAGGGTCCGGGCATGGAGGACACCACCAGCAGGAAGACCCCGCTCCCCGACTCCGCCGGTACCACCGGCACGGCCGGCACGCCCGGCGCCCCCGACACCACCGGCGTCCTCGACGAGGCGCTGGAGCGGCTGCACGCCTCCGGCCCCGAGCGGCAGGGATGGCTCAGCAACCACGCGCCGATGGCGGTCGAGGCGCTCGTACGGCGCGGCCAGGCGCCGCGCGTGCACCGCTGGCTCGACGCGTACCGGACCCGGCTGGAGGACATGCCGGCCCCCTCCGCGCGCGTGACGCGGGAGAACTGGCGCGAGGCGCTGGGCGACCCGGCCAGGATCGCGGACTGGGCCGGGCACTTCGAGCGGGAGACCGCCGAGCGGCCGTGGCGCGAGGTCCTCGCCGAGTGGTGGCCGCGCCTGCTGCCCGGCATCGCGGGCGGGGCCACGCACCCGGTGATCCGCGTCGGCCACGCCGTACGGACCCTGCTCACCACCGAGGAGACCGCCCCGCGCGTCACCGAACTCGCGCACGCCCTCGGCTACTGGGCCGCCCGCCACCAGCCCCTGCCGCCGCTCACCGCCCTGGCCCCGGCGCCCACCGCGGCCGCCGCCCTGGACGCCGTACCGGCCGTTCCGGACCAGGCCGGGGGCATCCGGCACCGGCTGGCGCAGCTCACCGCCCTGCCGCAGTGGGGCACCGCGCCCGGCGACCCGGACACCGCGCGCGAGCGCCTCACCGAGCTCGTCGCCGCCGCCACCCACCGGTACGCCACGCACGCGCACGGCGAGCCGGTCATGCTGGTCCACGCCGCGACCGCGCCCAACGCCGTGCTGCGCGCCCTGCCGGCCCTGCCCCGGGAGCTGTGGGCGCCCAGCGTCGGCGCGGCGTGGGCGGCGAGCGCGGCGGTCACGGCCGCGTACGCGCCGGCGGCGCCCGCGCCACGGGGGACGGCGGCCGTCCCGACGGCGGAGGAGGTCTTCGAGCGGGCCGCCCTCCACGGCGGCGACCACACCATCAAGTTCGCCGACACCGCGCTCGACGTGGGCGGCCCGGCCGCCCTGGCCGCCGCCCTGCGGTCGGTCGAGCTGATCGCCCCGGAGTTCGACTGAGCCCAACCGACCGGGCCCTGCCCGACTGAGCCCAACCGACCGGGCTCTGACCGACCGAACCCCAACCAACCGGACCCCAACCAACCAAACCTCAGCAGACCGAGCCCCGACCGACCGGACCTCAACCAACCGAGCCCCGACCGACCGGACCTCAGCCGAACTGCACGGACCGCTTGGCCAGTCCCATCCAGAACCCGTCGATCACGCTGCGGCCCGTGTCCAGGTCGCCCGCCGCGTCCGCGGCGCCGAGGGTCACGAACAGCGGCGCGAAGTGCTCCGTGCGCGGGTGGGCGAGCCGCCCGGCCGGGGACGCGTGCGCGAAGTCCAGCAGGGCGTCCACGTCCCGCTCGGCCAGGGCGCGGCGGCCCCAGTCGTCGAACTCGGCCGACCAGGCGGGGACGCCGCCCTGCCGCAGCGCGGCGAGGTTGTGGGTGAAGAAGCCGCTGCCGACGATGAGCACGCCCTCGTCGCGCAGCGGTGCCAGCCTGCGGCCCAGCTCCATCAGCCGGGCCGGGTCGAGGGTCGGGAGGGACACCTGGAGGACGGGGACGTCGGCGTTCGGGAACATCTCGACGAGCGGCACGTACGCGCCGTGGTCGAGGCCCCGGTCGGGGATGTCCTGCACGGGCGTACCGGGGGCGCGCAGCAGCTTGCGGACCGACTCGGCGAGCGCCGGTGCGCCGGGGGCCGGGTACCGGACGCGGTAGTAGTGCTCGGGGAAGCCCCAGAAGTCGTACACGAGCGGCAGGGTCCCGGTGGCGCCGAGGGCGAGCGGGGCCTCCTCCCAGTGGGCGGAGACGACGAGGATCGCGGTCGGCCGGGGCAGGACGGCGGCCCACGCGGCGAGCTGGCCGGGCCAGACGGGGTCGTCGGCGAGCGGCGGGGCGCCGTGGGAGAGGTAGAGGGCGGGCATCCGCGCGGCGGTGTCGGTCATGGCGGGTCCCCTTCGCATCGCGAGAGCCAGTTGCTTGAAGTTTCAAGCTCGTATGACCCCACGGTAGCGCCCTCTACTTGAAACTTCAACGAGAAGTAGAGTGGATGCATGAACACCGCATCCATCAATGAGGATGGCGCGTCCGGGACGGCGCCGGGCGCCCAGGCGGAGCCGCGCTGGCTGTCCGACCGCGAGCAGCGCGTCTGGCGGTCGTACGTCCACGCCACCACGCTCCTGGAGGACCACCTCGACCGGCAGCTCCAGCGCGACGCCGGGATGCCGCACGTCTACTACGGGCTGCTCGTCCAGCTCTCCCAGGCGCCCCGCCGCCGGATGCGGATGACGGAGCTGGCGAAGGGCGCGAAGATCACCCGCTCCCGGCTCTCCCACGCCGTGGCACGCCTGGAGAAGAACGGCTGGGTGCGCCGCGAGGACTGCCCCTCCGACAAGCGCGGCCAGAACGCGTACCTGACGGACGAGGGCTTCGAGGTGCTGCGCCGCAGCGCGCCCGGCCACGTCGAGGCCGTGCGGCAGGCGATGTTCGACCGGCTCACGCCCGAGCAGGTCGACCAGCTCGGCGCGATCATGCGCGTGGTGGCCGAGGCGCTGGAGCCGTCGGACCCGAACGCGGACCTGCCCTGGCTCCGCTGAGGGCGCGGGACCAGGGCAGGGGCCGCCGGGGGGCGGTTCGGGCTCAGTGGGCCAGGACCGGCACCTGGACCTCGTCGCCGGGCGCGCCGTCCTTCGCCGCGCCGCGCGGGGCGAGGTCCGGCCGGCCGGTGTTGACCAGCGTCAGCGCGATCGAGGCGGCGACGACGAGGATGCCGACCGCCCACCAGATGGCCGACGTGTAGCCCTCCACCATGGCCTCCAGCCGCACCAGCCGCTGCGCCTGCGGCGAGGTGGCCGACGCCGCGTGGGCGGTGAGGTACGCGGTGGTCGCGGAGGCGGCGATCGTGTTGAGCAGGGCCGTGCCGATGGCGCCGCCGACCTGCTGCGAGGTGTTCACCATCGCGGAGGCCACCCCCGCGTCACGCGGCTGGACGCCGTGCGTCGACAGGGACATCGCCGGCATGAACGCCGTGCCCATGCCCAGGCCGAGCAGGAGCTGCGCGGGCAGGATCAGGCCCGCGTACGAGGTGTCGATCTCCAGCCGGGTCAGCAGCAGCATGCCGACGGCGGCCGTCAGGAAGCCGGGGCCCATCAGCAGCCGCGGCGGGACGCGGGTCATCAGCCGCGTGCCGATCTGGGTGGAACCGGTGATCATGCCGACGACCATCGGCAGGAACGCGAAGCCGGTCTTCAGCGGCGAGTAGCCCTTCACCACCTGGAGGTAGTAGGTGAGGAAGAGGAACAGGCCGAACATCGCGATGACCGCGAGTCCCAGGGAGAGGTAGACGCCGCCGCGGTTGCGCTCGGTCATCACGCGCAGCGGCAGCAGCGGGTGCTTCACCCGCGACTCGACGGCGACGAACGAGGCCAGCAGCACCGCGGAGGCGACGAAGACCCCCAGCGTCCCGGCCTCGGTCCAGCCCTCCGACTCCGCGCGCGTGAAGCCGTACACGAGCGCGACCAGGCCCAGCGTGGACAGGACGACGCCGGGGAGGTCGAGCGGCGAGCGGTTCCGGCCGCCGGCGGGCTCGCGGATCACGAAGTACGCGCCGGCCGCGGCGACGATCGCGAACGGGATGTTGACGTAGAACGTCCAGCGCCAGTCCAGGTACTCGGTGAGGAGGCCGCCCAGGATCAGGCCGACCGCGCCGCCGCCGCCCGCGATGGCGCCGTAGATGCCGAACGCCTTGGCGCGCTCGCGGCCCTCGGTGAACGTCACGGCGAGCAGGGAGAGCGCGGCGGGCGCCAGGAGCGCGCCGAACACGCCCTGCAGGGCACGGGAGCCGAGCAGCATCGCCTCACCGGTCGCGGCCCCGCCCAGCGCGGACGCGGCGGCGAAGCCGAGCAGGCCGACGGTGAACGTCCGCTTGCGGCCCCACAGGTCGGCTATCCGCCCGCCGAACAGCAGCAGCCCGCCGAAGGCGAGGGCGTACGCGGTGATGACCCACTGGCGGTTGCCGTCCGAGATGCCCAGGTCCTGCTGGGCGGAGGGCAGCGCGATGTTCACGATGGTCGCGTCGAGGACCACCATGAGCTGGGCCAGGGCGATGAAGACGAGCGCTTTCCAGCGGTTCGGATCGGGCAGCACTCCGGCTGCTTCGGGCGTTTTCGACATGGGCGTAGCCACCTAATAGGTCGTCAGAAAAGTACGAGGGCACGAAAAGTGGAGGTCAGGAAGGCAAAGGGATGCCGTACGGCGGACGGCAAACAGCGGACGGCAGGCGGTAGGCGGTCGGTGGGTTGGGGGGCCGGCGGCGGCCGGCACCGGAGCGGGGGCGCGGCCCCGGACCCGGTGGTGCCGGGGGTCGCGCGCCGGGGCCTCGCGTCAGGGTCCCGCGTCGGGGCGGCGGCCGGTGGGGGTCAGGGGCGGCTCTGCTGCCGGAGGCCCTCCAGGGTCGCCGGGGCGCCGGGCAGCTCGGAGCGGCCGGGGGCCTCCAAGCCGTCGAGCAGGAGCTGGAGATGACGGTGGACGAACTGGTCGTTGACCGGACACGCGGTGCCCGGCAGCGGCCGGGTGAGCTGCGACAGGGCGACCAGCAGGTCCCCCACGGCGACGTCGGGACGCAGTCGCCCCGCCGCCTGGGCCCGCTCGAACAGCCCCTGCACGGCGCCCTCCATCCGGTCGCGCGCGGCGGCGATGCCGGGCTCGTCGGGGTCGAAGGTGCCGGAGAGCATCGGGCACAGGGCGCCGATCCGCTCGTCGGCCGCCTCGTGCGCGAAGCGCCGTACCCCGGCGAACGGGTCGGCCTCCTCGGCGGCGGCCCGCTCGGCGCTCTCCGTGACGCGGGCCATGACGCAGACGACGACCTCGTGGACGAGGGCAGCGCGGTCCGGGAAGTGCCGGTACAGCGTGGCGTTGCCGACGCCGGCGCGGCGGGCGATCTCGTCGAGCGCGGCCTCCGCCCCGGACTCGACGAACGTCTCCCGCGCGGCCGCGACGATCCGCTCCCGGTTGCGCAGCGCGTCCGCCCGGGGCCGGGCGGCGCGGCGCGCGCCGGCACCGCACCCGGTGGCCGCCGCGGACCCGTCGGGCGCACCGGGCGCCGCGCACGTCGCCCGGACGGCGGTACCCGCGGTGGTCGTGGCGGTCACGGCTGCGCTCCTCACTCCGTTCGAATGGAGCCGCCGTCAACCGGGGAAACCCTCCCCGCTTACCGGCGGCACCCTTGCAAACGGGGAGATCGTCCCCGCTTATTTCCCACCCCCACGTGACCTGCGTCACCCTCCCGGCGCGTTCCCACGATCGGGCCACCCGGCGAGCGCCCCCGCACCACCCGGAAGAGGCTGTGGGCATGCAGCAGCCGACCAGCCGGAGAAGGCGAATACGCAGGACGGCCGCGATCGGAACCGTCACGGCCCTCGCCGTGGCCGCCCTCGCCACGGCGAGCTCCACGCTCCACTCCCCCGCCCCCGGCACCACGGGGGCGGGTGCCTCCGACCCGGACGCGCGGGCGCTCGCGGAGGCCGCCGACGCCGGGAACCTCGCCGCGTGCCGCATACGGGCGGAGACCGGCGTGCAGATGTCCGAGGGCATCCCCACCCCGCCCGGTTACGCCCGCTCCACCGGTGTGGTCCGCGCCCTCAACCTGATGATCGACTTCCCGGACGCGCCCGGCGAGGGCCCGGCGATGCACCGGTTCGCGGAGTTCTTCCCGCAGACCACCGACTGGTTCCGCGTCAGCTCGTACGGGCGGCTGCGGTACGTCCCGTACGCGCCCGTGCCGACCTGGCTGCGGATGCCGCTGCCGTTCCCCGCGTACGGCATCGACCGCGGCGCGCCGTACGAGCCGGGGTACCGGAAACTGGTCGAGCACATCGTCGAGGCGGCCGACGAACACGTCGACTTCAGCACGTACGACCTGGTCAACATCCTGGTCACGCCGAACGCGGGCCCGTCGGCCCTGGACACGGTCCTGTCCGTCACGTTCTCCGGGAACGGCGAGGCGCCCAGCGCGGACGGGGTGACGCTGGCCAACACGTCGTTCGTGTACAGCCGCCAGGACGACGGCTCCGGCTCCTTCCACGAGACCGGCTACCGCGTGCTGCCGCACGAGAACGGCCACGTCTTCGGCCTGCCCGACCTGTACACCGCCGAGGGCGGGGCGGCGGTCGGCCACTGGGACATCATGTCCGAGGACTGGGGCGCCAACAACGACCTGCTGGGCTGGCACAAGTGGAAGCTGGGCTGGCTCGACGGCCACCAGGTGCGCTGCGCGTCGAAGCGCGGCACCCGCGAGTACACGCTGACGCCGCTGGCCCGGGCGGGGCGCGGCGTGAAGCTGGCGGTCGTCCCGTTGGGCGAGCTGGCCGGGTACGTGCTGGAGGTCCGCACCCGCGAGGGCAACGACGAGGCGGTGTGCGATCCGGGCGTGCTGATCTACCGGGTGCGGGCCGACGTGGACACGGGCCAGGGCCCCGTGACCATCGAGGACGGCGACCGCGACAGCGGCGGCTGCACCCGCCGCCCGAACGTGCACGCCGAACTGTCCGACGCGCCGTACGGCCCCGGCGAGACGTTCCACGACGAGGCGGCCGGGGTGCGGGTGACGATCCTGTCCCGGGAACGGAACGGCGCGTACCGGGTACGGGTGACCCGCCACTGAGACGGTGCGGGCACGGGAGGCGGTGCGGGCGCGGGTGGCCTGCCGCTGAGACGACCGGGCACGGGAGACGGCGGGGGCGCCGGGAAGGTAGTGCGGGTCCAGGGAGGCGGCTCGGGCACCAGGAGGCGGCACGAGTGTCCGGGGCCGGTGCGGCCTCCGGAGGACCGCGCGGGAGGCCGTGCGGGTACGGAAGGCGTACGAGACCGGGGCCGGGGACACAGGGCCGGGGGCGGCCCGGCGCGACCGGCGGCGTTGCTAGCCTCGACGGCCATGGAGCTGCGCCAGTTGGAGTACTTCGTCGCCGTGGCCGAGGAGGGGAGCTTCACCAGGGCCGCCGCGCGGCTGTACGTGGCGCAGCCCGGTGTGAGCGCGCAGATCCGGCGCCTGGAGCAGGAGCTCGGGGAGCAACTGCTGGACCGGTCGGGGCGTACCGTGCGCCTCACCGAGGTGGGCGCCGAGGTCCTGGCCCACGCGCGCAGGGCGCTCGCCGGGGTCACCGGGATGCGGCTGGCCGTGGACGAGTTCACCGGGCTGCTGCGCGGCCGGGTGTCCGTGGGGATGGTCCGCTCCTGCTCGTCGGTCGACCTGCCCGAACTGCTCGCGTCCTTCCACGAGGACCACCCGGCCGTGGAGATCACCCTGGCCGAGGACAACACCGACCGGCTCCTGGAGGACCTCCACCGCGGCGTACTCGACGCGGCGGTCGTCGCCCTGACGACCGTGACCCCGCCGGACGTCGGCCTCCACGTCATCACCGACGAGTCGCTGGTCGTCGTCCGCCCCGGTGACCCGCTGGCCGGCCGCACCGCCGTGCCCGTCGAGGCGCTGCGCGAGCGGCCACTGGTCAGCCTGCCGCGCGGCACGGGCATGCGGGCGTGCCTCGACCAGGCGTGCGCCGACGCCGGGTTCGCGCCGCGCGTCGCGTTCGAGGCGAGCGACCCGCACGTGCTCGCCCGACTCGCGGCCCGCGGCCTCGGCCCGGCCGTCGTGCCCGCGTCACTCGCCGCCGCCCTCGCCGGGGAGCTCCACGCCGTCACGGTCACCTCCCCGCGGTTCCGCGGCCGCATGGCGCTCGCGTGGCGGTCGGACGGCCCGGCCGGCCCGGCGGCCCGTGCGTTCGTCGCGCACGCCAGGACCGCGCTGCCGGCAGCGGGAACCACAGCGGGAACGGGCGACGGATAACCGCCGCTTCTCGCAGCCATCACCCTCAGGTCTTGGACCTCCGGCCCCGCCCGCGCCCAGGATGGGACGCGCAAGCGACGACCGCCCCGCAAGCACCACGAGGGCCGCGGACCACGAAGACCGCGAAGACCGCGAGGACTCCACGATGACGATCGACCACGACGCGCACGGCCGGCTCCGCCAGCTGACGGACGAGGTGGCGGGCCCCGTCCTTCTCCCGGGCCAGGAGGGCTACGAGGAGGAACTGAGCGGTTTCCAGACCGGGTACCGCCACGCCCCGTCGGTGATCGTCGGCGCGGAGACGGCCGCGGACGTGCGGGCGGCGGTGCGCTTCGCCGCGGCGCGCGGCCTGGCGGTCGCCGTCCACTCCACCGGCCACGGCGTGACCGTACGGAACGAGGGCGGCCTGCTCGTGTCGACGCGGCGGATGCGGGGCGTGGCGGTGGACCCCGTGTCCCGGTCGGCGCGGGTGGAGGCGGGCGTGCGCTGGGAGCAGGTGGTCGCGGCGGCCGAACCGTACGGCCTCGCCCCGCCCAGCGGATCGGCGGGGCACGTGGGCGTCGTCGGCTACGCACTGGCGGGCGGGCTGGGCCTACTGGCCCGCGAGTTCGGGTACGCCGCCGACCACGTACGGGCGGTGGACGTCGTCACCGCGGACGGCGAACCGCGCCACGTGACGGCCGGAAGCGACCCCGACCTGTTCTGGGCGCTGCGCGGCGGCCGGGACGGCTTCGGGGTGGTGACCGCCCTGGAAATCGCCCTCCAGCCGGTCGAGCGCGTCTACGGCGGCGGGATCTTCTTCGCCTACGAGCACGCCGAGGCGGTGCTCGACTTCTTCCGCGCGTGGACGGCGGAGGTACCGGACACGATGACCTCGTCCCTCGGCATGGTCGACTACCCGCCGCTCCCGGCCCTCCCGGAGCCGCTGCGCGGCAGGCACGTGGTGCACGTCCGCTTCGCCACGACGGACCTGGCGGCGGGCCCGGACCTCGTGCGCCCGTGGCGGAACCTGGCGCCCTCACTCCTGGAACACCTGGGCGAACTGCCGTACAGCGCCTCGGGCTCGATCTACCGGGAGCCGGACTTCCCCCACGCGTACGACGGCGACGGCGTCCTGCTGAGCGAACTGGACCCGCGAATCCTGACGGCGGTCCGGGAACTGGCCGGGCGGGACGCCCCCGTCCGGTGCGTCGTCGACCTGCGCCACCTCGGCGGCGCCCTGTCGCGTCCCCCCGAGGTCCCGAACGCGCTCTCCTTCCGCGACGCCCGCTACATCCTGCGCGTCCTGTCCTCCCCGGAGGGCCCCGGCCTGCGAGCGGTCCGCGCCGCCCACGCCCGCCTCGACGAGGCGGTCGCCCCGTGGACCCTGGGCAGGTCCCTGAACTTCGTCTACGGCGAACGGCGGCCCACCGACCTCCCCACCGGCCGGCACACCCCGGAGACCCTGCGTCGCCTGACCGCCCTGAGGTCCGCGTACGACCCGTCCGGCATCTTCCGCGGCCCCCGGTAGCCCCTCACCGCCACCCCCGCCCCCGATCCGCTACCCTGTCTGGGACCACCCCGCCTCCGTAGCTCAGGGGATAGAGCACCGCTCTCCTAAAGCGGGTGTCGCAGGTTCGAATCCTGCCGGGGGCACAGACAGAAGGGCCAGCTCAGGAGGGTTTCCTCCCGGGCTGGCCCTTGGTCGTTCCAGGCGCCGTGCCACACGCGTGCCACTACGTCTGCCAGCGCTCCGAGCAGTATCAGGGGCCTGTGCTCGTATCTTCGGTCAACCGATGATCGGCATCCAAGATCCACTTGGTGCCGGTGGCGTCCCTGAACTTGCACGTTGGTGAGATTTCCTCCAAGCGGTCGATGTGAGTCGGCTGGGAAGGGAAGGCGACCACATGCCCTGGACCCACGACACATGGCTGATCCATGAGGATGTGATCAGGTTGTAGTCGAGCCGCCATCAACTCTTCCAAGCCTCCGTAGTCAACGGTCACATCGGTGACGGCTTCGTCCGACTGGTTCGTGACTTCGGTGGAATACCAGCAGCTCTCCGGCCCATCAGGAAAGTCCTGACCTGGTGTTACCTGAAGACTGAACCGCACTCTTCGTGCTTGGGCGGTGTGCCGGTCATGAACTTCAGCAGCGAGGGTTTTCTGCTCCAGCCGCAGATTCTTGAGCTGTTCCTCGTTGAGCTCCTGCTGAGCCCTCAGCTGCTTGGTCTGTTGACGCACAGTGAAGGCTGTAAAACCAAGCGCTGCCGCACCGGCGACGCTTCCGAACCAGCTAGACGGTGTCCCGTAAATTCTCTTGGACATGCCGGATGACCTGCTCATTCACCTGTCATCCGGCGAAGGTGAGGTTGTACAGGCGGGCGACGCCGAGCATGGTGTGGTGGACGCCGTCGCCTCTGAGTCGGCAGTCGCGCAGGATCTTCCAGCTCTTCATGC